>NZ_SCMX01000050.1 GCF_005503625.1 Cupriavidus sp. 2SB | reverse complement strand
GTCCCGGCCACCGAGCCGAGCGTCCCGCTCAATGCGCTGGACGTGCTGCTGGTGGAAGACGATGCCGATGCCGCCGCTGCGCTGTCAGCCATCCTCGGCAACTACGGCGCACGCATCCGCACCGCACGCGACGCCGAGGAAGCCATCGGACAGATCGAGCAAAACACCCCGGACCTGATCATCAGCGACATCGGCCTGCCCGGCCGCGACGGCAACGACTTCATGCGCGAACTCCGCGTGCGCGAAGCGGTGGACTCGCTGCCTCGGACTCCCGCCGTGGCCCTGACCGCGTTCACCCGCCAGCAGGACCGCCGCGCGTCCATCGAGGCAGGGTTCGATGCGGTGTGCGGGAAACCGCTGCGCTTGCAGGAGTTGATGGATGCGATTGATGCGGCGCTGGCGCCGGGGGGTTGATTCCCGTCTCCCTACCTGTGTTACTCCCCTCTCCCGCAGCGCGGGAGAGGGGTTGGGGGAGAGGGCAACAAAGCTCTGCTTGCCGACGGCATCAAAATTTTCACCGCAGGCCCTCTCCCCCGCCCCTCTCCCGCCGTGCGGGAGAGGGGAGAAAATCAACGGCAAACCAAAACCAAACTCACCGCCCCAGCCCAAACGTCCGCTTCGCAATATTGATCTGATGAATCTGGCTCGTCCCCTCATACAGCCGGAACAGCCTGACATCGCGATAAAACCGCTCGATGCCGTAGTCCGCGATATACCCGTACCCCCCAAACAGCTGGACGCAACGGTCCGCCACGCGGCCGCACATCTCGGACGCAAAGTATTTGCAGATCGACGCCTCCATGGTCACGTCCTTGCCGTCATCGCGTTTGCGGGCCGTCTCCAGGATCAGTGCGCGGGCTGCGTGAATATCCGTCTGGCAGTCGGCAATCATGGCCTGCACCAACTGGAAATCCGCCAGCAACTGGCCGAACTGCTTGCGCTCGGTGACAAAGCGCACAGCATCGTCGAGCATCCGGATCGCCGGCCCCGTACACAGCGCGGCCAGGTGGATGCGCTGCTTGTTGAGCACCTTCATCGCCGTGCGGAACCCCTGCCCTTCCTCGCCGCCGATCAGGTTGGCGGCCGGCACGCGGCAGTTGTCGAAATGCACTTCTGACACTGGTGAGCCGGCCTGCCCCATCTTCTGGTACGGCTGCCCCGTGGTCAGCCCCGGCGTATTGCGCGGCACAATAAACGCCGAAATGCCGCTCGCACCCGGCTTGTCAGGATCTGTGCGCGCCATCACCGTGAACATCCCGGCGATGGGCGCATTGGTGATGAAGCATTTGGTCCCGTTGAGGATGTAGTGGTCCCCCTCGCGCCGCGCGGTGGTCTGCAGCGCCGTGGCATCGGAACCGGCGTCGGGTTCGGTCAGTGCGAAGGCGCCGGTTACCTCGCCCGTGGCCAGCAGCGGCAGGTAGCGCGCCTTCTGCTCGGGCGTGCCGTCTGCCACCAGGGCCTCGGAGCCGATACCCGTGTTGGTGCCGACCCGCGCCCGAAACGCCACCGAGCACTGCGACAGTTCCATCGCGGCCAGCACCAACTCCTCGGTGGTCATGCCCGCGCCGCCGTATTCCTCGGGGATCGAGTAGCCGAACATGCCCTGCGCGGCCATGGCGTCGACGAGGTCCTGGGGCACCTCGTCACGCGCGGCCACCTCGGCTTCGCGCGGGACCAGCCTCTCGCGCACAAACCGACGCAGCATCAACAGAAACGGATCAAATACTTCGGGATCTCTAATCATTGGTGTCTCCCCATTCTTGTTTTCCATCTTTAAGGAAAAGACTACGCCGGGTTTCGGAATAGTGGGATGACTGTTTCGCTATCTGGAACATCACGGGAACTTTCCGAAGCTGGGTCGGCTAAGATTCTTTCGCATGGCACCCTCTCGTCCGCACCACCCCGATCCCGAATTTGCGACCACCCTGGCGCATGGACTCTCGCTGCTGCAATGCTTCCGAGTCGGTGAACCGCTGCTCAGCAACAAAGAACTTTCCGAACGCACCGGCCTGTCCAAGGCCACCATTAGCCGGCTGACCTACACCCTGGCCGTACGCGGCCTGCTGTTCTACGACACGCGCCTGCGGCGATACCGGCTAGGCTCCACGTCGCTGGCGCTCGGCTACCCGCTGCTGGCCAGCCTGCGTGTGCGCCAGGTGGCCCGGCCACTGATGAAGGCGCTGGCCGACCGTGTGGGCGGCTCCGTCTCGCTAGGCTTGCGCGACAGGCTGCGCATGGTCTACGTCGAATCCAGCCGCGGCCATGACCCGATCGTTTTTCGTCCAGATATTGGCGCGTCGCTGCCGATATTGCCTTCGGCAATGGGTCGGGCGTGGCTGGCGCAGGCCCCGGAAACCGCACGGGCCGAGGTGCTTGAAGCCGTCCGCCTTACGGATCTGCCGCTCTGGCAGCGCCATGCCGACAGAGTGCAGGTGGCATGCGACGATCTGGCCCAGCGCGGCTACACGCGCTCGCCGGGCGACTGGCTCATCGATATCCACGCCGTGGCAGTACCGATGCATAGGCCCATCGAAGGTGAGATCCTGGTGTTCAATTGCGGCGTGCCCACCGCGCGCATGTCGGCTGACAAGCTCGATCGCGACATGGGGCCTGCGTTGATTGCGCTGGTCAACGAAGTCGAGGCACTGCTCGCATGAATCCGAATTCCCCTTATTCCCAGCCTGATCCGGTACACCCGGCCAATCCGCCCGATCCCAATAATGGCGGCAACAAGGATCGCCAGTTCGCCACCACGCTGGCCAACGGCATCGACATCCTGCTGGCCTTCCGCCCGGGCGAATCACTGCTCGGCAACAAGGATTTCGTGCAGCGCACCGGGTTGTCGAAGTCCACGGTGGCGCGGCTGACCCATACGCTGGTGGTGCTTGGCTACCTGCGGCACGATACGGCGCAAGCCAAGTACCGGCTGGGTGCGCCGGTGCTGGCACCAGGCTACCCGCTGCTTGCCAGCATGCAGATCCGGCAAGTGGCGCGGCCCCTGATGAAAGCGTTGTCCGACGAGGTGGGTGGATCGGTGTCCCTGGGAATCCGTGAGCGCACCGGGATCATCTATGTGGAAACGGCCCGCTCCATCGCCAACTCGCTGCTGCTGCCCGATATCGGCGCCACGCTGCCGATGCTGACCACGGCGGTGGGCAAGGCGTGGCTCTCGCGCGTACCCGCCGATCTCCGCGAGCCGGTGTTGAATCGGTTGCGGCTCCAGGACCCCGACCAGTTCACCCGCGCAGTGCCCCATCTGGCGCAGGCGCGACAAGATCTGGCAACGCTCGGGTTCTGCTCGAACCGGGCCGAATGGCGCCATGACGTGTTCGGCTTCGCCGTGCCACTCTGCAAGCCGGTGGACTCCCAGTGGTTCGTTGTGAACTGCGGGCTGGTGGCGCGACCTGACGCCTTCGCGGCGCTCCAGAAACAGGTGGAGCCACGGCTGGTGACGTTGGCCCAGACTCTCGAAGCGCTGCTCGGCCTGCGCTGAACCGGAGGCTCCGCCGGGAGGCGTTCAGACCAGTTCAGACCGGTTCAGGCGGATTCAAGGTTGTATCCATCAAGTCTCATCCACGTATCCTTTCCGTGACAAATCGGCGTAACGGCATGCGTTTCTCGCCGATTCCGACGCCTTCCTTCGCGTAAAAGCGACATTCCCCGACACTCCTGCGCGTTGTGCGCACCTTCACCTTGACGGCGTTACCCGGCTTACGCATTATTCGCGCTTGAACGTTAACAGGAATCATTCCTAGTAGCGTTCGCATTTCAAGTCCGGATAAGACACCATGACCCAGAGCCAAATCGCGGCCGCCACGAGCCGCAAAAACGCCGTCCCCTCAACCATCCGCCCGCTGGCAGCGTTTGCCCGCATGGCGGTATTGGCCGGCTTCCCGCTATGCACTGCCGCCGCGTTTGCGCAGTCCGCCGACGCACCCGAACAGGCGCTGCCGTCGGTCACCGTGAGTGCAAAGCAGGAAGTCGACATCGGCCCGCAGTTGCAGAAGAAAGCCTCCAGCGGTGCCCTGGGCAGCAAGTCGCAGCTCGATACGCCGTTCTCGACGACTGTCGTGTCCGGCGAAGACCTGGCCGAGCGCCAGGTCACCAAGATCGGCGACGTGTTTTTCAACGACGCGTCGGTCTCGGACAACAGCAACGCCAACAATGCCTGGGCGTCGTACACCACGGTCCGCGGCCTGCAGCTCGACTGGCGCAATGCGTACAAGATCAACGGCATGCCGTTCATCGCCTACGGCATCACCATGCCGTATGAACAGCTCGAACAGGTAGAACTGCTCAAGGGCGCGTCCGGCTTCATGTACGGCTTTGGCAACCCGGGCGGCACGGTCAACTACGTGACCAAGAAGCCGACAGACCAGTTCACGGCCAGCGTGGACCTGGGCTACCGCTCCTCGCACGTCTGGACCGAGCACGTGGATCTGGGCGGCCGCGCCGGCCCGAACAACATGTTCGGCTACCGCCTGAACGTGACCCACGAGGAAGGCAAGCCGTCCAACGCTGTCGGCATCAACCGCAACTCGGTATCGCTGGGCCTGGACGCACGCATCACGCGCGACCTGACGTGGACGTTCGACGGGATCTATCAGGACCGCAATACGTGGGGGGCGACGCCGTCGTTCTATGCGGGCGCGCTGTCGACCACCGGCGCCCAGCTTCCGGGCGTGGTGAGCGGCCGTGGCGGCCTTTACAGCGGCAATGACGCGCACTTCTACTCGAACCTGCAGGTCTACCAGACCGGCCTGCGCTACAACCTGAATTCGGACTGGACCGTCAGCTCGATCTACAGTTTCAGCAAGCAGTCGCGCAGCCGTAACGAGACCACGCTGAACCTGTCGAATTCGGCCGGCGACTACAGCGATTTCCGCTACGACGGCGCCGAAAGCCAGCAATTCAGCAACTGGACGACGATGGTCGAGGGCAAATTCCGCACCGGCCCGTTCCGCCACGAACTGGTGGCCGGCCTGAGCTGGCAGAAGCAGATCGACCGCTACAGCAACAACTTCGTCTACACCGCACTGGATAACGGCAACATCTACGCGCCGTACACGGGCGTGTATTACAGCCAGACCGCGTTCCAGAAGTACCGTGCCGGCGACACCGAACAGAAGGCCGCATTCGTCAGCGACACGATGCACCTGACCGACAAGTGGTCCATCCTGGGTGGCCTGCGCGTGACGAACTACGAGCAGAACAGCTACACCGGCACTGGCGTGGGCGATACGAACTACAGCAAGAATGGCCTGATCACGCCGACCGCTGCGATCATGTTCAAGCCGATGCCGAGCACGACGCTGTATGCCAGCTACGTGGAATCGTTCGACGGCGGCGGCGTGGTGGCAACCAACTACGCCAACGCCGGCCAGGGCCTGACTCCAGCCAAGAGCCGCCAGTACGAAGTGGGCGCCAAGACCGACCAGGGCATCTGGACGGGTACGGCCGCACTGTTCCGTATCGAGCGCCGCAGCGAGTTCGCGCGCAACAACGGCCTCGGCGCGCTGCCGACGTTCGTGCAGGATGGCGAATCGGTCTACCAGGGCCTGGAACTGGCCGGCTCGTCGCGCATCGGCTCGCAGTGGGAAGTGGGCGGCAGCGCGATGTTCCTGGACACCGAGTACACCAAGGGCGATACCAACATCGGCAACCGCGTGGCCGGCGCACCGAACTTCATGCTGACGGGCCGCGTGTCCTACCGCATCCCGTTCGTGCCGGGCCTCAAGGTGGGCGTGGATGGCAAGTACACCGGCCCGACCAAGATCGATGCAGCCAACAACGTGAACATCGGCGGCTACACGATCTTCAACGTTGGCGCCTCGTACAACACGCGCCTGTACGGCAAGGAACTGACGCTCCGCGCGGCGCTGACGAACCTGACCAACAAACGCTACTGGGCCTTCCAGTACGAAAACTACGTCCAGCCCGCCGATCCGCGCACCATCAGCCTGAGCGCGAAGATCGCGTATTGATGGTTGCAGTACCACTGCAGGACTCCCCTCTCCCCGTTCGCGGGAGAGGGGTTGGGGGAGAGGGCAACGAGGTTCTGCTTGCCGACTTGTCGAAATTTGCACGGCCGGCCCTCTCCCCCGCCCCTCTCCCGCTTGCGGGAGAGGGGAGAAAACAAGCGGCAGATTCCGGGGTCCCGCCTTGCTACAATCGCGTCTTTTCTTCCCTGCCGCGAGCCCCCGCCATGACCACCCTTGGAACCCCCCTCTCCCCGTCTGCCACCAAAGTGATGCTCCTGGGCTCCGGCGAGCTTGGCAAGGAAGTGCTGATCGCGCTGCAGCGCCTGGGCGTGGAAACCATTGCCGTGGACCGCTACGAGAACGCCCCGGGCCAGCAGGTGGCGCACCACTCGCGCACCATCACCATGAGCGATGGCGACCAGCTCAAGGCGCTGATCGAAGCCGAGCGTCCGCATCTGGTGGTGCCTGAGATCGAAGCCATCGCCACGCCGATGCTGGAATCGCTGGAAGCTGCCGGCGTTGTCCGCGTGATTCCTACCGCCCGCGCCGCCCGTCTGACCATGGATCGCGAAGGCATCCGCCGCCTGGCCGCCGAGACGCTGGGCCTGCCCACCAGCCCATACAAATTCTGCGATTCGCTCGAAGAACTGCAAGCCGCCATCGACGGCGGTATCGGTTATCCGTGCGTGGTCAAGCCCGTGATGAGCAGTTCCGGCAAGGGCCAGAGCAAGATCGACGGCCCGGCTGACGTCAAGGCCGCATGGGACTACGCCATGGCAGGTGGCCGCGTCAGCCACGGCCGGATCATCGTCGAGGGCTTTATCGATTTCGACTACGAAATCACGCTGCTGACCGTGCGCGCGCTGGGTGCCGATGGCAAGGCGGACACCCATTTCTGCGATCCGATCGGGCACGTCCAGGTTGCCGGTGACTACGTGGAAAGCTGGCAGCCGCACCCGATGCACCCCAAGGCGCTGGAAACCGCCCAGCACATCGCCCGTGCAGTGACGGCCGACCTGGGCGGACAGGGGCTGTTCGGCGTGGAACTGTTCGTCAAGGGGGAACAGGTCTGGTTCAGCGAAGTCAGCCCGCGCCCGCATGACACCGGTATGGTGACGATGATCACGCAGTACCAGAACGAGTTTGAACTGCACGCCCGCGCCATTCTGGGCCTGCCGGTGGACACCAGCCTGCGCGCCCCGGGCGCCAGCGCGGTGATCTACGGCGGCGTGGATGCCGAAGGCATCGTCTTCGACGGTGTGGACGAGGCGCTGCGCATCCCGCAGACCGAACTGCGCCTGTTCGGCAAGCCGGAGTCGTTCACCAAACGCCGTATGGGCGTGGCGCTGGCGTATGCGGCAGATGTGGATACAGCACGGGATCGTGCGAAGGAAGCTGCGAGCAAGGTCAAGCCGCGGAAGGCTTGATTTAGTCCATTCTCCGCGCTTGTATTACTCCCCTCTCCCGCCATGCGGGAGAGGGAGCAAAAATCATCAAACCACCCGATCCGCCCGGTCCATATGCGCTTGCGCCGGTTCCCTGGCCCCCGGATCCGTCGCCGCAGCCGCCAGCGCTGCATGCGCGCCATACTGCGAATCCTGACGCAACGCGCTCAGGTCCGCGCCTGACGGCGACTGGTACAAGCGCAGCCCCAATTCCGGCAGGATCGCGAACAGGTGGTCGAAGATATCGCCCTGGATGCGTTCGTAGTCCGTCCAGCCGGTGCGATTGCTGAAGCAATAGACCTCGATCGGAATACCCTGCGAGTCCGGCTCCATCATCCGCAGGTTGAGTAGCAGGTCGTGGTGGATTTCGGGATGCGCGCGCAGGAAGGCGATGCCGTAGGCGCGGAAGGTCCCGAGGTTAGTCAACCGCCGACGGTTGACCGGGTCCGTGTTCTCGCCGAGCAGTACCCGATTGGTCTGCTCCACTTCCTGCTGCTTGACCTCCAGGTAGTCGTGCAGCAGCCGGAAGCGCATCAGCGCCGTTACCTCGTTATCGTCGAGAAACCGCACGGTCGACGCGTCGATCCGCAGCGTCCGCTTGATCCGCCGCGCGCCGGATTCGAACATGTGCCGGTAGTTGCGGTAGCTCTCCGAGAACAGCTTGTACGTGGGCACCGTGGTCACGGTGTTGTCCCAGTTCTTGACCTTCACCGTATGCAGCGCGATGTCCATCACGAAGCCATCGGCGTTGGACTGCGGCATCTCGATCCAGTCGCCGATGCGCAGCATGTCGTTGGACGTGAGCTGCGTGCTGGCCACCAGAGACAGTAGCGTGTCCTTGAACACCAGCAACAGCACCGCCGACACCGCACCGATACCGGAAAGCATCCACAGCGGCGAGCGGTCGATCAGGATCGACAGCACCAGCACGCCGCAGACCAGCCACAGCGCCAACTGGGCCACCTGCACATAGCCCTTGATCGAGCGCGTCTGCGCACGACGGCTGGCCGCGAACACGGTCTGCCAGGCGTTCAGCACGCCGGACACCATCAGGAACACGCTGACCCAGGTGCCGGCATGCGCCAGCCGTTCGATGAGGATCGAGAACTTGCCGAGATCGGGCACCTGGCTGATGCCGACCGTGATGACGGCGAGAAACACCGCATAGCCGAGGCGGCGATAGGTGCGGTGCCGCATGAGCGCGGCGGCCCACTCGCGGTTGCCGGAAAGGCTCAACACGCGGTAGACCACCCGGCCCACCACGCGTGCGACGAGCCATTGCGCGAGTCCGGCGATCAGGACGAGCGCCAGCACGTAGAGCGAAATCTGGGCCCAGGGATGGGCGGGAATGCGTCGCTGGAACAGGTCCAGCAGTGCGTCAAAAGTCATGAGGGCGAGGCTTGGTTGCTGACAGTCAAGCCACGAGTCTACTAGCGTTGCGCCGCGCTGCCGCGAATTCTGGCGCGACTGGCCGCAGAATCAGAATCGTCTCAGATCCAGAATCCGCGGCCAGCCCGCTACCATGCCGCTTCTTCCCTTCTTCCTTCTTCCCTTTGTTCCCCTAGTTCGCATGCGGCGCGTACATTGCCATCAACTGGTCGTCGGTGAAGCCCCACTGCCGCGCATCCTCGAAAGCGGTCACGGTGTCGTCGCTGTGGGTCAGGTCGATCACCTCGGGCGGCAGCGGTTTGGAATCCGTCACCGAATAGAAGGTCATCACGCGCGGGCGCAGCGTCTCGCCCTCGTTCTGGCCGCACACCACGGCCAGCCGGCCGGAGCGCAGGCGCAGCACGGTGCCCAGCGGGTAGATGCCCATGGTGCGCGTGAAAGCCTTGAACACACGCCGGTCGAAGAGCGTGTCCACGCGCACGGCGATGTACTCCATGGCCCGTGCCGGCGACCACGCCGGATGGTTCGGACGCGGCGAGGTCAGCGCATCGTAGGTGTCGCAGATGGCTGCGATCTTGGCGTGGACGCTGATTTCGTTCTCGTGCAGGCCGAACGGATAGCCGCGCCCGTCCACGCGCTCATGGTGGTGGACGCAGACGTCGAGCGGGATATTGCTGTAGAGCCGCGCCTCGTTGAGGATGCGGTAGCCCGCCGACGGGTGGCGCCGCATCTTCTCCTCGTCCGCCGGGGACAGGTCGCTGCCCTTGAGCAGCAGCGATTCGGGCAGCGTCAGCTTGCCGATATCGTGCACCAGCCCGGCCAGTCCCAATTCGCGCACCTCGCCATCGGGCAGTTTCAGGTTGCGGCCCACCGCGATCATCAGCGCGCAGACCGAGAACGAGTGCAGGTAGGTGTAGTCGTCCTTGGCTTTGAGGCGCGCCATGGCCAGCAGCGCCTGCGAATGGCGAGACAGCGAGGTGGACGCCGAATCCACCAGCAGCAGCGCGCCGTGCGTCTCCAGTGCGCGGCCCATGCGGACGTCGTTGAACAGGTTCCCGATCAGCATGCGGCCGGTCTTGATCAACTCTCGCGCGCGCTCCAGCTCGCTCTCGAAGCTGGCTTCGGGCTCGTCGACCTCCTCGGCCTCCATCATCTCCGGCGCGGCCGGCGTGGGCAGGTTGCGGCCCTTGAGGATGTCGATCCACACATCCTGCACGTTGGCTGCCTGGATCTGCTCCACCTGCTCGTCGCTGGACACCAGAAAGCGCGAGCGCCAGAACGGATGGTTCATCCATGGCCCGCCCAGCCTTGCCACGAACATGCCTATCTGCAGTTGTTCTGCCTTGATTCTTCTCAGCATGCACTTGCCCCAGTTCAAATGGGCGCGGAGAGGGACTCCGCGATCCCGGTCAAGCGGGGCTCTTTCCAGGCCCCGTTCTCTGACTTCTCTCGTTGGCCGCGTTTATCGGCAGGTCCGAGACATTCTTTAGTTTTTTCTTTGCGATGGCACTGTCATGACCCGTTCACCATCGTCATCGCCCGCATCGGCCTGCCGCGCGGCGCGAATGAGCAGCCACGAGCCGATCACCGCCGCGTAGACCACCAGCCCGGCGCCTGCCAGCCGCTGGTCGCCCAGCAGGTAGCTGGCGCACAGGCGATTGGGCGAGTCGATGAACAGCATGCCAAAAGTCAGGGCCATCCAGACCATGTTTCCGCCAAAAAACAACACCAGTGGCCACGGCGCCACACGCAGGCCGACACTCGCGGCCAGGCCCGCGAGCACCATCGACGCGTCGCGCGCCAGACCCATCGGCAGGGACATGCGCGAGAGATCCACGGCGATCGGCAGCATCCAGATGCCGTAGGCCAGCGTGCCCACCACCCCTAGCGCCAACGCATACGGACGCATCCGCGGCACCATCTCCAGCTGCCGTCGCGCGCTCAGCATGCCGGGGGCCAGCGCGCCTGCCGCAAACAGGCAAGGCATCAGGCCGAGCATCAGCCATGCCATGGATGCCTCGAAGAACGTACGCATGGGAGGTAGCGCCAGCGCCAGCAGCAAGAGCACGCCGGCCAGCCTCACGTTGGCGCGATTCATGGCCGATCCCCGCGCAAGTGGGCCAGCGCCGCCGCATAGGCCTGCTGGAAATCCTCTAGCGCATGGACGGACAGCACCCTGCCCTGAGCGTCCACCACATGCAGCCCGCCGTTGTGCTCGAAGCCGCCGAGACCATCCGGGATGGCGATCACGTCAGCCTGTCGCAGCAGTTTCGTCATCGCGTCCGGCGAGATGGCGGCCACCACCTGCCAGCCGGGGGCATTCGCCCGATAGCTGGTGGCATAGCCGAGCAGATCGTTCACGGTGTCGCGTGGATCGAAGGAAAGGGAAATCAGTTGTACCCGTGGCGCCATGCCATCGGCGGCAATCTGGCGTTGCAACTGCGCGAACTCGGCGCCCAGCGCCCGGCAGACCGTGGGACAGCGGGTGTAGATGAAATCGACGATGTAGATGGACGGTGTGACCGATGCGGCCGGCGTGTGCAACGCGGACGAACTGGAGTCCGCCGCCTCGAACAGCCGCAGGTCGTGGCCCTGCTGGTTCCACACGTCGATGGCGGGTAGCCGCAGCGCCTGGCGGGCGATGCGCGCCTCGCGTGACTGGTCGAGTGTCCAGGCGCGCAGCCCGTCGGTCACGAAGTAGACTGCCGCCGCGCCGAGCAGCAGCGCGGCGGCCAGCGCCAGCCAAGGGCCTGCCGACGCGGGGGCGACGGTCCTAACTGCCCGGGGAGCCAAGCGCCGCGTCGCCATCGAAAGGTGCCTGCATGCTGGCCGTATCGGCCCGTGCCGCCGCGACGGTCTCCGCCGTCACGGGCGGTGCGGCATTGCCCCACTGGCTGCGCACATGCGTGAGCACGGCGGCAATCTCGGCATCGCCGAGCTGCGCCGCGAACGCCGGCATCGCCCCGTTGTAGGCCGTGCCCTTGACCGTGATCTTGCCGGTGACGCCGCGCAGGACGATCCGCGCCGCCTTGGCATCGCTGCCGGTGACCCATTCGGAGCCGGCCAGCGGCGGGAACACACCCGGCAAACCCTGCCCCGTGGCCTGATGACAGGCCACGCAATGGCTCTGGAAGATGGCGGCGCCGTCCACCACGGCCCCTGCCGCCGCCTTCGGCTTGCCATGCAGGTCCGCCACGGTGCGCTGGTCGCCGAGCGCCGGAGGCTGGTCGATCGGGGCCGTGACGATGTAGTACACGCCCCACGCCACCAGCGCGGCTACCATCGCCAGCACATAGCGCGGAATCGGCATGCGGTTCTCGTGCGGGTCTTCGTGCTCGCGGGCACGCGCGGCGGCGGCCTGCCGCTGCTCCGAGCTTTCTGCCGAACCATCTGCCGCACCACGGGGATCACGGAAATCGCTCATGGCCTCATTCCTTCGTGGCCGGCAGCACGGCACCGGTCCGGTTCAGCGATTGCAGGTAGGCCACGAGGTCCAGTGCAGCGGCCGTGGGCACCACCACCTTGCCCAGCGGCGCATAGCCCGGCGGCAGCGGCACGGCCTTCTCGCCGGCGTCGGGCGCGTCCTTGGCATCGAACAGGAATGGATACGCGGGCATGATGCTGCCGCTCACGTATGCACGTGGCTGGTACAAGTGCCCCAGGTGCCAGTCCGCGCTGGGCTGGCGCACGCCGATGTTCATCAGGTCCGGGCCGGTGCGCATGGTGCCCAGCAGGTGCGGCTTGTCGTAGTAGTAGTCACCGGCTGTGGTTGCGCGGCCCCAGCCGCGCTTGGCATCGGGCGCGAACGCGGCATCGCGGGGTTGCTGCGAGTGGCAGTAGACGCAGCCATTGGCAATATAGACCTCGCGGCCGCGCAACTGGGCGGCGGTGTAGGGCTTCAACCCTTCGGTGGGCTTCACGTCGTGCAGTTGCATGTAGGGCAGCACCACCAGGGCGCTGGTGGCCAGTGCCAGCATCGTCATGCCGCCCGCCAGCAGGGCGCTCTCGTTGTTCACGTTCAGGCTCCCTGTGCGGGCTTGTTGCCCTGGTGGAACATCGCGGGACGATTGCGGTTCGGCCCCAGGCCGAATGCCACGCAGATGAAGTTGGCCACGAAACAGAGGTGGCTGGTCAGCATCATGAATCCGCCGATGGAGCGGATCTTGAGGTACGGCACGGTCACCGCCACCGAATCCATGAAGGGCTTGGCGGCGTCGAGCATCGCCTTGCCCTGTAGCCAGCCGCCGATGCTCAGGCCGATGAAATAGACGCCGATGCCGCCCACGGCCAGCCAGAAATGCGCGTAGATCAGCCAGCGGTACGGCCACTCCCGGCCCGTGATGCGCGGCACGATGAAGTAGATGGCGCCGAAGAATGCAAAGCTCACGAACGCGTACAGCCCCAGGTGGGCGTGCGCCACGGTGTAGTGCGTGAAGTGGGTCACGCGGTTGACGGCGCGCAGCGCCTCGAACGACCCTTGGATCGAACTCAACGTGTACATCATGCCGCCGAAGGTCATGAAGCGCAGCGTGGGCGAATCGATCAGCCGGTGGAAGTTGCCGCGCAGCGTCTGGTGCTGGTTGATCGAGAACGCGATCACGGGAATCAGCATCATCATGCTCTGCACGATCGACAGCGTGATCAGCCAGCCCGGCACCGGCCCGCCCACCAGGTGATGGCCGCCCACCTGCCCGTAGAAGAAGGCCAACGCCCAGAAACCCAGCAGCGACAGCCCGTACGATTTCACCGGCTGGCCGATCACCTTCGGCAGGAAGTAGTAGATCGATGCCAGCGCCAGCGGCGTATAGAACAGCCCCAGCACGTTATGGCCGAACCACCAGTTCATGGTGGCCTGCTCCACCCCGAAATGCAGGCCCGGGATGTTGGCCACCAGGAACAGCACCGGGAACCAGAACAGTGCACAGCCCATGTACCAGACCGACACGTAGAGGTGATCCACCTTGCGGTTCACCAGTGTCAGCACCAGCGGAATGCCCACGAACGCGCCGCCAGCCACGAAGAGGATGTCCACCTGCCACGGAATCTCCAGCCACTCCAGCCCGTCGGAGATGCCGGCGGCGATGCTGCCGATACCCGCGATCAGCCCAGCATTCCAGACCGCCGCGCCCAGCACCGCCCAGCGCGCCCCCACCAGCTCCGTCTTGAGCAGGCGCGGCAGCAGGAACATGGCGATGCCGAGTCCGGCCATCGGCGCCCAGCCGTAGGCCACGGCGTTCAGGTGGATGGTGCGGATGCGCCCGAAGGTCAGCCAGGGGATCGAGGCCAGCCAGTCGGGTTCATGCAGCTTGATGGACGAGGTCAGGCCGGCGGCAGATGCCACCAGCAGCCAGACCATCGCGCAGCAGATAAACAGAAAGACCACGGGTGCCGACGACTGGTCGGCGGCGGTGCGGGCGGCGTCTGCCACGCCGGTGTCGCCGCGCGCCGAGGCTGGGTCTTCGGGATGCGCCCCTTCGTCGTGGAAGATCACGCGGGCGGCGGCGCTGGACGTATCGAACAGGCCCTTCTGCATGCTCCAGATGAACGCACCCAGGGCGATCACGGACAGCAGAAAAGCCGACAGCAGGATGGCGACTGTATTCATGGGGGACTCGCAGGCGGGGGCAGGCGACGGGGAAGTTCCGACGCGCAGAGTACGAGTCCGTGTCCGAGCGGCCAATCATCCTTACGTGTAACTGGCGTTTTATGCGTGCGATTCCTAGAATTCAGCCTCGGGCGTCATTGCCCTGCCCGGCGTTCTGTTCGGCATCCCTCAGACATCACTCCCGCACCCACGCGATAATGGCGCACGGTTCGATCCGCGCGCCGTTTGTCGTGCAGCAGCTTGCCGTGCATTCCGCGCTTGAGATTCGCCACGACTTGCCGTTATCAGTTGTCGACCTCCGATATTGCGTCTTTCCCGCCTGATGCATAGCCACTACGACAACCTCAAGGTCTCACGCGACGCGCCCGCGGAAGTCATCCGGGCCGCGTACAAGTCCCTGAGCCAGAAATACCATCCCGACCGCCACGCCGACAGCGAGGAGGCCAACCGCATCATGCGGCTGCTGAACGCCGCCTATGACGTGCTGCGCGATCCGGAGAAGCGCGCCGAGCATGACCAGTGGATCGTCGCGCAGGAGAAACGCGAAGCCGACCAGAAGCAGCGCCAGGCCACGCAGCAGCGGCAGGCCTACCGTGCCGCCCAGGCCCAGCAACAACGACAGGCCGCGCAACGCCAGCAGGCCCAGCGCCCCGCTCCGCCCCCGGCCGCCAGCGAACCCGAACCGGCTGCCGAACAGCCCGCCCGCACACGCAAGCCGCGCCGCTCATGGCGCGATGCGCCGCCCAACAGTGGTCCCGCCACCCCGTTGCCGAAGCTCGGCTCGTTTGCGCTCTACCTGGGAATCGGCGCGCTGATCGTAGTGTTGTTGAGCGACTGGTCGGGGGATAACGCTGCCGGACGCGGCGTACCGGCGGCCGCCACCGCATCGACCCTGTCGTCCTCCGTGACGCCCTCTGCGTCATCGCTGACGCGCACCGTAGCGCCGGGCTCGACCCGTGACAGCAAGTACATCCGGCCAACGTTGACCCCGCGTGGCCTGCCGTGGCCGACACGGTCAGGCTACCTGCCCGGCTATCCGGTGCTCAACGACAGCGGGTTGTCGACGCTGACCGTCGACAACTCGGCCAGCCCGTCCGATGTCATGGTGAAACTGGTGTCCGTGGAGGGCAACACGCCGCTCCCGGTGCGCACAAGCTACGTGCGGGGCGGCACGTCATTCACGATGGATGAGATTTCTCCCGGCAGCTACGACCTGCGCTACCAGAGCCTGGATACGGGAGAGTTGTTCCGGTCGGAACGCTTCGAACTGGCGGAACTGAGGGAGTCCGGCGGCACCAGCGCCAACCGGAACGTGTTCCGCCTCTACGGGGTGCCGGGCGGCACCTCCCGCTCCGTACCGATCTCGGAGCGGGATTTCCCCTGAGCGGGCGCCCAGGGGAAGGATGTCTTTACTCAGTAAGGCTTGGGTTGCGGCTGGCTGTTAGGCGGCGTCCACGGCTTGGGCGCTGGCGCGGGGGCCGGCACGTTGCCATAGACCTTCTGCCAGCGCGATTTGAGGCCGGCCGCGATTTCCTTCTGGTTGTACTGCTCGGCGAAGTCGATCACCGTCATGCCCTGCTGGTTCTTGAGCCGCAGGTCGGCGCCCTCGTCCAGCAGCAGCTTCACCGTGTCGATATGGCCGCCGCGCGCCGCCATCATCAGCGGCGTGGTGCCATTCGGGCTTTCAGCGTCGATATAGGCCGCGTGATCCACCAGGTACTTGACCACGTCGTTGTGGCCATTCGTTGCCGCGTAGTGCAGCGGCGCCCAGCCCTTCTTGTTCACCTCGGCCTCTTCGCCATCGACCATCAGCTTCATGCTCTCCAGGTCGCCCTGCAGCGCCGCCATCATCAGCGCGTTCTCGCCAGCCGGGTTGGTCTTGTCGAGGTCGATGTTCTTCGCCTTGATCAGCACCTTGGCCGCCTTGGTCGATTTCTCGCGCAGGGCCAGCACCAGTAACGGATTGCCGCGGTTGTCCGTCAGGTTCGGGTCCACGCCTTTCTGCAGCAGTTTCTGCACCGTGTTGCCGTCGTCGAATTCCACGGCCTTACGCATGTCGTCCGCTGGAGCCGCCTGCACCAGCGCGCAGCCCGCCATCGCGGACAGGCCCACGAGCGCCATGGCGGAGGCCATGCGTCGCATCTTCAGATCAAACATGAGCATTCCTGTCGATGTGCTTGAAAAGACGGAAGAAATTATCCGTCGTCTGTTCGGCAATCTGTTCTACCGGCACGCCGCGCAGATGGGCGATGAATTCGCCCACGTGACGCACCCAGGCCGGTTCGTTGGTCTTGCCGCGATATGGCACCGGCGCCAGATACGGCGAATCGGTCTCGATCAGCATGCGGTCCAGCGGCACTTTCTTCGCGGTCTCCTGCAGGTCCGCCGCGCTCTTGAACGTCACGATGCCCGAGAACGAGATATAGAAATCCTCGTCGAGCGCCCGCTTGGCGATGTCCCAGGTCTCGGTGAAACAGTGCATCACGCCTCCGGCTTCCCGGGCGTTCTCTTCCTGCATCAGCCGGATCGTGTCGTCGGCTGACGAGCGCGTATGGATGATCAGCGGCTTGCCGGTTTGCCTTGCGGCACGGATGTGGGTGCGGAAACGATCGCGCTGCCACTCCATGTCTTCGACGCTGCGACCGTTGAGGCGGTAGTAGTCGAGGCCCGTCTCGCCGGTGCCGACCACGCGCGGATGGTTGGAGAGCGTCACCAGCCGTTCCAGCGTGGGCTCCTCGGCATCCTCCTCGTAGTCCGGGTGGACACCCACGGACGCGTACAGGTTCGGATGCTGTTCGGCCAGCGCCAGCACGCGCGGAAAATCTTCCAGCGTCACGGAGATGCACAGCGCATGCGTAACCTGGTTGGCCTTCATGTTCGCGAGCAGTTCAGGCAGGCGCGCGGACAGGTCGGGGAAATCGATATGGCAGTGGGAATCTACGAACATCGGCACTCTCTTGAAACTCAATCGAGCCGGCGGCCCAGGATCACGAGGTCGCGTTCCACGCCGTCGAGCACGGCGACGCGCGGCAGATCCCCCCAACGGGTAAAGCCATGCCGCTCGAACAGCGCCAGGCTCGGCGCATTGTGGCCGAAGATAAAGCCGAGCAGCGTCTTCACGCCGACCTTCGGCGCATGGGCCACGGCCTCGGCCAGCAGGAAGCGGCCAAGGCCCTTGCCGCGCTGGTCCTCGTGCAGATAGATCGAGACCTCGGCCGTGGCGCCATAGGCGGGCCGGCCATAGAAATCCGAAAAGCTCACCCACCCGGCCATGCGGCCTTCGGCATCCTCGCACACCCACAGTGGACGACGCTCTGGCAGATGGGCATCGAACCAGCCCTCGCGGGATGCCACGCTGACCGGCTCGGTATCGGCCGTCACCATGCGCGAGGCCACCGTGCTGTTGTAGATCTCGACGATGCCGGGCAGGTCCTCGCGCGTGGCAATCCGCACGGTAAATCCAGAATGACTCATAAATCCAATAACTTGCGAGGCAAACCTCGCATTTTCCTTGAGTTATATCGTCTGCGTGGGCTTGCCCGATTCGATCGTCTTGCCCAGCAGTTCTTCCACCGCACGCTTGAGCATGCGGCCATTGTCATCGTCCGGCAGATGCACGCCCACGCCGGGCGTCTTCATCGGCGTGCCAGCCGGGGTAATCCACGCCACCACGCCTTGTATCTGGTACTTCTGCGGGCGGTCCAGCAACGACAGCACCAGGAACACCGGCTCCCCCAGCCGGAACGGGCGGTTCGACGGCACGAAGATGCCGCCGCGCGCCAGGAACGGCATGTAGGCCGCGTACAGTCCGGCCTGATCCTTGATCGACAGCGACAACACATTGGGACGCTGTGGAGTCCCGGGAGCCGGACCGGCTCCCGCTGGGGGGGTGGCCGGACGGGCGGGTGCCGGATTCCTCGGCGGTATGCCTGCCGCTGTCAGCGGTGGCGTCGTGGCTGGTGCATTCATCATTGACCCCATGTTGCCCGCTTTGCGCAGGCTATTTATCGTAACTGGCCGGGCATGGAAACCCGTGGCTCGACTTTTACCACGCGCGCACCGCCGTGCCTACGGGCGGCGCGCAGTTTGAGACGCATCGCAAACTTGCGTCTCGTCTAGCGAAAAATCTGCCGGTAATCGAGAAAGACCGACTCCATGACCAGGCGTGCCGCCAGCGGATGATTCTCGCTGCGCCGATGGTTCACCAGCCGCCCGGCAAACCCCTGCAGGCGATGGGCATCGGTTGCGCCGGCGCAACGTCCCAGCGCGGCCTGTTCCTTGGGGAAATAGCGGGCCGGGCCCGTACCCAGCGAGATCGACAGCAAATCGTAGGTCCAGCGTTGCAGCGTGCCCAGTACCATCGGCACCGGCAGTTTCTGGAGTTGCTCGGCGGCGGCCAGTGCGTCGAAGGTCGGACCTGCGCCAAGCTGGCTCACCAGCAGGCGCAGCAATGGTTGCTCCTCGGCCTCGGCGGCATGCAGCGCGGTCAGCGGTGCGCCGCCGGCCTGCGCCAGTTGCGCCTCCACATCGGCCACGCCCTGGCTGCGCAGCCATTCCAGTGCCGCCGCCGCGCTCGGCGGCGCCACGGAAAACTGGCGGCAGCGCGACAAGGTAGTCGGCAGCACGCGGTCGATGCGGTCCGTGACCAGCAGGAAGACCGTCGATGGCGGTGGCTCTTCCAGCGTCTTGAGCAGTGCGTTGGCACCTTCGGTCTGGAGCGCATCGAGCGGGTACACCACCACCACGCGCAGCCCGGCCCGGTGCGTACCGACGCCCACCGCCTCGATCAACTGGCGCACCTGCTCCATGCGGATGATCTTGCTCGGCGCCTTCTTCTTGCTGCTCGATCCGGACTCGGCATCCCCCTCGCCGCCTTCACCGGCCTCCAGCGCCTCGGGCCGAACCACGGTGAAGTCAGGATGGTTGCCCTGGCCGAACCAGTGGCACGCACCACAGTGGTTGCATGGCTGACCGTCGGCGAGCGGCGCTTCGCAAAGCAGGCCCTGCGCAAAATGCAGCGCCAGGTCGCGCTTGCCGATGCCTTGCTGGCCGTGCAGCAGCAGCGCGTGGGGCAGCCGGTCGCGCAAGGCGGTCAGCCGCTGCCAGTCTTCTCGTTGCCAGGGATAAAGCATGTGAATCAATCGGTTAGCGCCATGACGTCATGTATTGTCGGAGGGACGTACGCCGACATCACCGCGCGGATATAAGCCATAAAACTCAGAGACTTGCGATGATCTCTTCGAGCGTCACGCGAATCTCGTCGATGGAGCGGGTCGAGTCGATGACCCTGAAGCGCTGCGGCGCTTGGGCGGCCCGTCGCAGGTATTCGTTGCGTGTCCGCTCGAAGAACGCGCGGGACTCCGCCTCGAACTTGTCTGGCTCGCGCGCATTGGCCAGCCGCGCGGCGGCGGTTTCCAGCGGCACGTCGAACAACAGCGTCAGGTCCGGTTGCAGGCCGCGCTGCACCCAGGCCTCCAGCGCTTCCAGCCGGTCGAGCGCCAGCCCCCTGCCCCCGCCCTGATAGGCAAACGTGGCATCGGTGAAACGATCGGAAATGACCCAGTCCCCGCGTGCGAGGGCCGGGGCAATGACTTCGGCAATATGCTCGCGTCGTGCCGCGAACATCAGCAGCGCCTCGGTTTCGAGGTCCATCTTGCGATGCAGCAGCAACTGGCGCAGATCCTCGCCCAGCGGCGTGCCGCCCGGCTCGCGCGTGGTCACGACGTTGCCACGGGCGCGCAGGCGCTCGGCCACCCATTCGATATGGGTGCTCTTGCCCGCGCCGTCGATACCTTCAAACGTGATGAATTTGCCGCCCATGTGATTACGGTTTGCCGCGCTGGTACTTGTCTACCGCGCGGTTGTGTTCGGGAAGTGATGTCGAGAAATGGCTGCTGCCGTCGCCACGCGCCACGAAGTACAGCGCGTCAGACGGCGCCGGCGTGGTAGCCGCGGCCAGCGAGGCCAGGCCCGGCAGCGCGATCGGCGTCGGCGGCAGGCCGGCACGGGTGTACGTATTGTACGGGGTGTCCGTGGTCAGATCCTTCTTGCGGATATTGCCGTCGAAAGTCGGGCCGATGCCGTAGATCACGGTCGGATCGGTCTGCAGCATCATGTTCTTGCGCAGCCGATTCACGAACACCGCCGCAATCATCGGCCGCTCCGACGCCTGCCCGGTTTCCTTCTCCACGATCGACGCCATGATCAGCGCCTCGTACGGCGTCTTGTAGGGCAAGTCCGGCGCGCGCGCGTTCCAGGCATCGTTGATGCGTTTCTGCATCGCGCGGTAGGCGTGCTTGTACAACTCGATATCGCTGCTGCCGCGGGCAAAGAGGTAGGTATCGGGGAAGAACAAGCCCTCGGGCGAGGTTTCCGCCGCGCCAATCGCCTTCATCAGGTCGGCGTCCGACATGCCCTGCGTGTCATGCTTCAGCGCCGGGCTGGCATCCACGGCCGCGCGCATCTTGCGGAACTCCCACCCCTCGATCACGGTGACCACGTAGTGCGACACGTCGCCCTTCGCGATTTTCTCGACCACTTCGAACGGCGTCACGCCGGTTTCGAACTGGTAGCCCCCGGCCTTCAGGTCGGTGGCGTGGCCCGTGATCCGGGCCAACAACTGGAACATGCGAGGGTCCATGGTCACGCCGCCGCGCTGTAGTTGGCGGCCGACGCTGGCCACGCCCGAATTGGGCTTGACGATGACTTCTATGGGCGAGGCGGACAGGCCGAGCGGCTGGTTTGCCCACCAGGCAAAGCCACCCGCAAGCGCTGCTGCGGAGACAATCAGCACCCCGACCAGGCGCAGGAACAGGCGTTTCATGTAGTGATTGGAACAATCGAGGGACTATCGGCGGAAAGCATATGGCGCTGGCAAGACGCGCGGCCGGTCGGAATGACGGCAGGCCCATATAATACCGGGAGCCTTGTGGCCTATGTGTCACCACACGTTACAGGCGACGCAGCACTACGCTGCGTATGACCTTGTACGATGGCACTGCCGCCCCCAATTTCACCACCGATCACCGTCTTCCGGGACCGTCTGCATGTCCGCCACTGAATTCCCCTCGCTCGCCGATAGCTTCGCCGCCCTGCCGCACGCCGGTATTGTCACCGTGCCCGCCGGGCTGGCCTTGATCCGCGTGGCCGGCGATGACGCCGCCACCTTCCTGCACAGCCAGTTGACCAACGCCGTGGAAGACCTGCCGGCCGATGCAGCGCGGCTGGCCGGCTACTGCTCGGCCAAGGGCCGGCTGATGGCCAGCTTCCTGGTCTGGCGCGACGCCGAAGGCATCGTGCTGCAACTGTCCGCCGACATCCAGCCGGCCATCCAGAAGCGCCTGTCGATGTTCGTGCTGCGCGCCAAGGCCAAACTGTCCGACCTCTCCGCCACACACCGCGTGCTGGGCGTGGCCGGCGCAGGTGCCGAAGCCGCGCTGAAACAAGCCGGCCTGCCCGCACCGCAAGGGCCGCTGTCCGCTGCGCATGCCGATGGCGTGAGCGTGATCCGCCTGGCCGACGCCGAGGGTGAAGCGCGCTGGCAGATCGTGGCGGAGTCCGCGCGCGCCGAGGCGCTGCAACAGGCGCTGGGCGCGACGCTGGCGCAGGCGGCACCGGCATTCTGGGACTGGCTCGACATCGGCGCCGGCATCCCGCGCATCGCCGCCGCCACGCAGGAGCAGTTCGTGCCGCAGATGATCAACTTCGAGCTGATCGGCGGCGTCAATTTCCGCAAGGGCTGCTATCCCGGCCAGGAAGTGGTGGCGCGCAGCCAGTATCGCGGCACGCTCAAGCGTCGTATGTGGCGTGTGGGCGGCGAAGGTGCGGTGCCGACCGCTGCCACCGAGATTTTCCGTCCCGAAGATCCCTCGCAGCCGTGCGGCATGGTGGTCAATGCCGCCCCGTCGCCGCTGGGTGGATGGGAAGGACTGGCCGAACTGAAGATCGACGCGGCTGTGGCCGGCGCGCTGCATCTGGGCGCGGCGGATGGCTCGCCGGTCTCCACGCGTGCGCTGCCGTACGAAGTGCCGCTGCCGAACGAGGCTGAATCCGCCAGTTGAACGACCGGGGAACCAAGACATGAGCGATCATCTCTACGTCTACTTCAAGGTGCCGGAGGACCGCGCCGCCGAGGCGTTGCCGCAGTGGCACCGCTGGATGGAAACGGTGGCCGAGGCCACCGGGATTGGTGGTACGCTCATGCGAAGGCCGGAGACCCGCGCCGGGCTGCAGACGTGGATGGAGAGCTACGCGGACATACCGCCCGCCTTCGATGCCACGCTCGATGGCCTGTGGCGCCAGAGCGGCCTCGCTCACTGGATCAGTGGCGAGCGTATGGCCGAGAAGTTCGTAGACCTGGACGTGCTGTGACGTGGTCACTGCAGTCACTGTAGTGAAGCAGCAAGAGAAGCAAAGGAAGCGACATGTGCCTGATTCTGGTGGCCTGGCAATCGCACCCGGACTATGCCCTGGTGGTGGCCGGCAACCGTGACGAGTTCTATGCCCGCCCCGCGGCGGCCGCGCACTGGTGGCAGGATGCCCCCGAGGTGCTGGCTGGCCGCGACCTGGCCGAGGTGATCGGCGATGCGGGCACCTGGATGGGCGTGGCCAACGCCGCCTCGTCCGAATGGCCCGGCGATTCGCGCGCGCGTTTCGCCGCGCTGACCAACTACCGCGCCCCCTCCGAAAAACGTACCGATGCCCGCTCGCGCGGCGAACTCGTCGCGCATTTCCTGCGCGGCGAGCAGACCCCGGACGAGTACCTCCACGAACTGGCCGGCGCCCATGGCGCCTACAACGGGTTCAACCTGCTGGCCAGCGATTTGCACGACCTCTGGTGGTACAGCAACCGCTCGAAGACACGCCAGCCGCAGAAGCTGAAACCGGGCCTCTACGGATTGTCCAACGCACTGCTCGACACGCCATGGCCCAAGGTCCGCAGCCGCGTCGGCGCGCTGTGCGAAGTCCTGGCCGCCGACCGTGGCCAGTTCGGCTCGGACGCCGAACCCTACCTGCAGATGCTCGCCGACGAGAAACAGGCGCCGGACTGGGAACTACCGAGCACCGGCGTGGCGCCGGAGTGGGAGAAGCTGCTGTCGTCATCGTTCATCCGCTCCCCGCATTACGGCACGCGCGCCAGCACCGTGCTGCGCGTACGGCATGACGGACGATTCGATTATGTCGAGCGGAGTTTCGATGCAGAGGGGAAGACCGGCGAGGTGTCGTATCAGGGCCGGCTGAATGTGACGCGGGATACAGGGACGGTGCCTGCGCCGCGCTAGAACTACCCTTGGGGTTCACTCCCCTCTCCCACAAAGTGGGAGAGGGGCTGGGGGAGAGGGCCGGCGGTCCTGCTTGCCGACCTGTCGCAATTTTCACTGCTGACCCTCTCCCCCGACCCCTCTCCCGCTGCGCGGGAGAGGGGAGCGCATAGCAACGGATAGCGGTAAACGGATAGCGGTATCGCGCAAACTTAAGTCACCCCACCTGCTTCCGCATCTCCACATGCGGAATCCCCGCTTCCTCGAATTCCGCCCCAACCTGCTCGAAACCCACGCGCGCATAAAACGGCGCCGCATGCGTCTGCGCGTTGAGGATCAGCTCCGCATAGCCGAGTTCGGCGGCCTTCGCCATCAGTGCGTCCAGAACCCGGGCGCCCATGCCGGTGCCGCGCGCCACCTTGAGCACGGCCATGCGGCCGATGTGTCCGTCGGGTAGCAGGCGGCCCGTAGCGACCGGGGTGCCGTCGGCGGCGAACGCCAGGGCGTGCCAGCTTGGCTCGTCCATGTCATCCCATTCCAGTTCCACCGGTACGCCCTGCTCTTCCACGAAGACGCTGTAGCGGATGGCGCGGGCGCGCTCGCGGGCTTCATCCCATTGGCAGACCAGGACTGGGGCAGTAGTAACGGACATGGATGACTCGTAGCGGAATGTCTGAAGAGAGGCGCAATCATACGCCCGGCAGGTCGCCAATGCGCGCGCACAGACTGCGAGCATTGGTGCGATTATCGGCCAGTCAATGCACCGTATCAGGGATAACCCCGCCTACCATCGTTGCGTGAAATTTGTATGATGACCTGACTACCTGATGATGCGATGCCATGTTCCAGAAGATTCCTGCTCGCGCGCTGACTGACAGCGTGGCCGAGCAACTGCTCGACAAGATCCAGGGCGGCACCTTTGCCCGGGGTGCCAAGCTGCCTACCGAGGCCGTGCTGTCCGAAGAGTTCGGCGTCAGCCGCACCGTGATCCGCGAGGCCATTGCCCGGCTCAAGTACGAGGGGTTGGTGGAATCTCGCCAGGGCAGCGGCGTGTTCGTGACCGATCAGGCTGGCATCCGGCCACTGCGCATTGATTACACCGATGTCGATACGCTGGAAGCGGTGCTGCAGATCGTGGAACTGCGCCGTTCGATCGAGGCCGAGGTCGCCGCCCAGGCGGCGCGCCGCCGCAGCGATGCTGCGATGGCCGGCATCGACGCCGCGCTGGCACGCATCGACACCGAAGTGGCCGAAGGCGGCGACGGCGTTGCCGCCGACGTGGCCTTCCACCGTGCCATTGCCGAAGCCACCGGCAACCCGTATTTCCTCAAGACGCTGGCCTTCCTGAGCCAGTACCTGGAAACCGCCACGCGCGTGACCCGTACCAACGAGGCGCGCCGTGCCGATTTCTCGCGTCAGGTGCGCGAGGAACACCAGGCCATTGCCGCCGCCATCCGCGCGGGCGACCCCGATGCCGCACGCAACGCGGCGCAGAACCACATGTACAACGCGGCGCGCCGGCTCTCGCAACTCGGCGACGACGAAGGCATCGACCTGCCCGTCAGCCCGTCGCACTAGTCATCCATACACATCAGGTTTAGGAGAATTTCGATGTCCAAGAACATTGGCGTCATCGGCTTGGGCGCGATGGGCAATGGCGTGGCGCAGTCGCTGCTGCGCGCAGGCTTCAAGACCCACGCCTACGATCTGCGTGCCGACGTGCTGCAGCGCTTTGCCGATGCCGGCGGCGTGCCGTGCGTGAGCCCGGCCGAGGTGGGCCGACGCTGCGATATCGTGATCACGCTCGTGGTCAACGCGGCGCAGACCGAGGCCGTGCTGTTCGGCGAACAGGGTGCGGTGCCGGCGATGTCCGAGGGCAAGCTCGTGATGGCCTGCGCCACTGTGCCGCCCGGTTTTGCCGAGACGCTCGGCAAGCGGCTGGCCGAAAAGGAACTGCTGATGATCGACGCGCCGGTGTCAGGTGGCGCCGCGCGTGCCGCCAGCGGCGAAATGACGATGATGACGTCGGGGCCCGCCGAAGCCTACGCCAAGGCCGAGGCCGTGCTGGCCGCCATCGCAGGCAAGGTGTACCGCCTGGGCGATGCCCACGGCGCGGGCTCCAAGGTCAAGATCATCAACCAGTTGCTGGCGGGCGTGCATATCGCCGCCGCCGCCGAAGCCATGGCGCTGGGCATGCGCGAGGGCGTGGACCCGGACGCGCTCTACGACGTGATCACGCACAGCGCGGGCAACTCGTGGATGTTCGAGAACCGCGTGCCCCACATCCTGTCGGGCGACTACACGCCGCTGTCGGCGGTGGACATCTTCGTCAAGGACCTGGGCATGGTGCTGGACACCGCCCGCACCAGCAAATTCCCGTTGCCGCTGTCGGCTGCCGCGCACCAGATGTTCATGATGGCGTCCACGGCCGGCCATGGTGGTGAAGACGACTCTGCCGTGATCAAGATTTTCCCGGGCATCGAGTTGCCGAAGGCGAAGGAGTAACAGCATGAGCAACCGACCTTTGCTTGGCTGCATCGCCGACGATTTCACCGGCGCCACCGACCTCGCCAACACGCTGGTCCGCAACGGCATGCGCACCGTGCAGACCATCGGCGTGCCGGTGGGCACTGTCGAGGCCGATGCCGTGGTCGTGGCGCTGAAATCGCGCACGATTTCCGCCGATGACGCCGTGGCCCAGTCGCTGGCCGCGCTCGAATGGCTGCGCGCCCAAGGCTGCCGCCAGTTCGTGTTCAAGTACTGCTCGACGTTCGACTCCACCGACGCCGGCAATATCGGACCCGTGGCCGAGGCGCTGCTGGGTGCGCTGGGCAGCGACTTCACCATCGCCTGCCCCGCCTTCCCCGAGAACGGCCGCACGATCTTCCGCGGCCATCTGTTCGTGGGCGATGCACTGCTCAACGAATCGGGCATGGAACATCATCCGCTGACGCCGATGACCGATGCCAACCTCGTGCGCGTACTGCAGCGCCAGAGCCAGTCCAAGGTGGGACTGCTGCGTCACGACACCGTTGGCAAGGGACCGGAAGCCGTGCGCGCACGCATCGACGCCCTGCGCGCCGAAGGCGTGAAGCTCGCGATTGCCGATGCGGTCTCCGATGCCGATCTGTTCGCGCTGGGCGAAGGCTGCGCCGCGCTGCCGCTGATCACGGGCGGCTCGGGCATTGCGCTGGGCCTCCCCGAGAACTTCCGTCGCGCCGGACTGCTGCCGCAACGCGACAACGCTGCCGAGGTGCCGGCGGTCGATGGTCCTGGCGTGGTGCTGGCAGGTAGCGCGTCGCGCGCCACCAATGGACAGGTTGCGCACTGGATCGCGCAAAACCGCCCCGCCCTGCGTATCGATCCGCTGCGTCTGGCACGCGGCGAAGCCGTGGCCGACGAGGCGCTGGCCTTTGCTGCATCCCACAACGAACCCGTGCTGATCTACGCCACCGCACAGCCCGAGGAAGTGAAAGCCGTGCAGGCCGAACTGGGCGTAGCGCGTGCCGGTGAACTGGTTGAGCACGCGCTGGCTGCGGTAGCGGCGGGCCTGAAGGCACGCGGCACGCGGCGCTTCGTGGTGGCCGGTGGCGAGACCTCGGGCGCAGTGGTGCAGGCGCTCGGCGTGCAGTCGCTGCGCATCGGCCGCCAGATCGCGCCCGGTGTGCCGGCCACAGTGACGCTGGGCGATGACCCGCTGGCGCTGGCGCTGAAATCCGGCAACTTCGGCGGCGAGAACTTCTTCGACGAAGCCCTTAATGCGCTGGGAGCAGCACGATGAGCCAGGAAAGCGCACTGCGCGAAGAGATCTGCCGCGTCGGCGCGAGCCTGTACCAGCGCGGCTACACGGTGGGCTCGGCAGGCAATATCAGCGCGCGGCTCGACGACGGCTGGTTGATCACGCCGACCGACGCCTGCCTTGGCACGCTCGATCCGGCGGCTGTGGCCAAGGTGGCGACCGATGGAAGCTGGGTGTCCGGCGACAAGCCATCGAAGACGCTGACGCTGCATCGCTGCGTGTACGACAACAACCCCGATGCGCATGGCGTGGTCCATACGCACTCCACCAACCTCGTCGCGCTGACGCTGGCCGGTGTCTGGCAGCCGGACGACGTGCTGCCGCCTATCACGCCGTACTACGTGATGAAGGTGGGCCATATCCCGCTGATCCCCTACCACCGCCCCGGCGACCCCGCCGTGGCCGCCCGTGTGGCGCAGCTTGCCCGCGAGGTGCGCGGCGTGCTGCTGGCGCGCCTGGGCCCGGTGGTGTGGGAGGGCAGCGTGTCCCGCGCGGCCTACGCGCTCGAAGAGCTCGAAGAAACCGCCAAGCTGTGGATGATGCTGCGCGACAAGCCGGCGCCGCTCGATGAGCAGGCGCTGGTGGAGCTAAGGGATACGTTCAAGGTGAAGTGGTGAAGGTGAAATCCCACGCCTAGTTTTGCTCCCCTCTCCCGCTTTGGCGGGAGAGGGGCTGGGGGAGAGGGCAAGCGCCCGGTCTGGCGACATCGAATAACAACGCCCTGCCCTCTCCCCGACCCTCTCCCGCCCTGCGGGAGAGGGAGAACACCGACCGGTTCAAATCCAAGGAGACTTCCAATGACCGCATCCAACCCCGCGGCGGGGACTGCCGACGCTCGGCTAGACGCCGACAGCACCGTCGAGAAACGCGCCTACAACAAGGTGTTCTGGCGCATCATGCCGTTCCTGATGCTCTGCTACGTGATCGCTTATCTCGATCGCGTAAACGTGGGCTTTGCCAAGTTGCAGATGGCGCAGGACCTGCAATTCTCCGAGACCGTGTTCGGCCTGGGCGCCGGCCTGTTCTTCATCGGCTACTTTCTGTTCGAGGTGCCCAGCAACCTGCTGATGCACCGCATCGGCGCGCGTATCTGGATTGCGCGGATCATGATCACGTGGGGCATCATCTCGGCGGCGTTCGTGTTCGTGCAGACGCCGACGCAGTTCTACGTCATGCGCTTCCTGCTCGGCCTGGCCGAAGCGGGCTTCTACCCGGGCGTGATCCTGTACCTGACGTACTGGTATCCGTCGCACCGCCGCGCCAAGATGATCGCGCTGTTCATGTCGGGCATCCCGGTGGCTGGCATGTTCGGCAACCCGTTGTCCGGCTGGATCATGGACGCGTTCAACGGCACGCACGGCTGGGCCGGCTGGCAGTGGATGTTCTTCATCGAGGCACTGCCTGCGCTGGCCATCGGCATCGTGACCGTGTTCGTACTGCGTGACGGTATCGACAAGGCGCCCTGGCTCGACAACGACGAGAAGCGTGTGCTCAAGCGCAATATCGAGGAAGACGAGCGCGCCGCCAAGGCCGCTGCCGCAACGGCTGGTGGCCGCGACGTGCATTCGCTGGGTGCCGTGTTCAGCGACCGTCGCGTGTGGTGGATGTGCCTGATCTACTTCTGCTTTGTGACCGGCCAGTACGCGCTGACGTTCTGGATGCCGACACTGGTCAAGGCCAGCGGCGTCACCGGCAACCTCAACATCGGTTTGCTGTCCGCGATTCCGTTCCTCTGCGCCATCGTGGTGATGAACATCCTGGGCCACAGTGCCGATGCACGCCGCGAACGTCGCTGGCACCTGATCGTGCCTGCGCTGATGGGCGCCACGGGCTTTGCCATCGCCGCCTCGTTCACCCACAATACGACGGTGGCCATCGCGGCGCTGTCGCTGGCCGCCGCTGGCGTACTGACCTGCGCACCGCTGTTCTGGTCGCTGCCTACCGCCTTCATGAGCGGCATTGCCGCCGCATCGGGCATCGCCGTGGTCAACTCGGTGGGTAACCTGGCCGGATTCGTGTCGCCGTACATGGTGGGTGCACTCAAGGACATGACCCAGAGCACGCAACTGCCGATGTATGTGCTTTCCGCGATCCTGATGGTAGGCGCCCTGCTGGTCTGGCTGACGCCGGCCAAGATGGTCAATCGCTGATCCCGATCTTCCGATACAAGGAGCCGACATGCCGCGCTTTGCCGCGAACCTCTCGATGATGTACACGGAGCACGACTTCCTGGACCGCTTCGGCGCTGCCGCGAAGGATGGCTTCCAGGCCGTCGAGTACCTGTTCCCGTACGATCATCCCGCCGCCGAGATCCGCAAGCGGCTCGACGACCATGGCCTGACCCAGGCGCTGTTCAACGCGCCGCCCGGAGACTGGGCCGCTGGCGAACGCGGCACGGCCGCCCTGCCGGGCCGCGAGGCCGAGTTCCGCACGGGCTTTGCCAAGGCGCTGGAATACGCCTCGGTGATCGGCAACGACCGCATCCACGTCATGGCAGGACTGGTGCCCGCCGATGCGGATCGCGCCCGTTGCCGCGCGGTCTATCTCGAAAACCTGGCCTACGCCGCAGCCTCGGCTGCCGCGCACGGCGTGACTGTGCTGATCGAGCCGATCAACACACGTGACATGCCGGGTTACTTCCTGAACCTGCAGGGCGACGGCCAGACCATCTGCCAGCAAGTGGGCGCCGCGAATCTCAAGGTGCAGTTCGACTGCTACCACTGCCAGATCATGGAAGGCGATATCGCCAAGAAGCTGCAGCGCGACTTTGCCGGCATCGGTCATATCCAGATCGCGGGCGTGCCCGAGCGGCACGAGCCGAGCCTCGGCGAACTGAACTACCCCTACCTGTTTGACGTGATCGACCAGCTTGGCTACACGGGCTGGATCGGCTGCGAGTACCGGCCCCGCGCTGGCACGTCGGAAGGCCTGGGCTGGTTGAAGCCTTACCTGAATCGATAAGACCTGGACGTTGCAATGAAAGTACTGATTACCGGCGGCGCCGGCTTCCTGGGCCTGCAGTTGGCCCGCCTGCTGCTCAAGCGCGGCACGCTGAACCTCGGCGGCAAGGCCGTCACCATCGACCAGCTCACGCTGCTGGACGTGGTGGCGCCGCAGATCGACGATGCGCGCGTGCGCGTGGTCACCGGCGACCTGTCGGATCCGGCCGTGCTGGCGCAAGCCATCGACCGCGAGACTGGTGCGATCTTCCACCTGGCCGCCGTGGTCAGCGGGCAAGCCGAGGCCGATTTCGACCTGGGCATGCGCGTGAACCTGGACGCCTCGCGCGCCCTGCTCGAAACCTGCCGCACGCTGGGCCATGCGCCGCGCGTGGTGTTCACGAGTTCGGTGGCCGTCTATGGCGGCAAGCTGCCGGCCGTAGTGCAGGACGATACCGCGCTGAATCCGCAATCGTCGTATGGCGTGCAGAAGGCGATTGGCGAGCTGCTGCTGACGGACTACAGCCGGCGCGGTTTTGTTGATGGCCGCGTGCTGCGGTTGCCGACCATCAGCGTGCGCCCGGGCAAGCCCAATGCGGCGGCGTCGTCGTTCGCCAGTGGCATCATCCGCGAACCGCTCTCGGGCGAGGCAGCGAACTGCCCGGTGGACCCGGCCACGTCACTGTGGCTGCTGTCGCCGCGCGGTGCCATTCAGGCGCTAGTCAACGGTATCGAACTCGACGGCGAACGCTTCGGCAATCGTCGTGTGGTGAACCTGCCGGGGTTGTCGGTGACGGCTGCGCAAATGGTGGAGGCACTGCGTCGCGTGGCGGGCGATGCCGTGGCGGATCGGGTCACGTGGAACCGTGAAGAACGTGTCGAGAAGATCGTCGGGACCTGGCCGGCCGCGTGGGATGTGTCACGCGCGGTGGCGCTGGGGTTCGAAAGCGATGCGAGCTTTGATGATGTGATTCGGGGGTATGCGGAGGATGTGGGGGTGTCTATCTAGACCCCTTGGTGTTCTCCCCTCTGGTGGTTTGCTCCCCTCTCCCGCTTGCGGGAGAGGGGAGAAAACCAACAGGGGTCGGGGTCTTTCAAGAAGCCGGCACCACCACCTCCCACCCCCCGATCTTCTCCCTCACCTCTCCCGGAATCGGTGCCGATTTCTGCGTCGTCGGATCGGCGCAGACGTACACGATCTCGCCGGTGATCAGGTGCTCGTCACCGCGGTACATCTCCACGCGGAACAGCATGCTCGACCGGCCCAGCCGCGCCATGCGTCCACGGATCTCCAACTCATCGTCGAAGCGTGCCGAGGCGTGATACTCCAGCGTGGACTTGACCACAAAGATGTCCACCCCATGCGCGTGCAGCACGTCTTCCGGATAACGGATGCCCACCGCGCGCCAATACTCGGTCACGCAGATATCGCAATACGTCAGGTAATGGGCGTTGAAGACGATTGATTGTGGATCGACTTCTGACCAGCGCACGCGCAGCGGCACGCTGTGGCGAAAATCCTCTTTGGCCATCGGTTTGGCGCTCCCCATGAAAAACGGGGCGCCCTGTTCTCGTCAGGAGCGCCCCGTGATCGGCTTGGCTTACTGCGGCTTGGCCAGGCCCAGTTTCTCGATGATCGCGCGCTCGCGCTTGACCGTGTCCGCGGCAAACGCGGCGTACTGGCTGGTGCTCATGTAGTACGGCTCCATATCGAACTTGGCAAGCGATTCGCGGTAGTTCGGCATCTCCATGGCTTGCTTGAAGGCGTCATGCAGCTTCTTGACGATGGCCGGGTCGGTGCCCTTGGGCGCCACGAGGCCGAACGGCGAAGTCTGCACGATGCCCATGCCCAGTTCCTTGAGCGTCGGCACGTTCGGGAAACGCGCCGAGCGCTTGTCGCCCCAGGTCGACAGCAGACGCAGCTTGCCGGTCTCCACGTACTGCGCCCAGGCCGGGGTGTCCGCCACGGACATCACGTGGCCGCCCAGCAGAGCCTGCATCGATTCCGAGTTGCCCTTGTACGGAATGTGCGAGAACTGCACGCCCTGGCGCAGTGCCAGGTCTTCCATGGTCAGGTGCAGCGTGGTCATCGAGCCCGGCGAGCCATACGTCAGCTTGCCCGGGTTGGCCTTGGCGTAGGCGATGTAATCCTGCATCGTCTTGATCGGCGAATCGGCCGGCACGACCAGGCCGAACGAGTAGCCAGCCAGGTTGATCACGTAGCTGAGGTCCTTGACCGGGTCCCAGTTGATCTTTTGCGTGTACGGCAGACGGTAGACAGGCATGGCGACCTGCGCCAGCGTGTAGCCGTCGGGCGGCGTGGCCTGCATCATCTGGGCGGGCAGCACGCCACCAGCGCCGGGCTTGTTCTCGACGATCACGGGCTGGCCCAGGATCTTCGAGGCGTTTTCAGCCAGCACGCGGAACGGAATGTCGGTGGAACCGCCCGCGGTGTAGCCGATCACGAGGCGGATCGGCTTGGTCGGGAACTTGTCCGCCTGGGCGTATGCCGGCACGGCGGCGGTTGCGATCGCGGCGGTGGCGGCGATCAGGCCCATCTGGGCCATGAATTGGCGGCGTTGCATGAGTCTTTGTCTCCTTCTGCTGCAAAAATGCACTGTTGCGACTTCGATCAAACCGATAAAGCGATAAACAGTTGCAGGCTCGCCCCGGTGTTGTTGTGTGGGGTCGGGCGCGTTGTGCTGGACTGCGTGGTCGTTAGCTGTCGAACGCCTCCCGCAATGCGGCAACGGCATCGGCATGCGCACCCGCAACAGCGTGAATGAAACGTCCGAGCTTGAAAAAATCGTGAATCATGGTCGGGTAGTCGGCCAGCGTGGCCTTGACTCCGGCTGCCTGGAGCTTGGCCGCATAGGCCACGCCCTCGTCGTGCAGCGGGTCGTAGCCGGCCACGGCGATCCAGGCCGGACACACGCCACGCACATCGGCGCCCTGCCCGCCACCGTCGAGCGGCGCAAAGCGCCAGTCGTCGCGGCTCTCATCGCGGTCGAGGTACTGGCCGAAAAACCACTGGATCATGTCCGCCGTCAGCAGGTAGCCATCGGCCAATGCACGATTCGATGGGGTGTCCTGCCTCGCACTGGTGCCGGGATAGATCAGCAGTTGCAGCACGGGTTCCAGGCCGGTGTTGCGCGCCTCGATGGCGCAGGCTGCCGCGAGCGTGCCACCCGCGCTATCTCCACCGAGTGCGATGCGCGCCGGATCGGCACCCAGCTTGGCTGCTTCGGCAAAGACCCAGTGGAGGACGTCGAACGCGTCCTGGGCCGCCGTCGGAAACTTCCAGTCGGGCCCGAGCCGGTAGTCCACCGACAGCACCAGGCAGTCGGCATCGTTGCAGAGCATGCGGCACAGCGGATCGTGCGAATTGATGCTGCCGACCGTGAAGCCGCCACCGTGGAAATACACCAGCAGCGGCAGCGGATCGGCCCAACTGGCTTCGCGCGGCGCATAAAGCCGCACCGGGATGCCGTAGCCGTCGCGCGCGGGAATCGTGAAATTCTCCACGCCATGCACGGCGGCCGGCGGGATATCCAGAATCAGCGCGCTCTTCTCGTAGCCGATCTTCGCGTCAGCGGGCTCCATCGTATGGATGGCCGGGCGTTTGGCGCGCGCGACCAATTCCAGCAACTGCGCAACTTGCGGGTCGAGCGGCTGGTCGGGCAAGCCGGGAACGGACGGAGAGGGCTGAGCGGACATCGGAAGCAATCGAAGTCGGGGCACGCGGGCATGTTAGACCCGAATGCCGACCGGGGGCGCACCAGTACGGCGTTCAAAATGTGAACGACCATTTGTGAACGGTCGTTCGATTTCCATATCATGCCAGCGTTTCCGCTACGCAGCATTACGAAATAACCCTTGGCGAGCCGGTTGCTCCACCTTTTGCGCGATCATCGGCCATGTCATAAGCGGCGTTTGCCGCCTATGCTTGGAACACAATCCCATGACCCAGGAGACACCATGACGGGCGAACACTTGCAGGTTGTGCACGGCGATATCACGCGGATGGAAGTCGATGCCATTGTCAACGCGGCCAACAATGGCTTGCTGGGCGGAGGCGGTGTGGACGGCGCGATCCATGGTGCGGGCGGCCCGTCGATCATGGCGGCGTGCCGTGCGCTGCGCGACAAGCAAGGCGGATGTCCCACCGGGGAGGCGGTGATCACCACGGGTGGCCTGTTGCCGGCACCCTATGTCATTCATGCCGTGGGTCCGGTGTGGCACGGGGGCGGACAGAACGAGGATGCACAACTGGCGAGTGCCTACCGGAGCAGCATCCGGCTGGCCGCCGAACACAACCTGCGCACGGTGGCCTTCCCGAACATCAGCACCGGTGTCTATGGATTCCCGCGCGAGCGGGCCGTGGACATCGCCATTGCTGCGGTCCGGGAGGCACTGGCCAAGGCGCCCACCATCGAACAGGTCACGTTCGTCTGCTTCGACGACGAGAACTTCAAGCTCTACCGCGATCGGCTGCGGTAGAACGGAAGTCTTCGTTCAGGGCAGCGCGCTGCGGATCAGCAGGTTGATCCGCTCGGGCTGCTCATGGATGACCCAGTGCGTGCCTTCGGGAATGCGTTCGAGCCGCATGTCGGGCACGAACGCGTCCAGACCATCCACCAGCGTCTTCGGCAGCGCGCGGTCGTTCTCGCCCCAGATCACCAGCGTTGGCACCCGGACGACGAACATGGCCGGGTCCAGCCGCGAGATATCGGGCGCGGTCTCGCCCTTGGCGGGCGGATGCATCGGCGTGGCGCGGTAATAGTTCACTCCGCCGGTCAGCGAATGCGAGCCGTTGTCGCCGGGTTCGGACCACGCCCCGTGATAGCGCACGCGCGTATCGCCCGAGAACCACGCGGGCAGCGCGCCAGCCTCGCCAGTCAGCATTTTCTCCAGCAATGCAAACTCGTTGGCGGCCAGCGCCTGCTCTGAACCGGGCTTGCGCAGCCAGTTCATATAGGCCGATGCCTGCTGCTGCGCCGGATCAGCCGACAACGCGCGCGCGAACAGATACGGATGTGGCGAATTGATGATGACGAAGCGCTCGATCAGCTCGGGATGCTGCGCCGCAAGATTCCAGCACACCGCGCCGCCCCAGTCATGCGCCACGATTACGCATGTCTCGTAACCCAGCACGCGGATGAACTGCACGAGGTCTTCGACGAGCAGCTTGGGCCGATAGGCCTCAGGCTCGGCCGGCTTGCTCGACAGGTTGAAGCCGCGCAGGTCAGGCGCCACCGCAAAATGTGTCTGACCGAACTCGGCAAGCTGGCGCTCCCAGGCGTACCAGAATTCGGGAAAACCATGCACGAACAGGATCAGCGGCTTGCCCGGCTCGCCTGCGCTACCGTAATGCAGCCGCGTGCCATTGGGCAGGTTGGCGAACTGCAGGTGATGAATCACGGCAGGCGCGGTCATCATGGTCTCCCTCTTCGCTTCCGTCATCGCGGATCTCCCGAAAGGCTATGCAAGAACGTGACCAGGTCAGCCGCGCAGCGCGGCAACCAGGCTGGCGCGAACTTCTGACTTGTCACCGAACGGATCGCCCGGATTGCGCTGGTTGACGATGTCCTCCATGCGCTGGCGAACCGTGGCAAGGGCCTGCGGGTGGGAATAAATATAGAAGCTTTCGTTGCGGATGGCGTCGAACGTGAGCTGCGCCACATCGGCCGCGGAGACCTTGCCCGAACCCACTGCCTTGTCCGACAGCGCTTGCGACACCATCTGCGAACGCGTGGGCGGTGCGTCGTTGGCAAGCCCCGCGGGACGATTGCGGTGCGACTGGCTGATGCCGGTCGGCACGAAGTACGGGCACAGCACCGAGCAGCGCACCTGTTCGGTGACCAGGCTCAGGTCTTGATAAAGCGTTTCCGTCAGCGCCACCACGGCATGCTTCGACACGTTGTAGACGCCCATCGCTGGCGGGTTCAGCAGTCCGGCCATCGATGCCGTGTTGACGATATGGCCCTGGAACGAGGGGTCCTTCTTCGCGGCCTCCAGCATCAACGGCGTGAAAATCCGCACGCCGTGCACCACGCCATACAGGTTCACGCCGAGCACCCACTCCCAATCTTTCTCGGTGTTCTCCCAGACCAGTCCGCCCGCACCGACGCCAGCATTGTTGAAAACGAGGTTGACCTCGCCAAAGGCTGTCATCGCCGCATCGGCCAACGCTTGCACCTCGGCAGCCTTCGACACATCAGCACGCAGTCCGATCACCTGCGCGCCCTGGGCCTTGAACTCGGCCACGGTGGAATCGAGCGCGTCTTCCTGAACATCGGCCAGCACAAGCTTCATGCCACGTTGCGCACCGATCTTCGCGAACTCCTTGCCAAACCCCGATGCTCCACCGGTGATCACTGCAACCTTGCCTTCGAACTGGTTCATGGTGTCTCCGTCGATGTGTTTTGTTTTGTGTTTGTTTGCTCCCCTCTCCCGCGCGCGGGAGAGGGGTTGGGGGAGAGGGCCAGCGGCTCTGCTTGCCGACTTATCGGAATTTGAACCGCTTGCCCTCTCCCCTGCCCCTCTCCCATAGGGAGAGGGAAAAACCAACGGGGTCGGTGATGCTCAGACTGCCGCCTGCACCCAATACCCCTGCCTAGGAAAATGAACATTCACCGCCCCGGCCCGGGAATCCTGGCGGCGGATCGTCACCACGTGTTCCGTCAGCGTCAGCAGCACGCCAGCGACGGGGTCCTTCGCGTAGTCGGTGGGCGTCACGGTCACGGCGTCGCCTGCGGAGAAGCCGCTGCCGGGCAGGATCGTCGTGTCATGCGGCAGTGGATCGTGGTCATACGCATCGGCCAGCGCGGATTCGGACGGAATCACGCGCAGCTTGCCGTGTCCGTATGCCTGCATCCGCGTGAACCACGTCTTGACCAGCGGATAGCCATCGAGCACTGCCGCCAGCGGCGTAGCCCGCCGGATAAACCAGATGCAGTGGAACAGCGAGAAATCCGCAATCGACAACTCCGGGCCAGCCACGTGCTGCACGCCAGCCGCAAACTGGGTCTGCAGCCGGGCAAAGGTCTCGTGGAGCATCGCAGCGGCTTCGGGCAGCGGCATGCGCAGCGCATTGGTGTCGCCACGCATCGCCTTGCGGTCGGCCATGAACGCCTGGATCTGCCCGGGGCTCAAGTGGGCCAGCATCACCTGCACGCCAGCCGGTTGCATCGTGTACGTGACCGATGCCGTGAACAGCGCGCTGTCGATCCACGCTGCCGTCATGCGCGCCTGCGCGGCCTGGAAGGCCGGATACAGCGGCGGCTGGGGCGCCAACCGGTCGAGCACATCGCAAATCAGTGCGGTATCGCAGTAGATGTCTGCCCCGATCTGCATGACCGGGGTACGCCGATAACCGCCAGTCAGCGCCGTCACGTCGGGCTTGGGCATGATCGGCGGAATCTCCACCGCGCACCATGACAAGCCCTTGGCGCCCAGCACCAGGCGGACTTTCTCGGAAAACGGCGAAGTTGCGTATTGATGCAGGATGATGTCAGGCATCCATTCCTCTCCAGGGAGTGATTAAAAGGGTCTACCCCTGTTAATCGAGCAAATCCGGCTGTTCCTTAACAATACGTGCGTATAACGGCTGGAACTGGAACCATCCGGCCTGCGCTGTGCCGACGATGGAATACGACTGGCGCGCCGCTGCGTCACTGATCGTCTTCGGCGCCTGACCAGTGCGTGCAGCAGCCGATTCGGCCAGGATCTGCACCTGGCAGGAGCGCTCCATCGTGATGAACCACCAAGCGGCTTCGTCCACTGTCTTGCCCACTGTCAGCAGGCCATGGTTCTGCAGGATGGCTGCCTTGTTGGAACCAAGGGCGTTCGCAATGCGCTGGCCTTCGTCCAGTTCCACCACCACGCCGCCGAAATCGTCATAGAGCGCGTGGTCGTCGTAGAACGCGCAGACATCCTGCGTCAGCGGGTCGAGCTTGCGACCGAGCGTGGACCATGCCCGCCCATAGGTGCTGTGGGAGTGCGCCGCCGCCACGGCATCTTCGCGTGTCTGATGGATGCGCGAATGAATCGCGAAGGCCGCTGCGTTAACGGGGTAGTCGCCCTCCACCACATTGCCGTGGTGATCGCAGCGAATCAGGTTCGAAACATTGACCTGACTGAAATGCACACCGAACGGATTGACCCAGAAGGTATCCGTGAACTCGGGGTCGCGAGCCGTGATATGACCGGCCACCCCTTCGTCGAAACCAAACTTGGAGAACAGCCGGAACGACGCCGCCAGCCGCTGCTTGCGATGCAGCCGCTCTTCCGCCGCCGTCTCGAACCTGGGCGGGCGTGGCAGCATGCGATAACGGGCCTTGACCTCTTCGGACAGACCGGACGCGATCTCGTCACGGTCTGCGGGCGCTTGCGGTGCGTTCATGGGCTGTCTCCTGTGAGTGGGGTGCGCCCCTTTGCGAGGCGTCTTTCCCGGATGGCTTTGTGGCTTTGCGATTTACGACAGTTTCACAAGCTGCTTGCCGAAGTTCTTGCCCTTGAGCAGGCCGATAAAGGCTTCCGGCGCACTGGCCAGCCCTTCGGCCACGCTCTCGCGGAATTTGATCTTGCCTTGGGCCACATAGCCGCCCAGTTCCTTCAGCGCCTGCGGCCACACTTCCATGTGCTCGGACACGATGAAGCCTTCGATCTTGCAGCGCGAGACCAGAATGGCGCGCGGGTTGCGGATCGGCATGTCCTGGCCGTCATAGCCAGCGATCAGGCCGCATACCGCGATGCGTGCGAACGGGTTCAGGCGAGCCAGCACCACATCGAGGATGTCGCCGCCGACGTTCTCGAAGTAGCCATCCACACCCTTCGGCGTCACCGCCTTGAGCATGCCGTACAGTTCCTTGGCATCCTTGGCGGCCTTGTAGTCGATGCAGGCATCGAAGCCCAGCTCCTTCGTCACGTAGTCGCACTTGTCCTTGCCGCCGGCCACACCCACCACATAGCAGCCTGCCAGCTTGGCGAGCTGACCCACCACGCTACCCACGGCACCCGATGCGGCGCTGACCACGATGGTCTCGCCAGCCTTCGGCGCGATGATCTTGTTCAGGCCGTACCATGCCGTCACGCCGGGCATACCGACCGAACCGAGATAGGCCGACAGCGGAATATGCGTGGTATCCACCTTCTGCATGCCACCGCCATCGGTGACGCCGATCTCCTGCCAACCGAACATGCCGACGACCTTGTCGCCCACGTTCCACTTCGGATTCTTGCTGGCAATGACTTCACCCACGGTGCCACCGATCATCACTTCATCAAGCGGCTGCGGGTCGGCGTAGGACTTGCCTTCACCCATGCGGCCGCGCATATACGGGTCCAGCGACAGGAAATGGTTGCGCACCAGCACCTGACCATCGGCCAGTTCGGGCACGGGCACGTCTTCCAGGCGGAAGTTGTCGGGGGTGACGGCTGCGGTGGGGCGCGAGGCCAGGACGATACGCTTGTAGGTTTGGTTCGACATATTCGTTTCCTTCACTCGGTGGGAGGTCGGTCTAAGTTTGAACAGGGCGCGCCGGAATCAACCGTCCGCGCCCGAATCGGCCGCCCCGCTCTCGCGTTTGGGCGGCATACGCTTGATGAACTTGAACGTACCGGATGCCTTGGAAACGATCTTTCCATCGGCATCGACAATCTCGCCTTCGCAGAACACCATCGTCGAAGTGCGATGCACGACTTGCCCGCGCGCGGTCATCTTGCCGCGTCCCGGCGCCATAAAGCTCGTTTTCATTTCGATGGTGACCACGCCGCGTCCATCCGGATCGGACGAGCGGCCAGCAATGGCCATGGCGACATCCAGCAGCGTCATGAGCACGCCGCCGTGGGCCATGTCCCAGCTGTTCTGGTGCCGTTGCTGCACCTCGAGTTCGATCTCGCTGCGGCCATCCTCCATGTAGTTACAGAGGACGCCCATATCGGCGAGGAATGGGATGGTGAGGGGGCATTGGGTCATTTGGGGCTGAACTGAAAATTGGCTTGCATTATGCCTCTGGTTGGCTCCCCTCTCCCGCCTGCGGGAGAGGGGTTGGGGGAGAGGGCCAGCGGTTCTAACACCACAAGTCGTGGCTTGAACCTCCGACCCTCTCCCCCTGCCCCTCTCCCGTTTTACGGGAGAGGGGAGCAAACCAAGGGCAACGGTTACACAGCGCTCACGCCTCCATCCACCGCCAGCACCTGCCCCGTAATGTGCTTGCCTGCATCCGAAGCAAACAGCAGCGCCGCACCCTTTAGATCTTCGTCATCGCCCAGGCGGCGCAGTGGCACGCCTTCGCACATCTTGTCCACGCCGATGCGTTCCAGCGAGCCGCGCGTCATCTTCGACGGGAAGAAGCCCGGCGCCAACGCGTTGACGGTGATGTTGTGCTCGCCCCATTCCGCCGCCAGCGTGCGCGTGAAGTTGATCACGGCGCCCTTCGACGTGTTGTAGGCAATCGTTTCCATCGTGCCCGGCGGGTTGCCGGCCAGCCCTGCAATCGACGCCACGTTGATGATGCGGCCGTGGCGGCGCGGGATCATCGACTGCTTGCCGATTGTCTGCGACAGCAGGAACAGCCCGCGGATATTCAGGTTCATCACCTTGTCCCAGGCTTCGACCGGATGGTCTTCGGCCGGGGCGCCCCACGTGGCACCGGCATTGTTGACGAGGATGTCCACGTGGCCGAGCCGGGCCAGTGCTTCATCGGCCAGCCGGGCGATCTCGTCATCGCGTGCAGCATCGGCAGCGATGAACGAGGCATCGATGCCTCGCGACTTTAAATGCGCCTGCGCCGATTCCAGTTCGTCAGCCTTGCGCGCCGACAGCACCACGCGCGCGCCCTGCTCGCCGAGCGCCTCGGCAATCTGAAGCCCCAGGCCGCGCGAACCGCCGGTGATCAGCGCGGTGCGGCCCTTGAGGTCAAACAGTTGCTGGATGGTTCTCATGGTTGTCTCCCGTTCTAGTTTTTTAGAACCAGCTGTCCTGCATATCCAGCGTGGTCCGGTCCAGCGAGGCGAGCAGGTCGAACTGCGGATACACCTTCGGCAGTTCGAAGCGGAAGAAGTACGCCGCTGCCGCCAACTTGCCGCGATAGAAATCGATATCGTCGCCCTGCGCCGACGCCAGCGCGGCCTGTGCGACCAGCGCCTGTTCCAGCCAGATCCACGACACGACCACGTGCCCGAAGGCTTCGAGGTACACGGAAGCATTGGCCAGCGTCACGTTCGGATCGCCCGCCGCCCATAGTTCGCGCGTGACCTCGGCCAACCGACTGGCCGCCGCACCCAGCGCCTTCGCCTGTTCGGCCAGCGTGGCATCGCCCGTACCGAGCGCTCGCGCGCAGGTGTCTTGCACCCGTTGGCCCAGCAACTGGAACGCTGCTCCGTCCTGCATCACGACCTTGCGGCCCAGCAGGTCCAGGCCCTGGATACCATGCGTGCCTTCGTGGATCGGATTCAGGCGGTTGTCGCGATAGAACTGTTCGACGTTGTATTCGCGCGTGTAGCCATACCCGCCATGTACCTGGATGGCGAGGTTGTTGGCTTCAAGGCACCACTGCGACGGCCAGCTCTTGGCAATCGGCGTCAGGATGTCGAGCAGCAGCGACATTTCGCGATGCTTTGCTGCATCGCCCGCCGCCTTGGCCGCGTGCTCGTCGTCCACGAGCCGGGCGCAATACAGGTTCAGCGCGAGGCCGCCTTCGACATAGCTCTTCTGCGCCAGCAGCATACGGCGAACGTCGGCGTGCTCGACCAATCGGACTTGCGGCGAAGCCGGGTCCTTGCCTTGCGGGCCGACCGGCCGCCCTTGCGGACGGTTGCGCGCGTAGTCGAGCGAATGGAGGTAGCCGGTGTAGCCAAGCGCCACGGCGCCCAGGCCCACGCCGATGCGCGCCTCGTTCATCATGTGGAACATGCAGGCCAGGCCCTTGTGCGGCTCGCCTACGAGGTAGCCAATCGCACCGGCCTTGCCGCCCGGCTGATACTTCATGCCCTCGCCGAAGTTCAGCAGGCAGTTGGTGGTGCCGCGATAGCCCATCTTGTGGTTCAGGCCAGCCAGCACCACGTCGTTGTGCTCGCCCAGCGAACCATCGGCATTGACCAGATACTTCGGCACGATAAAGAGCGAGATGCCCTTCACGCCCGGAATCAGCTTGCCATCGGGGCCGGGGATCTTTGCCAGTACCAGATGGACGATGTTCTCCGACAGTTCGTGCTCGCCGGCCGAGATCCACATCTTGTTGCCGCGCAGGCGGTATTGCTGGCCCAGTGGCGATTCGCCTTCATAGTCGGCGCGCGTCGCGACATCGGACAGCGACGAACCCGCCTGCGGCTCCGACAGGCACATCGTGCCGAAGAAGCGGCCTTCCAGTTCGGGACGCACAAAGGTGTCGATCTGCGCCGGAGTGCCGTGCGTCAACAACAGGTTCGAGTTGCCGATCGTCAGGAACGGATACGAGCTGGTGCCAACGTTGGCGGCCTTGAAATAGGCAAACGCCGCCTTTTCCAGGGTGACCGGCAACTGCATGCCGCCGTAGTCGTAATCCTGGCCGGCGGCCATGAGGCCAGCCTCGCAGAACGCCTTCAGCGCGACCTTGACCTCAGGAATGATCGTAACGGTCTCGCCATCGAAATGCGGTTCGTGCGCATCGCTTTTCTTGTTGTGCGGCGCGAACAGGTCGGTGGCGATTTTTTCGCAGGTATCGAGCGCGGCATCGAAGGTCTCGCGCGAATGGTCTGCAAAACGGGGAATCTGCGTCAGTGACTCGGCATCGAGCCATTCGTACAGCACGAAATTGAGATCACGACGGGAAAGGATCAGCGACATGGAATGCGAAGCTCCGGGCTGAAACGAGAAGGAAGTGTATAGCTGGCTTAGCTCCCCTCTCCCGCCCAGCGGGAGAGGGGTTGGGGGAGAGGGGCAGCGGTTCAAATTGCCACAAACCGGCAAGCAGAACCTCGTTCCCTCTCCCCTGCCCCTCTCCCGGAGGGAGAGGGGAAACAACAACGACAACAAGAAGCAGTCGAAATGCCTTACAGCACCTCGAACAGCCCAGCCGCACCTTGGCCGCCGCCGATGCACATCGTCACCACGACGTACTTGACGCCGCGACGCTTGCCTTCGATCAGCGCGTGGCCAACCAGACGCGCGCCCGACACACCGTACGGGTGGCCCACGGCGATGGCGCCGCCGTTGACGTTCAGGCGGTCCATCGGAATGCCCAGCTTGTCGGCGCAGTACAGCACCTGCACGGCAAAGGCTTCGTTCAGTTCCCACAGGCCGATATCGTCGACCTTGAGGCCAGCCTTCTTGAGCAGCTTTGGCACCGCGAACACCGGGCCGATACCCATTTCGTCCGGCTCGCAGCCTGCCACGGCAAAGCCGCGGAACACGCCCAGCGGTTGCAGACCCTTGGCAGCGGCCACGCGTGCATTCATCACCACGGCTGCCGAAGCGCCGTCCGAGAATTGCGATGCGTTGCCGGCCGTGATCACGCCACCCGGCATGGCCGTGCGGATCTTCGAGACGCCTTCCAGGGTGGTGTCGGCGCGAATGCCTTCATCGGCGTCGATCGTGACTTCCTTCGTCAGCAGTTGACCGGTGGCCTTGTCAGCCACGCCAGCCAGCACCGTCATCGGCACGATCTCGTCCTTGAACTTGCCGGCTTCCAGGGCGGCTGCGGCACGCAGCTGGCTCTGCACGCCGTACTCGTCCTGGCGATCCTTCGAGATGTTGTAGCGCTTGGCTACGTTCTCGGCGGTTTGCAGCATGCTCCAGTAGATTTCCGGCTTGTTCTTGTTGAGCCAGCTTTCCTGAATCATGTGGCGGTTCATTTCCTGCTGCACGCACGAGATGGATTCCACACCGCCTGCCACGAAGATGTCGCCTTCATCGGCGATCACGCGCTGCGCGGCCATGGCGATGGTCTGCAGGCCGGACGAGCAGAAGCGGTTGACGGTGGCGCCAGGCACGGTGACCGGGCAGCCGGCGCGCAGGGCAATCTGGCGCGCGATGTTGGCGCCGGTGGCGCCTTCGGGGTTGGCACAGCCCATCAGCACGTCTTCCACTTCGCCGCCGTCGATCTTGGCGCGGGAAATGGCGTGCTGCACCGCATGGCCGCCCAGCGTGGCGCCGTGCGTCATGTTGAAAGCGCCCTTCCAGCTCTTGGCCAGCGCGGTGCGCGCGGTGGATACGATGACTGCCTCGTTCATGTGTTGCTCCTCGGATTCTTTGTGTCTCTGCGTCTAGCGGAGGGATGTTCGGTGTCTGCGAAGGGATGGCATCGTTGCCCTCCCTTCGCGTATCGGCCAGTCAGCTTTTCAGCTTGTCAGCCGTTGAAGCCCTTGCCTTCGTCGGCCAGCTTCTGCAGCAGCGGCGCAACGGTCCAGGCTTCGCCGTGGTAACCCTTGGCGTAGCGCTTCATCGACTGGGCCACGTTGAACAGGCCAACCTGGTCTGCGTAGAGCATCGGGCCACCGCGGAACAGCGGGAAGCCGTAGCCGGTCAGGTAGACCATGTCGATGTCCGACGCCTTCGAGGCAATGCCCTCCTCCAGGATCTTGGCGCCTTCGTTCACCAGGGCAAACACCAGGCGCTCGACGATTTCCTCGTCCGAGATCTTGCGGCGCGTGATACCGAGCGACTTCGAATGCTCGACGATCATGTCGTTGACCTGCTGGTTCGGGTACGGCTTGCGGTCGCCCGCCTTGTAGTCGTACCAGCCCGCGCCGGTCTTCTGGCCGAAGCGGCCCATTTCGCACAGCAGGTCGGCGGTCTTCGAATACTGGATGTCCGGCTTGTCCACGGCGCGGCGCTTGCGGATGGCCCAGCCGATGTCGTTACCAGCGAGGTCGCCCATGCGGAACGGGCCCATGGCAAAGCCAAACTTCTCGACCGCCTTGTCCACTTGCTCCGGCAGCGCGCCTTCGTCCAGCAGATAGCCGGCCTGGCGGCTGTACTGCTCGATCATGCGGTTGCCGATAAAGCCGTCGCAGACGCCCGAGACCACGGCCGTCTTCTTGATCTTCTTGCCGATCTGCATGACGGTGGCCAGCACGTCCTTGCCGGTCTTCTCGCCGCGCACCACTTCCAGCAGCTTCATCACGTTGGCCGGGCTGAAGAAGTGCATGCCGACCACGTCCTGCGGACGACGCGTGAACGAGGCAATCTTGTTCACGTCGAGCGTGGAGGTGTTGGAGGCCAGGATCGCGCCGTCCTTCATCACTTCGTCCAGCTTCTTGAAGACGATTTCCTTGACGCCCATTTCTTCGAACACGGCCTCGATCACGAGGTCGGCATCCTTGATGTCGTCATAGGACAGCGTGGTGCTCAGCAGGCCCATGCGCTGCTCGACCTTCTCGGCCGTCAGCTTGCCCTTCTTGGCGCTGTTGTCGTAGTTCTTGCGGATGATGCCGACGCCACGGTCGAGCGCTTCCTGCTTGGTTTCCAGCATGATCACGGGGATGCCGGCGTTCAGGAAGTTCATCGTGATGCCACCGCCCATCGTGCCGGCGCCGATCACGGCAACCTTCTCGATCTTGCGGACCGGCGTGCCTTCCGGCACATCGGGGATCTTGCTTGCGGCGCGCTCGCCGAAGAACGCATGGCGCAGCGCGCGCGATTCCGGCGTACCGACCAGGTACATGAAGCCTTCGCGCTCTTCCTTCAGACCTTGCTCGAACGGCTTCAGCGATGCGGCCACGGCGTCCACGCACTTCGACGGCGCCGGGAAGTTCTTTGCCACGGCTGCCACGGTGTTGCGAGCGAAAGCGATGAAGCCTTCGGCGTTTTCATGGCGCACCTTCAGGTCACGCACCTTCGGATGCGGGCCGCTTGCAGCGCCCACGTTCTGTGCGAACTTGACGGCGGCAGGCAGCACGTCGCCGTCAACGACTTCGTCGAACAGCTTCGAACCTGCGAACTTTTCGGAAGGAATGGCCGTGCCGGACACGATCATGTTCAGCGCGTGCTCGAGCCCGATCAGGCGCGGCAAGCGTTGCGTGCCACCGGCGCCCGGCAGCAGGCCCAGCTTGACTTCGGGCAGCGCAATCTGCGCGCCCTTGGCGGCCACACGGTAGTTGCAGCCCAGTGCCAGTTCCAGGCCACCGCCCATGGCCACGGAGTGGATCGCAGCGACGACCGGCTTGGTCGAGGCTTCCAGCACACGGATCACCGAGTGGAGCGTCGGCTCCTGGGTGGCCTTGAGCGTATTGAATTCGCGGATATCGGCGCCGCCCGAGAATGCCTTGCCGGCGCCGGTGATGACGATGGCCTTGACGGCTGCATCGTCCAGCGCACGGGTCATGCCTTCGACGATGCCGAGGCGGGTGCTGTGACCCAGGCCATTGACGGGGGGATTGTCGAGCGTGATGACGGCGACGCCGTCCTGAACCTGATACTGCGCTGTCATACAAGTTCCTTTGGTGTGTGCGAGTCCTTGGGCCTTGCCTCTGGGGACTCCAGTTGTCTCGGGATTCGAATTCTCGAATAAAGGTGTTGCCGTACTGCGGTCTTGCCAGGATCGCGGCGGCTATGTTTTTGTGTCCGCAATCCCTTGCTCCACAAGCCCCTCCGGCTTGAAAGCGGGTCAAGCATACACAAAATAGCACGGTCGTTCAATTTCATTTTTCGACCATGAAAGTCCCGTCATGCGCAGGCTTCATGCCGGGATTTGCCGGCGTTCATGGTGAGCCGCCCGACCCGGCAAATCCCTCAGGGGGAACCCGTAGAGAATTGGTTTCGGTGCTGGACTTTGTTACTTTTGCGCCACTTTGTTTGCCTGGCGACTTTGCGAACATTTTTCATTGGAGGGCGGCCTCCAATCGTTGAAGAAGTCTGGGGTTGATGGTCCGCAAAGACAACGCTGACTGGCCTTGTCTATCGTCGAGGGTTCTTGTCGTCTGCAAAGGCCCTCACCATGTCAGTCGTTACGCACTCCCTAGTCTGGGCAATAGAAAGGGATCCTCGTCTAAAGAAAACGGTAATGGAGGCGCATCTCGCGAAGTTCGGCCCGGTCGCGCGGACGACCGATGTCCGGCTCATGGTCGAGATGTTGGGCCTCGATGAGACGGCTCGGCGCATGGAGGCCCGACGTGCCAAGCTCGAATTCAACGGCAGGATTCTCCGATGGATCGAGAACGGCATGGCGTCTCGAACTTGGTTTGCGGTGTCTGGAGCGCGGGGATTTCAGGACAAGCGGTATCAGGATGTTTGGAGTAAAGGGCCGATTCCGCAGGGGTACTACACGGCTAGACAGTCTGAGTTGCAGCGCAGAGAAGATTACCCGGCGTGGAACGTGGTGGCGTGCTACTTCGGCAAGGTTCCCCATCTGAAAAAAATCTCTGGTGCGTGGCCCGGATGTGAAATTGCCTGGGGCAACCGTCGCATCTGGCTAGAACCATTTGCCGGAACCTCGACGTTCGGTCGTAGCAACTTCTCCATCCACGGCGGACGTTACGCCGGATCGGCAGGATGCATCGACCTGACGTCAAGCATGCCCGACTTCGTTGATACCTTTCTCAAGTATGGCAAAGACCTCCAACTTCGCGTTTGCTATTGAAGTCGCCGCCCGGATCGTCATCTGCATCGTATCGGGCTTGGACGCACTTGGCATGATCGAGCATCTAATGTCGGACCTTTACCCAGAATTCGCGGGTGCTATGGTGGCCAATCTGGGCAGCGCGCTGCTGACTTTCGGATCCATGGCGTGGCCGTCTCGTCTGAACGCTACACGATGGTATCTATGCGGACCGTATTTCGCGCTGACGATTTTGGGGATATACCTTGCCAACTGCCTCGAGTGCTGGACGTGGCTGGACAAGGTCAACGGATTGCTGGGGTTGAACCCATTCTCCGCATGACGAAAGCCGCCCGCTTCGCGTTAGCTATCGGGCCTGTCAGGAATTTTGTGTGTAGGGCATAACATGTCGTTAAGGAGCATGTATGCCACGCAAACCGAAAGCCCCATTGCGGGAATTGCCCGCCATCCCGAAGGAATTAATTGATCAATTCGTCAAAGGCCCGATGACCGCCGAGGCGGTGCAGGATGCGGCCATGGCGTTCAAGAAGGCGCTGATCGAGCGTGCGCTGGGTGCCGAACTGGGCCATCACCTGGGCTATCC
>NZ_SCMX01000004.1 GCF_005503625.1 Cupriavidus sp. 2SB | reverse complement strand
TTTCTCACGCGCCCCCACGCCCCACGCCCCATGACCGCCGAACTTCCGTCCACCGCCGACCTGCGGGTTTTTGTCCTCGTCGCACAGCAAGCCAGCTTCACGCAGGCGGCACTGCGCTTGCAGGTGCCGCGCTCCACCGTATCCACATCGATCAGCCGGCTGGAGAAGCAGCTCGGTGCGCGCCTGCTGCAGCGCACGACGCGTCGCGTAGTGCTGACGAGTGAGGGCCAGGAACTGCTCGGCCGCAGCGAACGGTTGCTGGAGGAATTCGAGGAACTGGCAACGCTGTTCAGCACAAGCCATCAGCAGGTGAGCGGCCTGCTGCGCGTGGATATGCCGCTCGGCATGGCTGCCGGTGTCGTCATGGCCGCGCTGCCTGAATTCATGGCGCGGCATCCCGCCTTGCAGATCGATGTCTGCAGCACGGATAGGCGGGTGGATGTCATTGCAGATGGGTTTGACTGTGTGGTCCGGGCCGGGAGTGTCGTGGACGAGTCACTGGCATGCCGGCCGATTGGCCAGATGCCGCTGGTCAACGTCGTCAGCCGCAGCTATGTGGCAGCGCACGGCGTGCCCGAGAAGTTGGACGATCTCGCCATGCACTGGCTGATCCATTACATGCCCAACCCGTCGAGCACGCCCATGGGATTCGAGTACGAGGAAGGCGGCGTGACCCGCAGCGTGCCGATGGCCCATCGGGTGACCGTGAACAACAGTGCCGCATACAGCGCGGCATGCCGGGCAGGATTCGGCCTGGCCCAGATTCCGCTTGCCACGGCGGCTCCCGATCTGGAGACGGGTTTGCTTGTCGAAGTGATGACGCGCCACGTACCCGCACCGATGCCGATCAACCTGCTGTATCCACATCGCCGTAATGTTCCGGCCCGTGTCCGTCAGTTCGGGGATTGGTTGAGCGAGAGGCTCGACAACTTGCTGTCCTGAGTGTTAAACCGGAAAGCAAAAACGCCCGCAGCATTGCGGGCGCCTTGTCATGGCGAGGTGGGTCAGGCGGCCTGACTCACACGCTCCGCCCCAGACAACTGGTTCGCATAGTCATGGTTGACATCCCTGTGCCCGACCTCATCGGCGCGCACTGCCAGGACCACATCGCCCGGATAGGGAGGAAAAGGGCAGGAAAATGCCCCGGCCATTCAGCCGGGGCGCCAGACTCACTCGGGCATGATGTCAGGCCGGTCGCGCGGGAACTGCGCGAGGGTTTCGGCGCTGATGTTCAGCGTCTGCATCACCATTTCCGGCGGCGTGTGGGCGAGCCAGTCGGACAGCGAGACTTCCGCGAAGTGATCGGCCTTGAAGACCTCGACGAAGATCAGGTCGGTATCGCCCACGTTCTGCACGTAGTGGCCCAGGCCCTTGCGGACATAGCCGATATCGCCCGCACGGAAGTCGGCAGTCATCGCCTTCGGGCCCGTATCGAACACGGTCACGCGGCCCTTGCCCTTGACGTAGTACTGCCATTCGTCGGCATTCGGATGCCAGTGCAGTTCGCGCAGCCCGCCGGGATGCACGGTGACCAGCGCCGCCGCGATGTTCTTCGAGATATGGAAGTTGCGGCTGTCTGCGATCTGCACCTGGCCGCTGCGGGTTTTGCGCACCGGCACGGAGTCAGAGAGCGAGAACGTCACGGGGAGCGCCGGCGGACCCTTCTTCGACGACGCCGCGCGCTGGGCCGCGGCAAGGGGGCCGGGCTGCGTGCCCTGGAAGATCCACAGGTTATCGACCGGGATGTTCTTGAACGCTTCCACGGGCACGCCGAAGTTGGCGGCCAGGATCTCGGGCGGTGTGTGCGCAACCCAGTCTGTGAGCAGCAGCGTGTTGAATTCCGATGCCATGCCGCTATCGAACGCGATCAGGAACTCGGCGCCCGTGGTGCCCGCCCCTTGCAGCGAATGGGGGAGTCCGGGTGGGAAATACCAGAGGTCGCCGGCCTTCACGTCCTGCACGGAAGGACGGCCTTCCTCGTCGAGCGTGGTGATGCGGCATTTGCCGTCGAGCATGATGGCCCACTCGGCTTGCTGGTGCCAGTGCATCTCACGAATGCCACCTGCGGAGAGCCGCATGTTGACGCCGGAGATGTCCTTGGAAATCGCAAAGTCCTCCTGCGTGACCTCCCGCGCCCAGCCGCCGTTCTGCACGCGCTTGTGCGCGTTGTTGAACGACGCCCAGAACTGCGGCATGCCGTTGACATCGGTAGGCGGCGCGTTCTGCGCGGACGGGAACTGATCCGCCAGCGCGCGGTTCTGCGGGCCTGGGTCAGTGAGGTCCTGCGGATTGCGTGCGTTGATCGCGCCTTCAGGCGGACGATCGGGGTTGCCGAATGTCGCGGCATGCGCCGTGGCGGCCGCGGCGAGCGCGGCGGCCGCCGCACCCATCATTACGTTGCGTCTGGCCAGGTTGGTCATGGTGTACCTCGCGGGAAAGTCAGAGGAGGACAGGAAGCCCTGCGCGGGCTGCGCCGATCAGGCCCCGTTGTAGTTGATCTTCAGCGTCTGGTCCTGCAGCGACTTCTTCACGTGCGTGGCCAGCTTCTGGCCAGGGGCCTTCTTGCAGGCTTCGACAACGTGTTCGACGGTGCGCGGCGTGTCCACCGTGATCTCGTCGTTCTCGCGCACGCCGAGCTTGTCCTTGCTGGCGATCCAGTACACCACGGCGGGCTTGTAGGCCTCGCTGACCGACAGGAATTCCTCGCAGGTCATCTTGAACGGCTTGACGGTCTTCACGTCTGCAGGGGCTGCGGCGCTGGCGATCAGCGGCGTGGCGAGCACGGCGGCGAGCAGGGAGGCGAGGATCGGAGTCGAGGCTTTCATTTGCAGTTCCTTGAAAGTGAATGAGGGAATCTTCGAAGGGAAGGGCATGTCTGCATGGCCATTCCTTGAGACCGATCATAGGAGCGGCGCCGCCACCGACATTGCCCCAATACATGAGCGATTGCCGAAACACATGGTGGTGCCGGGCACGAACCCTGCTATACCTGGCCAGACGTGATTTGATAGGCTGTGGCACGGGTATGTGCGCATTGCAGTGGTGCGCGAGCGCGATACCGTGTTGAAAACAATGACTGAACTGGCGCCGCCATGGCCGCCATCCGCCCCCGAATGGATACACCTGATCGCCTGCTTCGCTGTTTTCTTCGCATTGCCGAACTCAAATCGCTGTCACGGGCCGCCGAGGATCTGGATCAGACGCAATCGGGTGTCAGCAAGCAACTGTCCACACTGGAGGCGCAACTGGGCAAGCCCTTGTTCGTGCGCACCGGGCGCGGCGTGGCCTTGACGGAGGCCGGGCAGAAGCTGCAGGAGGCCATCGAGGGACCGTACCGCGCCATCGATCAGGCCGTCGATGCCATACGCCAGGCGCATGGCACCACGCAGGGCACGGTCAGGCTGGCCATCGTGCATACGGTCAGCTACTACTTCATCGCCGATGTGGTGGCGAGCTTCGTCAGCACGCATCCGAACGTGAACCTTTCGCTGATGGGGCGCAGTTCCGCCGATGTCGTGGCGTTGGTGGAGGGGGGCAAGGCGGATCTCGGCGTGGTCTACGACACGGCCGTGGACACCGCCGCGCTGACCGTGCATCCGCTCTTCGAGGACGAGATGTGCCTGGTGACGCGGCAACCTTCCCATGGCACACCGGCGGAAGACGGGGTGGACCTGCGGGACCATTCGCTGCGTCTCGTCGGTTTTCCGCAAGGCTATGCCTTGCGTCGAATGATCGAGAGCGCGGGGCTGCGGCCCGTGTACGTGACCGAGGCTGAGACCGTGGATGCGATGCTCAAACTGGTCTCCACCGGCGTGGGCGAGTGCATCCTGCCTTGCCGCCTGCCCGAGCGCCTGCTCAATGAATACGGGCTGCACAAGATGAAGATCCGCGCACCGCTGCTGCGCCGCCGCATGGTGGCGGTCACGCACGCCGCGCGCCACGCGCTGCCGCTGGCCGATACGCTGCTGGAATGCGCGCTGCAGGTCGCACGCTCGCTCGACACGCCGACGCAGCCGTGAAGGCTGCTGTGGTGAAAGCCATGACCAACCTGTGACCAGATGAGATAGCTGCTATGAACACCACGTCATAGCACGTGCGAGGTCTGGTTTTCATACTTCTTCCTGCATCGCCGGGTTTCATGCCGGCGAGCCCACCACGGAGAGAAGACATGAACGCCCCCCTCAGAGACAAATCCTATTTCGACACGCGCGCCACGACCGAAATGGCGCAGCACCTGCGCAACAAGCCGCGCACGATGCAGGAAACCATGGCCTATGCCTGCCGCATCCTGGCCATGACCGAGCAGGAAGCCGGCCTGGCCGGGCAGATCAGTGTACGTTCCGAACGTCCGGGCGCCTACTGGACGCTGCGCTTCGGACTCGGCTTCGACGAAGCCACGCCAGCCGATTTCATCGAAGTGGACCGCGATCTCAATACGCTGACCGGCGACGGCATGCCGAATCCGGCTACGCGTTTCCACCTGTGGGTCTATGACGCAAGGCCCGATGTCCATTCGATCATCCACACGCACTCGCCCTGGGCCTCGGCACTTGCCGCCGCGCGCCAGCCGCTGGTGATCGCGCAGATGGACATGACGCCGCTGCACGACGATTGCGCGTTCCTGGGCGAATGGCCCGGCGTGCCCATTGCCGACCAGGAAGGCGTGATCATCTCCGAGGCGCTGGGTGCCAAGCGCGCCATCATCCTCGCGCATCACGGCTACCTCACGGCAGGCAAGAGCTGCGAGGAAGCGACCTACCTCTCCGTCTACCTCGAACGCGCCGCGCGCATGCAGATCCGTGCGCAGGCATTCGGTGCGCTCACACCCGTCGACGACGCACTCGCTCGCGAGGCGCACGACTACCTGCTCAAACCATCCATCGTCAACGCCACGTTTGCGTACTGGGCACGGCAGACGCACGGCATTGCGCCGTTGCCTCCCGCCTGAACCGCCGCTGTTCACCCAGAATCCAAAAGGAGCGTCACGATGAACACCATACCGACCACGCGCTCACGTCGCGCGTATGTCACGGCGGGCCTCGCCAGCATGATGGGCACCACCATAGAGTGGTACGACTTTTTCCTGTACGGCACCGCTGCCGCACTGATTTTCAACAAGATCTTCTTTCCCGCATTCGATCCGCTGACCGGTACGCTGGCGGCCTTCGCCACGTACTCGGTGGGATTCTTCGCCCGGCCGCTCGGCGGCATCGTCTTTGGCCACTTCGGAGACAAGGTGGGCCGCAAGTCGATGCTGCTCATCACGCTGTTCATGATGGGCATTCCCACCATCCTGATCGGCCTGATCCCGTCGTACGAGAGCATCGGATACTGGGGCGCCGTGGCGCTGGTGCTGCTGCGCCTGCTGCAGGGCGTGGCAGTTGGCGGGGAGTGGGGCGGCGCCGTACTGATGGCCGTGGAGCACGCGCCGGAAGGCAAGAAGGGCTTCTTCGGCAGCCTGCCGCAGGCGGGCGTGGCGCCGGGACTCGTGCTGTCCTCGCTCGCGCTGGGCATGGTGGCGACGCTGCCGGAGAAGGACATGCTGACGTGGGGTTGGCGTATCCCGTTCCTGGCCAGCGTGGTGCTGTTGGCAGTGGGCTGGTTCATTCGCGCGAAGGTGGCCGAGTCGCCGGACTTCGAGCAGGTGCAGAAGAAGGGCGACAACGTGGAGATGCCAGCGCTGGTAGTGCTGCGCCGCTACCCGCGCCAGGTACTGACCGTGGTGGGCGGTCGGCTGGCCGAGGTGACGTGGTTCTACACGGTGGTCACGTTCTCGCTGGCCTATGCCACCGGCACGCTCGGTATCCCGAAGACCGTGATGCTCGATGCCACGGTATGGGGAGCCGCCATCGCGCTGTTCACCATGCCGCTGTTCGGCATGCTGGGTGACCGCATCGGTTTCAAATGGGTATTCATGGCGGGTACCGCTGGCATCCTGCTCTTCGCACCGCAGTTCTTCGCGCTGCTGCAGACACTCGATCCGCACAACATCACGATTGCGCTATCGATTGCCATCGGCCTGGTCTACGCTGCCTTGTACGCGCCGGAAGGCAGCCTGTTCTCGGCGCAGTTTCCGGCGGAGGTGCGCTACAGCGGGATTTCGATCGCAGTGCAGGTATCGGGCGCCATCGGCGGGGGTTTGGCGCCTATCGTGGCCACGTCATTGCTGGCATACGGCGGCGGCAATCCCACCTATATCGTGTGGTATCTCGGCATCCTGAGCGTCATCGCCTTCTTCAGCGCGGCCTGCATGCGTGGCTCGGATTTCGTCAGTGCGCCCATCGCGGCAGTCCCTGGGAGCAAGCGCGTATGAACCGGCCCGCCATCGACTATTACTTCTGGATGAATTCGGACTGGGCCTACCTGGGCGCGGACCGACTCGATGCACTGGCCCGTCGCCACGACGTGGAGATTCGCCACAAGCCCGTGGACCTGCCCGATGTGTATGCGCGCACTGGTGGCATGCTGCTGGGAAAGCGCTCTGCGGAACGGCAGCAGTATCGGGTGACCGAACTGGCACGCTGGTGCCGCAAGCTCGGTATCCCGGTCAATCCGCAGCCACGGTATATGTGTCCCAACGCCGATCTGGCATCGCGCATCGTCATCGCCGTGGACGCGCAGAAGCAACCCGTGCTGGAGTTGTACAAAGCGATCCTGCGTGCGGAGTGGTGCGAGGAACGTGACATCTCCTCGGAGCAGACGCTGCGCGAGGTGCTGGCCGATCAAGGCTTCGATGCGGATGCCTCGATTGCGCGCGCAAACCTGCCGGAAATCGAGGCAACGTATCGCCGCAACACGGACGAGGCCGTGGCTGCAGGGGTGTTTGGGTCGCCGTCTTACGTGTTCGAAGGCGAGTTGTTCTGGGGGCAGGATCGGCTGGAGATGCTGGAGGAAGCGGTGGTGGCGCGGGTTTGATGTCCTTGCTCACCGCTTGTGTTGCTCCCCTCTCCCGCATGCGGGAGAGGGGTTGGGGGAGAGGGCGAGCGGTGCAATCACCAACAGGTCGCAATTTGAACTGCATGCCCTCTCCCCCACCCCTCTCCCACTCGCGCGGGAGAGGGGAGCGCATAGCGGCGGGTGTTGGCTTATACGACGTACGCCCTTACCGTCCCCGCTCCAGGATCTTGTAAAGATGCGAGCGCGAGATACGTAGTTGTTCCGCGGCGCGCTTCTTGTTGCCGCCGTTGCGGGTGATGGCGTCGAGCACCGCCGCGTGGGCAACCTCGTTCATGTCCGTACCGATGATCTGCAACGCATCGGCAGGCGGCGTGATCTGCGGTTGCACGACCTCCGTCACAGCGACGTTCCGCGCTGCATCGCCTCGCGCAAAATCCGCAACCCGAAGTGTCTGTCCATCGCAGAACACCAGCGCTTCCTCGATGCGTTGCCGTAACTGCCGCACATTGCCGGGCCATGGTTGCCCCGCGAGGTGGCGTGCCACGTCGTGATCGATCTGCGGCGCCGGCATGCGGTTGCGCGTGCAGAACGCTTCCACGAAGTGCTGCAGCAGCGCCGGGATATCCTCGCGCCGTTGCCGCAGCGCCGGAATGCGCAACACCACGCCGCTGAGGCGGTAATACAGGTCGAGTCGAAAGCGCCCTGCGTCGATCAGTTCCGAGATATCGCGATTCGTGGCCGACACGAGCCGGAAATCCACGCGTTGCGCGCGGCGGCTGCCGAGCCGTTCCACCATATGGTCTTCCAGCACGCGCAGTAGCTTGACCTGCATTTCCATGGGGATGTCCGCGACTTCGTCGAGGAACACCGTACCGCCTGCTGCCTGTTCGAGCTTGCCCGCCTGTCCCTGCCGCTGGCTGCCCGTAAACGCACCGGGCGCATAGCCGAACAACTCCGATTCGATCAACGTGGCGGGCAGGGCGGCAAGGTTCAGACTGACCAGCGGACGCTCACCTTGCTGTGCGTCGTTGCCCGCCGCATGAATCGCACGCGCCACCAGTTCCTTGCCCGTACCGCTTTCTCCGAGGATCAGCACGGGCACATCGAGCCGTGCGACGGTCTGTATTTCTCGCCGCAGCCGCTGCATCGGCGCGCTCTCGCCGATCAGGCCGAGGGAGGGCGCATCGTTGCGCACGCCCGGCACGCTGGCGAGAACGTCGCGCAGCACGGTCTCCGGTTCCGCGCGATGCAACACGATCAGCCGGCAAGCGCTGTCTTCGAGACACACGCCAACGTAGCGTTGGTCGTTCACCGTGACGGAGAAAAGCGTGCGGCCATCCTCCGCGCGATCTGCAGTGCGGAATGCTGCTTCGGTGGCCGCCGCAACGGTGGCGTCTGCGCAGAGGCCCATGGCAAAGCGCGGCTGCTGCGGATCGAGGGGATAGGCAAGCACGCCAAGTGCCGGTGCGGCCTCCTGTGTCGATGTCTTCGGTGTAGTCAATGCGGACACCGTGTCTCCTGAAGCGTCCTGTGCGCGGACACTTTTCTGTCGTTGTGGCGGACATGGTAGCGGCGGCTGGCAGAAACCTCAATGAAATCAGCACACCGCACGCCTGGCATGACTCATGCGCTATATGGCAGACGGAAGATCGTGAAGACAGGGAGACACATGTGAGCTGGCAGCCTGAAGTCGATGAACTGGCCCACCGTAGGCGATTGGCCGCGCGCATGGGTGGGGAAGACAAGGTGCAGCGCCACCGTGAAGCCGGCAAGCTCACCGTGCGCGAGCGTATCGAGCAGTTGGCCGATGCAGAGTCGTTCCGCGAGGTAGGTGGACTGAGCGGCAGTGGACGTTATGACAGCAACGGCCGCCTCATGGACATGACCCCGTCGAACCTCGTCATGGGCCGTGCGTGCGTGGATGGGCGCCCCGTGGTGCTGGTGGGCGACGACTTCACCGTACGCGGCGGTGCCAACGACGGGGCCGTGGGCGACAAACTGGTTCACGCCGAGAAGATGGCGCACGACCTGCGGCTGCCGATGGTGCGGCTCGTCGATGGCACAGGTGGCGGCGGGTCGGTGCGTAACGTCGAGATCAAGGGCCATACGTTGATTCCGACCATGAAGGTGTGGCAGCACGTGGTGGAGAACATGGCGGTGGTGCCGGTGGTATCGCTCGCGCTGGGTTCCGTGGCGGGCATGGGTGCGGCGCGCGTGGCCGCCAGCCATTACTCGGTCATGGTCAAGGAGACCTCGCAGCTGTTCAACGAGGGGCCGCTGTCCGTGGAGGCGCGCGTGGGCCAGACCGTGACCAAGCATGAACTGGGCGGCAGCCAGGTGCATACGCGCAATGGCGTGGTCGATGACGAGGTGGCCACGGAGCAGGAGGCCTTTGCGCGGGCGCGGCGCTTTCTCTCGTACCTGCCGCCGTCGGTGCATGAACTGCCGCCGCGCGTGGCCGTCGAGGACAGTGCGACGCGTCGCGACGACTGGCTGCTGTCAGCCATTCCCCGCGACAGCCGCGCCGACTATGCGATTCGCCCGATCATCCAGGCACTGGTGGACCACGGATCGTTCTTTGAAATGGGGCGGCAGTGGGGCTGCGCCGTCGTGACCGGGCTCGCGCGCCTGGATGGCTGGCCCGTGGCCGTTATCGCCAGCGATCCTTCCTTCCATGGCGGCAGTTGGGATAGCGCCAGCGCAGACAAATTCACGCGCTTCGTCGATCTGGCGCAGACGTTCCACCTGCCCGTGGTGAACCTCGTCGATACGTTGGGGTTACAGGTCGGTCTGGAAGCGGAGATGGCAGGCGTGATGCGGCAGGGTGTGCGTGCGCTGGCCGCCGTCTACCAGACCACGGTGCCGTGGTGCTCCATCCTGCTGCGCCGTGCCTATGGCGTATCGGCCGCCGGCCACCAGCATATGGGCCGCTTCAACTTCCGTTACGCATGGCCATCTGCCAACTGGGGCGCGCTGCCCATCGAGGGTGGTCTCGACGTGGCCTACAAGGCCGAGATCGAAGGCGCCGATGATCCCGTGCAGAAGCGCGCAGAGATCGAGCAGCGCGTGCGCAGCCTGAGTTCGCCATTCCGCAGTGCAGAAGCCTTCGTCATCGAAGACATCATCGATCCGCGCGATACCCGCACGTTGCTATGCGAGTTCGCCAATCTTGCGGCGCCATTGCGCGAGGCCGGCGAGAGCCGCTTCGGCATCCGGCCCTGACACACACATTAGAAAAACGGAGACAACCGAATTGAAAAAACTCTTGATTGCCAATCGAGGGGAGATCGCCCTGCGCGTGATTCGCGCCGCGCGCGATCTCGATATCGCCACCGTGGCCATCTACTCGCAGGATGACGCCACGTCGCTGCACCGCATGCTGGCCGACGAGGCCGTGGCGCTGAACGCATCCGGGCCTGCGGCCTATATCGATATCGCAGCCGTTATCGCTGCGGCGGCATCCACGGGTTGCGACGCAGTGCATCCCGGTTACGGCTTCCTGAGCGAGCGCGCGGACTTTGCGCAGGCGTGCAAAGCCGCGGGCATCCGCTTCGTGGGTCCTGATGTCGAGCACCTGGCGCTGTTCGGTGACAAGGGACGTGCGCTGGAACTGGCTGCGCAGAACGATGTGCCGGTGATGCCGGCCACGCATGGCGGGGCATCGCTGGACGAGATCGAAACATTCTTCGATGCCCAGGGCGGTGCGGGTGTGGTGATCAAGGCCGTGGGCGGCGGCGGTGGCCGTGGCATGCGCGTGGTGCGCAAGCGCGAGGATCTCGCGGAAGCCTATGCACGCTGCCGTTCCGAGGCTGCATCCGCGTTCGGTGTGGAGGCGCTCTATGCAGAGCGCTTGGTGGTGCGTGCACGCCATATCGAAGTGCAGATCGCGGGTGATGGTGAACAGGTCATCGCACTGGGCGAGCGCGACTGCACATTGCAGCGGCGCTTCCAGAAACTCGTGGAAATCGCACCGAGCCCGGTACTGAAGCCGGCGTTGCGAGACGCCATCATCAAGGCGGCGTTGCGTCTGGCCCGTCGCGTGAACTACCGCAGCCTGGGCACGTTCGAGTTCCTGGTGGAAGAGACCGAGCGCGGCGAGCAGAAGGATTTTGTCTTTATCGAAGCGAATCCGCGCTTGCAGGTCGAGCATACGATCACCGAGCAGGTGACTGGCGTGGACCTCGTGGCGCTGCAACTTGCCATCGCCGCAGGCGGCACGCTGGCCGATGCGGGCCTCGATCCCGCTGCGCCGCCGCAACCGCGCGGCTTTGCGATTCAGGTGCGGATCAACGCCGAGACGACCGATGCGCAGGGATTGGCGCGTCCGGCGCACGGACGACTGGAGCGCTTTGACGCGCCTTCGGGTCCGGATGTGCGTGTCGATTCGCACGGTTATGCGGGCTATGCGCCGTCGCCGAACTTCGACACGCTGCTGGCCAAGCTCATCGTGCGTAGCGCCACGCCAAAGTTCGAAGCGGCCGTCCGGCGCCTGCAGCGCAGCCTTGCCGAGTTCCGTATTGCCGGTGTGCCGACCAACCTGGAGTTGCTGCGTGCGCTGGTGCAGCGCGATGACTTCCTCGCGCAGGATGTCCACACGCGGCATTTCGAGGCGATCCTGCCCGAACTGACCGCAGCCGCCGAAGCGATTGCCAATGCGGATCGCGCGCAGCATTCGCTGTTCAATGCCCCGGATCGCGCACAAGCGACGACGCACCACGCGCATCCCGAAGAGACCGTGGATGAAGGACTGGTCGCCGTCCGCGCGCCACTGACGGGCCGCGTGGTCGAGATCACGGTGCAGTGGAACGATGTGGTCAAGCCGGGCCAGACCGTCGCGGTGCTCGATGCGATGAAGATGGAACACGCGATCGTTGCCGAGGGCCATGGCCGCGTGGTGGATCTTCGGCTGGAGAAGGGCGCCATGGCGTCCGAGAACCAGATCCTGATCGTGCTGGAAGAGGCCGAAGGCGACGGCGTGGCCGTGGACGCCACGGGCAAAGTGGATCGCAATGCCATCCGCGCGGACTTGCAGCGCGTGCTGGATCGACACGCATGGCTCGACGATGCCAATCGTCCGCAAGCCGTGGCGCGTCGCCGCGCACGCGGGCAGCGCACTGCGCGCGAGAACGTGGCCGATCTCTGCGATGCGGATACGTTTGTCGAGTACGGTGGACTGGCGCTGGCTGCGCAGGCATCGCGCCGCAGCCATCAGGACCTTGTCGAGAACACGCCGGCCGATGGCCTGATCACCGGCATCGGCAATATCAACGGCGATCTCGTGGGACGCGAGAACGCGCGCAGTGCGGTGATGGCCTATGACGCCACGGTGCTGGCAGGCACGCAAGGCAAGCGCAACCATATCAAGACCGACCGTATCGTCGAGGTGGCATTGCGCGACGAACTGCCGCTCGTGCTGTTCGGCGAAGGTGGTGGCGGACGACCCGGCGACGTGGACTTTCCCTCGGTATCGGGCCTGTATCAACCTTCGTTCGCCGCGTTTGCCGAGTTGAGCGGCAACGTACCGGTGGTGGGCATCGTGTCGGGCCGCTGCTTCGCAGGTAACGCCGCATTCGTGGGCTGCTGCGACGTGATCATTGCCGACAAGTCCACGAACATCGGCATGGCAGGACCCGCGATGATCGAGGGCGGTGGTCTCGGTGTTTATCGTCCTGAGGACGTGGGGCCGGCTGCCGTGCAGTATGCAAACGGCGTGATCGACGTGCTTGTCGAGAATGAAGCCGAGGCGGTGCGCGTGGCGCGTCACTACCTGTCGATGTTCCAGGGACGCGTGGCGGACTGGAGCGCGCCGGACCCGATGGCATTGCGACACGTGGTGCCCGAGAACCGGCTGCGCGTGTATGACACGCGCAAGGCCATCGAAGGCATTGCCGACGTGGGCAGCGTGCTGATGCTGCGCGGTGGTTTCGGCGCGGGCATCCACACCGCGTTGGCGCGTGTGGAGGGGCAACCCGTTGGTGTCATCGCCAACAATCCGTACCACCTTGGCGGAGCCATCGACGCCGATGCGGCAGACAAGGCCGCGCGATTCATGCAACTGTGCGATGCCCATGGCCTGCCCATCGTGTCGCTGATCGATACACCGGGATTCATGGTGGGCCCGGATTGCGAGGCACAAGGCCAGGTGCGCCACGTATCGCGCATGTTCCTGACGGCGGCCAAGTTGCGCGTGGCGCTGCTGGCAGTGACGTTGCGCAAGGGCTACGGGCTGGGCGCGATGGCCATGGCGGGTGGCGGATTTCGCTCGGCGAGCTTCACGGTCTCGTGGCCGACGGGCGAGTTCGGGCCGATGGGATTGGAAGGTGCGGTGCGCCTCGGCTTCAAGAAGGAACTGGAAGCGGTACCGGACGGCCCGGAACGCAAGGCGCTGTTCGATCGATTGGTGGCGCAGTCTTATGAGCGCGGCCACGCAGTCAACACGGCGGCTGCCGTGGAGATCGATGCCGTGATCGATCCGGCCGAGACCCGCAAGTGGATTGCGCAGGGCATGGCATCGGCGGCATTGCGCGGCAAGCGGGAACGTCGCGGTTTTGTCGACGCCTGGTAAGCGGGGGCGATGCCATGACACATCAGGTTCCTGATCTGGATGCGCTCGCACTTGGCGGCCTGCGCGTGCTCGAAGTGGGCACCGGTCCCGCGCTGGCCTATGCGGGCAAGCTGTTCGCGGACTTCGGCGCCGAGGTCATCAAGGTGGAAAGCCCCGCCGGCGATGACTGGCGCGGCATGCCGCCGTTGATCGATATACCCGGTGCCCAGCCGCAGAGCGCGCTGTTTGCGTGGCTCAACACGAACAAACGGAGTGTCACGGCCGATGCGAAGGATCGCGCGTGGCTGGCGCAACTCGCGCAGACCTGTGATGTCGTGCTCGATGGTCGTGCGCTGGGCGAGGGCTTGCAGGTGCTGGCCGCGCCCGTTTGGTCGGACGCCGAAGCGGCGCCACCACGGCACACGCCAATCGACATCATCCTGACGTGGTTCGGGGAAACCGGACCCTACAGCGAGTACAAAGGCAGCGAAGCCATTTGCCGCGCGCTGGCGGGCGCGGTGCATGGCAGTGGTCCGGTGGAAGGGCCGCCGCATATGCCGCACGACATGCAGAGTGCGATCGTGTTCGGTCTCACGAGTTTCTCCGCTGCGGTGGCGGCGTTGATCGGGCGGGCCGATGGCAGCCGCCGCTACGTGTTGAGCGCGCACGAATCGATCTTCAGCGTTGTGGAGATGGAAGCGGGCATGGTGCAGGACAATCGCCACCCGCTGCGGCGTCTTGGCGTGAACCGTTTCTGCGGCACGCATCCGGCCGGCATCTACGAGACTGCCGAAGGGTGGATCGGCATCTTCACGCATACGTTGCCGCAATGGCAGGCGCTGTGCGAAGCCATCGGTCGTCCGGATCTGGCCGGCGACGAACGCTACAGCAACGGGCCGGAGCGCATGGCGCGCGCCGACGAGATCGATGCGCTGCTACGGCCTGCGATGTTGCATCGCACGGCCCGCGAGTGGTTCGAGATGCTTGGGGAGATGAAGCATCCGGCCGTACTCGTGCCGACCATGGCGGAACTGCTGCAGCAGCAAGTTCACAGGGAACGGGGCGCCTTTGTGCCGGTGGAGACTGGCGGCGTGGCGTTTGAAGGTCCGGTAGTGCCGCTGCGGCTCGACACGGCCGGTCCGCTGCCGGGTGGCAAGGTGCCGAAGCTGGGCGCTCACGACGCGCTGTATCGCGCCACGGGTCTGGATCACACCCCATTTGCTGCACTGCAACGCACGGCGGCCGGAAAGCTCCCGCTCGAAGGTATTCGCGTGATCGACCTGACGATGGGATGGGCGGGGCCGCTGGCATCGCGCACGCTGGCCGATTTCGGTGCCGAGGTCATCAAGGTGGAGAGCACGGGCTATCCGGACTGGTGGCGCGGCGCGCATTTCACCGAGGCGTTCTATCGCGACCGGCTTTACGAGAAGAACGGCAACTTCAACCTGATGAACCGCAACAAGCGGGGCATCACGCTGGATCTGACGCGTCCCGAAGGCAAGGCGCTGCTGCTCGACCTCGTGGCGCAGGCCGATGCGGTCATCGAAAACTACTCCGCCGAAGTGCTGCCGAAACTGGGCCTCGACTACGCCGCGCTGCGTGCGCGCAACGAGAGACTGGTGATGGTATCGATGCCCGCGTTCGGCCTGGGCAACGCGTGGAGCAATACGCGCGCCTACGGCGGCACACTGGAGCAGGCCAGCGGGTTGCCGCTCTATACGGGGCATCCGGATGGCCCGCCCGCGATGACGTCCTACGCTTATGGCGACCCGGTCGGCGGCCTCAATGCCGGCGCAGCCATCCTGCTGGCGCTGTTCGCGCAGCAGACCACGGGCAAGGGGCGGCACGTCAATCTGTCGCAGGTAGAAGCGATGCTGTCGATGGCAGCACCGTTTATCGTCGAGCAGTCGGTCACCGGGGGCGTCGCGCCGAGACAGGGCAATCGGCATCCGGTGAACGTGCCGCACGGTTGCTTCCGGACGGCTGGCGACGATGCATGGGTGGTCCTGAGTGTCACCGATGCGCAATGGCCCGCGCTGTGCGAGGTCATCGGTCGCGCCGATCTGGCGGCGGATGCTCGGCTGGCGAGCGCATCGCAAAGACGGGAAGCGGCACGCCGGATCGATGAAGCCATCGGTGCATGGTGCGGCACGCTCGGCGCCGATGCAGCCATGCAGCGCCTGCAAGGTGCCGGCGTGCCCGCTGGCGTAGTGCGGCCCATGTGGCAGGTGCTGCAGGACCCGCATCTGGTGGCGCGGGGCTTCTGGTGCGGGCTTGAACGCCAATACGGCGGCCCCTATGCGGCCAGCACCGCATGGTTTCGCGAGACGACCGAGGCCATGCCCGTGCGGAATCCGGCGCCGACGCTGGGCGAACACTCCGTCGAGGTGCTGGCACGCGTGCTTGGCCTGAATCCGGACCAATTGGCGGCACTCGACGCAAAGGGCATCACAGGCACGGCCGCGCGGCCCAAGGGCGCCCGTAACGCTTGATATCCGTATTGCACATAACAACGAAGGAGACAAAAGATGAGCGAGAAAGCACTGGCACGGAAGTGGGGCATGGCGATGGCATCGGCACTGGTGCTCGGCGGGATGATGCCGGGGGCAGTCATGGCGCAGCAAGCCGCCTGGCCCGGCAAGCCGATCCGGCTGATTGTGCCGTTTCCTGCGGGGTCGTTCACGGACACCGTGGCGCGCGTGGTGTCGGAGCGGCTGACGAAATCGCTTGGCCAGCCCGTGGTGGTGGAGAACAAGGCGGGCGCCAACGGACTGATCGGCGCCACCGAGGTGGCCCGTTCGGCGCCGGACGGGTACACGGTGATGGTGACCAATTCGAGCAGCGTCACGATCAATCCGCAGGTGTACAAGAAGGGCGGCTACAAGCCAAAGGACTTTGCACCGGTCACGCTGATCCTCGAAGCGCCGTTCATCCTGGTCACCAACCCGGACTGGGCGCAGAAGCATGGGGTGAACACGGTGCAGGACCTGGCGCGATACGCGGCGCAGCAGCCCGGCAAGATCAGCTACGGCTCGGCGGGGCCCGGCAACATCGCGCATCTGAGCTTTGCCATGCTCAACAACCGCGCGAAGATCCAGACCACGCACATTCCATACAAATCGGCGGCGCAGGCACAGATGGCGGTGATCAGTGGCGAACTGGACACCGCCTTCGATACCTGGAGCGCGCTGCCGCAGATCAAGGCCGGCAAGCTGAAGCCCATTGCGGTCAGCGGCGTGAAACGTATGGCGCAGCTTCCGGACGTGCCCACCGTGGAGGAAGCGGGCTACAAGCCCTTCGACGCCACGTTCTGGATCGGCCTGCTGGCCCCGGCCGGCACGCCGCCGCAGATCGTGCAGAAGCTTTACTCCTCAATGCAGGGCATTCTGGAGGATGAAAAGGCCCGCGCGGCCTTGAGCCAGCAGGGCGAAGTGGTGATGATCGATCCCGCCCGCTTTGCAAAACGCGTGGAGCAGGAGGAAGCCAGTTGGGGCGCCGTGATCCAGAAGGAGGGGATCACGCTGGATTAAGGCGCGGCTCCGCTGATCCATCCTCGATCGCCGCGCCAGTGTGCGAGAATGTGCGCGTCCTGGCGCTGGAGCATTGCCTCCGGGCGATTGAGAGAGGCGTTCGTGGAAGTATTTCGTTTTTTCCGCAGGAAGCGATCCAAGCCTGCACCCGTGTCCAAGCCCAGACCGGCAATCGTGCCGGCTGCTGGGACGGAGAGCCGTTCCCGGGATTTCCAGGACACGGCAGGCTCTTATGACCGCGTCTTTGCGCGGGTCATGGCCACGGTGGAGGGCATCTCCGAGGCCGAGTCGCAGGAAATCCTGGCGTTCGTGAAGAGTAGCGGTTCCGACGGCCTGAACCTTGCCGGCTACTTCGAGCAGGTCTATGCGCGCTATTTCAAGGGCCGCGCGTGGACCTGGATCGAGTACGACGACTGGGCGCGCATCTTTGCCCAGATGGGCCAGTTTCCCTCCACCTGGACGGATATCGACAAACCACGCAAGCCCAAGACCCGTGCCGAGGAACTGCTCGGGCAGCGCACGGCGGATATCCGGGCCTTCCTGGATGCCGAGGGCGTGCAGTACCTGCCGACGGCAAAGAAGGAACAGCTTGTTGCTATCGTGGAACTGACGCCGGCGCTGGCGGACTCTGCGCTCTGGCAAGCGGTGCTGGCGAAAAGACGCGAGGAGGCCGATGCCGCGCTGGAGCGACGGCCCCGCCTGCTCTACGACCTGCTTATGCGGACGATTGCCTATCGCGCCAAGAGCGAGCGGGAGCTGCAGCGCGCCAAGGCGGCCGGTGTCAAGCGCTTCGACGTCATGCTGGCCATCGAGGCGGACCGCAAGTTCGTGGAGATCGCCCGCCAGAAGGACCCCCTGGCCGTGCCCCCTTTCTATCCCAACGATTTCACCTTGCTGCGGCCCATCATCGATAACAACAATACCGGCCGATAGTTAGGTCCAATCGTTCGGCCCAACAGTTTTTTTACGTGATCGCGCCGAGCGTCACGCGTGTGGCAGTTACAATTTGGCGATGCATTGTTATCTCGCCGCCTCTCGCCTTACCTGCCCCCGCTGACACATGGATCACAACCTAAGCCTCATCACCACCCTCGCTGCCGGCTTCGGTATTGCACTCGTCCTGGGATTTCTCGCCGAGCGCATGAAGATTCCGGCCCTGGTCGGCTATCTTGTGTCCGGCATCATCATCGGCCCCGGCACGCCCGGTTTTGTCGCCGATGTCGACCTCGCTTCCCAACTTTCCGAAATCGGCGTGATGCTGCTGATGTTCGGCGTGGGCCTGCATTTCTCGTTGCGTGACCTGCTGGCCGTGAAGCGTATTGCGATTCCGGGTGCCGTGGTGCAAATGGGCATCGCCACCGCGCTGGGCATGCTGATTGCCTGGGCGTGGGGCTGGAGTTGGGGCACCGGGCTGATCTTCGGCCTGTCGCTATCGTGCGCCAGTACCGTGGTGCTGCTCAAGGCGTTGGAAACCCGCGGTGTGCTCGAAACGATGAACGGGCGCATTGCGGTGGGCTGGCTCGTGGTGGAGGATCTGGCCACGGTGCTGGTGCTGGTGTTGCTGCCGCCGCTGGCGGGGTTGCTGGGCGGATCGACGGAAGGGCATGCGCAGAGCACGCACGGGATCGGCATGACGATCGTGCTCACGCTGCTGCAGGTGGTGGCCTTTATCGCGCTGATGCTGATTGCTGGCCGACGCGTATTGCCGTGGCTGCTGTGGCAGATCGCCAAGACGGGCTCGCGCGAGCTGTTCACGCTGTCGGTTGTGGCGGCCGCCATCGGCATTGCCTTCGGCGCGGCGCAGATTTTCAGCGTGTCGTTTGCGCTAGGTGCATTCTTCGCGGGCATGGTGATGCGCGAATCGGAGTTCAGCCATCGGGCCGCCGAGGAATCTCTGCCGCTGCGTGACGCATTCTCGGTGCTGTTCTTCGTATCGGTCGGCATGCTGTTCAAGCCGGCGATCCTGCTGGAGCAGCCGCTGCATGTGCTGGCCGTGGTGGCCGTGATCATCGTGGGCAAGTCGCTGGCCGCGTTCGGTCTGGTGCTGGCCTTCCGCTATCCGCTGAATACGGCGCTGACCGTATCGGCCAGCCTGGCGCAAATCGGCGAGTTCTCCTTCATCCTGGCCGGCCTCGGCGTGGCGCTCAAGCTGATGCCGCCAGACGCCATGAGCCTGATCCTGGCCGGTGCGCTGATTTCGATTGCACTGAATCCGCTGCTGTTCGCGGCGATCGAGCCGGTACGGAACTGGATTCTCTCGCGCTCGGCCCTGGCGCGCGACCTCGAGCAGCGCGAAGACCCGTACGCTGAACTGCCGATGACAACCGAGCGCCGGTTCCTGGAAGGTCAGGTTGTGCTGGTGGGCTATGGCCGCGTAGGCAAGCGCATCGCCAAGGCCATGCAGGAGCGGGGCATTCCGTTCGTGATCGCCGATGAGAACCGCGAACGCGTGGAGGGCCTGCGCAAGGCCGGGTTTGCGGCAGTATCGGGCAATGCGGCGGACCCTGCCGTGCTGATCCAGGCTCACATCGCCAATGCCGCCATGCTGGTGGTGGCCGTGCCCGAGCCGCTCTATGTGCGGGCGATGGTGGAGACGGCGCGCACGCTGAACCCTGGTATCGAGATCGTGCTGCGCACGCACAGCGAGGATGAATCGGAGCTGCTGCGCAAGGAGAATCTCGGCGCGGTGTTCTATGGCGAGGAAGAACTCGCCAAAGGCATGACCAGCCATGTGCTGGGACGTTTCGTGCCCGCGGAAGCGGCGGCCGGCGCCCATTGAGGGACTGGCATCGAGCCTTCAACGATGACGGCGGCTGACGAATTCCGCCGTCATCACTCTCCTGTCATCTAAGTCGTTCACCATGTGCGCCCGTAGAACCAGCCTTGCCAGCGCGGCAGGACCGGCGGGCGACTGATGCGAGGGACCCCCTGGCCGAAGACGCGCGGCACTACGGGTCAATCAGAACTCAAGCATCAGGGAAGTCTCAATGCGTTACCTCAAGTCTGCAATCGGCATGGCAGCAGCCATGACCGTCGCCTTTGCGTTCTATGGCTGCAATGGCAGCGACGACAACACCAGCAGCAACAGCGGTACCACCACGCCGCCTGCAACCACCACGCCCACCCAGCCGACCAATCCGGCGCCCACGCCCGAAGTGACGGGCCGCTGGACCACGGGTGACCTGCACGTGCACACCACCCAGTCCGACGATGCGCGCAGCAAGCTCGTCACCGTGCTGGACGAGGCGCTGGTGAAGAACAGCCTGGACTGGACCGCAATCACCAATCACCTGCGCACGGCGCTGCGCGACGACAACGACGTGGCTATCGTAGGCGGCCCGGTGGCGTTCTCGAAGGCAATGGCCGATATCGAGATTCCCGCGGTGAAACAGTTGCAGGCCAACGGCAGCTATCCGAACAAGCTGATTTTCTCGGCGTTCGAATGGGACATGCCCACGCACGACCATATGAACGTGGGCATCTTCACGGGCGCGCCGCTGGCCACCGCCACGAAGGCCGCCAACCAGTTCGAGTACTACTTCACGAATCGTGCCGCTTCGTTCTTCAATGCCGCTGACGTCGCCGCCTGGGATGCCGCCGGCACGCGTGCCTACACCACGCATGCGGATGCGGTGAAGGCCGTGGCCTGGCTGCGCGACAACTATCCGGACACCAGCTACGCGCTGATCAACCACCCGTCGCGCAATACCGGCAAGTACACGGCGGCGGACTATCGCGAATTCAACGATGCCGCGCCGCGCGTGGCGTTCGCCGTGGAAGGCATGGTCGGCAACCAGATGGAGCCGGATCGCGGTGGCTACACCACAGCCTACGTGGATGCCAATCTCAAGAATCGCGTCTACGGTGGCGTCGATTACGTGGTGGCGCAGGTCGGCGGCATCTGGGATGCCCTGCTGGGCGATGGACGCCGTTTCTGGAACGTCGGCAACTCGGACCACCACTTCAAGACGGTGGGTACCAACAGCAGCGGCTATTTCCCGGGCGAGTACTCCAAGACCTATGTGTGGCTGGAAAACAAGTATTCGGGCGTGCAGGCTGTGTTGGAAGGCGTGCGCTCGGGCCGCATGTTCTCCGTCTACGGTGACCTGATCAATGCGCTGGACTTCAACGCTTCGGGTGCTGCAGGCAAGTCCGAGATGGGCGGTGAACTGAAGGCCAAGGCTGGCGAGACGGTCACCATCACCATCCGCTTCAAGAGCCCCGAGCGCAACAACTACCAGTATCCGATCGACAGCGGCATCAATGTCAACGTGAAGCCCACGGTAGACCACGTCGACCTGATCGCCGGCGATGTCACGCCGCGCGCGGCAGTGGGCACGCCAGGCTACAGCAAGGAGACCAATGATTCGACCAAGGTCATTGCCACCTTCACGTCTGCCGACTGGAAACTCGATAGCGAGGGGTACAACACGGTCACGTACACCTTCAAGGCAGCCAGGAATCAGTACTTCCGCCTGCGCGGCACGAACCTGGGCATGAACGTGGCCGGTGAAACGCTCAACGGCAATCCGCTGCCCGATGCCAAGGTAACGGTGGCCGAAGATCCCGCACGCTTCAACGCGATCAACGCGCGTAACTACAACGACCTGTGGTTCTATTCGAACCCGGTGTTCGTGAGCATCGGCTCGTAAGATCGAGTCTGACTGTTGGCGGCCCGTTCCGGTTGCACCGGGGCGGGCCGTTTTGCTTTCCACGACGCAATAAGCGAACGGCAACGGACCGCTTGCCAGTTTGCAACCCGCCTGGCGCCTCGTCCGCGCATCCTTGAAGCGTTGGCCCCCTCGCCGACGCATACCCATAACGACCACCGCATGGAAGTGGGCGCATTGCCCCTGCCATCGATCCGGGTCGAACATTCAAGGAGACATCCATGAGAGACCGACATGGTTGCGGGCTACGTGCGCGCGCCAGTTCCCGCGTGCGCCCGCTGCTCGCGTATTTCGCGATTTGCGTGCTGACCGTCGCGGTCAGCGCATGTGGCGGCGATGACAATAGCAGTAGTACATCGGGCACCAGTACTTCGACCGGATCGGATTCTGCCGGCACCACGACGACAGCCACGACGCTGGCGGTGGTCAAGCCCGTAGTGGACTGCGCGCAGCTTGCTGGCGTCGATCTCACAGGAATCGGTGGTGTGGGCAGCACGATCACGTCGGCCACGGTCACCACGGCCACGATCAACGGTGCGGCGGTGCAGTACTGCATGGTGAAGGGCACGCTGGCCCCTGCGAACACCTTCCAGGTGGCACTGCCGGTCAGTACGTGGACACAACGATTTGCGGCGCTGGGCTGCGGCGGCCTGTGCGGCAGCGTCAGCGATCCGAGCAAGGATACGTCGTTCAGCTTCAGCTACAAGTGCCCGCTGGTGCAGCAGGGCGGCTTCGTGACGGCGGCGACCGATATGGGGCATACCTCGTCCGATGCAACTTGGTCGTCCGATCCGCAGAAGCAGGCGGATTTCGCCTATCGCGGACAACACGTCACCACGCTTGCGGCCAAGAAGCTGATTCAGGCGTACTACGGCCAGGTGCAGAAATACGCGTACTTTGTGGGTTGCTCCGATGGCGGTCGCGAGGCACTGATGGCTGCGCAACGTTATCCGTCCGATTACAACGGCATCATCGCCGGTGCGCCGGCCGCCCACTTCCAGACGCAGAACTCGCTCTATCACGGCTGGAACGTGATCTCGAATAGCACGACCGGCGACAACACCGGTAATGTGGTGCTGTATGCCGACAAGGCCAAGGTGCTGCACCAGGCAGTGGTGGCAGCGTGTGGCGGCACGAGCGGTGCGCCGGACGGTCTGCTGGCAGACCCGCGCGTCTGCAACTTCAACCCCGTCTCGATCCAGTGCGCGGCGGGTGCAACGGATACCAGCAACTGCCTGACCGCGGCGGAAGTCACGACGGCCAGCCGCATCTATAGCGGTCCGCTTGACACCACCACGGGCAAGCGCATGCTGGCGGGCTCGCCGCAGTTCGGCTCGGAGGCGAACTGGATCGGCGTGGAAGTGCCGAACTCCAATTCGACTGCCGCAGCCGTACCGGTGACCGGCCTGTTCAGCAACATGATCGTGGCGGGTGCGTACAACCTGATCTTCACGGGTTCGCCGACGATGCCGAACATCAACACCTTCGGCTATCACGACGGGAATTTCTTCCTCGACTACCTGCAGGCGAACCACTCGCTCAACGATGCCACCAATCCGGACCTCTCGGCATTCAAGCAGGCGGGCGGCAAGCTGATCTTGTGGCACGGCTGGGCAGACCAGCACATCTCGCCGCTGTTCACGATTGCCTACTACGAGGCGATGCAGGGCGCCATGGGCACGTCGACGGTGGACGCGTTCACGCGGCTGTATCTCGTGCCGGGCGTCAGCCACTGTGGCGGCGGCGAAGGGCATCCGAACATCGACCTGGTATCGCGCATCACGGCATGGGTGGAGCAGGGCACCGCACCGAGCGATGTGATGACGTACCAGACCGATGCGACGAACGTTGTCACCGCATCGCGCCCGGTGTACCCGTATCCGGCCGTGGCGAAGTACAAGGGATCAGGCGATTGGCACGATGGTGCGAACTACGTCTCGGGAGCTGCGCTGTATAACGTGGCCACGGCAGCGTGGGCGGGTTCGAGTTTCTACACGCCGTACTCGGCGAAGACGCAGGGCGTGGCAGCGCCTTAATTGTTGGGCTTGTTTTTCTCCCTCTCCCGCTTGCGGGAGAGGGGCGGGGGAGAGGGCCAGCAGTGCAAGTTGCGACGATTTTGGCAAGCAGAGCCTCCGGCCCTCTCCCCCAGCCCCTCTCCCATTTCATGGGAGAGGGGAGCCCAACCCCAACCGCACCATCATCCCCGCAAGCACCAGCATCGTCACGCCGATCAGTCCATCCAGCACTCGCCATGCAGCGGGACGCGCAAACCAGGGCGCCATCCAGCGTGCGCCATATCCCAGTGCAGTGAACCACAGCACACTGCCGCTGCTCGCGCCCGCGATGAACCAGCCGCGCATTGCAGCGGGCTGCTGCGCACCGATGCTGCCCATGAGCAGCACGGTATCGAGATAGACGTGGGGATTCAGTAGCGTGAAGGCCGCCGCCTGTGCCAGCGCTGCGCCACGGCCGATCCGCTTGGCGCCGGATTCCGCAGTGGCCTGCATCGCCTGTGGCCGACGCGCGCGCCGGAGTGCCTGCCATCCATAGCACGCGAGAAATGCCGCGCCCGCGAACGCCAGTGCCCGCGCCAGCCCGGGCCGCTCTCCAAGAGCTGCCGCCATCCCCATCACCCCAGCCGCGATCAGCAAGGCATCGGCCACGGCACACCAGAGCACAACGCTTCCCACATGTTCGCGGCGCAGTCCCTGGCGCAGGACGAAGGCGTTCTGTGCACCGATGGCGATGATCAGGCCAAGGCTCAATACGAGCCCTTGCAACATCACGGCAGAGGCAGAAGGCAGGAAATCAGGCAAGTTCATGCCACGCAGCTTGCTGTGAGCATGCGCTTCAGTCCAGCGCCCGGTTTCGCGATTCCACATTGACCGCTGCCACCGCAACGGCTGCCGCCAGCAACATTGCCGAGATCATCGCCAGTGCCAGCGTGAAGTGGGTCGCCATCACAGGCGCGATGATCGACGGTGCGAACAGCCCGCCAAACCGCGCGACCGCGCCCGCCGTGCCCATGCCGGTTGCGCGCAAGGATGTGGGAAATACCTCGGGCGTGAATGCGTAGAGCCCGCCCCAGGTGCCCAGCAGCGCAAAGCTCATCAGCAGCGTGGAGCCGATGACCACCACGGGCGATGTACCGAGGCTGTACAGCAGGCAGCCCAGCGCACTGAGCAGCAGGAATCCGATCAGCGTGGGCTTGCGTCCCCAGCGTTCCACGCCATACGCCGCCAGCGCGTAACCCGGCAGTTGCGCCAGCGCCAGCACCACCAGGAAGACCTGTCCGCGCATGAACGCGAAACCCTGCGTGCTCAGTCGGATCGGCAGGTAGACGAATACGCCGTAATACGCGATGGAAATCAGCAGCCACGCCAGCGCGAGCGCAATCGTGCGGCGTCGCAGCGTCGTGGTGAACAGCGCGAATACCGATTGTTTGACGCTCGTATCAGCCTGCAGTGCCGGGATGTCTACCGTGCGTCCGTTCTCGCGGGCCACGCGTTCGAGCACGCTGCGCGCCTTGTCCGGTTGCCCATTGCGATTCAGGAACAGCGGCGATTCCGGCACGTGAATGCGCAGCACGATGCCGATCAGCGCGGGAATCCCGGTCACGAAGAAAATGATGCGCCACGCATCGTTGCCATAGTCGCTGGCCACCAGGGCGAGGACGGCGAGACAGATCGTGCCAAGTGCCCAGAATGCCTCCAGCAACACCAGCCAGCGTCCGCGCCGATCCTTCGGCAGAAACTCGGCCATCATCGTGTAGTCCACCGGCAGCGTGCCGCCCACGCCAATGCCGGTCAGCAACCGCAGCGCCAGCAGCCAGGTGAGATCCGGCGCGAAGGCCGATGCCACGCCACTTACCGCGTCGATGCAAACCGCAAGCAGCAGCGCAGGCCGGCGACCCACGCGATCGGCCAGTCGCCCGAACGCAAAGGCGCCCAGCACCATGCCGATAAAGAAGAACGTGCCAGTCTGAAGCGCCTGCGGCACCGTGATGCCGAATGTCTTGGCGATCGACGGCGCGCTGAAGCCGATGGAAAGCACCTGCATGGCGTCCGCCGCCCAGACGAGTCCGAAGATCACGAAGAGGCGGCGCTGGAATTTACCGACACCAGCGGTTTCAATGGCCTGGTCGAGGCCCATCAGGGTAGATGACATTGGAGGCGGCATGTCAGGTTGTTGCGGCAGGCAAACATTCTAACTCGCGCCCCTTACATCGGTTTCATCACCATCAACGCAAAGACAACCACCATGGCGATGAAGGCCGGATAGCCCAGCAGTTCCCAGCGGCGCGCGTAGCGCCAGTACAGATCGGGCAGTGCGGTACCCTGCGCGTGCGCCTCGACAGCCATGCGATGCATGCGGATCTGATACCAGACCACGGGCAGCCAGCAGATGCCAGCCAGTGCATACAGTGCGGCTGAAGCCACGATCCAGAACGCGTTCAGTGGATACCCGGCCAGATGAAGCATGTAGGCACCGGACAGCGGCTGGATGATGACGGCCGGCGTGGTGAACCACCAGTCGGCCCGCACCACGAGCCGTGAGACGACGGCAATGGCTTCCACGGATCGCGAGCGGTTGGCAAAGAACAGGTAGAACGCCGTGCCGAATCCCGTACCGACCAGCAGCACCGACGAAATGATGTGAACGACCTTGATGGCTAGGTATTCCATGATGGTTGCTCCGTGTAGAGGATCAGAAGGATGGCGAGGATCGGCAGGTTCTTGAGCACGGGTCCGAACGGGTGCCACAGGAACTCGGGCATTGCGATGGCGATCACGAGCGAGTAGCCCAGCACGATTGCCGCCTGCAGCGCCCAGAGTCCGCGGCCCCGATAGAAGAGACAGGCGATGCCCATCGCGGCGTCCACACCCACCGCGCCGTAAAGCGCCACGGTGGCTAACGTGCCGTCGAGTCCCACGGCGTGGAGCATCGCGAGGCTGTCTGCAATCGGATAGGCGAACAGCGTGACGAATGCGGTTGCCAGCCAGATCATCGCCATCACGGCGCGCAGCATCGGCAATCGCCACGCGGCCATAGCGTGCTGGCGCAGTGCCGGTGCGTCGTTGCACGATATGAATTGATCGATTGCCAGCGGCGGACGGCCGAGCGTTTGCGTCATCGGTGCAGCATCGGCATGACAGCCGTACTGCAGCATCCGCCAGTTGTCAGTTGTGAGCTTCGAGCCAGGTACGAATCCCGCCACGCGGGCTGCAATCGTCATGACGGGGCGCGGGATCGTGATCCAGCGCGCAGGCGGGAATTGCATGCCTGCGCGGTAGGCGTCGAGCATCGCGCGATAGGAAACCGGGTGCAGGCCTACGACGTCAATCGATGAGGCCGAGGCAGTTGAGGATGCAATCGCCAGCATCGCAGCGTCCACGACATCGTCCACATGGACCGGCTGGAACTTGGCATCGCCCAATGCGGGCACGGGAATCAACGGCAGGCTGGCAAGCGTGCGGAACATCCGCGCGGAGTCACCGTCTTCTGCGTAGACGAGCGAGGGATACAGGATGCGCGACGACACCGGCAACTGGCGCAGCACATCGTCGGCGGCGCGCTTGCTCTGGAAGTAGGGCGTGTCACCGTCGATTGCGCCAAGCGCCGACACCTGGACGATCCGTGTGACGCCGGCTTCGGCACTGGCACGAAACAGGGCGGCCGGTGCGCGGTGATGGATGGCGTCGAAGCGATTGGCGCCTGTCTCCACGATGATGCCCACGGCATTGACGACGACATCCATCCCTTTCACGCGCGGCAACCAGTCTTCGACGCTGAAGTCGCTGGTGTAGTCGATCGCTATGTCGTTCGCAAAGATCGGCGTCCGCATGCCGCGAAATACTTCATGACCGCTTGCTTCCAGGCGCGCACACAGTGCCCGACCAATGAGGCCCGTCGCCCCACACACCAGAATCCGAAGCCGTCCGTCCGTTGCCATGTTGGCTATCCCCTGAAAATACTGTTGTTTCTGTAAAGACAGAAATCTATCGACAAAAAGAAACGGGCTGACCATGCCCGTTACCGCTGTTTCCGTGTCTTCAGTTTCGTCTGCGTACCGCGTTGCTGATCTTCGCCGTCAGGCCCAGCGTCTTCATCAACGTCTCGGGTTTCAGACGCAGCATTTCGTCGGACAGCGTGCTCATGGTGTCGATGAACTTCAGCGTGTCCTCGATCCGCTCGCGCGTGCCGTCGTCTTCATCGGCCATGCCGGGATTGTCGAGACATTCACGCAACGCCACGGCAGTGGGATCGATTTCGCGCTGCCGGCGACCTGCCACGATCAGCTTGAACAACTCCCAGACATCCGTCGACGTCTCGAAAAAATCGCGCCGCTCACCCTTGATATGCACCACCTTGACCAGATGCCACGACTGCAACTCCTTGAGGCTCGTGCTGACATTGGAGCGCGCCACACCCAGCGTATCCGTGATTTCTTCGGCATCCATGGGACGCGCGGCCAGGTAGAGCAGGGCATGAACCTGCGCCACGGTGCGATTCACACCCCAGCGCGAACCCATCTCTCCCCAGTGCAGCACAAAGCGTTCGGCAATCGGTTTCAGTTCCATGTGCTGAAGTCTATACCTTCAGTTGTTTCTGTCAAGACTGAAATTACCAACTCCACCGCACCCCCAGATTCCCGCCGATGTTGTTGCGGCGTACGCCATCGCCGCTCGCTCAAGCGGTCACGCGTACCCGCCCATCCTCCGACCACAGCAGTTGCACGCGCTGTCCCGGGTAGAAACTGCCTTCCGATGCCGGCTGCGTGATGGCCTGCAGGCGGCCGTCGGGAAGCCGGACGGTGATTTCGTAGCCGGGATGACGATCCACGGCGGATTCGATTTCGTGCCCGGCGAGGCCGCCGGCGAGTCCACCCGCCACGCCTGCCAGCAGCGAACCATGGCCGTGACCGATGGCGCTGCCCGCGACCGCACCAAGCAGGCCGCCGCCGAGTTCGCCGACGAGGCTTGAGCCCTGGCTGCTGTCGTTGATCTGCACGCTGCGCACGCGTTCGACCGTGGCCATCGTCACGGTTTGGGGCAGCGAGGTTTGTCCCGCGCTGTAGACGCTGCCGGGCGGCGCGAATTCGGCGCAGCCTGTGGTGAGCAGCGCGCTTGCCACCAATGCGGCAGCAAGCGGCAGGTTCAATGATGCGAGGCGACGTGTGGAAGGCATGACCGGCTCCTATCCCGATGATCCGATGTTTGATAGGAACCACTCTACGGCGCGTCGTTGCGCCGACATTTCCGGAACGCCGGGGTTTTGCGCGTCTGCCGCATGCATGGCGATGCATCGGCAACAAAAAAACCCCGGCGCCAGGCCGGGGTCGGTACGACGGATTATCGGTGGATCAGGCGCGGCGTGCCGTCAGCCACTGGTTCGACGCCAGCGGCTCGGTGCACATGCGCACTTCACCGATCTGGCCGAGGAAGCCATTCGACGTCACGTTGTTGTAGACACCACCGCCAATCAGGAAGCGGCTTGCGGCGCTGACGGTGGCAATGCCGCGCGTGTTCGACGTATTGCGCAGCACAGGCGCACCTTCCACGTACATCACGGTCTCGTTGGTCGCGGGATCGTTGACCACGGCCACGTGTACCCATTTCTCGGCAATGATCTCGCCGGACCAGCTTGCCGCAGCGTTCCTGGTGCCTGCCGTGCTGGGCGTGACTTCCCACTGCACTTCGCGCAGGCTGGAAATCGCGAAGATCAGCGGGCTTTCGTCGCCATCGCCGCTGACGGAGCCGGCGATATCACCGCGCCGGCCTTCGCGCTCCATGATGTTCATCCACGCGTTGTTGCCGGCTGTCCACGAAGCGGGCACCTTGATGAAGGCTTCGATCGTGTAGCCGTTGTCGAAGGTCTGCGCGTTGAGCGCCGCAGTGGTCTGCGTGGCGAAGAAGCTCATCCGCTTGGGTGAGTTCGTCGAGTTGGCAAACTTCACGCTGCCCGGCGCCGCCGACAGGTAATGGTGGTCGTTGGACCACGTCATGTCGCCCAACTGGGCCGTGCCGCCGTTTGCCAGGGCTTCACGCGAGATCGGATTGGCACCCGTCTCGTCGTTGATGACCTGCCCCACCGGCACTGCTGCACCATCCGTGCCGCCGAAGAAGCGCCAGTGCGCCACGGTGGATGCCACAAGCGGGTAATCGCTGCTATCCGCAGGCGCTTTCTTGTCCGTGGTGCTGGGCTCCGTGTAGTTGGCCAGGATGGCGGCCTTGGCGCGATCGTTGATCGGATCGTTGCCGGCAGTCGGGGTGGTGAAGTCGGGGTTGAAGCGTGCGAAGCGCTTGCGGAAATCGAAGTCGATCTCGAACTGCTGGTTCTTGTCCGTCAGCACTGCCACGTCGAACTCGTTGAGCGTCTCGGTAGGTTTCTGCGGCACCCACGGCGAGAACGAGATCACCTTGATCTTGTTGTGGGTGAGATCGAATTCGTAGAGACGCATCAGGCCGTTGCCGCCCATGTACGCCATCTGGTAGTCCACCACCATTTCCTCGACGGGGTTGCCGAAGTCGTTGGTCTTCGTGAGATGCGCCGCGCCGTGGTAGTGGCCGTTCAGCGTCATGAAGATCTGGTCGTTGTCCTTGATGAGCTTGTCCCAGAGCATCAGGCCATAGGGCACTTCCAGCGGGCTGACGCCATCCGGACCGATGTTGAGCAACTGGTGCGTGGACAGGATCACCGGGACTTTCGGGTAACGCTTCAACACATTGCGTGCCCACGTGATGGCCGCATCGGAGGCGCGCCACGACATCGACAGCACCATGAAGCGGTTGCCGTCCACTTCGAAGAAGTGATATTCGTGGAAGCCCGACGGATCGCGGCCGCCGAAGGTAGCCTGACGCTGCGCGCGCGTGGTCGGGAAGGTCTTCAGGTACGGCTCGTTGGCGAGGTTGCGCTGTGCATCGGTGTTCGATGCCTGGCTGCCCGCGTTGACGTAGTCCACATCGGAGATCACGTCGTGGTTGCCGGCCAGGATCGAGTACGGCGCGCGAGCCGCCTCCATGACTTCCATGGCTTCGTCGGCAATCTGCCATTGCAACGGCTTGGACTGCTGGTCTACCACATCGCCCAGGTGAATCGTGAACGGGATACGCAGGGCAGAAGCGTTCTGCGTGATCCACTTGGTCTGCGCGAGGAACGGCGTGGAGCCGTATTTACGCTGGAACTGCAGGTTCTCGTCGGTGGTGGCGTAGCGCGAATAGAACTGGGTGTCCGGCAGCACGGCCAAGGCGAAGCTCGATACCTTGCCATTGGGTGCAGTGCCGCCCGGGGTCGTACCCGGCGTGGTGGCCGGCGTACCCGGTGCCGCATCGTCACCGCCGCCACACGCAGCCAGCAGTGCCGAGCCGCCGAGCGACAAGCCCAGACCCGCCCTCAGCAGCAGACGGCGCTGCCGGTCCGGAATGCCTTCGAGCGTTGCGGTATCGATGGCGGCGTGCTGCTTCCCCGTTGTCTTGCTTTGCATTTCAACTTCCCTGTTGACCCACGAAAACCGAAGATTCTGTGTGGCTTGCGTGACAGGGTGTTGATTGGAATGTGAAGGTTTGGTTGCGGTGGGCTTTCGGTTTGCTTGTGTTTGTTTCCCCTCTCCCGCGAGCGGGAGAGGGGTTAGGGGAGAGGGCAGGAGGTTCTGCTTGCCGACTTGTCGAAATTTGAACTGCTGGCCCTCTCCCCCGCCCCTCTCCCGCAAGGCGGGAGAGGGGAGCAAACAATCGGAGTACGAATATCACTCCGGCTGAATATTCGCCTCCTTCACAACCTTCCCCCACTTGTTCAGGTCCGACTGAATCAGCGCTGCATACTGCTGCGGCGTGCCGCCCTGAACCTCGATCCCGGCAGACTCCAGCTTCGCGCGGACTTCAGGCAGCTTCAGCGCAGCATTGATCTCGGTGTTCAGCTTCGCGACGATGTCCTTCGGTGTACCGGCCGGTGCGAGGAAGCCGCCGTTGGTGTTGGCATCGTAGCCCTTGAGACCCTGCTCTTCGGCGGTCGGAACGTTCGGCAGCGTCTTGGAACGATTGCGCGTGGAAACGGCCACGGCGCGTACGTGTCCGGCGCGTACCTGTTCCTGGATGGCGCTGATGGTGTCGATGTAGAGCACGGTGCGCCCCGCGATCAGGTCGGGATGCGCGGCGGACGAACCCTTGTACGGCACCAGCAGCGTGGGCGCGCCGCTGACCATGTGGAACATCTCGGCGGCCATTTCCTGTGCGCTGCCACGGCCCGACGTGGCGACCTTGGCCTCATTTGGATTGGCCTTCATCCACGTGACCAGTTCGGGCAGCGTCTTGGCGGGCAGCTTGTTGTAGACCGCGAACACGAGCGGAATCTCGTGCGTGTAGACAATCGGCTCGAAGCTCTTCTGGGGGTCCCAGCCCAGATTCTTGAACAGGAACTTGTTGATGTTGTGGCTGCCGCCGACGATGCCGATGGTGTACCCATCGGGCTTGGCATTGGCGAGCAGTGCAGTGCCCAGGTTGTTCGATGCGCCGGGGCGGTTATCCACCACGAACGGCTGGCCCATTTTCGTCGTCAGCTTCTCGGCTACCACGCGCGCAACGAGGTCGATGCCGCCGCCTGCCGGTGCGGGCACGATGATCGTGACGGGGCGGGTGGGATAGCTGCCTTGTGCTGACGCGATGCCAGCGGCCATGCACAGTGCGGCGGGCAGGGCCAGGGTCTTGATGAGGGGAAGGATTCGCATGGTTGTCTCCGATTGCGTACTGGTGTTCTGGTCAACTTGTGTCAACTCTGGTCTGCGCATCGGGCTCACCCGATGCGCATGAATAGGGGTGCGGTGCGTCAGCCGCGTCCGACGTAAGGCATGTGGCTCGCCATGACGGTCATGGTCAGCACATTGGCATCGAGCGGCAGCGATGCCATGTGGCGCACGGCGTTTGCGACATGGCGTGCATCCATCATCGGTTCCGGTGCTGTCGTGCCATTGGCTTGCAGCACACCGCGCGTCATGCGCTCGGACAACTCCGTCAATGCGTTGCCGATGTCGATCTGGCTGGCGACGATGTTGAACGCGCGGCCATCGAGCGCCAGCGCCTTGGTGATGCCGCTCACGGCGTGCTTGCTTGCGGTGTAGGGTGACGTGAACGGACGCGGCACATGGGCCGAGATCGATCCGTTGTTGATGATGCGGCCACCTTGTGGCGATTGCCGGCGCATCAGGCCGAACGCGGCGCGTGCGCACAGGAAGACGCCGGTGACGTTGGTGTCGATCACGCTGAACCATTTTTCCAGCGGCAGCTCGTCGATGGGTACGGCGGGTGCGTTGACGCCAGCGTTGTTGAACACCATGTCGAGCCGTCCGAATTCGCGTTCGATGGTGTCGAACAGTGCCTGCACGCTCTCGGGATTCGTGACATCGGCGGGCACAGCCATGGCGGTCTGGCCGCGCGTGGCGGCATCGGCCACCAGTGCCTGCAGCGGTTCCGCGCGACGGCCCGCCAATACGACGGTCCATCCATCGTCGAGCAGGGCCAGCGCGGTGAGCTTGCCAACGCCGCTGCCGGCGCCGGTAACGAGTGCGATCTTGCGAGGGGTGTTCAAGGGTGTCTCCTGAATTTGTTCTGGATGTTCTGCAAGGTTGTCAGTGGCCCACCGTCATCGACAGGTCGCCGATGCCTGCCACGCAGGCGGTGATCACATCGCCGGGTTCCAGCGCGGCCACGCCCGATGGCGTACCGGTGAAGATCAGATCGCCGGACATCAACGTCACGGAGCGCGACAGCATCGCCACGAGTTCGGGTATCGGGAACAGCAGTCCCGACAAGTCGCCGCGCTGACGCTCCACGCCATTGACCGCAAGCCGGATCGTCCGCTCGCGCGGATGTCCGCAGACGGCCGCGGGCACGATGGGGGTGCAGGGCGCCGAAGCATCGAATGCCTTCGAAGGCTCCCATGGGCCGCCAACTTGCTTGGCTTCGAGCTGCAGGTCGCGCCGCGTCATGTCGAGCCCCACGGCGTAGCCCCAGATATGGCGGGCTTCCACGTGCGAAGGATCGATGTCGCGTCCGCCCTCGCCAATCGCGACGACAAGTTCCACCTCGTGGCAGAACGATGTCGTCTCGGGCGGATAGGGCAGCGTGCCTTGCGCGGGCACGATGGCCGTGGCCGGTTTCATGAACCACGCAGGCATTGCCGTGGGTGCGGGTTCGTCGGGCTGCCAGCGGTAGTTGCGGCCGATGCAAAAGACGCGCGCCAGCGGAAAGCGCGCAGTGCTATCGGCCACGGGAAGCCAGGGCTGTGCGGCGGGCGGAAACACGAAGTCGGTCATGTTGATGTGTGCCGTGCGCGTCAACGTATCAAGTGGTCAGGCTCATGGCCGGACGCTCGCCCGCAAGCGCCTGCGCCACGCTGTCGAGCACCATCTGCGCCATGGCGCCGCGTGTTTCCCACGTGGCGCTGGCGCGGTGCGCCTGCAGCGTGGTGCGGTCGGAGTCGCGCAGCGTCTGCGGTACGCGCGGTTCGTCCACGAACACATCGAGACCGACACCGGCGATGCGGCCACCTTCGATGGCTGCCACCAGATCGGTTTCATTGACCAGTCGTCCACGTGCCACGTTGACGAGGAAGCCTTGCGGACCCAGTGCATCGAGCACGGCGGCATCGACGATGCCTTCGGCCTTGTCGGCGGCAGCGCATAGTACGAGTGCGTCGCTGGCACGGGCCAGCTCGCGCAGGTCGGCCACGAATTCGTACGAGAGATCGTCCATGCGACGCAGGTCGGTGTAGCGGATCGGGCAGCCAAAGGCTGCAGCGCGTGTGGCCACTGCACGGCCCACACGCCCCATGCCGACGATGCCGATGTTCATGCCGCTGAAGCGGCGCGCCAACGGAATCGCGCTCGGCTGAGGATGCAGTTCCCACTGACCGTCGCGCACGAATCGATCGCCCGCTGCGATGTTGCGGCACGCGGCAATCAGCAGGCCGATGGCGAGATCGGCCACGTCCTCGGTCAGCGCGCCCAATGTGGCAGTCACCGGCAGACCGCGCTCGCGGCAGTACGCCAGGTCCACCGCATCGGTGCCCACGCCGTTGACCGCCACCACCTTCAGGGCAGGCAATTGTTCGAGCATGGCCCGCTGGATACCCGTATGGCCGCCCGTGATCACGGCTTCGATGGCGCTGCCATGCTCGCGCAGCCACGCTGCCTGATCGGCGATCTCGAAAAACTTGTGGACGGTATAGCGCGCGGCCAGTTGTTCGTTGGCGGCCGGGATGAGGATGGGATTGAGCTGCAGTACCTGGGGCTTCATGTCTCTCTCGTGTGGATCGTGGCGTCTTGCACGTTGAGGGACATAGTAGTGATGACTTGATTTATGAGGCAATATTGATCTATAAAATCAACATAACTTTTTTTTGGCGAGTGATGGGATGAGTTCCTGGATTTCGATGGATGAGGTATGCAGCCGCCTGGGTGTGCGCCCGCAGACCATCTATGCGTATGTGAGTCGCGGCAAGCTCGAAGTGATGTCCGATCCATCTGATTCCCGCCGCAGCCTGTATCGTGCGGAGGATGTGGCGGGGCTCGCCAGGCGCAAGCAGGCGGGCCGCAAGCACGAGACGCTGGCAACCAATACGCTGTTCGGCGCGGAGCCGAGCATTCCCACCTCGATATCGACCTTCCTGCGTGAGCGGCTCTACTACCGGGGGCAGGATGCGGTGGCGCTGGCAAAGACGGCCAGCGTGGAAGAGGCGGCGCAACTGTTGTGGAGCGCGGGGCAGCCCGTGGATTTCTCGTGCGCGGATCGCGTCACTACGCCGGGACGCGTCGCTGCGTTCACGATGCTCGCGGGCCTCGCCGCGACGGGACATTCGACCCATGGCCGCATGACTCGGGTGCTCCATCAGGAGGCGCAGGGTCTGGTGGGGAAGATCGCCAATGCATTCGGCGCGGCAAAGGTCGCGCAGCCGCTGCATCTGCGATTCGCGCAAGGCTGGAAGCAACCGGCGAAAGTGGCCGAACTCCTGCGGACGGCCATGGTGCTGCTCGTCGATCACGAACTGACGAGTTCAGCGTTTGCATCGCGCATCGCGGCGTCTACGGGTGCCTCGCTCCCGGCGTGCTTGTTGTCGGGCATGACCACGCTCTCGGGTCCGTTGCATGGCGATGCCTCAGGGCGGGTCAAGGCATTGTTCGACGAGGTGGAGCGGCAGGGCGAGGATCACGTGATCGCGCATCACCTGTCCACAGGCGTGCCACTGGCCGGCTTCGGCCATCACCTCTATCCGGATGGCGATCCACGCGCCACGGCGCTACTGGCGATGATCGATTTGCCTGAAAACATTGCGCGCTTTATCGAGAAAGCCAGCGGCCTGACGGGCCTGCAACCCAATATCGACGTGGCACTGGCCGCGCTGGTCACGCACTACGGATTACCGGATGACGCGGCGTTCGCACTGTTTGCCACGGCGCGAAGCGTGGGGCTGCTGGCGCATAGCCTGGAGCAACTGGGCGTGGGGCAGGTGATACGGCCACGAGGGCGGTATGTGGGGGTGATGCCGGAGCGGTGAATGAGTAATGCGAGGAGGGGGTTTTGCTCCCCTCTCCCACTTCATGGGAGAGGGGAGCAAACCTGCAGCGGGGGCAAGCCTGCAGGTTCGCGCTATCAATATTTCGCCACAACTCCCAGCCTGAAACTACGCGGCGAACCATAAAACGCCGAGCCGGTGCTGGTGTAGTAGTTCTTGTCGAACAGGTTGTACAGGTTCAGCGTGACGGCCACCTTCTTGGTGATCGGATAGCGCGCCATCAGGTCGACGATGGAGTAGCTGCCTTGCGTGAAGCGCACCTTCTGCGGGCCCTGGTTGTTGGCGTAGATGCTGCTCTGCCAGCGCAGGCCGCCACCCACCGTCAGGCCATTGCCGATGGCGGCGATACGGTAGGTGGTGAACAGCTTGAACGAGTCTTGCGGAATCGTGGTGTTCAGCGGTGCGCCGTCGCGGTCTGACGAGATGTTGCGCGTGAAGCCGGCGGACGCTTGCCAGTTGGTGGCGAGGCGGCCCGACAGTTCCAACTCATAGCCCTTGGTCTTGGCGCCCGATGCCCCGTAATAGGCTTGCGAGCCGTCCGGTGCCAGCACGCCCGGCAATGCCACGGCCAGGTTGTCCTGCTTGACCAGGTACGCGGCGGCGCTGGCGTTCAGTGCGCCATCGAAGAAGCTGGCCTTCGTGCCGACTTCGTAGCCATTGCCGACGAGCGGATCGAGGAAGCCGCCGTTGACGTCGCGGTTCGACTGCGGCTTGAAGATGCTCGTATAGCTGGCGTATGCGGAGAAGTTCTTGTTGAAGTCGTAGACGATACCTACGTACGGCGTGATCTTGCCGCGCTCGGAGCGGTTGCTGTTTTCCGACGGCGAGCCGTCGAGGTACGACTGGGTCGTATCGTTCTTCCACGAAGTGATCCGCGTACCCAGCAGCACCGACAGCGAATCGGTCGGACGCAGACGCGCCGTGGCGTAGGCGCTGGCCGTCTGTTCGAAGAAGTCATAGGTGCCCTGGCGCGGGTTGTACGGAGCGGCCGGGTCCGTGCCATTCCACGTATAGATGTTCGGTACCGCGCTGCTCCAGTCATCGAAGAACCACGCGCCGAAGGTCGGCGCAGCAAACACGGTACGCGCCAGCGTCGTCCCCACCACCAGTTCATGCGTGCGGCCGAACAACTGGAACGGACCCGTGGCGTAGAGGTCGAGCGAGGTCTGTTCGGGTTTGCCCATCCAGCGCGATGCCCACAGGTTGACACCGGAGCCCGTGGCGCGGTCCGGATAGCCGCCGGCTGCGTAGCCGAGCACTTCGTCAAAGGTGTTGCGGTCGTGGCTCAGCGTGCCCTTGATGCGCCAGCCATTCGTGAAGCGATGTTCGAGCGAGCCGAAGAACGTCTGGTTCGAGCGGTACGAGTAAGCCCAGTCCGCGGCTGCCGATTTGGAGCGTGCCCAGTTGGTCGTGCCGCCATCGGCAAAGAACAGCGGCAGTCCGGAGCGTGCGTGGCCGGTCAGGTCGAAGCTCTGCCAGGAGAAGCCCACTGTGGCCAGCGTGCGCGGTGTCAGGTCGGCTTCCACTACGCCATAGAAAATTTCGCGACGTTCGTGCAGGCGCTCGATATAGCTGTTGTTCTCCTGATACGCGGCAACAAATCGGCCGCGTACGGAGCCGGACTTGTTCAGCGGCGTGGAGACGTCGGCCTCGGCGCGGCGGTAGTCCCATGATCCGCCTTCCACCGAAGCGGATGCCTCGAATGTCGACGTGGGTTTCTTGCGTACGAGGTTGATGGTAGCGGCGGGCGAGCCCAGGCCGTTCATCAGGCCCGTGGCGCCGCGCACCACTTCCACGTGATCGTAGATGGCCATGTCGGCCGACTGGAACAGCGAGTTGTAGTTGCTGTTCAGTTGCGGCACGCCATCGATCTGATAGTTCTCGACGGCAAAGCCGCGTGAATAAATGGCGCTCGAATCCGAACCCAGGTTGCCGCTCTGGTTGATGGTCAGGCCGGGCGTTTGCGCAACCACATCGGCCAGTTGCGTGAGGCCCTGGTCCTGCATCTGCTGGCTGGTGATGATGCTGATGGACTGCGGCGTTTCGCGCGGCGAGAGACCGAGCCGCGTAGCGGTGCTGGAATAGTCGCTGGTGTAGGAGCCGGTGCCCTCGGTTACGCCGTCGCGTAATCCCGCCGCGCTGACCGTCACGGGCGCGAGCATCACGCCACCTTCGCCGGACCCCGCACCCGCACTGGCATCCACGGCACCGCTTGCGGCTTCCGTGCGGCGCAGGCGATAGCCGCCGCTGGCGCCATGCACGGCCTCCAGTCGATGTCCAGCCAGCAACGCGGACAAACCGGCATCGACGGAATAGCTGCCCTGCAGCCCGCCGCTTTGCAGGCCCTGCGTGAGCGCGGGATCGACAGCGATCAGGATGCCGGCTTCCCGGCCGAAGCGTGTCAGCGTCTTGTCCAGCGGACCCGCCTCGATGGCGTACGAACGGGCGCTCGGCTGGGCGTCCTGGGCCATTGCCACGGCGGGCAGGAGCGCCGCGCCGCCAACGGGCATGGCCAGCAATGCCGCCTGCAAGGCGCGCACGATCGGCTTGCGGGCAAATCCGTGGCCGGGAAGTCGATGAAGCATGGTGCAGTGTTCCTCTGTGTTTGGGTGTCGGCGACCTGCGTGGCTCCGCAGAGAGGTCGCTATGTACTTGACCCGCGAATCGAAGAAACCTGCCGAAGAAAATGAAAAATTCTTGAACGCCGCCTAGCGCGGCAGCACCGTGACCCAATACCGCGTCACCGAACGCGTGCGCACGGGCAACGCTTCCTGCAGCAGCGCGAGCACTGCGTCGGTATCCTGCAGCGGAAACGCGCCCGATACCGTGAGGTCGGACAGCGCGGGATCGCAGCGCAAGATGCCACGGCGATAGCGTCCCAGTTCGGCGATAAAGCGCGGCAATGGCATGTCGCTGGCGACGATCATGTCGTCGAGCCATGCGGCGTTGGCGGGATCGAACGCTGCCGGAGGCTCCACGGCAGTCGCCGTGAAGCGCGTCTGCTGACCGGCTGGCAGGCGCAGTGTGGTGCCGCCGAGTTTGGGCGAAATGGCTACCGCACCTTCGGTCACGGCCACCAGCACGGGATTGTCGTGCGACTGGCCCGCGTCCTGGTTGACATCGCGCACAGTGAAGCGCGTGCCAAGCGGCGCGATGCGGCCGAGCCGGGTGGCCACTTCGAACGGACGCCCACGCGGATCGGGCGCAGTGACGATTTCGATTTCGCCCTCGCGCAGCACGAGCTGGCGTTGTGTGGCGCTGAAGCGGACATCGATTGCGGTTGCCGTATTCAGCGTGACGCGTGTGCCATCGGCCAGGGTAACAGTGCGCTGCTCCCCGGCGCGCGTGGCGTGATCGGCCATCATCTGCCCGAACGGCAGCGGGTCTGCCACCACCCATGCACCGGCGCCCGTCAACGTCAGCGCGCCGAGTCCGGCCAACGCTTTCATGGCCTGACGGCGCGATGCCTGGTTCTTGACGGCGCCCAGTGTCTGGCGCGCCATTGCGGGCGGGACGTGCCGGAGCCCGCTGCGAAGCTGTTCTCCCATCCCCGACATGCGTTGCCAGGCAAGTTCGTGCGACGGATCGGCTTCGCGCCAGCGCGCGCAAGCCGCTTCATCGTCAGCGGAGGCTTCGCCCGATTGCAGCACGGCCATCCAGTGCGCGGCCTGGGCGATAACGGTGGGGGCGGGTGCGTTCATCCGCTCAACCGTACACCGCGTGATAGCAGTGTTCGAATGCCTTGCCCATCGCCTTCTGCACCACGTTGACCGTGACGTCGAGCACTTCGGCAATTTCGCGATAGGTCATGCCATCGAGTTGCGACATCAGGAAGGCGTCGCGCGTGCGCGCCGGCAACTGGTCGAGCACGCAACTCACGGCGGTCAGCGCTTCGAGGACCAGCGCACGGGTCTCGGGGGATGGGGCAGTGGCTTCCGGTTGCAGCGCCAGCGCATCCAGGTAGGCACGTTCGAGCGCGAGCCGCCGGAAATGATGGGCGGCCAGGCGGCTCGATACGGTAGTCAGATAGGCGCGCGGTTCGCGCAGCGCCGAGGCATCGTTCGCGAGCAGCAGACGCGCGAAGGTGTCCTGCGCGAGATCTGCCGCATTGTCCACATTGCCGAGCTTGCGCCAGAGCATGTTCACCAGCCAGCTGTGGTGATTGCGGTAGATCGATGTGAAAGCATGCCCCGCGGATGGGGCGCTGAGGTCAGCCAAGGCCATGGCGCACGTAACGATACCGGCGTCAGGCGCCTGTCGTAATTGAGAATTATTTGCATTCTAATTCCATCGTTCCGATGCCACAAGCGCCGTGCAGCCGGTGTCGTAAGCAGGTGACAGACGCCATGTTTGTCTTGTTGCTTCAGACCGGACGCTGCCATCCGCCGCCAAGTGCCTTGTACAGCAGCACGGATGCCTGCAGAGCGGACAGACGCAACGTTGCAGCGGCATCCTCGGCATCGTGCAGCGTGCGCTGGGTGTCGAGCAGCGTCAGCAAGGTTTCGGCTCCGGCGCGGTAGCGATGCTCGGCCAGCACGAACGCGCGCTGTGCCTGCCTCAGTTCCTCGTCCTGCTTCTCGCGCTGTGCGGCGACCCCGTCGATCGTATTGAGCGCCAGTTCCACGTCGGCCGTGGCGGCGACGATGGCACCCCGGTAATCGGCGAGCAGTTCCTCGCGGCGAGCTTCGGCCCGATCCTTGCCCGCCGACAGCCGGCCGGCGTTGAAGATCGGCGCGAGCAGGCCAGCGGCGAGAGCGTAGGCCGGCTGGTCGAACATCATGCGCGGACGATCCGCAGAACCGGACGCGCTGGCCGTCAATGTCAGGCGCGGCAACATCAGCGCACGGGCCACGGCGATATCGGCCTGCGCCGAGGCCAGCCGTGCTTCGGCAGCCGCCAGGTCGGGACGGCGAGCCATCAAGGTGACCGGCAGGTCCGGCGAGACGAGCGGCGCGCGCAGACCATTCAGCGATGCGGTTTGCATCTCGATCTGCGTGACGGGACGGCCCAGCAGCGTGGCCAGTGCCACGAGGCTGTCGTTGGCGCGCTGCCGCAACAGCGCTTCCGAACGCGCCTGACGCGCCACGAAGCCACGCTGCTGCGCGAGTTCGAGCAACGTGGCTTGTCCTGCAGCGCGGCGCGCTTCGACGATACCGAGCACACGCTGCGCGTTTTCCGTCAGACGCTGGGCGATCACCACGCGTTCGCGCAGGCTCGCGGTTTGCAGCCATGCCAGTGCCACTTCACTGGTCAGCGCCAGATGCGTGGCGTCGCGGTCGAAGCCGCTGGCACGCCATGTTTCCAGCGCGGCAGTGCGACCCGCGCGCACGCCGCCCCAGAGATCCACTTCATAGCTGGCCGCCAGCCCCAGCCGGAAATCATTGGACGTGGTGCCCACGGCATCGGAGCGATAGTAGTTGCGACCCGCGCTGGCCTCGGCATTGAGTTCCGGCCAGAGCGGCGCGGCAGCGATGACCACGCCGGCGCGTGCCTGTCGCAGGCGCGCTTCGGCGGCGGCGAGTCCGGGATTATCGGCCAGGGCCTGCTGCACAAAGCCATCGAGTTCAGGGCTGCCGAGCGATTGCCACCACGCGGCGCTGAGTGCATCGCGTCCGCCTGCCGCACCAAAGCGCCAGGCGTCAGGCAGGGTGACGGGTAGCGGAGCAGGATCGGCAGCCTGCGTGGCACAGCCCGATACTGCCGAGAGGAGCGCGGCCATTGCCGCCGTCTTGCGCAGGAACATCATCATCAATCTTCAATCGCTGTTGAGTGCCTGCACGGGGTCCAACCGTGCGGCATTGCGGGCCGGCATGTAGCCAAACAGGAGTCCCGTGGCCACGGCGCAGCCGAACGCGCCGAGGATGGCCGTCAGGGAAAGGATGGCCGGAATGCCCGCCAGTCGTAGCGCGATGCCGACCAGTGTGCCGCCCACCACGCCGACCACGCCACCGATGACGGAGACCACCACGGCCTCGGTCATGAACTGGCGCAGGATGTCGCGCTGGCGCGCACCGGTGGCCATGCGGATGCCAATCTCGCGCGTGCGTTCGCGCACCGTCATCAGCATCACGTTCATGACGCCGATGCCGCCAACGAGCAGCGAGATCGCGGCGATCAGTCCGAGCATCATCGTCATCGTGCGTTCGGTCTCCGCGCTGGCGCGGATCGATTCCGCACGGTTGTAGACGCGCACATCGCGCTGGCCGCGCTGCACGGCCATGGCGTCGATGATCGCGTCTTCGGTCTGCTTGGCAAGCTGGAGCTTGCGAATGGCCACGGCCACCCACGTGGGATATGGCGTGCCGAAGATGCGCGCGCTGGCCGTGGAATAGGGCACCACCACGCGGTCGTCCTCGTCGGCGTTGCCGGCCAGCGCGCCTTTCTCCTGCAGCACGCCAATGACCTGGAAGGGCACGCTGTCCAGCAGGATGGTCTGGCCTACCGGATCGGTACCGTCTTCGAAGAGCGCTGTGCGAACGCGCTTGCCGATGATTGCCACCTTGGCCAGTGTGCGTTCGTCTTCGTCATCGAAGAACACGCCTGCGGCCAGGGGCCAGTCAAGTGCGGCCTCGAACTGCGTGGTCACGCCGCCCACCTCGGTGCGATGGTCGATATTGCCGCGACGCGCGATGGCGAAGCCTTCGAGATACGGCATGGCGATATCGACATTCGGTATCTCGCGCATGGTCTCCACATCGGCCAGCGACAGTGGCCCGGTGCGGTCGCGGCTCGTGGCCGGTGTGGCCGCCACGTACATCTTGTTGGCGCCGAACACCGCCATTTTCTTCATGACCTGGAACTGCGAACCGCTACCCACCGCCAGCATCACGATCACGGACGCCACGCCGATGATGATGCCGAGCAGCGTCAGGCCCGTGCGGAACGGGTTGATCCATAGCACGCGCCACGCCGCGCGCAGCGCTTCATGCAGGTCGCCAACCAGACCGGTGAAGCGTGTATCGGACTGGCCTGATGTACCAAACAGCGGCGGCCATGCCTCGGCGGCGCGTGCGGCGGTGTCGGCCACGGGCGCAGGGCCGGAGTCCGCAATGATCTCGCCGTCGCGGATCTCGATCACACGACGCGCCCGCGCGGCGATATCGCGGTCGTGCGTGATCAGGATGACGGTGTGGCCGGCATCGGCCAGTTCCACGAGCAACTGCATTACCTCGGCACTGCTGTGCGAATCGAGTGCGCCCGTTGGCTCGTCGGCCAGGATGATGCGGCCACCATTCATCAGCGCGCGAGCAATCGATACGCGTTGCTGCTGCCCGCCGGACAACTGGCCCGGACGATGATCGAGTCGCTGTCCCAGTCCCAGTCGCGCCAGCAGTGCGGTGGCGCGTGTCTCGCGTTCGGATGCGGGCGTTCCTGCGTAGAGCGCGGGAATTTCCACGTTTTCGCGCGCGGATTCCGTTGCGATCAGGTGATAGCCCTGGAACACGAAGCCGAATGCTTCGCGCCGCAACCACGCAAGCTGGTCCGCGTCGAGTGCAGCCACATCGCGGCCAGCTACCTGATATGTGCCGGAAGAAGGACGGTCCAGCGCGCCGAGCAGATGCATCAGCGTGGACTTGCCCGAGCCGGAGCTGCCGACAATGGCGACGAACTCGCCGGCATGGATATCGAGCGACACGCCGCGCAGCACTTCGGTGGCCGGCGCGCCATCGTGCCCGCCATAGTGCTTGCGCAGGCCGCGCAGCGACAGCAGGGGCGTGGAATCGGTATCGGTCACAGATTCGGTCACAGGCGGAACCCCGGCATGTCGTCGTCGGGCTGGCGCTCGCGTACCACGACCTTGTCGCCTTCGCGCAGGCCATCAATGATCTGCCCGTTCAGGCGATCGCGCACGCCCACGCGCACGGTGCGCTCCTGTGTGCGTCCGCTGGCATCCATGACGCGCGCGGTGAAGGTGTCTTCCTTGCCGGTGACAGGACGCAGCGCCACCATCGGCGCCACGGGCACGTCGCGCGCTTCGTTGACGACGAACGATACCTGCGCAGTCATCTGCGGCATCAGCGCGTCGTCGGCATTGTCCACATCGAAGAGGGCCGTGTAGAGCACCACCTTGCTGGCCGGCGTGGCGGGTTGCGAGGTCTGCGTGGAAGCGGCCGGTGTGGCGGTAAGCGGCGGGGCGGGCAACACCTGGCGCACGGTGCTTTCCCATTTGCGCGTGCTGGCGCCCAGCGTGTTGAAGCGTGCGCGCATGCCGGGCCGCACGCGGCGCACATCGGCTTCGGACACTTCGGTCCAGACGGTCATCGTGGAAAGATCGGCCACGCGCAGCAGCGTGGGCGTCTGGTACGTGGCGTTGAGCGTCTGGCCGAGGCGCGCTTCCAGTGTGACCACCGTGCCCGACATCGGCGCGTAGATGCGCGTATAGCCCAGCCGCGCAATGTCGCCGTTCAGCGTGGATTGTGTCTGCTCGATCTGCGCGCGCAGGCGGTCGATGCGTGCGGCGGTGGCGCGCATGTTGGCCGTGGCGGTCTGCACGTCTTCCTCGCGTGTGGCGTCGTGGCTGGCCAGGCTGCGCTGGCGCGTGTCCTGCTGCGTGGCCAGCCAGTGCAGCGCCTGCTGCTCGGCGAGTTGTGCCTTGAGTCCTGCAAGCTCGGCGCGGCCTGCATCCACCGTGGCGCGCGGCACGCTGGGATCGATCTCGGCCAGCAACTGGCCTTTCTTGACCTGATCGCCCACCTTGACGTGCAGTTGCGTGATCTGGCCGGAGACCTGCGCGCCCACATCGACATAACTCAGCGGATGCAGCGTGCCGATGGCGGTGACGCTTTGCGTGACGGTGCCCTTGGCGATGGTGGCGGTGTCGTAGCTGGTGCGTTGGCCGTTCTGCCACCACGCGAGCGCGCCGGCCGCTGCCAGCAACAATGCCGCGCCGAAGGCAAGGCGGACGGTCTTACGGGAGGTTCTGATGTTCTGCATGATGGGTAGCTAGGCGGCAAATACGGGCTGCAATTACGGGCGGCAAATTCGGATAACAGGCTCAGGCGGCTAACAGCCATCCGCCACAGCCCAGCGCCGCGGCCACGGCGCCAGTAAGCGGAACCAGGCGCGGCGTCCACGTGAGCAGCGAGGTAGCGGCGAGCGCGCCGAGGGACACGCTGCTCACCCAGACGATGGCGCCGATGCTCAGGCCCCATCCCTGCACGCAGGGCACCGCGAGCGCGGCCAGACAGGTCCATGCCGCCACCCGCAGGCCGCGAATGGTGGTGTCGGCGGGAGGTTGCCCATAGACGCGTTCGAAATGGCGGTCCATGGCCAGCGCGAAACAGACCATGCCGGCCACGGCGCCACTGAGTACGCTGACGATGTGAAGGGTGTTGGCGCTCATCGGCGGCCTCCGGTGGCAAGACGGGGTGCGGACGCGTCCGTACCCAGGCGGCGGCGCAGATACGTTGCGATCCACAGCAGCGCCACGCCGCACGCCAGCGCGCCGAGTTCCACGCCCGCAGCCCGCCAGTCTCCGTGATAGAGATAGCGTCCAAGATGCCACGGCGTGGTGATCGCGTTCAGCACGGGCAGTGCCACGCAGAGCAGGCCTGCGCCGCCGAGCTGGAGCCGCCACGCACGCGCGGGCGGCGTTACCGCAGCATGGAGCGCGGCGGCCAGCCAGATCGCGAAGAACGCGCCGATCTCCCACTCGTGACGTTCGTCGAGCGACACCGGCAACAGCCGGTTGGCCCAGAGAAAGCCGATGCACGCGATGCACAGGCTGGCCACGACGGCCACGTTCAGGCGGTCGATGGCGTCGTAGACACGTGCGCTGTGGCGGCCGAATTCTTCGAGTTTGCGATTGCGCCGCTTGACCGAGAACAGCAGCAGGCCGGTGGCCATCACGCCCGCACCCGCCAGGCCGCTCAGGAAGTAGAGCCAGTCCACCATCGTGCCGCCGAAGCGCGCCAGATGCAGCGATCGCAGTACGGAGCCGGCGATCAGCGGCGCTGGCGCGTCGCCGTTGCCCACCATCTCGTCGTCGAATTCGGCGGAGCGGAAGGCGCCGGTGGCGGCGTCGTAGTGATAGTGGCGCGCGGCGGCAAAGTCGATGCCGTCGTAGTGGTAGGGGCCGCTGAACTCCACTTCGGCATTGGCATGGCCCGGGTGCGTGATCGATACGCGCTCGATGCTGTCGTTGCCCTGGCTGTCACGCGAGAGCCTGGCTTGCGCGTCCGCGAGCATCGCCGGCAGATTCGGCAGCGTACCTGTCCGCGTGCCTGCGGATCTTGACGCGGCTTCTCGGAAGTGCGCGCCACCCATTTCGTCGAACAGGGCGCGCTGGTCGGTATAGAACATGCGCACGCCGGCCGGCATCGTGTCTGGCCACCAGATGATCAGGCCCGTGTACGAGATCACGAACAGGAAGGGCAGCACCAGCACGCCTAGCGCGTTATGGGCGTCGAGCCACGAACGCTGCCCCTTGCGCGGCCGGAACGTGAAGAAATCCGCAAAGAAGCGCTTGTGCGTGACGATGCCGCTGACCAGCGCCACGAGCAGCGCCATCGTGAAGAAGGCGACGATCCAGACGCCCACCATGCCGCTGTGCAGCTCGTAGTGGAAGGTGATGAAGTGGCGTCCGCCTGCCGTATCCCGGGCGGGCGGCAACAGTGCGCCCGAGTCCGGGTCCATACGGATCTCGGGGCCACGCTGGCCATCGTAGTGCAGGTGAACGGCGTAGTCCTCGTCGCCCGGCAACTCGATCTGCCAGTGCCCGGCATCGGCGGCGTTGAGTGCCAACAGGCGCTGGGCATTGGCCAGCGCGCGCGGGATATCGACGGCAGGGCGTGCCACCGTCTGGCGCTCGGGCTGCATCCAGTGCGTGATCGGTTCGTAGAACACGCTCAGGGCGCCGGTCAGGAATACGGCGAACAGCAGCCAGCCCATCCAGAGTCCGACCCACGTATGCAGCCACGCCATGCGCTGGCGGAAGCCGCCGGTCATGCCAGCCCCCGCGCGATCCAGGCCACGGCGGCAACAGCCAGCACCAATACCGATGGGGCCAGCACGCCGAACCAGGCGCCGCGCGTGGTGCGGGCGGCGAAGGCCCAGATCACCGCTGCGGTGTAGATGGCGTAGCTTGACAAGCTCGACGCCATCACGGCACTGGCGCGTTGGCCGGGTAGCAGCGCGGCGGAGGCAACGATAATCGACGAAGCCAGCAGATAGCCGCCGAATACAGCGGAAAATAGTCTGGAAATGACAGGAAACGCAGGGTTGGACGTCATCGCGGGAGTCAGGCGGCACCCGTCGATATGACGGGTCTCACCTTACATGACCCGCGAGATGGCGAAACCTGCCAACCGTTCTTGAAAAAAGTGGTGCCCGGCGCGCTCGGTGCGGTGTTCCTTCATTCCAGATTCAGCGCGTCCGGGTAACATTCGCGCTGACATAGATATCGGGGCCAACGTCCGTATCGATCCCGCACCCATGAAAATCCTTATCGTTGAAGACGACCCCATGCTTGGCGACGGCCTCCAGCGCGGGCTGAAGCTGATCGGGCATGCCGTGGACTGGTTCCGCACGGGTGCGGAAGCGGACAGTGCCATGGCGGTGATGCACTACGACGCGGTGGTGCTGGACCTCGGCCTGCCCGATGACGATGGCGTGGCGCTGCTGACACGCTGGCGCCGCCAGGGGCGCCTGACGCCGGTGCTGGTGCTGACGGCGCGTGACGCCGTGGCGAGCCGCATCGGCGGGCTGGACGCCGGCGCTGACGACTACCTGATCAAGCCGGTGGCGCTCGACGAACTGGCGGCACGCTTACGCGCGGTGAGCCGTCGGACGGCAGGAATGCCCGAGCCGGTCTGGAGCCATGGTCCGCTCGAATATCATCCGGCCGCGCGGCTGGCGCTCTGGCACGGCAAGTCGGTGGACCTGACGAGCCGGGAGTCTGAACTGCTGGAAATCCTGCTGAGTCATCCGAATCGTGTGCTGACCCGGGATTTCCTGCGCGACAAGCTCTATGCGTGGGACAAAGGTACGGAGAGCAATACGCTCGAAGTGCATATCCATCATCTGCGCCGCAAGATCCATCCGGCCATCGTCCGCACGCTGCGCGGCGCAGGCTACACGCTGGGCGCGCTCGATACGCTTGACGCGCCGCCAGCGGACCTTGCCGAGGGAGGCAAGACATGACGCTGCAGCGCCGGCTGATACTGGCCGTGCTGGCGGCGGTGGCCTTTGCATGGCTGCTGACGAGCGCGCTGGTCTACCTGAGTGCCCACGAGGAAATCAACGAGTTGTACGACACCGCCATGGTGCGCATGGCCCAGCAGATGCAGGCGGTACTGCCGTTGATGAACGCCAACGCGAAATCGCCGCTGCCATCGAGCGGGCCGCAACCAGGCGATACGGATCTTGGCGATCTGGGCGACGCGGGGCTGGGCGACCTCGCCATTGCCGCATGGCGCCCGGGCGGCGAAGCCCTGCACATCGATCCCGATGGCGACCGGCTGCCCCGCATGCCCGCGATTCACGGTTTCACCAACATGACGATCGATGGCGCGAAGTGGCGCCTGTATTACCTCGACGATCCCGTTGCCGGCTGGCGGGTGTGCGTGGGGCAGATCGTGGCCGAGCGCAACGAGCTGGTGGTGTCCTATGTGCAGGCGCAGGCCCTGCCATGGCTGTTCGGTCTGCCGCTGCTGACCACGCTGCTGGTCTGGGCGATCCGGCGCATGTTGCGTCCCCTCCTGGCGCTCTCCCACGCCATTGCCGCACGCACGCCGGGCGATCCCACGCCGATGTCGCTGGAGGGTGCGCCCCCCGAATTGACGCCATTGGTCCGCGCGATGAACACGCTGCTGGAGCGGGTTTCCACGCTGCTCGAACATGAGCGCCGCCTGACCGCCGATGCCGCGCACGAGATGCGCACACCGCTGGCCGCGCTGAAGGCGCAGTGGGAGGTGGCGCGCCGCTCGCCCGATGCGGAAGAACGTGCACGCGCTGCGGTCAATGTGGAAGTCGGCATCGAGCGGCTGAGCCATCTGGTGTCGCAGTTGCTCACCATGAGCCGGCTGGAGGACGAGGAAGCGCTGGCTGCGGGCGAAGCCGTGGATTGGCAGCAGATTTCGCAGCAGGTTTTCAGCGATTGCCTGCAGCTCTCCGACCGGCGCCATGTCGATATGGAAATCCTCTGGCCCGCGGATGGCGGCAAGCCGTTGGAAATCTGCGGCGATCCGGTGCTGCTGGGTACGATGCTGCGCAACCTGCTTGACAACGCGCTGCGCTACAGCCCGGCCGGGTCCGTGGTGACGCTGGCCTTCGGGACCGACCATATCGAGGTGGCGGACCACGGCCCGGGCGTGGCGCCCGAACATCTGGAGCGTCTCGGCAGCCGATTCTTCCGGGCTGCTGGCCAGCAAGAGCAGGGCAGCGGGCTGGGTATTTCGATTGCTCGGCGCGTGGCCTATCTGCATGGGCTGACTGTCGAACTGTCGAACCGGCCGGCTGCGGCGGGCACCGGGCTGGTGGTGCGCATACGCCGGCTACTCCCGGAAGCCACGTAACCGCTGTGCCTCCGGGCCGGCGGGTGCTCTCGATGTCCGTCAGTCCGGCTTGATACCCGCGCGTGCCACGATCGGCTTCCAGCGCTGCTGCTCGGCCGCAATGAATCGGGCGAATTCCTCGGGCGTGCTGCCTACCACCAGCGCTGCGTCGGCGCCCAGGCGCTCCACGGAAGACGGGCTCCTGACCGCCTTGATCGTGGCTTCGGCGAGCTTGGCGGCAGCCGGTTGCGGCAGCGTCGCGGGCGCCATCAGTCCATACCATTGCGTCATTTCAAAGCCGGGATACCCTTGCTCGGCCACGGTGGGCACGTCCGGCAGTTGCGGGATGCGCTGGGCCGTGCCCGTGGCGATGCATCGCACCTTGCCCGTCTTGATGAACTGGAGAATGGCCGGTGCACCGATGGCGGCGGCATCGAGCCGGCCCGAGAGCAGGTCGGTGATCTGCGGACCGCTGCCGCGATACGGCACGTGCGTGATAAACGTGCCCGTGGTTGCTTTCAGGTATTCGAACGCCAGGTGCCGGGCGCTGCCATTGCCCGCGGAGCCGTAGTTCAACTTGCCCGGCTTGCTCTTGGCGAGCGCGACGAACTCCTTGAGGTTTTTGGCCGGCACGTCCGGATGTACCACATACAGGCTTGGCACCTTCGACAGCAGCGAGATGGGCCGGAAATCCTTGACCGGGTCATAGGGCAGCTTCGGAAAAATGTACGGATTGACGGCGAGCGTGCCGATATGGCCGAGGATCAGCGTGTGGTTGTCGTCGGCGCGTGCGACTTCGCCCATGGCGATATTGCCTGCACCGCCCGGCTTGTTCTCGACGAACACGGACACGCCAAGCAGCTTGGTCAGTTCGGCGGCCGTGGAGCGCGCCACGATCTCTGAGCTGCCGCCCGGCGCGAACGGCACGACTAAGCGGATGGTCTTGGACGGCCACGCCTGCGCGCGGACCAGGGACGGGGCGAGGGCGCTGGCGCCAAAGGCGGCGAGCAGCGACAGCGCGTGCCGGCGATCGGACTGGAAATTGGACATGGTTGCTCTGCCAGGTTGTCTTACTCGGGTTTGACGTTGCCGTCCTTGATGACCTTCGCCCATTTCCGGGTCTGTGCGTCGATGAAGCGCGCGGCTTCGGCCGGAGGCGCGGCCACCACCTCTCCGCCGAGTTCGGCGACACGCTGCTTGATTTCCGGGCTGCCCATGACCTTGTGGAGCGCATCCGAGAGCTTCGCCACCACGGCATCGGGCGTGGCGCTGGGCAGGAACGCGGCGTTCCATTCGTAGACTTCGTAGCCGGCCACGCCGGCCTCCTGCATAGTCGGCACGGACGGCAGCGCGCTGGTGCGCGTGTCGCTGGTCACCGCGAGCGGGCGCAGTTTCCCGGCCTTGATGTGTTGCAGGCTCGAGGCCACGTTGGCAAAGAACAGCGGCACCTGGCCCGCGATCACGTCGGTCATCGCGGGACCGCCACCCTTGTACGGCACGTGTAGCAGATCCACGTTGGCGCGCTGCTCGAACAGCACGCCGGAAAGGTGCTGCGCCGATCCATTGCCCGACGATGCATACGCCACGGTGCCGGGCTTTTGCCGGGCCAGTGCGAGCACTTCCTTCACGCTGCTCGCGGGAAACGAGGGGTTGGCGACCAGCACGTTGGGATAGCGCGCGAGCACGCCTATCGCGCGGAATGCCTTGGCCGGATCGTAGGGCAGGCGCGGATAGAGGCTCGGATTCACCGCGTAGGACGACGCATCGACCATCAGCGTGTAGCCATCGGGCGCCGCCTTGGCTACGTAGGACGCGCCGATCTGGCCGCCCGCGCCGGGACGGTTCTCCACCACCACGGTCTGTCCCAGTTCGCGTCCCAGCGCAGGGGCGATCAGGCGCGCCATCAGGTCCGCACCACCGCCGGGTGGGTAAGTCACCACGATGGTGATGGGGCGCGCTGGCCATGGTGCGTCGGCGGCATGCAGCGGGGCAGCAGGCAGCGCCAGGCATGCGCCGCTGGCGAGCGCGAGGTGGGTGAAGTAACGCATGGTGTCTCCGTTGGTGTTCTGTAGTGCGGTGGGCGTCGGCGCGTCAGCGGATATCGGCCGTGTAGCGGAATGCGTAAGCGTCGCCTCGGGTCAACCGGTACTCGATGCATTGGCCCTGGATGTCATAGGCCTGCCGGGTCACGAGCGCGCAGGGGTGGCCGTCGGGCAAGGCGAGCGATGCGGCCTCTTCGGCGCCGAGCGGGCGGAACGTCACCTCGTCCATCGCGCGATGCACGGTGATGCCGCATTGCTGCCACAACAGCGGATAGAGCAGATCGCCCCAATCCGAGACGGGCAGGTCCTGCAAGCTGGCGCAACGCGGCAGCGGCAGCCAGATGGATTCGATCAGGCGCGGTTGCTCCGCCACCCAGCGCCGCCGCGAGATGGCCAGGCCACGCGCACCGGTCTCCAGCCCGAAGCGGCTGGCCATGGTCTTGTCGAGGCGCACCGCGCGGCACGACAGGATTTCCGAACGCGGGATGGCGGCGGATGCCGTTTCGGCTTCGCTGCGGAAACGGAAGAAGCGCATCATGCTCGCGCCACTGAGCCCCGTGCGCACGAAGGTGCCCTTGCCCTGCAAGCGTTCGAGCAGGCCCTCCTGCACCAGCACGGCGATGGCCTGGCGAATGGTGCCGAGTGCGATGCCGAACTCGGTGGCCAGCGCGCTTTCCGCAGGAATGGCCGCGCCGGGCATCCATTCGCCCGAGACGATCTTCTGCTGTAGCCGGGCAGCAATCTGCCCATAGCGGCTTAATCCGGCGGCAGGGGTGGCGAGGTCTGGCATAAGGTTGGCGTTGTGAAGTCTGGAGCGTCCGTGTTAGATTCGACTCCTATAGAGGACTAGAGTACCCGGATGGGCCATCGACGCCATATCAGGGCTTACCCGCACAGGAGATTTCCCCGTGTCCGAGACGAAAGACGCCACGCTGCTGGTGGATTGCCATTTCCATGTGTTCCACGCCGGCGTTGCCGTGGCAGGCGCGCGCTATCGCCCCCCCTATGGCGCTACGCTGCAGGGCTGGCAGGCGGCGATGGGTGGGCATGGCGACCTGCATGGGGTGGTGGTGCAGACCAGTTTTCTGGGTACCGACAATGCCGCCTTGCTTGCTGCGCTACGCAGCATGCCGGAGCGGTTGCGAGGCGTGGCAGTGGTCGATCCCGGCGTGGATGACGCGCAGTTGGCGGTGCTCGACGAGGCCGGAGTGCGAGGTATCCGGCTGAACCTGTACGGCGACGATGGCTGGCGACGCATCGCTACTGCGCCGTGGCACGCGTTGTTCGGCCGGATTGGCGAACTCGGCTGGCATGTGGAAATGCATACGGGCAATGGCGAGGGCGCCGCCGTGTTGTCCGCGCTCGATGCTGCATTGGGCGCGACGCGCGTACCGGTGGTGCTCGACCACTTTGGCCGGCCCGGTCCGGCGGGCGCGGATGACCCTGTGTTCGACGTGGCGGCTGACGTGCGCACGCGCCGCGCGCTGTGGGTCAAGATCAGCGCGCCCTATCGACTGGCGGATGTGCAAGGCTGGCCGATGCTGATCGGGCGATGGGCCGAGGTGGCCGGGACCAATCGTCTGCTATGGGGCAGCGACTGGCCGTGGACCAACCACGAAGCGCCGGCCCGCGCCGACGAATGCCGCGCCGTACTGGCGTGGATCGCCGCGCAGCCTGAACTGGTCGACGCACTGCGCTGGCGCAATGCCGCCGCGCTGTACGAATTTAGCGGATTGGCCGGATTTGCGCCGTGTGGGGAGGCGCAGCGCCTATAATGCGCCGGCTCCCCGATTCCCCTTCGCGCCATGCCTGATTTGCCCGTTTCTCCCATTCGCCATGATGGCGCCATCGTCATCGGTGGTGGCCCGGCTGGCCTCATGGCGGCCGAGATGCTCGCCGCGCAGGGCGTGTCGGTGGAGGTCTACGACGCCATGCCATCGGTGGGACGCAAGTTCCTGATGGCAGGGCGGGGCGGGATGAACATCACGCACGCCGAGGCTGCCGACGCCTTTCTTGGCCGCTACGGTGCACGCGTGGACCGGATCGCGCCGCTGCTGGAGACTTTCGGCGCCGACAAGCTGCGCGCCTGGGTGCATGACCTTGGCATCGACACCTTCGTCGGCAGTTCCGGGCGCGTGTTCCCCACCGACATGAAAGCAGCACCGCTGCTGCGCGCATGGCTGCATCGCCTGCGTGAAGCGGGCGTGGGCATTCATACGCGGCATCGCTGGATCGGGTTTGCGGATGCTGTCGATGGCTGGCACGTGCTGCGTTTTGCCAGCCGCGACGGCGAGATCGAAGTGCAGGCGCGCGCCGTGGTGCTCGCGCTGGGCGGCGGCAGTTGGGCCCGGCTCGGCTCCGACGGCGCATGGCTGCCGATGCTGGCCGCGCGTGGCGTGGATGTGGCACCGCTGCAGCCCGCCAACTGCGGCTTTGATATCGCGTGGTCCGAACTGCTCCGCACGCGGCATGCGGGCGAGCCGGTGAAGGCCGTGGCGATGGATGTGACGCTCGACGATGGTACGACGCTGCATCGGCAAGGCGAATTCGTGATCAGCGAATCGGGTATCGAAGGCAGTCTTGTCTACGCACTCTCCGCGCCGATCCGCGATCTCATCACGGCGCACGGTTCCGCCACCATCACGCTCGATCTCGCACCGGGACGATCCGCCGAGGCGGTAGCTGCCGAAGTGGCCCACCCGCGCGGATCGCGCTCGGTGTCGAGCCACTTGCAAAGCCGGCTGGGCATCACCGGCGTCAAGGCGAGCCTGCTGCGCGAGGTGCTGTCGAAAGAGGCCATGCACGATCCCGTGGCGCTGGCGGCCGCCATCAAGGCACTGCCCCTGCGGCTGCTGCGCGCACGGCCCATCGATGAAGTCATCAGTACGGCCGGTGGTGTTCGTTTCGAAGCGATGAACGACCAGTTGATGCTGACCGCGCTCCCCGGCGTGTTCTGCGCCGGAGAAATGCTCGATTGGGAAGCGCCGACTGGCGGCTACCTGCTGACTGCCTGCTTTGCGAGCGGGCGCGTGGCGGGGGCTGGGGCCGGACACTACCTGCGAGGGTGATGCCGACCCGCAGCCGTTAGCGCACCGGACGGAACGCTTTGCGCAGTTCCTCAGCGAACAGTTGCGGCTGCTCCCATGCCGCGAAGTGGCCGCCCTTGCTCACCTGGTTGTAATAGTTGAGCGAAGGGTAAGCCTGCTTGCTCCAGCTCTCCGGCGCCCGGTAGATTTCATGCGGGAAGACGGTGATGGCAACTGGCACCTTGATCTCGCGTGTCTTCTGCGCATCGGCGCTGAAATTGTTGTTGTTGTTCTCCCAATAGAAGCGCGACGACGCGGCGCCCGTGTTCGTGAGCCAGTACAGCGTGATGTCGTTCAGGATGGCATCGCGCGTCAGCACATTTTCCGGCACGCCGTTGCTGTCGCTCCAGGCGGCAATCTTTTCGTACGTGAACGATGCGAGGCCAGCCGGCGAGTCGGAGAGCGAATAGCCGATGGTCTGCGGACGCGTGACCATCATCGCGCCATACGCGGCGTTGCGGCCGAAGAACGTGCTCAGCGATTGGAAGGCGTCGCGCTCGGGTGCCGTCAGGCTAGCCGGCGCCGGATCGCCCGCGAGGATCGACTTCATCAGCGGGCCGGGCACGGTAGCCGGCATGTTCAGGTGAATCGCCAGCAGCCCCGGAGGCGCCAGACGCGCCAATGCATCGGAAACCACCGAGCCGTGATCGCCGCCCTGCGAGACGTAGCGCGTGTACTTGAGGCGCTTCATCAGCACGTCCCAGGCACGCGCGGTGCGATCCGGACCCCAGCCCAGTTCACGCGGAATGCCCGAGAAGCCGTAGCCCGGAATCGACGGGATGACCACATCGAACGCGTCTTCGGCTCGGCCACCATAGGCTGTCGGGTCCGTGAGCGGGCCGATCGTCTTGATGAACTCGAAGATGGAGCCGGGCCAGCCGTGCGTCAGGATCAGCGGCATGGCGTTGGGATGCTTCGAGCGGACGTGGATGAACTGGATATCCACGCCATCGATCCGCGTGACGAACTGGGGCAGTGCATTCAGTTGCGCCTCGGCCTTTCGCCAGTCGTAGTCCTTGCCCCAGTACTCCACGAGCGATTTGACCCGCGCAAGCTGGATACCCTGCGACTCGTCCGCAACGGTTTCCTGGTCAGGCCAGCGGGTGGCGGCGATGCGGCGGCGCAGATCGTCGAGCTGCGCTTGCGGGACATGAACCTTGAACGGGCGGATGCTTTCGTCGCCTGCCGCTACCTTGCTGGCGGGCGGCGTGGCCGAGTTGGCGGGCTCTGCCGCGTGAGCGTGCGGTGCGTGGGCAACCAGCGCCAGGCTGGCCAGTGCGGCGCTGACCGCGAGGGCAAAGCGGGTGGAAGACGTGCGAGGGATGCTGCGGATCGAGACGCGTGACATGGATGGGCTCCTTCCTGAACTGCGCGTTGTGTTGGTGTTGGTTTTCGACCGTTGGGATCGTTCACGAACTGTCGTGACGGACGGAGTCTAGGGAGCCAGTGGTTGTTGAACGTGTCGTGTTACGCACGATTTGAACCGCTGTGTATCTATCCGAGGCCGAGATACAGAGCGATACGGAAGTGCAATGGCAGGCGGTCGTTTCGCCATAGGGCAACGGGATTTGGCTTTTCGCAACGCTCTTGGATCTCCATCCTTTATCTGTAAATGAGAATCGGTTACATTGTCGGGACTTGTCTCAGGTTGTCCTGTCATGACCGCCATCGATCCCGGCGCGCACTCCCACGTTGAATCCCTGTACGGACGCCATCACCAATGGCTGCAAGGCTGGCTGCTGCGAAAGATTGGCAATGCCTGCGATGCGGCCGACCTGGCGCAGGACGTGTTCGTACGCGTGCTGCACCGGAAAGTGGCCGACATCCGCGAACCGCGCACCTATCTCGGCACCATCGCCAACGGGCTGGTGATCGATTTCTGGCGGCGGCGCGAACTGGAACAGGCATGGCTGGAAACACTGGCGCATCTGCCCGAGGCCCACGCGCCATCTCCCGAGAGCCGGCTGCATTTCCTTCAGACCCTGATGGAAATCGATCGCATGCTCGACACGCTGAAGCCGCGTGTCCGCACTGCCTTCCTGCTTGCACAACTGGATGGGCTGACTTGCCCGCAGATCGCCGAGCACATTGGCATGTCCTTGGCCACCGTCGAGCGCTATATCGGCCAGGCATTGCGCCGATGCTACGAACTGCGGTTCGGCAGCGAGTAGATGCCGGCTTCCCAGGCAGACCTTCCGTCGGAGATCGTCGATCAGGCCATCCAGTGGGCCGTGCGACTACTCTTCAATGATCCGAGTGATGACACGCGGCAGCGCTTCCTGGCATGGGAAGGCGCGGACCCTCGCCACAAGCTGGCGTGGCAGCGCGTGCAGTCACTGCGCGAAGATTTCCCGCGCATCCCCGCACCGCTCGCGCTGGAGACGCTCCAGACCGCCGATGCCATCCGTGGCCGCCGCCAGACCGGGCGCCGGCAGGCGCTCAAGGTGCTGGCACTCGGCGGTGTATCGGTACTGGGGCTGTCCACCGGCTACCACTACACGCCATGGCAACGCTGGCTGGCGGAAACCAGCACCGGCGTGGGCGAGCAGCGCACGCTAACGCTGGATGACGGCACGGTCATCGTGCTCAACACGGACACCGCAATCGATATCCGCTTCGATGCCGAACGGCGGGACGTCCTGCTCCGTCGCGGCGAAATCCTCGTCACCACCGGCCACGACGCCACGCGACCCTTCCGCGTCCGCACAGCGTTCGGCACAATGCGCGCGCTTGGTACACGCTTCACCGTAAGACTCGATGAGGACGTGGCGCGCGTGAGCGTGCAGGAAGGCGCCGTGGCATTGCATGACGGCACCGCTGCGAAGGCCGTTGCCCAGACAGGTACGACCTGGGACATGTCGCCGGTCACCAGCACGGAACGCCCCGCCTCCGCCATATCGCCCGATAGCTGGGCCAACGGCCAACTCTCCGGCAGCAACATGCGCCTGGCGGATGTGCTGGCCGAACTGGCGCGATACCGGCATGGCCGCATCGATTGCGATCCCTCGGTAGCAGACCTGACGGTGTCAGGCGCCTACCGCATCGACGACACGGACCGGACATTGCGCTTCCTGGAGAGGGCATTGCCGATCCGGGTGTCTTATTTCACGGGGTACTGGGTGCGGGTGGGGCGGTTGTGATGGCCGTCCGCATGGACCAACGCCTGTCGCCATGCGCTCCCCTCTCCCATGAAGTGGGAGAGGGGTGGGGGAGAGGGCAGGAGGTTCTGCTTGCCGACCACGTCGCAATTTTCATCGCTGGCCCTCTCCCCCAACCCCTCTCCCGCACGCGGGAAAGGGGAGCAAACAGGCAGGAAGCTCCAGCGTCGTTACAAATTTATTCGCTATGAATTGAGGGGATTGGCTTGGCTGTCCGGCTTGGTAGGTAGGAACACCCTTCAACCTGCCTGGACTCCGAACCATGTCGCAACCGCAATTCCGCCGTCAGCTTTCCCGTTTTCCTTCCTCATGCCGCTTTCCCCTGAAGCCTGTCACCGCCGCCGTGTATCAGGCGATGCTCTGCCTTGCCGTGGTCGCGGGTGCCGTGTCTTTCAATGCCTACGCGCAGACCACGGAAGCCACGCTGCCTACGGTCACAGTGAGCGCCACCGTGCCCAATGAGGCCAGCGAGTTGCCCGCACCCTATGCCGGTGGCCAGACCGCGCGCGGTGGCCGTCTTGGCATGCTGGGGAATCGGGGCAACATGGATACGCCGTTTTCCACAAGCAGCTATACCGCGCAGCGTATCGAGGACCAGCAGGCTGTGACGCTGGCCGATGTCCTGAATGCGGACCCGTCGATTCGATTCACCGGCCAGACCGGTGGCGTGACCGATTCGTTCATGATTCGCGGCTTCCCGATCAACGAGGGGAATCTGTCGGAGATTGCGTTCGATGGCGTGTATGGCGTCTCGCCGAACTATCACCTGTTCCCGGAATACATCGAGCGAGTGGAAGTGCTCAAGGGTCCGGCTGCGTTGCTCTATGGCATGTCGCCGAATAGCGGCGTGGGTGGCGTGGTGAACGTGGTGCCCAAGCGTGCCGGCGATGTCGATCTGAACCGCTTCACGCTCGACTATGGTTCGGATGCGCAGGTGGGCGGTGGTGTCGATCTGAGCCGTCGATGGGGCAAGGACAAGGAGTGGGGCGTGCGATTCAACGGCCTGCATCGGCAGGGCGGCACGGCGCTGGATAACCAGAAGTCGCGCAGTGAAGTGGCTGCCGTGGGGCTCGACTATCGTGGCGAACGCCTGCGAGCTTCGCTGGATCTGATCGAGCAGTATCAATGGATCGATGCACCGACGCGGCCGTTCCTCGTGGCGTCCGGCATCAAGGTTCCTGCGGCGCCGGACGGGCGGCGCAATGTCACCCAGCCGTGGACCTGGTGGAAATCCAACGATGTCTCCACGCTGCTGCGTGTCGAGTATGACGTGGCCGACAACGTGACTGTCTATGCCGATGCCGGCGGCACGCGCTCGGACGTCTCCCGTCTCTCGGATCAGACCCCGACCATCCTCAACGCCGCTGGCGATACGTCTGCAGCGGTGCAGAACTGGCGCTTCCAGATCAACCGGATGTCGTTCGATACCGGTGTGCGTGCGAAGTTCGATACGGGTCCGGTCAGGCATTCGTTCGCCGTGCAAGGCAATTTCTATTCAGACCGTATCGCCAATGCGAACGTGGCGGGCACGCCGGTCCAGTCGAACATCTACAACCCGGTGGTACGCCCGGCGCAGTCCATTGCGCCGCCGAAGTATGTGCCGAAGGTGTCGGACTCCACGCTGTCCGGCGTGGCGCTGGTGGATACGCTGAGCGCGCTCGACGACCGCGTCGCGCTGACGCTCGGCCTGCGCTATCAGCAGGTAGAGTCGAGCAACTACAACACGGCGACGGGCGCGAAATCCGCCAGCTACGATGAAAGCGCCGTGACGCCGCTGGCCGGCATCGTCTTCAAGCCGTGGCGCAATGTGTCGTTCTATGCGAACTACGTGGAAGGGCTGAGCAAGGGCGATATCGCACCGGCCACGGCGTCGAATGCCGGGCAGGTGTTCGCGCCGTACAAGACCAAGCAGCAGGAGGTGGGCGTCAAGGTGGATTCTGGCTCGCTGCTGGCAACCCTGTCTGCGTTCCGCATGACCAAGCCCAGCGGCCAGTTGTACGGCACCGTCTATGCGATCGACAGCGAGCAGCGCAATCAGGGTCTGGAGTTGACCGTGGCCGGTGAAGTGGTGCGCCGCGTTCGCCTGCTCGGTGGTGTGACGTGGATCGACGGCAAGCTGACGCAGACCAATAGCCCGACAACGCAGGGCAATCGTCCGGTCGGCGTGCCAAACGTCATGGCGAACCTCGGTGCCGAATGGGATCTGCCGTGGCTGCAAGGGCTGACGCTGACCAGCGCGATGAACTACACGGGCCGCGTCAACGTCAACCAGGCCAATACCCAGCAGGTGGCATCGTGGACGACGTTCGATTTCGGTGCGCGATACCGGACGAAGGTGGCGGGCAAGGCCACCACGTTCCGCGCCACGGTCATCAACGCCTTCGACAAGAACTACTGGGGCGGCGTGGCGTCGTACAGCACCATCTCGCAAGGCGCACCGCGTACGTTCCTGGGTTCGATCACGGTGGACTTCTGATGCAAGGTCCCTGTCGATGAGCTATCGCGCGGTCTTCGGCGCGATCGTTGCCACGATGCTCGTTGCCGTGGGCACGCCGGCATGCGCGGCTGCGGAATCCGTGCGCGACGGTGCAGCGGAGGTGCGCTTGTACGCGATACCGCCGGGGCCACTCGACAAAGTGCTGATCCAGTTTGCGTCGGCTTCGAAGATCGATCTGGTCTTCGAGGCTGACGCGCTGCCCAAGCGCCAGAGTGCCGGGCTGGCCGGGCGCTTCGGCGTGCTCGAAGGCATACGCAAGCTGCTGGAGGGCACGGATCTTGGTGTAGTCGATCTGCGCGACGGCGGTTATGCGATCCGCAGGAAGGCGGGTGCTTCCGCCAATGGTGTGGACGCACCCGTGATACTCCCTACCGTGACGGTGTTTGGCCGGCGCACGCCCGTGCGGGTTGTTGAAGGAGGCGAGGCTGGTCTGGGACTGCTGGGCAATGTCGATGCATTCGACGCGCCCGTCAGCACGCGCAGCTTCGATGCACGTGCCATCCAGGACCTCCAGGCGTACAGCGTTGCCGATGTGGTCGAGACTGATGCGTCGGTGCGCTCGGTCAGCAAACCAGGCGGCATTCTCGACGCCTTCACGATTCGCGGATTTCCCTATAGCAACGGGAATTTCGGGGAGATCGCTTTCGATGGGGTCTATGGCATCGCATCGAACTATCGCGTGGCCACCGGCTATGTCGAGCGCATCGAACTGATCAAGGGGCCGACCACGCTGCTGTACGGCATGTCGCCGGGCGGTGCCATCGGCGGAGCCATCAACATCGTGCCGAAGCGCGCGGAAGAAGATCGTACCGAAGTCGGCGTGGACTACGGCTCGGCCAATCAATTCGGCACCTCGGTCGATGTCAGCAAGCGGTTCGGTGACGATCGGGAAATCGGGGTGCGTGTGAATGGCGGGTATCGGGCGGGAGACACCGCGCTCGACAATCAGCATCGCAGTGCAGGCTCGGGAGCGCTGGCGCTCGACTATCGCGGCAGCCGCCTGAAAGCGAGTCTCGATGTGATCGGCCAGCACGAAACAATCTCGGCGCCGTTCCGGCTGGTGCATATCGTGCCCGGTATCGCAGTGCCGGCCGCGCCCGACGGACATCGCAATATCTCCCAGCCTTGGGAGACCTCGCGCATCAACGATGGCTCGGTGCTCGCCCGCGTGACCTACGACGTGGACGATCGCTTCCAGCTCTATGCCTATGCGGGCGGTGGCCGCACGCGCGTGGCCCGTGTGTTCCCTATCACGCCGACCATCCTCAACGGGACCGGCGATGTGTCGGTCTTCGATACGAATTACCGGTTCGAGGTGGATCGATCCAGCGCGGAGGCCGGTGGACGCTGGAACTTCGACACCGGCCCGCTGAATCATCGGCTCGCGCTCGCGCTGAGCGGCTACCGGGATCAGCTCAACCGGGGGCTGGTGAATTCATCGATCACCTCGCTCACCAACCTCTATGCGCCGGTTGCCTTGCCGCAGCAATTCATTCCCGAACCGGCCAGCGTCCCCAAGGTGTCTTCGACGTTGCTCACCGGCATCTCGCTGGCTGACACCATAGCCATGCTCCATGGCGCGTTGCAGTTCACGGCCGGTTTGCGCTACCAGCGGATACGGTCCGACAACTTTAGTCCGGATGGCGGCACCATCGCCCAGTACGACAAGGGCGCCATCTCGCCAATGTTCGGTATTGTGTTTTGGCCGAGCCAGTCGGTATCGCTCTATGCCAACCGCGTCGAGGGCCTGAGCAAAGGCGAAGTGGCGCCGACGAGTGCCTCGAATGCAGGAGAGGTGCTTGCCCCGTATCGCACGACGCAATACGAAATTGGCGTGCGGTTTGCGCGGCAGCAGTTGGCGGCCAGCTTGAGTGCGTTCCAGATCAGTCGGGTTAGCGGCGTGATGTCGGGCACGCGCTACGGTGCCGATGGAGAACAGCGTAATCGTGGACTGGAGTTCGCGGTGCGCGAAGAGTTGCTGCCCGGTGTGCGCCTTAGTGCCAGTGCCATGTGGGTGGATGCCGCGATTACCGAAAGCCCGGCATTGAGCGGGAAGCGCCCCATCGGCGTGCCGTCATGGCAAGCCAACGTTGGCGTGGAACTGGATGCGCCACCCGTTCCGGGACTGACCTTCACGACGTTCCTGACCTACAGCGGATCGCAGTATGTGGAAGCGTCCAATACGCAGCGCATCCCGTCGTGGACGCGATGGGATCTCGGCCTGAGATATCGGCTGGAAGGCGGGCGTTATCCCACTACGCTGCGCCTTGCCGTGCGCAATGTCATGAACCGGCGTGGATGGGTGGCCGTGGATGCGTATGGCGGGTTGGCGCAGGCTGATCCGAGGACGGTGTTGGCTTCGGTGACGGTGGGGTTTTGAGGTGGGTATTCAAACACTGCTGGTTTGCTCCCCTCTCCCATGTCATGGGAGAGGGGAGCAAACCGAGAGATGACGTCGAACGTCTTCTGGCGGAGCGCCGCGCGCAGCGGTCAAATGTCCAAAGTGTCCATACACGACATTTGTACCGTGCCGTTCAATTGCCCCCCACCAACGTCCGCGCTTCCACCACCTTGTCGCGATACGCTTCGAAGATCCGGCGCAGCGCCTGTTCCATGTTCAGTTCAGGCTTCCAGCCCAGTTCCTCGATGGTGTTGTCGATCTTCGGCACGCGGTGCTGCACGTCCTGGTATCCCTTGCCGTAGAACTCGCCCGACGAGGTTTCCACAATCCTGGTCTGCTGCGCGTACTCGGCGTACTCGGGGTATTCGGCAGCCATCGACAGCATCATCTCTGCCAGTTCGCGCACGGAGTGGATATTGGCCGGGTTGCCGATATTGAAGATCTTGCCGCTGGCCACGCCGTTCTTGTTCTCGATGATCTGCATCAGCGCCGAGATGCCGTCCGAGATATCGGCGAAAGCCCGCTTCTGGGCGCCACCATCGACGAGCTTGATTGGCTCGCCGCGCACGATGTGACCCAGGAACTGGGTGACCACGCGCGAGGAGCCTTCCTTCGATTCGAAGATCGAGTCCAGCCCGGCACCAATCCAGTTGAACGGACGGAACAGCGTGTAGTTCAGGCCCTGCTCCATGCCATAGGCGTGAATCACGCGGTCCATCAGTTGCTTGGAGCAGGCGTAGATCCAGCGCGGCTTGTTGATCGGGCCGTAGACCAGCGACGAGGCTTCGGGGTCGAACTCGTCGTCCGTGCACATGCCGTAGACCTCGGAGGTCGAGGGGAAGACCAGGTGCTTGCCGTACTTCACGGCGCTGCGCACGATGGGCAGGTTGGCTTCGAAGTCCAGCTCGAACACACGCAGCGGGTTACGCACGTAGGTGGCCGGGGTGGCGATGGCCACGAGCGGCAGGATGACATCGCACTTGCGGATGTTGTACTCGACCCACTCCTTGTTGATGGTGATGTCGCCCTCGGAGAAGTGCATGCGGGGGTGGTTCACCAGATCGCCAAGGCGGTCGGAGGCCATGTCCATGCCGTAGACCTCCCACGAGGTGGTTTCGAGGATGCGGCGCGTCAGATGGTGGCCGATGAAGCCATTGACGCCGAGGATCAGGACTCGCTTTTGCTGCATAAGAAATTCAAAAAAATGGAGTGAACAAAAAAGAATTCAGCGGGAGGGGAGCGGTACGGGCCTGTTGCTCACGACCACCCGGCGCCAGTCGCGGTCCACGACGTAGAAGCGCAAGGCTGGCGAGAGTTCCAGGTAGGTCTGGGGCGACATCACGGCGAGCGCCGGAGCCTTGCCGGCCCAGTCCTTCGCAAACGTGGCAATGTCAGGCACCGCACGTTGCGGTTCCATCTCGGTGCCGAAGGTCAGTTCGTCCGCCGAGCCCACCATCGTCAGCGGATGCCCCACATAGAACGGCAGCGTATGGTCGAGCATTTCCACAGCGTACAGCTTCATGCCGGGTCTCAGCACCTGCTTGATCTGTGGCGCGAGGCTGGCGCCGGACGCCGGGCCGCCGACCGTTTCATGGCCGAGCAGCGCCACGGTGAAGCCGACGTACATCCCGAGCGCGTACACGGCCACGCTGCGCAGCACGCCACGATGGAGCAAGAGGAACGAGACGGCGATGGACAACAGCATCAGCACAAATGCCAGCGCGGCCCAGATCGCATAGGCGCGCCAGAACATGTTGGGCGTGTGGTTGGCGTTGAGCGTGGCCACCACGGGGCTGGCCAGCAGGCCACAACTGGTCAGCACGGCCATGCCCATCAACTGCTTGCGCCATGCGCGGGCGTCGATCTTGTCGAGCGCCACGCCCGCCAGGATGCCCAGTGCCGGAAACACGGGCACGATATAGCCGGGCAGCTTGGAATGCGACAGGCTGAAGAACGTGAAGATCGCGATGGCCCAGACCCCGGCCATCAGGGCCGGGCGGAACGTTGTCCGGCGATGCGCGGCGGGCAGGCGGATGGCGGCCCAGATGCGCGGAAACAGGCCGACCCATGGCAGGAATCCACCAAGAATCAGGGGCACGAAGTACACGATCGGTCCGCCCCGCGCATGCAGGTTGGAGGTGTAGCGCTGCCAGTGCTCGTGGATGAAAAAGAAGTGCAGGAACTCGGGATTGCGGGTGGAAACCAGATAGAACCACGGCGCACTGATCGCCACCATGAGCGCGGCACCAGGAAGCAGGTACAGGCGTCGCCACAGGTTCCAGTCGCGCGTGATGCAGGTATAGACCACAAGGACCAGGCCCGGCAGTGCGATACCGACAAGACCCTTGGTCAGGATCGCCACCCCCATCGCCGCCCAGCTCGCCAGCATCCATGTCCTGCGTTGGGACGCGGTGTTATCGGGGTGCTGGGCGATCAGCATGCAGGCCAGGATGCATGACATGACGCCGGCCAGGGTCATGTCGAGCGTATTGAAGTGCGCCGCCACGCTCCACATGGGCGCGGCCAGCAGTGCCAGTCCCGCAAACGCTGCGGCACGCACGCCGAACCAGCGCCAGGTGGCAAGCATCGTCATGACAATGCCCAGCAGCCCGGCCAGTGCCACGGTCAGACGCGCCTGCCATTCGCCGATGCCGAACAGCGCGTAGGCGACCGCCGTTGCCCACATATGGAAGGGCGGCTTCTCGAAGTACTTGAGTGCGTTGTAGCGGATGGTCACCCAGTCGCCGGTGGTGAGCATCTCGCGCGAAATTTCTGCGTAGCGGCCTTCGTCCGGACCCACCAGATGGCGCAACCCCAGCGTGCCAAACCAGAGTACGAGCGCCACGCCGACAAACACCGCAATCCACATCAGATAGGCGTTGCCCGTTGCGAGCGGCCGATAACGGGGCAACGGTACGTCATGCGAAATAAGCGGGGGGCGCTGGGCCTCTCGTTGCAGCATCGATGCGTGTCAGGAAACGGTGATGTCGATCGCGACGGACCCGTGAGAACACAGGCCGGCACGTTTTTCCCGAGACTATCGAATGGACCTTAATCGAACATTAAGCTGTGTGGTTTCCAACACCAAAGCATCAGACCGTGACAGGAACGGCGCGCTTGCGTGCTCCCTGTACGGCGCCAGGCGCGTCGGCGCGGCATAGTAGTTAAGCTAGAATCGCGGGAAATGATTCTTATTTGTAAGTTCGAGGGGTATGGACGCGCGTCCCAGCATTCTGATCGTCGACGATCACATCAATATTCGTGACCCATTGGCCACATACTTCCGCCGCTTCGAGTTCGAAGTCGAGACCGTGGGCGACGGCAAGGCCATGCGGCAACGGCTGGAGGAACGTTCTTTCAGCCTGATCGTGCTGGACATCATGCTTCCCGGCGAAGACGGCCTGTCGTTGTGCCGCTTTGTGTCCGAGCGTGTGGGCACGCCAGTCATTCTGCTGACGGCGGTGGCCGAACAGGCCGATCGCATCGCAGGCCTGGAAATCGGCGCGTCCGACTATGTGGTGAAGCCTTTTGATCCGCGCGAGCTGGTGGCCCGGATTCGCAGTGTGCTCCGGCGCAATCGACCCGCGGAACATCGCGATATGGCGCTTCCTCCTGCGCAGCCCGAGTATCGATTCAGCTTTGGCGGATGGACGTTTGATACGCGATCCCGCGAACTCCGGAACCCCTCCGACACCGATGTGCCGATCAGCACCGCCGAATTCCACCTGCTCCGCGCGCTGGTGGAGAACGCCAATCGTGTGCTGAGTCGCAGCCAGTTGCTGAATCTCACGCAGCGGTCCGATACCGCCACATTCGATCGCAGCATCGACAGTCAGGTCAGCCGCCTGCGCAAGAAATTGGAGCCGGACCCCCGGCGTCCGGAAATGCTGAAGACGGTGCGCGGCGACGGCTACCTGCTGACGAGCCGGGTGCTGGCCGAGCCGGTATGAAGTGGTTGCCGCGCAGTTTGTCGGGGCAACTGATTGCCCTGTGGCTCCTCGCGCTCGTTGCCGCGCACGTGATTGCCGTGGTGGCGCTGACGTGGTGGCGCGCGGACAACGCGACTATCCATCCGCTATCGATTCGCACCATCGAAACACGCGTGCTGTCGGCCTATCGGGTAGCCGAGCGCTCTGCCGACGCCGAGGCCGTGCTCAAGGACATCAGCCTGCCCGATACCACGTTCACGCTGGCCATCCATCCCTTGGCCGGCTTTCCGGAGACTGGCGAACAGGAAGCGGCGATAGCCAAGCGACTGCGCACGTTGCTGGGGATATCGAACGATGTGCCGGTGTATGTGCGGCTGGAGCGGGTGGGGCCGGGCGCGCTCGAAGGCGGGCGTCCCGCGCACCGGAACGGGCTCGACCATGCGTTCCGGAGCGATCACGCATGGGGACTCGACATCGACGTCAGGCTGCCGAATGGTCAATGGCTGTTGAGCCGCAGTCTGCCGACGATGTTGCCTGCGCACTGGTCGCGCGTATTGAGTTTCTCGTTGCTCGTGGGCATGTTGCCCACCGCGCTGATCGCGCTGCTGTTTGGCCGTCGCATCATGCGTCCGCTCAGGAATCTGACGGAAGCATCGAAGCGCGTGAGTCGTGGCGAACAGGTCATCCTGCCCGCGCCTGACGGACTCAGCGGCATCCGCGAGATTACGCAGGCATTCAACGACATGCAGGCCAGTCTCACGCGCTTCGTGAACGGCCGCACGCAGATGGTGGCGGCCATCGGCCACGATCTGCGCACCCCGCTGACGTCTTTGCGCATTCGCGCGGAGTTCATCGATGATGAACCGCTGCGCGATGCCATGGTGCAGACGCTGGACGAGATGAGCATCATGGTCGAGGAAATCCTGGGCTTTGCGCGTGACGATGCCCTGCGCGAGCCGACGCAAGACGTGTGCTTCGAGGAACTGGTCCGAGAGGTAGTCGATCAGCAGACCATTCAGGGACGATCAGTGAGCTTCAAGAGCGAACTGGCCTCTGACGTGTTGTATCGCTGCCGCCCGGTGCATCTGAAGCGTGGACTGGGCAACATCATCGACAATGCGACGCGCTTTGGCGAAGTTCGCGTCAAGGTCCGGTCCGATGCGGTACCGGGAGCGTTGCGCATCGAGGTGGATGACAGCGGGCCGGGTATCGATCCCGAACATCTGGAGCAGGTCTTCGAGCCGTTTGCGCGGCTCGATGCGGCCCGCAGCACCGAGACCGGCGGTCTCGGCCTGGGCCTGGCGATTGCACGGTCGTGCATTCGCGCGCATGGCGGCGATGTCACGTTGCATAACAGGGAGACGGGCGGGCTGCGTGCCGTCATCGAACTGCCTGCCTAGTCCGGGTGGCGGCAACCGGACTGTGGCGAAAGCTGGCAGCCGTTCCCGTGCTGCCACACTTCGCCACAATTCAACAAATCCCAGCAACACCAAATAGTAATCATTCGCATTTTGACGGGTATGCCCGCTGTCTGGCGGCGTCGATTTGCGGTGATGACCTCTTTTGACGGGGAGGGTGATTGCTCCAGCGAAGGCTCGGCTGCACGTCAAGACCGAATGTCCTTCCTCTGGAGTTTTCCGTGCAGCAAAGAAAAATAGCCAATGCCATCCGCCTGCTGGTCTCGGGTGCGTCCGCCGGTCTCGTCCTGTTCCCGCTCGCCGTCCATGCCCAGTCCGCCACCGAATCGGTATCCGGCGCGGCCAGCGGCAACGTGCTGCCGCAGGTCACGGTCACCGGTCGTGGCATTGAAAACACGAACGATGCATCGCTCGGCATTTCGCGGCTGCCGGAAACGGTCAAGGAAACGCCCAAGACCATCAACGTGGTGCCGAGGGAAGTCATCGAGCAGCAGCACGCCACGTCGCTGGAGCAGATCCTCAAGAACGTGCCGGGCATCACGATCTCCACAGGCGAAGGCAACGGCGGCCAGAACGGCGACCAGTTCCGGATTCGCGGCCTCTCGGCCAAGGGCGATATCTACGTGGATGGCCTGCGCGATTTTGGCGCGTACAAGCGCGATGCGTTCAATACGGAAAGCGTCGAAGTCATCAAGGGGCCGTCGGGCGAGAGCTTCGGCGTGGGTAACGTGGGTGGCCTGATCAACCAGACCACCAAGAAAGCCAACCTCAACACCAGCACCAGCATCGATCAGGGTATCGGCTCCGATGCCACCTATCGCACGACGCTGGACAGCAACTTCAAGCTGAACGACACCTCGGCGCTGCGCATCAACGGCATGTTCCAGAACGGACGCGTGGCCGACCGCAACAACGTGGACGACGACCGTCGCGGCGTCGCCATCGACTTCGGTACGGGCCTGGGCACCAGCACGGAATGGCACCTGAACTATTCGTACCTGCATCGCAGTGGCGCGCCCGATTTCGGCGTGCCGCTGGCAGCGGGTGCCGATGGTGTATTGCGTCCGCTCACGCAGTACGGCATGCCGGGCATCTCGTCGTCCACCTCGTACGTGCGCAACACCGACCGCGATACCACCGATGCGCACATCGTCTCGTCGAACTTCTCGACCCGGCTCGATAACGGCATCACCATCAGCAATGACACGCGCTTCAGCTTCTACGAGCGCGATTTCTCGTCAACCAATCCGGCCTCGCTGACGTACGCCAACCTGCAGACGCTGCTGTCGGGACGCAACGTCGCGCTGCCGTATGGCGCGGGCGGAGGCACCACCTACCTGCAGCGCGGCTGGGGTGTGCAGAACGTGTTGAGCGCCAAGGGCGAGTTCATGACCGGCAGCATCCGCCACAAGGCGATGGTCGGTCTCGACACGATCTACCAGCGAGATCATCGTGACCAGGGTAGCTGGACGGGCCGCAACAACAACCAGACCGTGGTCAACTCGGTGTTCTACAACAGCCCGAATGCGACGGTTGCCTACAACAACACGCGCGACGCCAACGCCACCAACGTGGGCGTGTTCATGAGCGACCGCGTTTACTTCAACGACCAGGTCTCGCTGCTGGGCAGCTTGCGCTGGGACTACTTCCGCAGCGAATACGCCACCAGCGCATCGACGCTGGGCGGCAGCGCAGACTCGAAGAAGCTGAGCCCGGCCATCAGCGCCATCTGGGAGCCGACCAAGGACTACATGTTCTACACGTCGTTCTCGCGCACGTATCGTCCGGTGGGCACCGACATCGCCGTGGCAGTGGGCGGCGTGGGTTCCGAAGTGCCGCAGAACGGCTTCAGCAACGAGCCGGAACGCGCGGACACCATCGAAGTGGGCGCCAAGCTGGACTTCCTCGACAAGCGGCTCGGCCTGACCGGTGCGCTGTTCCAGACCAAGAAGAGCAATGCGTACACGGTGGACCCGGCCACCGGCGACATCACCAATGGCTTCTCCGATTCTGGCGAAGGCCGGCGTATTCGTGGCGTCGAGCTTGGCCTGAGTGGCCGTATCGTCGGTGGCTGGACGGCTAGCGTGGCGTATGCCTATCTGAACGGCGAAGTCACGTCGGCCTCCACGGCGACAACCGTCGGCAACACGGCGCCGGGCGTGTCGAAGCACAACATCACGCTGTGGACGGCGTATGACATTCCGCACACGCTGCTGCCGGTGCCTGGCCAACTGACGATCGGCGGTGGACTGCAGTACGCCACGGGCTACTGGGCGGATTCGGCGAACACCGCCAAGATGCCGGACAACTTCTCGCTCGACGCAATGATCGCGTACAGGCAGGGCAAGTACCGTATCTCGCTCAATGGCTACAACCTGACGAACCATCTGAACTATCAGTCGTCGTTTGGTGCCGTGCGTGCGGTTCCGACTTCACGTCGGACGGTGCTGCTGAACGTTGGCATGACGTTCTGATCACGGGCAACTGCGTGGCGATTGTCGGGCTTTGCGCAGACGCAAGGCCCGGGGGGGCGGAGCCGCTACCATACGGAGTCCGCGCCCCTCCACCTGCTTACCTCCGAACGCATCATGCTCGTACAGATTCCAGATGTCCTGACGCCCGAACAGATCCGCTATTGCAGGGAACGGCTTGAACGCTCGCCATGGGTGGACGGGCGCGTCACGGCGGGCGATCTCGCTGCCAAATCCAAACACAATCTCCAGTTGCCGGTGGACAGCGCCGAGGCCCGTGAACTCGGGGAACTGATCCTTACCGTGCTCGGTGGGAACGCCACGTATCACTCTGCGGCATTGCCGCTGCGCGTGTTGCCGCCGATGTTCAATCGCTACGACACCGCGATGACGTTCGGCAGTCACGTGGACAACGCGATCCGCACCGTGCCGGGCTCGGGCGGCATGCGTATCCGTGCCGATGTATCGAGCACGCTGTTTCTCTCCGATCCCGATGAATACGAGGGTGGCGAACTGGTCATCAAGGATCTCTATGGCTCGCACACCGTCAAGCTGCCGGCGGGGCACATGGTGGTCTATCCTTCGTCGTCGTTGCATGAGGTCACGCCCGTGACCAGAGGTGCGCGCTGGGCATCGTTCTTCTGGGCGCAGTCCATGGTCAAGGATGATGGGCAGCGCAGCATGCTCTACGAACTGGATCTCGCGATCATCGATATTCGCCAGCGGCTCGGCGATGACCAGGCATCCGTGCTGGCATTGGTCAACCACTATCACAACCTGCTGCGTCGCTGGGCCGAACTGTGAGCAGCATGCACATTCCCCCTGACACCGTTTCGCTGAACGACTACGAACGTCGCTTCCAAGAACGCGTGGACGCGCCGATACGGGCCTACATCTCGGGCGCCGCCGCCGATGGCGTGACGCAGCGCGACAACCGCACCGCGTTCGACCGGGTCAAGCTGATGCCGTGTGCGTTGGCCGATTTCTCCAATGCTTCCGCACGATCGATTCTGCTGGGTGAAGTCCTCGAATCGCCCATCCTGATTGCACCCACCGCGTATCACAAGCTGGTGTACCCGGCGGGCGAGCTGGCAACCGCGCAGGCCGCATCGCTGACGCGCACGTGGATGACGGTCAGTACGCAGGCCAGCACGCCGCTTGAGGAAGTGGCGCGCATCGGCAGTGCACCCGTCTGGTTCCAGCTCTATTTCCAGCCGCGATGGGAAGACACGCTGACACTGGTGAGACGGGCGGAAAACGCGGGATACAAGGCGCTGGTCCTGACCATCGACGCCACGATCAGCGGCGTGCGCAATATCGAACAACGCGCGGGCTTCCGGTTGCCGCCCGATGTCCGCCCCGTCAATCTCGATGGCATGGCGCCGATGCCGACATTCGATGCGCGCAACGGCAGTCCGGTCTTCAAGGGGTTGCTCGACAACGCGCCCACGTGGGCCACCCTGCAGGCGCTGTGCCGTGAAACCCGCTTGCCCGTGGTGGTGAAGGGCCTGCTCAATCCGCTGGATGTGCCGCGCGCCATCGAGGCTGGTGCGGCAGGCATCATCGTGTCGAATCATGGAGGCCGCACGCTCGATACCGTACCGGCGACGCTGGATTGCCTGCCGGGTGTGGTGGCGGCGGTCAACGGCGCAGTGCCTGTACTGCTCGATGGCGGTGTCCGACGCGGGACCGATGTGTTCAAGGCCATCGCGCTCGGCGCCTCCGCCGTTATGATCGGTCAGCCCGTGTTGCATGCACTGGCCGTGGGTGGCATGCCGGGCGTAGCCCACATGCTGACGTTGCTGCAAACCGAATTCGAAATCGCCATGGCCCTGATGGGTTGCGCGACGCTCGATGCCATCGATCGGTCGAAGGTCATCACGGCGCTGTAGGTCCTGCCATATGTCGATGCGATCGATGCAATAAAAAAACGCCAACCCGAGAAGGTTGGCGTTTTTCTTGGAACGTACTACCGGAACAGACGCGATCAGAACTGGTTCATCGTGTTGTCCTTGCCCGCTGCCTTCAGGGCGGCGTCGCCGCTGAAGTATTCCTTGTGGTCGTCACCGATGTCCGAGCCGGACATGTTCTGGTGCTTCACGCAGGCGATGCCCTGGCGGATTTCCTTGCGCTGCACGCCAGCCACGTAGCCCAGCATGCCCTGGTCGCCGAAGTATTCCTTGGCCAGGTTGTCCGTGGACAGTGCGGCGGTGTGGTACGTCGGCAGCGTGATCAGGTGGTGGAAGATGCCGGCTTCGCGTGCGGCATCGGCCTGGAACGTACGGATCTTCTCGTCGGCTTGCTTCGCCAGTTCCGTGTTGTCGTACTCCACGCTCATCAGTTGGCTGCGCTCGTAGGCCGACACATCCTTGCCTGCGGCTTGCATCGCGTCATAGGCTTGCTGGCGGAAGTTCAGGGTCCAGTTGAACGACGGGCTGTTGTTGTACACCAGCTTGGCGTTCGGGATCACCTTGCGGATTTCCTTGACCATGTTGCCGATCTGCGCGATGTGCGGCTTTTCGGTTTCGATCCACAGCAGGTCGGCGCCGTTCTGCAGCGCGGTGATGCTGTCCAGCACGCAACGTGCTTCGCCCGTACCGGCGCGGAACTGGAACAGGTTGCTCGGCAGGCGCTTCGGACGCAGCAGCTTGCCATCGCGCTTGATGATCACGTCACCGTTGCCCAGTTGGTCCGGGGTCAGTTCTTCGCAATCGAGGAACGAGTTGTACTGGTCGCCCAGGTCGCCCGGCGTGTGGGTCACGGCGATTTGCTTGGTCAGGCCGGCACCCAGCGAATCGGTACGCGACACGATGATGCCGTCGTCCACGCCCAGTTCCAGGAACGCGTAGCGAATGGCGCGGATCTTGGCCAGGAAGTCCTCGTGCGGCACGGTGACCTTGCCGTCCTGGTGGCCGCACTGCTTCTCGTCGGACACCTGGTTTTCAATCTGGATGCAGCAGGCGCCGGCTTCGATGAACTGCTTGGCCAGCAGGTAGGTAGCTTCTGCATTGCCGAAACCAGCGTCGATGTCGGCGATGATAGGCACCACATGCGTCACGTGGTTGTCGATCTTTTCCTGGATCGCAGCCTTGGCAGCGCCGGTGGCAGCGTCCAGTTCGCGGAACAGGCCACCCAGTTCGCGGGCATCGGCCTGGCGCAGGAACGTGTACAGCTCGCGGATCAGCGCGGTCACCGACGTCTTTTCGTGCATCGACTGGTCCGGCAGCGGGCCGAACTCCGAGCGCAGCGCAGCGACCATCCAGCCCGACAGGTACAGGTAACGGCGTTCGGTGCTCTTGAAGTGCTTCTTGATGGAGATCATCTTCTGCTGGCCGATGAAGCCGTGCCAGCAACCCAGCGACTGCGTGTACTTGGACGAGTCAGCATCGTAGGCGGCCATATCGGCGCGCATGATCTTGGCCGTGTACTTGGCAATGTCCAGACCCGTCTTGAACTTGTTCTGGGCGCGCATGCGTGCGGCGTATTCGGGATTGATGGCATCCCAAGCGCTGCCCTGCATTTCCTTCAAACCAGCAACTGCCTTGATGTCGTCTTGATATTGGGCCATGTGTCTCTCCTAAGGGCTTGAGCGCTTCCGCAAAAAGTTTTTGGGGGTGCTTCACGGTTTGTCGAAGCGAACCGCATGGACAAAATTGTAGTCCTCGCTTGATGCGTTGCAACAAGGTCTTATATAAGACATAAGACTTAATTTATCGTTATATTTCAACGGGATAGCTCTTGTATTTCGCGATGTGGAACGATTTTTCAGGCCACGAAAACATCGCGCCGGAGAAATCCGGCGCAAATCCCGCAATGTGAAACGTACTTTCAGGTGTCGAAGCGCGGAGGTCAGGCGGCCATGCGTTCGGTCACCTCGCAGGAAGGTCCGTCGGTAAGGGCGAGCTGGTCGGCCAGTTTGCGCAATTCGAGCGGATCGGGGCGAATCCGCAGCCAGAGTGAACGGCTGCGCGGCTAGTGAATGTGGCTGCGCACGAGGAACGATCCCCAGACCCAGCCTCCCTCGACGCGGCACCAGTCGTCGGCCTTGCATTCGTAGAGGCGCAGGATCTGGCCTTGTCTGAGGATGCCGATTACCCGACCGACGCCGCCTGGGATGTCATAGAGATCGACGTCCGAGATGATGGACGTGTTCGTCTGGGGCGAGGTGCTTCGGCCCAACGCCATCATCGGGGCCAGTCCCTGGATCGGTTTCGGCACGTTCTGCGCCAGCACGCCAGGTTCTGCGGCATTGAAATTTCCGGTCGGGTCATATTCGCAGGCCCAGAGCGTGCCTTGCGTCTGACCCTGCGAGCAGGTGTTCTTGGCGCAGCCCAGCTTCGTGGTCGCGCGCCATATCACCTGAGTAAAATGGCCAGTCACTTTCTTGGGGTTGTTCGCAGGGTTGCAGGCGTCTCCGAATACCGATCCCGAATCGTCTTCCCCCGCCAGTTTCGGGGAGGGGTTGTCGAAGTTGTAAACATTGCTCTCGCAATACCACTGCCGGGCAGCTTCCTTCGCGGTGCGGCTGGGCCAGCCGAACGAGAGATTCTCGCCATAACGATAATTGGGATCGGTCCCACATCCGCGCGGACTCTGGTGGCAGAAATACTCGTCGTTGTTGGCGTTCTTGGCCTTGTGACAGCCGGCCACCCATGCCTTCGCGTTATTGGCCAGTTCGGTCGACCACGTCAATGGCGCCACGCCGTGCCTGGCGCGATAGGTATTGTGCTCGGTGCACATTTCCAGGTCGTCGCCGGACAGGCCCGCGCATCCTGTTCCGGTCGACCCGGTTGATCCGGTCCCAGGTCCTGTACCGGGAACCACCTGCGCGAAAGTGCCGCAAATCAATCCCAACGCATTGACGTGCCGGCCGTATCGACCTTGCACACCGACGGCCGCCTCGCCGTTCGGGCACGGCTGAATCTCGGTGGGGAAACGGGAAAATCCCGGAGGCTCCTGACCGAGCCTGAAATTGCTGCGATCCGGGCCAGTGGTGGAGCGGCAATTCAGATCGATGGTCAGGACCTGACGATTCCCCTCAGTGAATAACATGCCGAGGCCCGACACGATTTTGCCGGCGCCGCACGTACCTTGAGAGGGGCCGCCCCCATTTCCGCCGCGCGTTGGCCCATTCGACTGCGTGCCGATCGAACCGTCAGGGTTGATGGCGCCGCAGGTAATCGACATCTGATCTATCCACGCACCCGAACGCACGCGCATGCCAATCAGGAACTGGCCGGCAGGGCATACATCCCGGGCACTGGAGTCGCCGCCTCCGCCCACCGGCGCATATTCCTTGGCGGCGAGGGCGGGAATGGAGTGGAAGGCCGTGAGCCAGACCAGAAGGATCATCGAAACGATCGCAATCCGGTTTGGCGAGGTGGTGTCTGCTGCCGTGCGCGTTGTCATCGCAGGCCCCCCATTTGTTGTTTCTTGTTCTTGCACGCGGGACATGTGGATGCGGGTCCGGGCAATGGCTCCAGCCTAGAAACGCGCGTTCGAAATGCAAATGCACTTCGCTTCCATCTGATCTGCAAGACGTTTCAACGATAGATATCTGTCGGGGTGTTGCTGTGCGGTGAACGGCGCATCAAATATCGTGCGGCGGTTCTGATACCGAATCATTCTGTGTAATATCGCCATTACTCAATTTCTGACCTGACCGGGGTATGGCGGATCTTTCAGGCGAATCGTCGCTGCTCGAGATCGCGGATCGTTCGATCCAGAATGTCTTCCTGGTAGATGCCTCCGGGAAGATTCAGTACGTCAACCGGAACTGCTCGGCCACGCTGGGTTTTGCGGCGTCCGACCTCATTGGTCTTCCCATCCTTGATCTCGTGGTCCCGGGCGATCGTACAAAGACGCTGAACGAGGCCCAACAAGTCCTGGCCGGCAAGCGTCGCGAGGGATTCGAAAACCGCTATCAGCACCGCAGTGGTGCCGATGTTCATTTCCGATGGTCCGCGCGATGGCTGGAAGCCAACCAGCTACGACTCGGCATCGCCCAGGATGTCACGGACCTGCACCACAATCGCTGCGGCTTGCTACTGCCCGATACCGTGGTGGACGCATTGGCGTCTTCCGAACGCGATGTGCTTTTTCTATTATTGACGTCGGCATCCGAAGCGCAGATTGCGGATCGGACAGGCATGAACCAGCGCGAGGTGCTGACGTGTGTTGCCAGCATCTATCGCACGCTCGGTGTCAGAGGCAGGCTGGGATTGTTCACGCTCTGCCTGGGCGGACTGGAGTCCGCGTCGCCGCATGGTGGCTAGCGTGATCGATGGTTGTGCTTCAGTAGTGACGCATTTGGCGGCCTGACGCATCAGGCAAATCAAGCGGACCGAACGCGGAAAGGCCATGTGTCCTGTCCCATCGCCGCACAGAAAGGATGGATATGGACTATCAACTTCAAGGCAAGTTGGCGCTGGTCAGCGGATCGAGCAAGGGTATCGGATTTGCCATCGCGGCAGGACTGGCACGCGAAGGCGCGGAAGTCATCCTGAACGGGCGATCGGATCGTTCCGTGGCCGAGGCGCTCGATAAACTGGCGGCCACGGTGCCCAACGCGCGCGTGCACGGCTATGCAGGCGACCTGTCGACCGTTGCAGGCGTGGAAGGTTTGGTCGCAAAGTTTCCCACGGTCGACATCCTCGTCAACAACCTCGGGATGTTCGACCCCAAGCCGTTCGAGGACATCCCCGACGCTGACTGGCAGATGTTCTTCGACGTCAATGTCATGTCTGGTGTACGGCTGTCGCGCGCCTACCTGCCTGCGATGAAGAAGAAAAACTGGGGACGCATCGTATTTATCAGCAGCGAGAGCGGCGTTCAGATTCCCGTCGAGATGATCCACTACGGCATGACCAAGACCGCACAGCTAGCCATCTCGCGCGGCTTGGCGGAATCGTGCGCGGGCACGGGTGTCACGGTGAATGCCGTGCTGCCAGGACCGACAAGCTCGGAAGGCGTCAGCGATTTTGTGGAGAAGCTGTCCGGTGGCCAGTCGTTCGAAGCCTTCCAGAAGCAGTTTTTCGAACAGGCTCGTCCCTCGTCGCTGCTGAAGCGCTTTATCACACCGGAGGAAGTGGCGAACCTGGTCGTCTATGTCTGCTCGCCCGCATCGGCGGCCACCAATGGCGCGGCATTGCGTGCCGATGGCGGGGTGGTGCGCTCGGCGTTCTGACGTTGGCCCGAGTCCGCGCCGAGGCCATCGGCGCGGGTTACCCCGCGGTGCGCTTCATGCGCGTGGTGACCGAGAACGTCTCTGCCGGATGGATCGTTACGGATACCTCGAACGTTTCACCGGCCTCATCGAAATAGCGACGCACGATCTTCAGGACCGGCGCGCCCAGTTCGAGCCCAAGCGCATCGCCAATGCGCGCATCCTGCAGCGTCGAGGCGCGCACCTCCTGTTCGATCTCCGCAATCGGGCGGCCATGACGTGATTCGATCAATGAGCTGACCAGCACGTCGGGTGTATCACGCACAGTGGCTCCGATATCGGCATAGCTGGCATCGACATAGATGTCGGTCCACGCCATCGGCGCAGCACTGTCACCATCGTCCAGCCGGACGCTGGAAATGCGCAGCCACTGCGTATCGGGTGCGCCGCCCAGGTCGGCTGCCACTTCGGCTGGCGCGGTCACAGTCTCCACCGACTGCACCACGCGGCGGTGCGCTTCACCAAACTGCATCAGGTCTTCCACCGACGCCAATGTCGGCTTGAACACGGCTTTCGGCCGGGTGGCCTCCACGCGCGTGCCCACGTTCTTGCGGCGCGACACCAGCCCCATGTCCTGCAACTCCTGCAACACCGCCCGAATCGTGTAGCGGCTGGCCTGGAATTGCTCGCATAGCTCGAACTCGGTAGGCAGCAGGGCGCCTACCGGGAAACGGCCCGTGGTGATGCCGTCCAGCAGCGCGCGGCTGATCTCTGCGGAATTTGTCTTGCTCATTGGCCCTTTCACTGCACGTGCACCATTTCAGGGTTAACACTGATTTCTCAAATATGTTCGAACATATTTAATGGCGTATATGTTCGAACATATACGAATTTCTGCACGATTGCCACAAGGTCGCACCATGCCCAACTACACGATTCCCGCCGCCAGCACCGTTGTCGATTCCGCGTTGTTCCGAGATGCCTTCGGCACCAAGGCCATGCGCGAGATTTTCTCGGACGGCGCGCTGGTCCAGCGATACATCGACGTCGAAGTCGCCCTGGCCAAGGCCGAGGCCCGCGTCGGCGTCATTCCCGCGGATGCCGCCGAAGCCATCGCCCGGGAATCGCGCATCGAGCGGATCGACTTCGACCACATGCGCGAGGAAACCGACATTGTCGGCTATCCGATCCTGCCGCTGGTGCATCAACTGGTGGAAATGTGCGGTGAAGCCGGTCGCTACGTCCACTGGGGTGCCACCACGCAGGACATCATGGACACCGCCGTGGCGCTGCAGGTGCGCGATGCGCTCGACAGCATCGATGCCGATATCCGCGAGCTGCGCCGCATCCTGGCCGACCTCGCCGTGAAGCATCGCGATACCCCGATGGCTGGCCGTACCCACTTGCAGCAAGCGCTGCCGGTGACGTTCGGCTACAAGGTGGCGATCTGGCTGGCGATGTTCGATCGCCATCAACAGCGACTGGCCGAACTGCGCCCGCGCGTGGCCGTGGTGGAGTTTGCCGGTGCTGCCGGCACGTTGGCGTCGCTGGGTGACAAGGGGTTCGACGTGCAGCGTGCGCTGGCTCAGGAACTGGATCTTGGGGTGCCGGCAACCACCTGGCACGTAGCACGTGACGGGTTTGCCGAAGCCGTGAACCTGCTGGCGCTGATCACCGGATCGCTCGGCAAGATTGCGCTCGACATCATGATCATGGCCTCCACGGAATTCGCGGAGGTCTACGAGCCTTTCGTGAAGGGGCGGGGCGCCAGCAGCACCATGCCGCAGAAGCGCAACCCGATTTCGAGCGAACTGATGCTTGCCGCATCCAAGGCCGTGCGCCAGCACGCCGGGCTGATGGTGGATGCCATGGTGCAGGACTTCGAGCGCGCCACCGGCCCGTGGCATGCCGAGTGGATCGCCATTCCCGAGAGTTTCATCCTGACTGCCGGCGCACTGCATCAAGCGAAATTCGCGCTGGGCGGCCTGATCGTCGATGTGCCGCGCATGGCGCAGAACCTCGGCATTTCCAAGGGTTTGATCGTGGCCGAGGCCGTGATGATGCGCATGGCGCCCCATATCGGCCGCCAGCAGGCGCACGACGTGGTCTACGACGCTTGCCGCACCGTGAACGAGAAGGGCGGCACGCTGGCCGAAGCACTGCTCGCATTGCCCGCTGTCACGCAGCACTTCGACCGTGCGGCCATCGAACACATGGTGGACCCGGTGAACTATCTGGGCCTGGCACCGCAAATGGTGGATCGCGCCATCGCGCTGTCTGGCGAAGTGGCCTGAGGGCCGGCATTCGGCTACCCGTCCAGAGGAGACAGACATGAATACCGCATCCACACAGATTCCAGACGTTCCAACACCCAGGCGCCTGCCCTGGTATCGCCGCCTTGGCATGCAGGTGCTGGTGTCGCTGATACTCGGCATCGCGGTGGGCTTCGCGTTTCCGGCATTCGCGGCCAAGCTCAAGCTGCTGGGCGACATGTTCCTGTCGCTCATCAAGGCCGGCGTCGCGCCGCTGGTATTCCTGACCATCGTCCATGGCATTGCTTCGGCGGGCGACGTCAAGAGTGCGGGGCGCGTGGGCTGGCGATCCATTCTCTACTTCGAGGTGATCTCCACCATCGCGCTGATCATCGGCATGGTGGCTGGAAACCTGCTGGAGATCGGCAAGGGCATGAGCAGCGTTGGCGCGGCCAGTGCGGCGCCAGTGGTCAAGGCGGCTGCACCGCAGGGCTTCCTGGAGTTCATGGCGCATATCGTGCCGGACAACTTCGTGGGCGCATTCGCCAAGGGCGAACTGCTGCAGGTCGTGGTGCTGGCCGTGATGGTCGGTATCGGCATCCTGGCCATTCCCGAGACACGTCGCGTCAAGATCAATGAAGGGCTCGACAACATCTCCGAGGTGCTGTTCTCGTTCATCAATCTCGTGATGAAGCTCGCGCCGATCGGCACGTTTGGCGCAGTGGCCTACTCCGTGGGCAGCAACGGCTCCGCCGTGCTGCTGGCGCTGGCCGAGTTCGTGCTGAGCTTCTATGCCGTGGTGATCGTGTTCATTGCCGTGGTGCTCGGCCTTGTGGCGCGACTGGCAGGGTTCAGCCTGTGGCGATTCCTGCGTTACATCAAGGACGAGATCCTGATCGTGCTGGGCACGGCATCGTCGGAGAGTGCGCTGCCTCGCCTGCTGATCAAGCTGCAACGCCTGGGCTGCGCCAAGCAAACGGTTGGACTGGTGCTGCCCACGGGTTATGCCTTCAACCTTGATGGCACTTCCATCTTCATGGCGATGGGGGTGATGTTCATCTCCCACGCCTACGGTGTGCCGTTGTCGCTCGATCATCAGCTTGGCATTCTGGTGCTGATGCTGCTGACGTCGAAGGGGGCTGCAACGGTCTCCGGTGGTTCCTTCGTCGTGTTCGCCGCCACGGTGACCTCGACGGGCGTGTTGCCGGTGGAAGGGCTTGCGGTGATCTTTGGCGTCTACCGTTTCCTGTCGATGGCGATCTCCACCTGCAACACCATCGGCAACAGCGTGGCGACGGTGGTGGTAGCCAAGTGGTCCGGCACGTTCGATGCCGACACTGCGAAACGTCATCTATACCCGGAGCTGTATCCGAATACCGCGCAGGCCGATGCCGCACTCGACGACGGCAACCTGCTGGGCGAGGACGCCGATCAGGTCGGCCCGCATTCCAGCGGCATACCGCTGGCGCGCGCCACGGCCCGCTAATCCCATTTCATAAAAAATTCAGGCAGGAGACAACCCATGCAACCCTTCACTCCCTTTGTGCGCGCCGCACTGGCCGTCGTTACGCTTGCTGCCGCTACGTCGGCCCACGCACAGGCGTGGCCCAACAAGCCGATCACATGGATCGTGCCGTTCGCGGCGGGTGGTCCCACCGATGCACTGGCGCGCAATATCGCCGAGCGCGTGTCACGCGAGGTGGGGCAGTCGATCATCATCGACAACTCGCCTGGAGCGGGCGGCACCGTTGGCGCGACCAAGGCTGCGCGCGCACAGGCAGATGGCTACACGATGCTGGTGGGCCATATGGGTTACATGGGCGCCGCACCCGCGCTGTACAAGAAGCTGCCCTACGACCCGGTGAAGGATTTCGCGCCGGTGTTTCGCTTCCCGGACACGCCGATGGTGCTGATGGTGCGCAAGGACCATCCTGCCAAGGACGTGAAGGCGCTGGTCGAGTACGGCAAGCAGAATCCCGGCAAGCTGTTCATCAGCAATGCGGGCATGGGCTCGACGTCCCACCTCATCGCGGCGATGTTCGCGTCGGCGGCGGGCATCAAGGTATCGCTGGTGCCGTACAAGGGCGCAGGACCGGCGCTGATCGATGTGATTGGCGGTCAGGTCGATGGCATGTTCGACCAGACCAACACCGCGTTGCCGCAGATCACGGAAGCGAAGGTGCGCCCGCTGGCGGTGACATCCGCCACGCGCGTGTCCCAACTCAAGGATGTGCCGACCCTGGCTGAAACCGTGGTCCCTGGCTTCGAGGCCGCTACGTGGTACGGCATCTACGCACCGAAGGGCACGCCGCAGCCGGTGATCGACAAGGTGCAGGCGGCCTACCTGAAAGTCATGAACGACAAGGCATTCACGGATCGACTATCCGCCCAGGCTATCCAGATGCTGCCGGCTGACAAGTACACGGCCAGTGCGCTGGGAAAGCACACGGAAACCGAAGTGGCGCGCTGGAAGGTGCTGGCAGCCAAGGCGAACATCTCGCTGGATTGAACGATGACGATGACGCGCACAGAGCACGACGCCTTTGGGCCAGTGGATATTCCTGCTGACCGGTACTGGGGTGCCCAGACCCAGCGCGCGCTGGCCGTGTTCGATATCGGCACCGAGCGGCTTCCCGAGTGCCTGATCCATGCATTCGGGCTGCACAAGATGTCGGCGGCAGTTGCCAATTTGCAGTGCGGCCAACTCGACGCCGATATGGCGCAGGCGATTGTTGCGGCAGCGGCCGAGGTGCGCAGCGGTGCATTCGATGCGCACTTTCCGCTGACGATATGGCAGACCGGGTCCGGCACACAGACCAACATGAATGCCAACGAGGTCATCGCCAATCGCGCTAACGAGCGTCTGGGCGAACCGCTCGGCACCAAGCGTCCGATCCATCCCAACGATCACGTCAATCGTTCGCAGTCGTCCAATGACAGCTTTCCGACCGTGATGCACCTGAGCGCCGTGCTCGAAATCGAGGATCGGTTGCTGCCTGCATTGGCTGCCCTGCGCGATAGCCTGCAATCACGCGCGGTGGCGTTCGCGGACATCCTCAAACTGGCGCGCACCCATCTGATGGATGCGGTGCCCACTACGCTGGGCCGCAGCTTCGAGGGGTTCGCGGCGCAGGTCGGGCATGGCATCGAACGCGTGGAAGCCACGATGCCGCGCCTGCTGTCGCTCCCGCAAGGCGGCACGGCGGCGGGTACGGGACTCAACGCTCCCGCAGGATTCGCGGAAGCATTCTGCGCGGAGGCGAGCCGCCTGACTGGACTGCCATTCCGCCCGAACCCGTGCAAGGTGGAGGGCATGGCCGCGCACGATGCGTTGCTGGAGCTGTCCGGCGTGCTGAACGTCATCGCGGTCTCGTTCATCAAGATTGCGAACGACCTGCGATGGATGAGTTCCGGGCCACACTGCGGAATCGGCGAACTGCTGATGCCCGATGACGGCCTGACCTCATCCATCATGCCGGGAAAGCGGAATCCCACCATCCTGGAGGTGATGGTGCAGGCCGGCATGCAAGTCGCTGGCAATCACGTCACCGTCACGATGGCGGGGGCATCGGGCAGCTTCGAACTGAATGTGGCGAAACCAGTGCTGATCCACAACGTGCTGCAGTCGATCCGTGTACTGGCCGACAGCGCGCGCACCGTGGCGGAGCGCGTGATTCCAGGGCTGGAACCGGACCGCGAGCGGCTGGCGCGGCAACTCGACAGCCCGCTGCTTGCCGCTACCGCGCTGAATCCGCACATCGGTTACGACCAGGCGGCACGCATCGTGGCCTACGCGAAGACACATGGCATGGCCGCACGTGAAGCGGCCATCGCACTCAAGATCCTGAGCGGCGACGAGTATGACGCGCTGGTGGATCTGGAGCGCATGGCGCGTGGAAGTGGATGAGATTCTTGGCGAAGGAGTATCTACACTTCCTTCGTCTCGAAAATCAGCAACTCCATCCCGGCCTGTGCGAAGTTTGCCAGGTCAGCCACTGCGGCAGCACCTTCTGGAGAAGCAAGCGATGCCTGAAGGTCTGCCATCGAATCGAAGCTCAGTATCGCTGCCAAATGGAACGGACCATCCCCTCCGATGGGCCCGTCGTTGACCTCGTAGCTGCGCAGGCCGGGCATCGTCTTGGCGATGGGGATGTGTCGGGTGAAGTAGTGGGAATCGAACTCGGCCGTGTCGGCGGGCGTCTTGTATAGCGCGATGAGCTTTGCCATTTGCTTTCTCCAGTGACGAAGCGCACTTGGGTGCGCGCTTCCTGGAGCGAAGCATAGGGGCGTTCACGCGGCTGGCCTATGCGCCGTCCGCATGATGATTGACGATGGTCAGACGAGCCCCAGCGCGCGCAGCCTGGAATGAACGCGATGATGGGCGACGTCATCAATGTGGCCGGATGGACATCGGGTCTGGCACCGCAGTGGAAGGGTGTGGCGAAGGAGGCCAACATCAGCCTCGATTGACTGCCTGCGGCGCGTTACAGCCGATATTGCTGCGCCTGCAGATAAGCGTCGCGGGAGGGCAAGAGATGCGCGGCGCAGAGGGACACCAAGGCATCGATATCTCCCTTCTGCAGCGCTGCGATCATTTGCCAGTGTTCCTTCTGCGCGCGCTCGCGATACTCGGCAGACACGAGCGAGGCAAAGCGGATCGGGTGCGTCTGTCGCGCAAACTCGGCAATCGCCTTTTGCAGCGTCTGGTTGCTGCAAAGGCCGAAGAGTTCGCGGTGGAAGGCCAGGTTGACGCGGAACACGGTGCGCGCATCGCCTGCTGCGACGGCGGCATCGTGTTGCTTCTGGATGGCAATCAGATGCTCGATGCGTGAAGGGACGCGTTCCATATCGATGCGCCTGGCCGCTTCGGTCTCCAGCATGGTCCGGACTTCGTACAGTTCCTTGACCTCCTGAGCCGAGAAGGATCGGACGAGCGCGCCCACATTCTTGCGCCGCTCGATCAGTCCCATGCGATCCATGGCGGCCAACGCATCGCGTACGACGTGACGTTTGACGTTGAACCTGACCATCAGGTCGTCTTCGACCAACCGCTCTCGCGGATGAAGCCGGCCGAAGACGATGTCTTCCTCAAGGGCGGCAACCATGCCGCTCAGCACATCCAGCGTTGTAGGAGAGGCTTCACCGCCCGTTTCGATGGCGGCGCTCAGCGTGTCGGAGATGGACATCGGGCGAGTCGCGCCGGGCCAATGGCCCGGCACAGGATGACGTAGCGGAAGGAAAGCCGTCATTTTGACCTATTTTTCGATGCCCCAAGCGTCGCGAGGTTACTCTGCCTTGCCCGGTACTTTCCCTCGCGCTTCCACCGCTCGCAGGAAATCAAAGTCCACGCCCTGATCCGCCTGGTTCACGCTGGTGAGAAACAGCTTGCGATAACCACGATCCGCAGTGGGTACGGTCACCGGGTTTTCCTGCTGCCGCCGGGCCAGTTCTTCGTCGCTGACATCCAGCGTCAACTCCCGTCGCGCTACGGACAGGCGAATGCGGTCGCCGTTCCGGACCTGAGCCAGCGGACCGCCAATCGCGGCTTCCGGTGTGACGTGCAGCACGATGGTGCCGAAGGCCGTACCGCTCATGCGGCCATCCGAAATCCGCACGATATCCTTGACGCCGGCCCGCGCCAGTTTGCGCGGAATGGGGATGTAGCCTGCCTCGGGCATTCCGGGCGCACCCTTCGGGCCGATGTTCTTCAATACGAGGATGTCGTCGGCGGTGACATCGAGATCATCGCTGTCGATGCGGTTTGCCAGATCCTCGGCGTTCTCGAAAACCACCGCACGACCCTCATGCTCCATGAGCTTCGGATGCGCGGCCGACTGCTTGATGATCGCGCCACCGGGCGCAAGATTTCCTTGCAGCACGGCGATGCCACCTTGCGGATAGATGGGGTTGTCGCGCGAACGCACAACGTCCTGCTGGAACCCCGGGCCGGCTCGTTCGATTTCTTCGCCCAGCGTACGGCCCGTCACCGTTAACGCATCGAGCTTGAGCAGCGGCTTCAACTCGCGCAGCAGCGTTGCCATGCCCCCGGCATGGTGGAAGTCCTCCATGTAGTGATCGCCGGAAGGTTTCAGGTCCAGCAGCACCGGCGTATCGCGCCCCATCCGGTCCAGGGCGGCCAGATCGATGTCATAACCCATGCGCCCTGCGATGGCTGCCAGGTGCACGATGCCATTCGTCGAGCCGCCAATCGCCAGAAGCACCCGCATCGCGTTTTCAAAGGCAGCGGGGGTGAGGATCTTGTCGATGGTCAGCCGCTCCTTCGCAATGCGGACCGCTTCGGTTCCCGTCTGCTCTGCCACGCGGATGCGGTCGGCTGTCACGGCTGGCGGGGACGCACCACCCGGCACGGTCATCCCAAGTGCCTCGGCAATGCAAGCCATCGTGCTGGCCGTGCCCATGACCGAGCAGGTCCCAACGCTGGCCACCAACTGATTGTTCACGTCCGAGATCTCTTCCGCATCGATTTCCTCCGCGCGGAACTTGCCCCAGTAGCGTCGGCAATCCGTGCAGGCGCCTACACGTTCGCTGCGGTGCGAGCCGGTCAGCATCGATCCCGTGATCAGTTGAATGGCAGGGATACCGGCGGAGGCCGCGCCCATCAACTGGGCAGGCACGGTCTTGTCGCAACCGCCGATCAGCACCACGGCATCCATCGGCTGCGCGCGAATCATCTCCTCGGTGTCCATCGACATCAGGTTGCGCAGATACATGCTCGTGGGCGCCGAGAAACTCTCGTGAATGGAAATCGTCGGGAAGTCCATCGGCAGGCCGCCCGCCAGCATCACGCCGCGCTTCACGGCCTCGATCAGTTGCGGCGCGTTGCCATGGCAGGGGTTGTAAGCGCTGCCGGTGTTGACGATGCCGATGACAGGACGATCCAGCGCGGCATCGGTGTAGCCCGCGCCTTTGATGAACGCCTTGCGCAGGAACAGCGAAAAACCGCGGTCGCCGTAGTTGGTGAGGCCCTTCGATATGCCGGTGGCTGCGGCTTCGGGAGCGATGTCATGGCGCGAGGCGGCGCCTTTGCGGTCTTGGTCTTCGTTGGGCATGGGGTTTCCTGCTGGTACTGGGGACAGGCTCGCACCTGATGTTTCGTTGGACTGAAGCATAGCCCATGTCCCCTCAGATTGTCGTCAGTGATATCACCTATATTATTAATAATATGGTTGACTAGGATTCGGCCTAGCCTCGGCGCCTGGCCGAGTGCGCTTCTATACATAACGACATGGAAGGAGATCCTATGCATCGACCATCTAAATCAGGCGGTATTCACCGTCGACAACTGCTGGCAGGGGCCGTTGCCCTGGCCAGCACCATCGCGTTTCCTGCGCTGGCAAGGGCCGACTATCCGGAGAAGCCCATCAAACTGGTGGTGCCCTACACCCCAGGAGGTGCGACGGATGTCATCGCTCGCGTGGTGGCGCAAAGACTGACGGTTTCGCTCGGGCAGCCGGTCGTGGTGGAGAACAAGGCTGGCGCCGCAGGCAACCTGGGTGCTGCCTATGTGGCGCGAGAGAAGCCCGATGGCTACACGCTGATGTTGGGCGCGCTGACCAGTCACGCCATCAACAGCGTGTTGTTGCCGGCGTCCGCAGGTTTCACGATGGACAAGAGCTTTGCGCCCGTTGCGGTGGTGGGGCGCGTGCCGTTGGTCGTGGCGGTCGGGCCTTCGTTCAAGGGCAAGACGCTGGCCGACTTCATCGGTACGGCAAAGGCGAAGCCTGGCGGTTTGAACTATGGGTCGTCGGGCAATGGTTCACCGCAGCATCTTGCGGCGGAACTGTTCAAGCGCCAGGCCGGTGTCGGCCTCACCCACGTGCCATACAAGGGCAGCAGTCCCGCGCTGAACGACTTGATGGGTGGGCAGGTGGACGTGGTCTTCGATACGCTGCCCGCCACCCAGTCGCTCATCAAGGGTGGCCGGTTGCGTGCGCTGGCTTCGGCCACGCCCCAGCGCGTGCTGCCCGATGTCCCCACGGCAGGTGAGGCGGGGCTATCGGGGTTCGAAGTCAGTTCGATGTTCGGCCTGCTGGCGCCTGCAGGCACGCCGCCGCCGGTCATCGGCAAGCTGAGCGCCTCGCTGAAAGACATCATGGCCCTGCCGGAGGTCAAGGCCGCGCTGATTGGCCAGGGTGTCGTGCCGGTCTACACGACACCGGACCAGGCCCGCACGCAGATTGACGAGGAGGTGGGGCGGTGGGCCAAGGTCATCCGGGAGTCGAACATCCGGGCCGACTGAGAGCCTGACCGAGTGGCCGGCTCAGACCGAACGCATGAGTCCACCGTCGATGCGGATGTTCTGGCCCGTGATGTACCCCGCGCCCTCGGACAACAGGAACGATATGGTCGCGGCCACTTCCTCGGCGGTGCCATATCGTCCCATCGGTACGGACTCCCTGCGCGCATCGACCTCGGGAAGGCTGTCGATCCATCCGGGCAGCACGTTGTTGATGCGGATGTTCTTCGGCGCATAGGCGTCGGCGAACAGCTTCGTAAAGCTGGCCAGACCGGCGCGGAACACGGCGGATGTCGGAAACATCGATGCCGGTTCGAACGTCCACGCGCTGGTGATGTTGACGATCGCACCGCGGCCTTGTGCTTCCATGAAAGGCGTCACCAGACGGATGGCACGGACCGCGCTGAGAAAGTACACATCCATGCCGATGTGCCAATCCTCGTCGGTGATGTCGAGTACCGGGCCTCGGGGGCCGTGTCCGGCGGAATTCACCAGCGCGTCGATCCGCCCCCACTTATCCATGGCCAGGTCCACCAGGCGCCGAACATCGTCATTGGACTGGTTCGATCCGGTGACACCGATACCGCCCAGCTCTTTGCCAAGGGCTTCGCCCTTGCCGGATGAGGACAACACGGCAACGTGGTATCCGTCCTGTGCGAGCCGGCGCGCGGCTGCTGCGCCCTGGCCGGAGCCACCGGCAGTAATCAAGGCAACCTTTGAAGCGGTCATTTCCTCTCCTGAAATATTCGAGGATGGTAGCGCTATCCGGCCAGCCTTTCACGCGTCACTCCGGGTGCACACCCGCTTCTCGCGTGACCTTGCCCCACTTTGCTATCTCCGCCTTCTGAAAAGCGGAAAAGGTGGAAGGGGTCATCGCGTCAGGTTCCACGCCGAGCGCGCGCAGCCGCTGCAGCACAGCAGGCGTGTTGACGACCGCGGAAATCTCGGCGGACAACCGCTCGACGATTGGCTTCGGCGTGCCAGCCGGCACGAAGATTCCCTGCCACGACTGCATCTCGAAACCCTTGAGACCCTGGTCGGCCAGCGGCTGGATGCCCGGCAAGCCCGGCAGCGGATGTTTGGATGACACGCCAATGGCTCGCACGCGTTTGCCGTCGAGCATCGGCTTGGCTGCGGCCACTGTCTCGAATACCAGATCGATCTGGCCGCCGATCAAGTCGGTCATCGCTGCGGCGCCACCTTTGTAGGAGATCTGCTGCAGCTGCGTGCCGGTGATGCTCTGGAATAGCTGCCCCGACAACTGCTGCGAGCTTCCCGGTCCTGCCGTGCCAAATGTCAGCGAACCGGGCTTGGCCTTGAGTGCAGCAACAATTTGCTCGACTGACTTGTAGGGACTCTCGTTGGCTACGACCAGCACGTTGCTGACCGTGCCGACCAGGTTCACCGCGATGAAGTCTTTCAACGGGTCATAGTTGAGCTTCTTGTAGAAGAATGGATTCACCGCATGCGTGGTGATCGTGCCTTCGATGATCGTGTACCCGTCCGGCTCGGCCCGTGCAGCCAACTGCGTGCCCAGGATGCCGGACACCCCCGGCTTGTTGTCGATAACCACCGGCTGCCCCAGCCGCTTCGACAAGCCTTCGGCCACGATACGCGCCGTGGCATCCGTCACGCCGCCCGGCGAGAACGGCACGACGAGCTTGATGGGCTTGCTAGGCCAGGTATCGGCCCGGACGCCTGTTGCAACTGTCGCCAGCGACATTCCGGCCATTGCCAGGACAATGCATACGGCACGACGGCCCAGGGTTTTCATGATCAGTCTCCATCTTGTTATAGGAAGGTGTTGAAGGGGTTTGCCCGTCAATACTGTGGCCGTCCGGCGTCCCCGCCTTGCGCGGCCTGGCGGAACGCCTGCGTGATCAGGCTGGTGGCGACCGTGGCGAAGTAGCGGGCGCCGAATGCGCCGTAGTGCCGTTCGTCCTCGGGGGTGAGCGCAATGATTCCCGCGCATTTGTCCTGCGCCTGGATGGCACGCAGCGCTTGTTCGATGGCGGCCGCCACGGCAGGGGCTTTCCAATCGTTGCCGTAGCCCATTGCATGCGCCAGATCGTTGGGGCCAACGAACACGGCGTCGATACCGTCCACGGCTGCGATGGCTTCGGCATTCTCGATGCCCGTTGGGGTTTCGATCATGGCGATGATGGCCACGCCCGCGTTGCTGCGCGTCGTGTGTGCCGCGCCGGGAAAGGCGCCGTAGCCTGCCGCCCGTCCACTGAACGCACTGCCGCGTCGGCCGATGGAGGGATAGCGCACGCGTTGCACCAGTTCGCGCGCATCGTCGGCTGTCTCGATCATGGGTATTTGCACGCCACTGGCGCCCATGTCCAGCACACGCGGGATGTCTTCCAGGAAGCAGCGCACGACGGGGATGATGCCACTGCCCCGCGCTGCGCGGAGCATGTGCTCGGTGGTCTCGAAGTCGGCTGCGCCGTGTTCGTTGTCGATGATGACGAATGTGAAGCCGGCATAGGCGCACATTTCAACGATGGCGGGACTGGGCAATGCGGTGAAGATGCCGCGCAGAGGCTGACCACTGCGGAGGAGCGCCGGAAAGCGGTCGTCAATGGGATGCTGGATGGTCATGTCTCGCGCCTTGTCGGATTGCCGCGGCTCGTGGGTGGCCGGGTGAAGGCATTCTGCGACGAGGCGAGTTATATTTCCAATATTACTTCTGTATCTGATTTATACAGTTCCTGTATATGTACAACCCCATCGAACTCCGCGTCCTGACCTCGTTCCTGGTGCTGGCCGACGAACTCAATTTCACGCGGGCCGCGCGCAGGCTCAACATGACGCAGCCTCCGTTGAGCCTGCAGATCAAGCAGCTCGAGGCGCAACTCGGAGCGCAGCTGTTCGAGCGGACCAAGCGCAGCGTGCGGCTGACGCCAGCCGGGCAGGTATTGCGCGCCGAGGCGGAGAAGCTGTTCGACATCGAGCATCGCGCACGTCAGATGGTGATGCAGGCCAACCGCGGCGAGGACGTAGGCCACCTCGGCATTGGTCTGACGGCGATCTCGGCCATCGAACTCGTACCGGACATCCTGCGACGGTTCTCGGCGCGTGTCCCCGGCGTCCTCTACTCGCTACGCGAAATCAGTTCCGAAGCGATGATCGAGGCACTGCTGCGCAACGAACTCGATGTCGCCATCCTGCGGCCACCCGTCACGGACCCTCGCTTGCAGGCACGGCGCCTGATGTCGGAACCGTACGTGCTGGCCGTTCCCGTCGATCATCCGCTGGCGACGCAGCGCAAGGTTTACGCGCGCGATCTGGATGGTCAGAGCCTGGCCACGCTGGAGCGGCGCTTCGGCCAGTACGCCCACGATCTGATGATGACCTGGCTCGCCGAACACAATGTGGTGCCAGCGCGCATGCACGACGCCGCCCGCCACCACGCCATGATGTCCATGGTGGCAGCCGGCATTGCTGTGTCGCTGGTGCCGGCATCGGCAGCAGCGCAGCCGATCAAGGGCGTGATGTATCGCCGGCTGGCGGATCGGGATGTGCCTGCGCTGGAGTTATGGGTGGCATTCCACAAGGAAATCGGCAATCCCATGACCCTGCCATTCGTCACGCAAGCCGTCGAATCCGCGTCAACGTACAAGGTTGCTGCCAAGTAATGGTGTTGATACGGCTTGGCGAGCAGGTGGGATTCGCTAGGAAGCCGACTTGCGACACAGGCAATAGACGAACTCCTGGGAACTACCCCATGGGGTACGGTGGTACTCGGTTTTGTGTTCCACGAGTTCGAACGAATCGCCAAACTGGCTGTGCAGCGCTTCGGCGGAGTACCGTTGGACTGGCAGGCCGCTGCATTGCGCAGGGCCGTTTTCGCCAAACGATCCGACGATGGCCCACCCGCCTTGTCGAAGTGCGCGCATCACTTGTTCCACATACTCGATGCGCTGTGCAGGGTCCGTCAGGAAATGGAATACGGCGCGATCATGCCAGACATCGAAGTGGTTGGCAGGAAGGTCGAGCTTGAGTACGTCGCCTGCCAGCCAATGAACCTGGCCGGCGCGGGGGCCCAGACGCATGCGGCAGACATCAAGCGCTTTTTCGGAAATGTCGTTGACCGAAACATCGCTGTAGCCGTTGTCGAGCAGGTCATCCACGAGTGTCGATTCACCACCGCCAATGTCCAGCACGCGGGCAGCAGTCGACGGGCTTGCGGCGCGAATGTAATCCAGCGAGGTGTACAGGTGCGGCGCATACCAGCTCACTTGGTCGGCCGCCTTGTGCTCGTAGACATCTTCCCAGTGCGATCGTTCGGTCATGGCGTTTTGAGTGTGTCCTGGCGGAGTGCAACGCCCTCGTCAGCCTGTTCAATCCTGAGCCAGTCACCCGACGGGCGCCCGTGCCAGCCCTTGCGCCGCTGCGCGGCCAACCAGAGCAGTGCAAGTGCCGCTGCGCCAAGCCACGGTAATAGCAGGAGATTCATTGTCTGCCAGCCGAGTTCTCTCAGCAAGCCTCCCGCGCCGAACGAGCACGACAGTCCGACGGCAAAAATGGTCATGTCGTTAGTCGCTTGGGCTCTGCTCTTCTCGGCGGCCGAGTAGGTCTCGGTCAAGAGGCTGGTGCCGCCGATGAACAGGAAGTTCCAGCCTACGCCGAGTAGTACGAGCGCACCTGCGAACGATGCGAATCCCGTGCCGGTCCAGGTGGCAAACACATGAGTCGAAAGCAAGCAGACGCCGGCCAGCATCACGCGGATGGCGCCAAACCGCGCGATTAACGTGCCGGTGACGAAAGAGGGCAGGAACATGCCCAGCACATGGAACTGAATGACAGTTGCCGCATCGCTGATCGCATGATGATGGTGGATCATGGCGAGCGGCGTCGCTGTCATGGCCAGGATCATGATCCCGTAGCCAGTCGCGGCGCCGAACAGCGCCACCAGATAGGCCGGTTGGCGAACGATCTGGCGCCACGTACGCGCGGCGGTGGCGCCCACCTCACGCGTTGCGATGTCCGGCGGCATATGCAGGAAACCCAGCACGCCGATGGCCACGGCGGAAACCGCTGAGAGCAGCACGAACGATCCAGCGTACATGACGGGCAGCATCGTGCCGCCGAACCTCGCCAGCGCAGGGCCGAGCAGGGCGGCGACTACCCCGCCCGCCATCACCAGTGCGATGGCCCGTGGACGGAACGCCTCGGTCGCCACTTCGCTGGCTGCAAACCGGTAGAACTGGGCGAAAGCCTAGTAAGCCCCGACGAGGAACGTGCCCAACGCCAGCATCGGCAGCGATCCCGATAGCACGCCATACGCGGCTACCAAGCCGCCGATCAGTCCGCTTGTGGCACCGGCGATGAAACCCTTGCGGCGCCCGATCCGGGCCATCCACGCCGAAGCCGGGAACATCACCGCTGCGGTGCCCAGAAACATGGTTGCCACGGGTAGCGTGGCCAACATCGGTACAGATGTGATCTGGCTGCCTGCAAGCGCGCCGACAGTCATGACAAGGACAGACGCGGTTTGAAATAGCGCTTGCGCGATGGCCAGCAGGAAGACTTGTTGCCGCATGGTTGGGCCGTAGATCCGGATTGCACACTGAGGCTGGCAGTATGCGCAGCGCAGGTTTATTATTCAAACGAATAAATTTACGCCTGAATCTCAAATTTTCTAATGGACCGCATTCCGATAGACATCCGCCATCTGCAGACCCTGGTTGCGCTTCGCGACAGCGGTAGTGTGTCGAAAGCAGCCACCTGGTTGCGGCTGACGCAGGGCGCGCTGTCGCATCACATCAAGAGCCTCGAAGACTTTTATGGGGTGCCGCTTTTTGTGCGGAAGTCCACGCCAGTGACCTTTACGCCGGCCGGCAGACGACTGCTGGAAACTGCGGACAAGGTCATTCCGATCCTGCACCAGACGACCCGCGATCTCGTGCGTCTGGCAAAGGGCACCACCGGGACATTGCGCATCGCGATTGAGTGCCACACCTGCTTCGACTGGTTGATGCCCGCCGTGGACGCCTTCCGCGCCCGCTGGCCCGAGGTCGAGGTCGATCTGGTGTCTGGGTATCAGTCAGACCCGGTGGGGCTGCTGCATCGTGGGGATGCGGATCTGGCAATCGTTTCATGCAATGACGCGGAAGCCGGCGTCGACTATCGTCCGCTGTTCCGCTATCGGATGGTGGGGCTAGTCGCGAACGATCATCCGCTGGCCGCAAAGGCGTATCTGGACGCCGAGGACTTTCGTCATGAGACGCTGATTACGTACCCCGTGGAGGAAGATGCCTTGGACGTGGTGCATCAATTGCTGCGTCCTGCGGGTATCACACCGACACGCCGCACCACGGAGTTGACCGTCGCCATCCTGATGCTGGTGGCCACCCGGCGTGGTATCGCGGTGTTGCCACGCTGGGCCGTGCAGAACTACCTGCAGAGGCAGTACGTCACTGCCAAACCACTGACTCGCGACGGGTTGATGTCAGAGATCTGGGCGGCAACCCTGCCGGCCAGCGACACCCGTCCCTATATCGCGGAGTTCGTGGCATTGATCCGTGAAACCGGTGCAGCGGCGTTGCCGGACATCGAACTGACACACTGACGGGATGCGGCACCACGGCGCCACGCAGCGGGCGGCATAATGAGCGATCGCAACTTTGTCCCGGCCTCCCATGCGCATCCCACCCATGAAGTCGATCATGGCCTTCGAAAGCGTTGCCCGCAACAAGAGCGTGGGCAAGGCCGCGGAGGAACTGGGGCTGACTGCCTCCGCGGTGAGCCACCAGCTTGGAAACCTGGAGGATGTCATCGGTCAGCCGCTGTTCTTCCGGCAGGGGCGTGGTCTGGTTCTCACGCCAGTCGGTGAACAGTATCTACGGGATGTGACGGGCGTCATCGCGGAGCTGAACCGCGCCACGGAACGTGCCGCCACGCCGTCTGCCATTGAAATCCTGCGCGTGCATACCAGCCCGAGTTTCGGGCTGATGTGGCTGCTGCCCAGGCTTGCATCGTTCCAGGCGGACAACGGTGACATCCAGTTGAACCTGTCGTGCTCGTACGAGGATGTCTCGTTCACGGCCGGCTTTTACGATGTGGATGTGCGGCACGGCCACGCGCACTGGCGTGATACGGAAGTCAGGACGTTGCGCAACGAACGCATACTGCCGCTGGCCTCACCGGACTATCTGCGCAAGCATCCGGTGAAAGATCCATCGGCGCTGATCGGACATCGGCTCATCCATTCGGAGACGCCGCTGGTGCGCTGGCACCAGTGGTTCGCGCGCCATGGTGTGGCGGGTGCGCAGAAGACTTTCGATTTCTCGTTCGACCGTTCCTACATGTCGTTGGAAACCGCCGCGCTCGGTCTTGGCGTCGCACTCGAAAGCTCCTTGCTGGCGTCCGTGCTGTTGCGCAAGGGAGCATTGGTGCCAGTGTTCGAAGCCCAATACACGGTGGAAGTCGCCAGCCATCACGTGGTGTACCCCGCTCAGAACGCCGACCTGCCTCGGGTAGCGCGCTTCCTGTCGTGGCTGGACCGCGAAGTCGGCCGGCCACAGGAAGGCGTGGCGATCTAGCGGAGTACTTAGGGTTTTCGCTCTGCTCCGCAACCCTCGATATCTGAAAATTTCTCAACGATAGTTGAGCCCGAATGCGTTGATCGGCGCCCTGCGCCAGACAACACTGGATCCATCGTCAAGTCGAAACAAAGGAGACACGAGATGCTGGTCCAGAACAAGGTGGTGATCGTCACGGGTGCGGCTTCGCCGCGCGGTATTGGCAAGGCCACGGCCCGCGCGTTGGCCGAACAGGGTGCCAAGGTTGTGATCGTCGACCTGCAGCTTGGCGCCGCACAAGATGCCGCGGCGGATCTGGGCGAAGGCCACCTTGGCCTGCGCTGTGATGTGACGGACAAGGCGTCATGCGACGCTGCTGTCCACGCCACGATTGCCCGATACGGGCAGATCGACGGCCTGATCAACAATGCCGGTATTACTCAGCCGATCCGCACGCTCGACATCGGCGCCGTCAATTTCGACGCCGTGGTCGATGTCAACCTGCGTGGCACGCTCTACATGTCGCAGGCAGTGCTGCCGCAGATGAAGGAACAGAAGCGCGGCAGCATCGTGTGCATGTCGTCGGTGTCCGCCCAGCGAGGCGGGGGCATCTTCGGCGGTCCGCACTACAGTGCGGCCAAGGCCGGCGTGCTGGGGTTGGCCAAGGCCATGGCCCGTGAGTTCGGCGGCGATCGCATCCGCGTGAATGCCATCACGCCTGGCCTGATTCAGACAGACATCACCGGCGACAAGCTGACGCCGGAGATGCGCGCGGACATCATCAAGGGCATTCCTCTCGGCCGTCTTGGTGACGCAGGTGATGTCGCCAACGCTTGCCTGTTCCTGGTCAGCGATCTCTCTTCCTACCTGACGGGCATCACGCTCGATGTCAATGGCGGCATGCTGATCCATTGAAGCCACGCGGCCGCGGGCCGCGCCTAACATGTCAACGCACCCGGGACCACCCGGGGCACCGGCAGGAGACATTCCATGAAGACCAAATACGCAGCGTCGCCCGTTGGGGCTGACGCAGTGATGCCGCACGCCGCTCAGGCGTCGTTCGAATCGCGCACCTATGGCAAGGTGATGCGGCGCCTGATTCCATTCCTGATGCTGTGCTATCTCGGCGCATACCTGGATCGCGTGAATGTGGGTTTTGCCAAGCTGCAGATGCTCAATGACCTCCAGTTCAGCGAAACCATCTACGGCCTGGGCGCGGGCATCTTCTTCCTTGGCTACTTCATCTTCGAAGTCCCGAGCAACGTGATACTCCACAAGGTCGGTGCACGTAACTGGCTGGCGCGCATCATGCTGACTTGGGCTGTTATCTCGGCGGGCTTTGCGTTCGTCAGTACCCCTACGCAGTTTTACGTGTTGCGCTTCCTGCTCGGCGTGGCCGAAGCTGGCTTCGCGCCAGGCGTGATCCTTTACCTCACGTACTGGTTTCCGTCGGAACGCCGTGCCAAGGCGCTGTCGCTCTTCTTCATGGCCATCCCGCTCGCAGGGATCGTCGGCGGGCCGCTGTCGGGCTGGATCATGCATGCCTTCCATGGCGCGCACGACCTGGCCGGCTGGAAATGGCTGTTCCTGATCGAGGCATTGCCGTCGCTGATGCTGGGCGTGGCGATCCTGTTCTACCTCGACAACGGTATCCAGGGCGCAAAGTGGCTGACCGACCAGGAGAAGGCGCTGCTGCAACGCAACGTTGAAGGCGACAACGCGCAGAAGGTGCAGCACGTGTCGATCCGCGCCTTCATGGCCGACCGTCGTCTCTGGCTGATGTCCGCGATCTACTTCTGCGTGGTGTTGGGACAGTATGGCCTGACGTTCTGGCTGCCTACCATCATCCGCAAGACCGGTGTGGCCGATCCGGTCTGGGTGGGCATGCTGACGGCGGTGCCGTATCTGTGCGCCATCGTTGCGTTGCCGCTGATCGGCCTGTCCGCAGACCGTCGCCGCGAACGCAGGTTTCACCTCGCCATTCCCATGCTGGTAGCTGCCGTGGGATTCGCGGCGCTCCCGTTGCTCGGCAGCGTGACCGCAGCCATCGTCTGCCTGTGTATCGCTGCAGCCGGAATCATGGCTTCGTCGTCCCAGTTCTGGGCGCTGCCCACCGCCATGCTGGGTGGCATGTCGGCGGCGGCTGGCATTGCCGCTGTGAACTGTGTGGCAAACCTCGCGGGCTTCTTCTCCCCGGCTATCGTCGGCTATCTCAACGATCTGACCGGCAAATCCACCGCGGGGCTGCTCTTCATCTCGGCAACGGTCGTATTCGGCGCGCTGCTGGTGTTCTTGGTGCCGGCCAAGGCCGTCAACCGCTGATCCCATTTTCTGTCTGGAGTCATCATGAGTCTTACCAATCTCGATGTGGAGGTGCCCGTCTCGTTGGCCGAGCGCGCCTACCGTCTCCGCCGCAACGCCATTCTGATGGGAGAGGTGCAAGGGCAGGGCTATGTCGGCCAGGCGCTCGATATCGCCGACGTGCTGGCGGTGTCCTACTTCGGCGCCATGCGCTATCGCCCCGAAGACCCCGAGTGGGAAGGGCGCGACCGCTTCCTGCTGTCGAACGGCCACTATGCGATTGCGTTGTATGCAGCGCTGCTCGAAGCCGGCATCCTGCCCGCAGAAGAGCTTGAAACGTACGGAAGCGACGACAGCCGCCTGCCGATGTCGGGTATGGCGAGCTATACCCCTGGCATGGAGATGTCGGGCGGCTCGCTGGGCCAGGGCCTGACCATCGCCGTGGGTCGCTGTCTGGGCCTGAAGCGCAAGCAGTCGGATGCGTTCGTCTACACGCTCTTCTCCGATGGCGAGCTTGACGAGGGTGCCATCTGGGAGGGCCTGATGTCCGCAAGCCACTGGAAGCTCGACAACCTGATCGCGATGGTCGACGTCAACAATCAACAGGCTGACGGCCCCTCGACGCAGATCATGGCGTTCGAACCGCTCGTGCCCAAGCTCGAAGCGTTCGGCTGGTATGTGCAGCGAGTGGATGGCAATGATATCGACGCTGTAGCCGCCGCTTTCGACAACGCCCGCCATCACAAGGGCAAGCAGCCGCGCATCATCGTATGCGATACCCGCATGGGCTGCGGCGTACCGTTCCTCGAAGAACGCGAGAAGAATCACTTCATCCGGGTGGAAGCCCACGAATGGCAACTCGCGCTGCAGGCGCTGGAAGCCGGGAGACAAGCATGAGCCGCACCGCCGATACGGGTAAGACCCGCCTCAAGACGTCCGCAATGATTGCGTCGATCGCCGCAGAAGGACAGGCCACGCGCGCTGCACCCTTCGGCCATGCATTGACCGCGCTGGCCGCGCAACGTCCCGACATCGTCGGCATGACGGCAGACCTGGGCAAATATACGGACCTGCATCTCTTTGCAAAGGCATATCCCGAACGGTACTACCAGATGGGGATGGCCGAGCAGTTGCTGATGGGCGCGGCAGCGGGTCTTGCGCACGAAGGCGCGGTGCCGTTCGTGACCACGTACGCGGTATTCGCCACGCGACGTGCATACGACTTCATGCACCAGACGATTGCCGAGGACAACCTCAACGTCAAGATTGTCTGCGCATTGCCCGGCCTGACCACCGGATACGGACCCAGCCACCAGGCTGCCGAGGATCTGGCCCTGATGCGCGCGATGCCGAACATGACTGTCATCGATCCGTGCGATGCCATCGATATCGAACAGATGGTGCCTGCCATTGCCGCGCACGATGGGCCTGTCTATGCGCGTCTGCTGCGCGGGAACGTGCCCGTCGTGCTCGATGAGTACGACTACCAGTTCGAACTCGGCAAGGCCAAGCTCCTCCGAGATGGCGCGGAGGTGCTCATCATCTCGTCGGGAATCATGACAATGCGCGCGCTGGAAGTGGCCAGGACGCTGGAAGCGGATCGTGTGGGCGTTGCGGTGCTGCACGTACCGACGATCAAGCCGCTGGACACGGAGACCATCCTGCGCGAAGCGCGCAAGCCCGGACGCCTTGTGGTCGTGGCGGAGAACCACACGGTGATCGGCGGACTGGGCGAGGCGGTAGCGGGAACTTTGCTGCGCGCCGGCGTGAACGTGCCGTTCCGACAGATCGGTTTGCCCGATGCTTTTCTCGATGCCGGCGCACTGCCCACCCTGCACGATCGCTACGGCATTTCCAGTTCGGTGATGGGAGGAACCATCAAAGCCTGGCTGGGATAACGCACCACGATACTGCATGCGCTTGCGACGGGTGTTCGATGTTCCGGTCAAATCGCTGGCCGGCATTGAACACCCGGGCGCATCGACTTTCCTATCGGCACTGGACTTGGAGTGCGCTTGCGTAGGGGGCGTCCGACATCGGGTATCCTCCGCGGTGCATTTCGTATTGCTTTGAGAGGAAGTTGTGTCGCGCAGCAGTTGGGTCGTGGCGGTTGGGCCACTTTTAGGGTTGTTCATTGTCAGCTTGGGAAGCGGCTTCATGTCTTCCCTCACGTCTCTGCGGCTTGACGCCGCAAGCGTTTCGGCAACGATGATCGGCGCCATTTCGTCTGCGTATTTTGTCGGGCTGACTCTCGGTGCGGTAACCAGCGACCGGCTGATTTCCCGAATCGGTCATATCCGCTCATACAGCAGCTTTGCCTCCCTTGTCGCCATCACCTACCTGCTCCAGGGTCTGGTTTTCGATCCCTGGGTCTGGCTGCTGCTGCGCCTTGTGAATGGCTGGGCGATGGTAGGGATCTACCTCGTCGTGGAAAGCTGGTTGCTGCTCGTGGGAGATACGAAGTCCCGGGGGCGATTGCTGGCGATCTATATGATCGCGCTCTACGGTTCCATCATGCTCGCGCAGATGAGTCTGGGCGCCATTGGATCTGCGGCTGAGAGCGCGCCATTCATGGTGGCCGGTGTACTCGCCTCCATGGCGGTGTTGCCCATGGCCGTTTTGCCGAAGACTGCACCGGACGTAAGTCATGCCGAACCCCTGATGCCACAGGATCTCGTTCGCATGACGCCCGCAGGCGCAATCGGCAGCTTTGGTTCCGGTGTGGGCATTGCGGCGGTCTATACGCTACTGCCGATCTACCTGCAACGAGAGGGCATGAGCGTTGCCCAGGTTGGCCAGTTGATGGCCAGTGCCATCTGCGGCGCGATGGCGTTGCAATACCCGGTAGGACGATGGTCCGACAGGAAAGACAGGCAGAGCGTCCTGCTTGCATTGAGCGTGGGCTGCGCAGCGGTCTCGTTGGCTGTCCTGATCCTTCCGAGTTATCCGCCCTTGTTAATGGTGCTGATGTTCCTGATCGGGGGCAGCATTTTCGCTATCTACCCGGTGGCGGTGAGCCACTCGGCGGATCGTGCAGAGGCCAGCGAGCTGGTACGCGTCATTCAAGGCATGCTCCTGATCAACTCGGTCGGTTCGGCGATCAGTCCCTTGATCATTTCTCCGCTCATGAATCGGTTAGGGCCCAGCGGGCTTTTCTGGGCATTTCTCGTCCTGCACGCTGGCCTGGCGTCCTTCTTCCTGTGGCGACGCAATAGCCATCCATCCCCGACATCGGCCGCGCCATTTGCGGCAACCGCGCAGATGACCCCGATCGGGGCAGAGATCCGTGTGACCGAGGAACTGGCGCAAGCCGTCTCGGAGGCGCGAACGGAGGCGCTCGTCCCGTAACTTTTATTTTTGCGTCCACACCGCAGGCAGTCTGCAGATGAAGCACGATTGATATGAACAGCAAGCAACGCCGCAAAGCATACCGACAAAGCCCCTATCAGATCGAAACGAAGTGGATCTTTCGAGGCGCGCCCGTAATCATCACCCGCATTGCGAGCCCCACCGCAGTCATTGTCGAATTCGAGGGGGCCGGCGCGCGTACCCATGTTCCGACGCGAGCACTGGAGCCTCGCGGCCATACGGGCTGGTGGCAGGCCGGCATCCTGTGAGGGGCCGCACCGTAATGTGCTGGTTGAGTCGCGCTGACTGTTGCGCCAATCGCTACGCACTATTACCTAATGCTGCAATGCGACAAACCTTCTGCTACAATCCGGGAAAACCCCATAAGGGTAATCCCTGTAAGGAAGGACGCCATGAACACCCAATCCGATATCAAGCTGACCGATCAACTGGAACGTGACCTCATCGAGCGCGAGCTCGGTACCCAGCGTCTGGGCTTTGTGAACGACGCAAAGCGCGTGATTGCTACGGTGCAAAACGTTTTCGCCCGCCTGCAGGCGGAAGCGCGCAAGGCCAAGGTGGTCTACGCGAACGGCTGATCGACACAGCTGAATGAATGGGCGGTGCTCAAGGCGCCGCCAGCACTAAAAAGCCGGTCCTGGCCCGCTTCGAAAGAGGCGGGCCAGGACCGGCTTTTTGTTTGTATTGAGGCGGGCTGCGGAGCTAGCTGCCCGATTGCTCCTCTATCCAGAGCGTCAAGCGGGCCTTGTACGCCTGCTGGATATGGCGGCGCGTGATCTGTTCGGCTTGTTCGGGGTTGCGTGCTTCCAGGGCTTCCACCAGCGCCATATGTTCTTCGTACGAGCCGCGCGCACGTCCGGGGACGGCCAGTGTGGAGCGGCCCAGCAAGGCCATCGACTCGTGCAGCGACCGCAGCGTCTTGAGCAGATAGCGATTGTGGGCGCAGCGATGCAGGGTTTCGTGGAAGAGACGATTGTTCATCGCCAGCTTGTCCGGGTCTGTAGCGAATGACAGGTCGCGTTCGACGATATCGCGCAGCAACGAGATTTCCACGTCGGTGGCGTGTCGCGCGGCGAGCGCCGCAGCGGTGGATTCCAGGACCTCGCGCATCACATACAGTTCGCTGACCATGCTCGCGTCAAGGCGCGTAACCATCATGCCGCGATTAGGCTCATTGACTACCAGCCCTTCGGACTCCAGCCGCGAGAGTGCTTCGCGCACGGGGGTGCGGGACAGGCCGAGCGATTCGGCCAGCTCTACCTCGCGCAGGCGCGTGCCCGGCGGGAGCTGACCGGCCTGGATGGCGGAGCGCAGTTGCTGGTAAGCGCGCTCGGAGCGGGGCAGCGAAGCGCTCTGATCGCCGTCGGTGCCGGCGAGATCCGTAGGAAGCATGTAAGGACTGATGTGGGGATGACAGCAAGGCAGCCATCATACCCGGTCAGGCCTTGTCCTCACTAGTGTGCCGGGGTCTGCCCCCTCGCTTTCTCGCGGCGCCGCCGCGCCACCATGTTCAACGCTTCCACGGCGGTCGAGAAGGCCATCGCCGTATAGATATAGCCCTTCGGCACATGGTGTCCCAGGCCATCGGCGATCAGTGTCATGCCGATCATGATCAGGAAGGCCAGGGCCAGCATGACGATGGTTGGGTTGTGGTTGATGAAGTTGGCCAGCGGCGTGGCGGCGACAAGCATGACCGTGACGGCAGCGATGACAGCAACGAACATGATCGGCACATGATCGGTCATGCCCACGGCGGTGATGATGCTGTCGATCGAAAACACGAGGTCTAGCACCAGGATCTGGCCGATGGCCGCGGCGAAGCTTGGTACGGCGCGGGCGAGGGTGGAGGATTCTTCGTGCTCCGCATCCGGTGACACGTGCTGGTGGATTTCACGCGTGGCCTTCCAGACCAGGAAGGCCCCCCCGGCAATCAGGATCATGTCCCGCCAGGAAATGCCCTTGCCGAAGATGGTGAAGACCGGCTCCGTCAGCGCGACGATGATGGCGATCGTCGCCAGCAATCCCAGGCGCAGGATCAGCGCCAGGCTGATACCGATACGGCGCGCTTTCTCGCGGGTTTCTTCCGGCAGCTTGTTGGTGAGAATCGAGATGAAGATCAGGTTGTCGATGCCGAGGACGATCTCCATGGCCACCAAAGTGGCGAGAGCAGCCCATGCGGAAGGATCGCGGGTAAGGGCAAGCAGCGTTTCCATGCGAACTCCAGTTCAGAGGTAACACAGGCCGGGGGCGGCTGGCCCGCAAGCGGACAACGGGATACATGGTAGCGCACAGCCAGACGCCCGCGAAGCGGGCACAGCGCAATTAGAAGGGATCAGATGAAGAACGAGGTTGTCGAATGGCGATTGTGAAATATAGTATGTGATATACCAATGCGGATTTGAGTGGCTCCGCGTGCAGCTTTCGGCATCACATATCTAAATAAACCACCATCGAGGAGACAACCCCATGAAGATTTGTATCTACGGCGCGGGCGCCATCGGCGGCTATATGGGCGCGCAGCTTGCGCTGGCCGGCGCAGACGTGAGCTTCATCGCGCGCGGGCCGCACCTGGCCGCCATGCAGGCCAACGGCGTTCGGCTCCAGATCGAAGGCGAAGAGCGCGTCGCGAAAGTCCGTTGTACCAGCGATCCGCGCGAACTCGGCCCTCAGGACTACGTGTTCATTACGCTAAAGGCGCACCAGGTGCCGGGCGTGGTCGATCTAATGCAGCCGTTGCTCGGGCCGGAGACGGCGGTGGTCACTGGTGTGAACGGCATTCCGTACTGGTACTTCCACGGCCACGGGGGCGAGTTCGCCGGGCGCACGCTGGAGAGCGTTGACCCGGGTGCCAAGCAGTGGAATGGTCTCGGACCCGAACGCGCGATTGGCTGTGTGCTGTATCCCGCCGCCGAAATCGTGGCACCGGGCGTGATCAAGCATGTGTACGGCAAGAAATTTCCAATTGGTGAGCCCGATGGTACCCGCTCGGACCGCGTGACGCGCCTTGCGGAGATGATGGCCAAGGCGGATCTCGATGCGCCGGTTCGCGACAACATCCGAGACGAGATCTGGCTCAAGCTGTGGGGCAACCTCTGCTTCAACCCGATCAGCGCCCTGACGCATGGGACGCTGGACATCATCACCTCGGACCCTGCCACCCGCGGGCTGTCGAAGCAGATGATGCTCGAGGCCAAGGACATCGCGGAACGGTTCGGCGTGCATTTTCGTGTCGATGTGGAGCGGCGAATCGATGGGGCCGGCGCGGTGGGCGCGCACAAGACCTCGATGCTGCAGGACCTGGAGGCGGGCAGGGCGATGGAGATCGATCCGTTGCTGACGGTGGTGCAGGAGATGGGCCGCATGATCGGTCAGCCGACCCCGATGATCGACGCGGTGCTCGGCTTGATCAAGCAGCGGGATCGCATGGCGCAGGCTACCGCGTCTGCGCCTGTGGCTGTGGCCGCGCCTCAAATTGAGAAAGTGGCGAGGGCGGCGTAACACGCGCGGCGTTAAACGTCCTTCGGAAGTGCCGTCTTTGTGATATACCATATACAAAAGGGCCGGTCCCGCCTCTTCGCCTGTGATTCCATTCGGTTGCCTGCCAGATTCATGAGCAGAACGCATGGGGTCATGCCAAACTGAGCGCGTTGACGTTCAGGAAGAGGCGGGTCGCCGCTGCTCGCCAGACTGGCGGGCAGGGCGCCGGCCATTGACGAGTGTATTCATGTCTGCCCAAAGCGAATCCGAAGTCCAATCGCATGGTCAACCGCCCGCCGGGCTGGCGCTGTCCTTGCAACCTATCAATGCGGGGGCAAGCCTGCGCGACCAGGCGTATGCGATGCTGCGCCAGGCGATTGCCGACGCCGATATCTATCAGTCGCGTGACGAAGTACGCCTTGACGAGCGCGTGTTGTCCGAAAGGCTAGGCGTAAGCCGCACGCCGATTCGCGAGGCCATGACGCTACTCGAGCAGGAAGGTTTCCTGCGTACGGTGCCACGACGTGGTATCTACATTACGCGCAAGACCAAGCGCGAGATCGTCGAGATGATTCAGGTCTGGGCGGCGCTCGAAAGCATGGCCGCGCGTCTGGCCACGCAGAATGCCACCGACGCGGAAATCGGCAAGCTGCGCCATATGTTCGACAGCTTCCGCGACTCCACGCCCGCCGAGCATATCGAGGAATACTCGGACGCGAATATCGTCTTTCACCAGGCGATTGTGCAGTTGTCGAAGTCGCAGGTCATCATGGACCAGATCAAGAACATCTTCGTTCATGTGCGAGCCATTCGAAAAATGACGATCTCGCAGAGCGACCGCGCCGCGCGTTCTATCGTTGATCACCTGCGGATCATCGAGGCGCTGGAAAGACGCGACACGGAGCTGGCCGAGCGGCTGGTTCGCCAGCATTCGCTGGACCTGGCAGAGTACGTGGAGAAGAACTGCGACTTCCTGGACTGACGTCGGAGTGACGTCTTGCACGCTGCCTGGCAGGTGTCAGGGATAGCTAGCCACAACCGATTTCACCGCATCATTTGAACCCCGACAGCCTTGCGGCTCGTTGGGGTTTTTTCGTTGCGCGGTCTGGGCGCAGAGCGTGTCCACGCAGCTTGCTGCGGCGCAGTATCGAAAGCTGCTGAATTCGGGTTTAAACCCCCTTGCATCTTGGTGATATACCACATACTGTATGTCAAAAGCACAAACACACATCATCAGGAGACGCAGCATGGGTGACACTCACACCGAACGGAAAGCGCTGGACGGTATTCGCATCCTGGACATGACGCACGTGCAGGCCGGGCCTTCGGCCACGCAGTTGATGGCCTGGATGGGCGCCGACGTGATCAAGGTTGAAATGCCTGGGCGCGGCGACATCACGCGTAGCCAACTCCGCGACGTGCCGAATGCCGACAGCCTGTACTTCACCATGCTGAACAGCAACAAGCGTAGCCTGACGCTCAATATGAAGACACCGGAAGGCAAGGCGCTGCTTGAGGACCTGATCCAGCAAAGCGATGTGCTGATCGAGAATTTTGGCCCAGGTGTGCTGGCCCGCGCCGGATTCGACTGGGAGAACATCCAGACCCTGAATCCGCGCATGATCTACGCGTCGATCAAGGGTTTTGGTCCCGGGCCGTACCAGGACTGCAAGGCCTATGAAAATGTGGCGCAGTGCATGGGCGGTTCCGCGTCCACGACTGGCGAATCGCATGGTGTGCCGACGGTGACGGGTGCACAGATCGGCGATTCGGGCACGGGCGTGCACTGCGTGGTTGGCATCCTGGCCGCACTGCTGCAGCGCGAACATTCGGGTCGCGGTCAGCGCGTGGAAGTGGCCATGCAGGACGCCGTGCTGAACCTGTGCCGCGTGAAGCTGCGTGACCAGCAGCGCCTCGAGGCTGGCCCGCTGCGTGAGTACCCCAATACCGAGTTCGATGACCACGTGCCGCGCGCCGGCAATTCGTCGGGCGGTGGTCAGCCGGGCGCTGCGCTGCGCTGTGCACCCGGCGGCCCGAACGACTATGTCTACGTCATCATCCAGCCGCAGGGCTGGGAGCCGCTGATGCGCCTGTGCCGTCGCGAGGACCTGATCACCGATCCGGATTTCGCCACGCCGGAAGTGCGCCTGAAAAAGCTCGCGGCCTGTTTCGGCATCATCGAGCAATGGACCCTGGGCCGCACCAAGTTCGAAGTCATGACCGCGCTCAACGACGCAGATGTGCCGTGCGGCCCGATCCTGTCCATGAAGGATCTCATCGAAGACAAGTCGATGTACGAGCGGGGCTACCTGGTGGAACTGGATCATCCGACGCGCGGTAAATACGTGCAGTTGGGTTCGCCGATCACGTTGTCCGACTCGCCGGTGAGCGTCGAGCGCTCGCCGCTGCTGGGTGAGCACACCGACGAGATTCTGGAATGGCTGGGACGCTCGCCGGCACAGATTGCGGCGCTACGCGTAGCGGGAGCCGTCTGACGCGAGGCGCGCGGCTCACTGGCCGTCGCCCGTCACCCGTCACCCGTCACTGGCCCCCGACTGGGGGTCCCAATCCCTGCTGAGAGCGCAGGCGCGACACGCACGCGTCTGCCTGAGGAGCTCTGCCGTGCAAACCTGGATTCGCTTCCGCCGCCCCGACGGCGACACTGCTTATGGCCGGCTCGACGATGGCGATGCCGACCGCGTCATCGAATACGATGGCCCTGGCTATGCCGATTCCCGTCCCACCGGTAGCGTCTATAGCTACGCCTCGCTGGAACTGCTCGCGCCGTGCCTGCCCGGCAAGATCGTGGCGCTATGGAACAACTTTCACGCCCTTGCTGCGCGGCTGGAGAAGTCGGTGCCCGTGCATCCGTTGTTCCTGCTGAAGCCGGCCAGTTCACTGGCTGGTCCCGGCGACGCGATCGTTCGTCCGAGCGGCTACGCCGGCAAGATCGCCTATGAAGGCGAACTCGGCATCGTCATCGGCCGTGAATGCCGCAACGTGCCATTGAACGAAGCGGCCGCGCATATCTTCGGCTACACCATCGTCAATGACGTGACGGCGGGCGAGCTGCTCAATGCCGACCCGAATTTCCCGCAGTGGACGCGCGCCAAGGGTTCCGACACCTTCGGTTGCATCGGTCCGGCCATCGTCACCGGATTCGACTGGCGCAGTGCCAGCGTGGTGACGCGCCTGGATGGGGTCGAGCGCCAGAACTACCCGTTGTCCGACATTGTGTTTTCTCCGGAAGAGCAAGTCAGCCGTCTGTCACAGGACATGACGTTGATGCCGGGCGACGTGATCGCAGTTGGCACGTCGATCGGAGTCGGGTCGATGAAGGACGGTTCGGTGGTGGAGGTATCGATTCGCGGAATTGGCTCGCTGGTCAACCACGTGCGCGGCTAACCAGGCAGAACTCAGGGGAATCGGTAATTCCCCTTAATTTGCGTCTATTTGTCACGAAATGCTGCGGTGCATCGACGAAAGTTCGTCGGAATAGTGGGAAATAACTTGCTGATCTTTGATATATCACATACGGTATTTCAGCGTTAGAGAAGTACAGCGAATCGAAAGGGAGGAGACACCGTTCCATCCGACCGCTGACACCAAAAAAGACAGTCCAATCCCGTCAAATTTGCATAGAAGGAAGCAACCATGGCAGAAGTCGGAAACGAGCTGCAGCGTCACGCTGCGGAAGAACATCAGGCACAAACCGATGGTTTTCACCTGGTCATCGACGCGCTCAAGCTGAACGGCATCGAGAATATCTACGGCCTGCCCGGCATTCCGGTCACCGATCTGGCCCGTCTGGCACAGGCCAACGGCATGCGCGTCATCAGCTTCCGTCACGAGCAGAACGCAGGCAACGCCGCAGCCATCGCTGGTTATCTCACGCAAAAACCGGGGGTTTGCCTGACGGTGTCCGCACCCGGGTTCCTTAACGGTCTGACTGCGCTGGCGAATGCCACCACCAACTGCTTCCCGATGATTCTGATCAGCGGCTCCAGCGAGCGCGAGATCGTCGATCTGCAGCAGGGTGACTACGAAGAGATGGATCAACTGGCCATCGCCCGTCCGCACGCCAAGGCTGCCTTCCGCGTGCTGCACGCCGAAGACATCGGTGTGGGGATCGCGCGTGCCATTCGTGCTGCCGTGTCCGGCCGTCCGGGCGGTGTGTACCTGGACCTGCCGGCCAAGCTGCTGGGCCAGTCGATGGAAGCAGAGAAGGGTCGCAAGTCCCTGATCAAGGTGGTGGACCCCGCTCCGCGCCAACTCCCGGCACCGGATTCGATCGATCGCGCCGTGGAACTGCTGAAGGGCGCCAAGCGTCCGCTGATCCTGCTGGGCAAGGGTGCCGCCTACGCCCGTGCCGACGAGGATATCCGCGCGCTGGTGGAGAAGACCGGCATTCCGTATCTGCCGATGTCCATGGCCAAGGGCCTGCTGCCCGATACGCATCCGCAATCGGCATCGGCCGCGCGCTCTTACGTACTGGCCGAAGCGGACGTGGTGCTGCTGGTGGGCGCCCGCCTGAACTGGCTGCTGTCGCACGGCAAGGGCAAGACCTGGGGCAAGCCCAAGCAATTCATCCAGGTAGATATCTCGCCGACCGAGATGGACAGCAACGTGGCCATCGCCGCGCCGGTAGTGGGTGATATCGGATCGTGCGTATCGGCACTGCTCGACAAGATTGGCAACAACTTTGCCAAGCCGGGCGCGGAGTGGATCAACGCCGTGGACGAGCGCAAGGACAAGAACCTGGCGAAGATGGCCGAGACGCTGGCCAAGGACACGTCGCCGATGAACTTCCACAGCGCGCTGCGCGTGCTGAAGGATGTCGTCAAGGCCAACCCGAGCATCCCGTTTGTCAACGAAGGCGCCAACACGCTGGACTATGCCCGCGCCGTCATCGACATGTACGAGCCGCGCAAGCGCCTGGACGTAGGTACGTGGGGCGTGATGGGTGTAGGCATGGGCTATGCGGTGGCTGCGGCGGTGGAAACCGGCAAGCCGGTGCTGGCGGTGTGCGGTGACAGTGCATTCGGCTTCTCGGGCATGGAAGTGGAGACAATCTGCCGCTACAACCTGCCGATCTGCGTCGTGGTGTTCAACAACAACGGCGTCTACAAAGGTATCGACAAGAACCCGACGGGCGGTTCGGACCCGGCCGTCACGATGTTCGTGCCGGGCGCCCGCTACGACAAGATGATGGAAGCGTTCGGCGGTGTCGGTCACAACGTCACCACGCCGCAGGAACTGGAAGCGGCAGTCAATGAAGCATTGCGCTCGGGTAAGCCCACGCTGGTCAACGCCGTCATCGATCCGGCTGCCGGCACGGAAAGCGGTCGCCTGACCAACCTGAATCCGCAAAGCTCGGCCAGCAAGTAATTCACTTGAATCCACTCGAATTTCACCCCCATTCCTCAATCCAATAGGAGAGCGAACGTGAACCTTCCACTGCACGGCATCAAGATCATCGACTTCACGCACGTCCAGGCCGGCCCCGCCTGCACCCAGCTTCTCGCGTGGTTTGGCGCAGACGTGATCAAGGTGGAGCGCCCCGGCTCCGGCGACGTCACCCGTACGCAGCTCCGCGACGTTCCTGACGCGGACGCGCTGTACTTCACGATGCTCAACAGCAACAAGCGCTCGTTGACGCTGGACACCAAGAAGCCCGAAGGCAAGAAGATTCTCGAACAACTGATTCGCGAATCTGACGTGCTGGTGGAAAACTTCGGTCCGGGCGCACTGGATCGCATGGGCTTCTCGTGGGACCGCATCAAGGAACTCAATCCGCTGATGATCGTGGCATCGGTCAAGGGCTTCAGCGACGGCCACCACTATGAAGACCTGAAGGTCTACGAAAACGTGGCGCAATGCGCGGGCGGCGCTGCATCGACCACCGGTTTCTGGGACGGTCCGCCCACGGTGTCGGCAGCTGCCCTGGGTGATTCGAACACCGGCATGCACCTGGCCATCGGTATCCTGACCGCAATCATCGGCCGCCAGCAGACCGGCAAGGGCCAGAAGGTGGCCGTGTCGATGCAGGATGCCGTGCTGAACCTGTGCCGTGTGAAGCTGCGCGACCAGCAGCGCCTGGATGCCCTGGGTTACCTGGAAGAGTATCCGCAGTACCCGCACGGTACGTTCAGCGACGTGGTGCCCCGCGGCGGCAACGCCGGCGGTGGCGGCCAGCCGGGTTGGGTGCTGAAGTGCAAGGGCTGGGAGACCGATCCCAACGCCTACATCTACTTCACCATCCAGGGCCACGCCTGGGAGCCGATCTGCAAGGCGCTGGGCAAGGAAGAGTGGATTACCGACCCGAACTACAGCACGGCGAAGGCGCGTCAGCCGCACATCTTCGACATCTTCAATACCATCGAAGCCTGGCTGGCCGACAAGACCAAGTACGAAGCGGTGGATATCCTGCGCAAGTACGATATTCCTTGCTCGCCGGTGCTGTCGATGAAGGAAATTGCCGCAGATGAATCGCTGCGCAAGAGCGGCTCGATCGTGGAAGTTCCGCACAAGGTTCGTGGCACGTACCTGACCGTGGGCAGCCCGATCAAGTTCTCGGACCTGAAGCCGGAAATCACGGGTTCGCCGCTGCTGGGCGAGCACAGCGACGAAGTGCTGGCCGGCCTTGGCTACAGCGCCGAGGAAATCGTCAGCCTGCGCGAGTCGCAGGTAATCTGAGCGCGGTGTGCCGGGGAACGCGCGGACGAAACCTTCCGCGCATTCCCCGGCGGCTCGGGCAAGTGCCAGAATGACAGCCTGGAACCCGGGGCGACGATCCACGCCTCTTCCCATTCCTCAGGAATGACCATGCAGACTGCAATCGACTACGAACAATTGGTGTCCGCCATCGGCGACGCCATCATCATCTCCGGCGCCGATGGCGCCATCACGTTGTGGAACCCCGCGGCAGAATACATGTTCGGTTTCACCCAGGAGGAAGCCCTGGGCAAGTCGCTGGACCTGATCATTCCCGAGCGCCTGCGTGCGCGCCACTGGGAGGGGTACGACAAGACCATGGCAACGGGCCAGACCCGCTACGGCCATGACTTGCTGAAAGTCCCGGCGATCAACAAGAAAGGCGAGGCGATGTCGATCGCCTTTACCGTGGCGTTGCTGCACGGAGAGGGCGGGGAGATTACGGGCATCGTGGCGGTGATCCGCGACGAGACCGCGCGCTTTCAGGAAGAACGGGCGCTGCGCAAGCGCATCACGGAACTGGAAGCCAAGGCGGGCGCCGCAGCCTGAACTTCTTCTCTCTTTTTCGGGGGCGCGCGGATGCCTGCGCGCCCCCGATGCCTATTTCATCGCGGCTGCCATGGTTGCTCCCAGAACCGCTGGCGAAGCGGGCACATGGAGTCCGGCTTGCCGCATGGCGTCGATCTTGGCTTCCGCCGTCCCTGTCCCCCTCAAGACAACGGCCCCTGCATGACCCATGCTGCGTCCCGCTGGCGCAGTGTTGCCGGCGATGTAGCCCACCACGGGTTTGCGACACCGGGCTTCGCGCAGGAAGCGTGCGGCGTCTTCTTCCGCAGACCCATCGATCTCGCCCAGCATGAGGATGCCTTCGGTCTGGTCGTCGGCCAGGAACATCTCCAGGCAGTCGATAAAGCTGGTGCCGTTGACCGGATCGCTGCCAATGTCGATGCAGGTCGACTGACCCAGCCCGGCAGCCGTGGTTTGCGCTACGGCCTCGTACATCAACGTACCCGAACGTGACACTACGCCGATCTTGCCCGACGCGTGGATGTGCCCGGGCATGACGCCGATCTTGCATTGGCCGGGCGTGATCACGCCCGTGCAACCCGGGCCGATCAGGCGGCTGCCGGAACCTGACAGCGCACGCTTGACGCGCACCATGTCCATCACGGGGACGCCTTCGGTCATGCAGACGATCAGGGCAATGCCCGCATCGACCGCTTCCAGGATGGCATCGGCGGCGAACGGTGGTGGTACGTGGATGACCGATGCATCCGCGCCGGTGGCGTCGGCCGCTGCCGCCACGGAGTCGAAAACCGGCAGGCCGAGGTGCGTCGCTCCGCCTCTGCCGGGCGCAACGCCGCCGACCATCTTCGTGCCGTAGGCCAGGGCCTGTTCCGCATGGAACGTGCCTTGCGCGCTGGTAAAGCCCTGGCAGATCACGCGCGTGTTCTGGTTGATCAGGACACCCATTTCACCTGCCTCCTTTTGTCTGCGTGGCGCGCACGGCGGTCACAATCTTTTCGGCCGCATCGGCTAGATCCCCGGCAGACACGATCGGCAGACCTGAATTGCGCAGGGTATGCCTGCCCTGATCGACGTTGGTGCCAGCCAGCCGCACTACCAGCGGCACGGTCAGGTCCACTTCGCGCGCGGCCGCGATGACGCCTTCGGCAATGTCGTTGCAGCGCACGACCCCGCCGAAGATATTCACCAGAACACCTTTGACATTCGGATCGGCCAGGATCAGGCGGAAGGCCGTCGTGATGCGCTCCGTGGTGGTACTGGCGCCTATATCCAGCAAGTTGGCTGGCTCGGCGCCATGGAGCCTGACGATGTCCATGGTGGCCATCCCGAGTCCCGCGCCATTGGCCATGCAGCCGATAGTGCCGTCCAATTGGACATAGTTCAGCGCGTGCCTGGCAGCCTCGGTCTCGGCGGGGTCCTCCTCGCCCTCGTCGCGCATTGCCTCGATCTCGGGATGGCGGAAGAGGGCGTTGTCGTCGAAGCGGAACCTGGCGTCGAGCGCCATGACCTCGCCGTTGTCCGTGACTGCAAGCGGATGAATTTCCAGGAGCGACGCGTCGAGCTCGGTGAAGGCGCGATAGGCCGAGAGAATGAGTGGCGTGGCGGCATCCGCCAGCTTGCCTGACAGCCCGAGGCCGAACGCCAGCCGGCGTGCATGGAACGGTTGGATACCGCAAGCCGGGTCGATCGCCACCTTCAGGATCTTCTCTGGTGTGTGTGCGGCAACCTCGTCGATGTCGGTGCCGCCTTCGGTCGACACCATGATCGTGACGCGCGCCGTGGCGGGGTCGATCAGGATGGCAAGGTAAAGCTCGCGCGAGATAACGCAGTCTTTCTCGATATAAAGACGCCGCACGACCCGGCCGGCCGGGCCGGTGTGCCTGGTGATCAAGGTCCTGCCCAGCATCTGCGCAGCGTTGGCGTGCACCTCGTCAATGGACATCGCGACACGCACGCCACCCTTTTCCGAATGATTGCCCGCGAAACTGCCGGCGCCGTGGCCGCCCCCGTGAATCTGCGACTTCACCACCCAGGCAGAGCCCCCAAGCTTGCGGGCGGCATGGGCGGCGTCGTCCGGCGTAAAGGCCACGCAGCCGGGTGGCACGGGCACGTCATAGCGCCTGAGCAATTCCTTGGCCTGATGTTCGTGGATGTCCACGTGTCTCCTCTCGCTGTTATATGCCGAATGCCGGTCTTGGAAGCGTCGATTTCCTTACAAAAATACGGTATGTAATATATCAACGAGAAAGGTGTAAGGAAATCCGCGAAAACGAGTAGGTAGGAAGCCCTTCTCCTGCCTCGATAGCGGTCGGGACCTTGGCCGGGATCTACAAGGGAAGCGATCTGAACTTGTCGTCGCCGGCCAGGAAAATAAAAAGCGCGCCATTGGCGCGCCTTTGACTTCAAGACTGAAGAACTCAGCGATTCAATTCGTCCCTGCTCCCGCCACGGCGCGCAGGTACTCGTTCTTCTTGTCGAAGATGAGTTGGCTGAGGAACGGCGCATCGTACGCGGTGAGCAGGTGCGCATGGTACTGCTCGATGTAGCGCGCCACGCGGGCTTTTTCGCACTCGATGCCGCACAGCCATTCGAACATGGGTGCGTCCCAGCGGAACGTCAGCTCCAGTTCGTCGAATGCGGCGTTGTAGGCGGCCAGCTGGACGTCGCGGTCATGATGGCGCGTGTCGTTACCGGCTGACGTGGAAAGGGAGGAGGCGGATTCGCCGGTATGAAGTTGTTGCATGTTCGTCTCCTGAAAGTGCACTGCGGTGAATCTTGGTATGTGTGCAGCTTAGGCAGGACGAACGATTTACGATAATTAAAGTTACATCGAAAAACCATAAGTAAATGCTTATGCATTGACGCGATGTCGTTGCGCGGGCCGGATCAACCCCTCGACACCGGTGATCTGCTGGATCAGCGTATGACCTTCCTCCATCAGAAAATGCTTGAATGCCAGCGCTACCGGGGGAAGACGCTTGTTTTTCCGGTGCACGACATACCAGTTCAGCATCACCGGGAAGCCCTGGATATCGAGCACGGCCAGTTTGCCGGTCTGCAGTTCCAGTCCGACGGTATGCGCCGAGAGAAAAGCGATCCCCATGTTGGCGATCACCGCCTGTTTGATGGTCTCGGTGCTCTTGATCTCCATGGCGATGCGAAGGTTGGACAGCCTTCCCGCAAAACCTTCCTGCATCGAGTTCCAGGTGTCAGATCCTTTTTCGCGTGAAACAAACGCCTCCTCCGCCAAGCCGGCCAGAGGTATGTTGCGTTGCCCAACAAGTGGATGATTCGGCGCGGCCACAATCACGTAGGGATGAGGAGCGAATGATTCCGCAATGGTGTCAATACCTTCTGGTGGGCGCACCATGACAGCCAGGTCCGTCAGGTTTCCGCCCAGTTGATGCAGCAATTCCTCGCGATTGTGCACTGCGAGATTCAGTGTCACGCCATCATGCCGATTCATGAATTCGGCAAGCAGGCGAGGAAAGAAATAATCGCCGGCGCTGATCACGGCGACGTTCAGACGGCCTCCGGAAATACCCTTGAGTTGCGCCATGGCATCCTCCGCCTCCCTGAATTGCTGGATGATGCTGCGGCTGTAGTGGAGCATCTCCGTGCCTGCCGGAGTGAGGTAAATCCGCTTGCCGAGCTGCTCGAACAAGGGCAGGCCCACATGGTGCTCCAGCTGCCGAACCTGCGTGGACACGGCAGGCTGCGTGAGATGCAGCTCCTCTGCGGCCCGCGAAAAGCTCAGGTGACGGGCTACCGTCTCGAACACTTTCAATTGCCGCAGCGTTGCATTTTTCATTGCACTGGATTCCTGCAATCTATAAAGGATCGTCAATGATCATAATAAAAAACTTTATGACGTGCTGATCTAAGTTTGAAGTAGCATCAATGCACGAATTCGTGCCGCAATGTCAGGCGCGCTCATTCAGTAGTGAAAAAAACGGGCGGTTCCCCAAACAGGCCAGCCCAGCACTCGCGCCGCAGAGCGCGAAGACACTAATGCAAGGAGACACGACATGGCGCACTTCGATGCGGCAGACGCCGTCACGGCTAATCAAGACGGCGGCCGCTCAGGCGGCCTGCTGGGCAATCGCTGGTTCCAGCTTTTCATCGGCATCCTCTGCATGGGGCTTGTGGCGAACCTCCAGTACGGCTGGACATTGTTCGTCAATCCCATGAACGCCAAGCACCATTGGGGCGACTCTGCGATCCAGGTCGCCTTTTCCATTTTTATCGTGACCGAAACCTGGCTCGTGCCGCTGGAAGGCTGGCTCGTAGACCAGTTCGGACCCCGGCCGGTAGTGGCCGGCGGCGCCATCTGCGCAGGTCTTGCCTGGGTGCTCAATTCCTATGCCACGTCGCTGCCGATGCTGTATGCCGGCGCCGTGCTCGCCGGGATCGGCGCAGGCGGTGTCTATGGCACGTGCGTGGGCAACGCGCTGAAGTGGTTCCCGGACAAGCGCGGGCTGGCAGCCGGGCTCACCGCTGCAGGGTTTGGCGCCGGCGCAGCCCTCACGGTGATTCCCATTGCAAATATGATCGAGAAGTCCGGATACGAGCATGCGTTCCGCACGTTCGGCATCATCCAGGGCGTGCTGATCTTTGCGATGGCGTTGTTACTGGTCAAGCCACGCCCGCCCAAGGGGCTGAAGGCCAACAAGGCCATCCTGACCAACCCCGTGGAGTTCACGCCGGGCCAGATGGTGCGTACACCGGTGTTCTGGGTGATCTATGCATCGTTCGTGGCCGTGGCAGCCGGCGGCATCATGGCCACCGCGCAACTTGGACCGATTGCCCGGGATTTCGGCTTCGCGACGATGCCCATCACGATGCTGGGCATGACGTTGCCGCTGCTGACGATGACACTGTCCATCGACAACCTTTGCAATGGATTGACGCGGCCGTTGTGCGGCCTCATCTCGGATCGCATCGGTCGTGAGAATACGATGTTCGTGATTTTCATTGGCGAGGGCCTGTCGCTGATCGGCCTGCTGGAGATGGGACATAACCCGTACTGGTTCATGTTCTTCGCCGCGCTGGTGTTCCTGTTCTGGGGCGAGATCTTCTCGATCTTCCCGGCGTTGTGTGCAGATACGTTCGGCAGCCGCTTCGCCGCGTCCAATGCCGGCACGCTTTACACGGCCAAGGGGACAGCCGCGATACTGGTGCCGCTGGCATCGGTGCTGTCGCATACGGGCGGATGGAACCTCGTCTTCGCCGTAGCAGCCGCGATGACTGTGGCTGCGGGGCTATCGGCGAAATTCGTATTGCAGCCCATGCGCCAGCGCTTCATCACGGGACATGCCGCTGCGAAACCTGTCAGCGATGCGGGCGGGTACGCAACGGGCTGGTCGGCAGGCAAGGGCGACTAAGCAGGTATTACCCACCTACAACTTTGTAGCCGTACCACCGCACTATCACGGCGACAGCCAGCAAGGAGCGGCACCATGAATGTTTCGCTTCCGCAGTTGAAGGCATTTGCCGCTGTGGCGCGCCAGAAGAGTTTTACGCGCGCCGCGGCGGAGTTGGGGCTGACGCAATCGGCCATCAGCCGTAGCGTGCGCGAACTCGAAGAAGAAATCGACCAGCGCTTGTTCGATCGTACGACTCGCCAGGTGGAGCTAACCGATGCCGGCGAGACGCTCTCCCAGCGGATTTGCCACCTGATAGAAGAGGTGGAGCAAACCCTGCGGGAGAGTCATGGAACGGGAAAGCCGAGCCAGGGCACCGTGCAGATTGCGACCGATCCGGTGACGTCCTCGATGTCGGTGCCAATGTGGGTGGCGGGTTGCCGGCAGGCCTGGCCCGGCATCGGCATTACGCTGCGCGACAAATCGCATGACTCGGTCCTGCAGAGCGTGCGTAGCGGCGAGGTGGATTTCGGTATCGCCAGCAACCCGGCGCCGTGCGATGACCTGTACTGCGAACCGCTGTGCATCGATTCACTGCAGGCGGTATTGCCCGCGGATCATCCGCTGGCAGCGGGGGAGTCCGTGGGCTGGGGCGAACTGGCCGACGCCTCGGTGCTGACCCTCGATCAGAATTCGGGCGTACAGCCGGCGGTGGACCGCGCGTTGTCCACCTATCACGTCAGGCCAGGCTCGCTGCAATTGCTCGGACACTTCGCCGCTATTTTCGGGATGGTTGCGATGGGACTCGGCATTGGCGTCGTGCCGTCGCGTGCCCAGGCCAGCGGTATGGCGCCCGCCGCCGTGCTTCGCCCTTTGCGTCCGCAGGTGACGTCCAACGTCATGCTCGTGCGGCGCAAGTCCCGATCGCTAAAACCTAACGCTGCCGCCATCTGGGACAACCTTCGTGCACAGGAATACGACACCGGGCTGTTGAAGAAAGTAGGGTGAGATCGTGAAACGGATTCATGTGATGCGCCGCCGCATTATTTTTAGTGCCTTAATAGGCTGAATTCATCACGAAAGCGACTGATAAAGCGGATTTTATTCATATTGTTGTGATGACCAACGCACCTCTCGGGGTGCGTTGTCTTTTTAGGCGCAGACCTCTACTGATATACCACATACCAAATATTTACAGACCTCGCAGTGCAGCATATAATGAATCCACCTTGATCTTCATCACTTAGGAGTTTTCATGAACGCTACGCTGCTTACTATCCTGGCCCTTGGTGTGGTTTCCCTTGGCGTTACCGTCACGTATGTCCTCGCCACGCTCGTGCCGATGGGCCTGCTTACCACAGCTCAGGAGCACGGACGCTTCGCTGGCCTGGGTTCCGAAGAGAGCGATACCGGTATCGGCAGCTCGGTTTCGGACACCGTCCTGCAACCGCGTTTCCTGCACGCCTGATCGCTCGGTTTTATCGCTGTACCAAGTATCAAGTTCGGGTCCACTGTAGCGGCCGGCAACACCTGAACTGAAGTGGTTTGTCAGTTTTCCTCGCGGCCGTTTCTTCAGCTTCTTATGCCCCTGCGCCTGCGGATCTCAGGTCCCGACGCAGCGCGGTATATCGCTCCACTCGTTCGTTTCCCTGCTTTTTTTGTTCTCGCATTGCTCGGGACTTACCCTATCGCGGGTATTCCGTAACATGCGCCGCACCAATTTCCACTCCAGCTTCGGCATGATGCATTCATGCGAAAAAGATCCCTAAGTAATTGATCTGAAAGGGGAGCGATACAAGCCGCCCAAGGAATTTGATGCACCCGACGCACCAGTCCGCGTTGCGATGATCATGCGTGCTTTCGAATGTCCGCTGTACCAGTCAGGCACACGTTCCAAGGCCCTTGAACTTCGGTGATATACCACATACTGTATAGCACTAGAACGGCTCAGCTGTTCGAGGCAGCAGGACAGAAGGGCAGTCCAAAAACAAAAGCAAAGCAGTAAAAGCAGGATTAAAAGAAACACCAGAAGACATATCAAAACACCACCGGTATCCAACGTAGATGCCATTCCGCAACGGCGGGACACACCGCCAGAAGGAGACACCACCATGGAAAGTCAGCAACGCGCAGGCGCGCAAGCGTCCTGGTATGGTTCGCCGTGGATGCAGCTTGTATTCGGCGTGATCTGTATGGCGATGATCGCCAACATGCAGTATGGCTGGACGTTGTTCGTCAACCCCATTGACGAGAAACACCAATGGGGCCGCACTGCCATTCAGGTGGCATTCACCATCTTTGTGGTGACCGAAACCTGGCTGGTCCCTATCGAAGGTTATCTGGTCGACAAGTACGGTCCGCGCCCGGTTGTGGTGGGCGGGGGGTTGCTATGTGCGATCGCATGGGTCCTCAATTCGGTAGCTGGATCTCTGCCGATGCTCTACGTTGCCGCTGCAATTGGTGGCGTGGGTGCCGGCGCCGTATATGGCACCTGCGTGGGCAATGCGCTGAAGTGGTTCCCCAATCGTCGTGGCTTGGCGGCGGGTATTACAGCGGCCGGGTTTGGAGCGGGTTCTGCGGCTACCGTGGTGCCGATCGCCAACATGATCAAGACCAGTGGCTATGAGGCAACGTTCCTGTACTTCGGTCTGGGGCAGGGCATCATCGTGGTGCTGCTTGGCCTGGCGCTGCTGCCGCCGCCCGCGAAGCTGATGGCGGACGTCAAGGCGACGCTGAAGTCGGCTGCGACGTATAACGCGTCGCCCCGGCAGGTTCTGTCCTCGCCCATCTTCTGGGTCATGTATGCGATGTTCGTCATGATGGCCGCAGGCGGTCTGATGGCGACGGCGCAACTCGGTCCGATCGCCAAGGACTTTGGCCTGCACGATTCGCCGGTGTCGATCCTCGGCCTGACTCTGCCGGCGCTGACCTTCGCCCTGACCATCGACCGTGTGCTCAATGGGGTCACGCGCCCCTTCTTCGGCTGGATCTCCGACCACATCGGACGTGAAAACACGATGTTCATCGCGTTCGCCGTGGAAGCTGTCGGTATCCTGCTACTGTCCAAGTACGGTCATGATCCGGTGGCGTTCGTGGTGCTGACTGGCATCGTGTTCTTTGCCTGGGGCGAGATCTACAGCCTTTTCCCTGCCACCTGCGGCGATACCTTCGGCCCGAAGTTTGCTGCCACCAATGCTGGCATGCTCTACACCGCCAAGGGAACGGCAGCCTTGCTGGTGCCTTTCTCCAGCGTCATCACGGCCGCCACGGGCGACTGGCACGCCGTGTTCATGCTGGCTTCGGGCATGGCCGCGCTCTCGGCGCTCCTGGCGGTGTTTGTCCTCAAGCCGATGCGCGAAGCGCATGCACGAAAAACCGTGCAAGACAGCGCGCCGATTGGCATGCCGCGCGATGCGTGAGAATCTGACGTGAACAAATAGTAGTCGCCTCGCGAGAGGCGTTTGTCCCAGGCCCGCCGCGTGCGGGCTTTTTTGCGCTTGTTCCGAGGCACGCACCCGACTGGCTTCGTAGACTTCGTGCAATTAACCGCCAACGAAGGACCTAAACAATCCGGGGAGAGGGCCTGCCTTTCGGCAAGTCCCTCTCCCCGGATTCATGGTCTCCAACGAGCAGGGGTCGCTGTGGCGCTAACGGCCCAGGGGCAAGGCAGATCTGGTAGTGAGATTGCCGACGAAATCGACGACATGCCCGAGCACAGCATCGTCGGCCAGGATGCGACGATGGCCCAGCCCTTCGGTTGTCAGGAGTCGGGCGCCCGGCCAAGCGCCGGCAATGGCTGCGCCATCCTGCCAACGCACGGTTTTGTCATGGCGGTCGTGAATGACAAGGGCGGGAGGCACCGGCCGCGCGCGTCCGATATCTGGCACATTGAACGTCGACCAACTCGTGCCGAGCCATTGTTCGCTGTTTCGCTGCATCCGCGCCAGAACCCTGGGCGCAATGCCGAGCTGCCAGGCCAACGCCGAGCAGGCATCGTGCATGTCGGCAGGCGAGCCGATCATGACCACGCCACGGGCTGGAAGACCTTCGCGGATTGCCTGCGCTGCGGCGGCACCGCCCAGCGAATGCGCAATGACCGCGTGCACCGGTCCAACATGCCACGCGACCGCCAACAGCGAGCGCGTCATTTCAAGTATCGAGGTTTGCCGCTGGCCACGGGCGCCTGCGTCCGACGCGCCATGTGATAACGCATCGAAAGCCACGACACGCATGCCCGCCGACAGCAGCTTTCCAACCATGGCGTGCCACTGTCCCGCATTGCCGCCCCATCCATGGGCGAGTACCACGACCGGTCCTTTGCTTCCCCAGCGATATACCCGCACGCGGCGGCTGCCGCCTTGCCCCGTTACAAGTGCCCACTCTGTGCGTGCAGCATCGAGCAATCGCAAACCTTCCGCCGGGATGCGTTCGCGTGGAGGCGAAAACCACAGTCTCTCGAGCGCGCGCGACGTGGCGTCGGGAAAAAACAGGCTGCCGGTCTGCCAGCGCAGGCGGTGCCACGCCAACAACCCGGACGTCAAGGTGTTGGTGAGTCGATGACGGAGGCGAAACGGTACCTGCCCGGGTTCGGATGCAGGGTCGACGGATGCAGATGACAACACTTGCGGCACGGTGAGCACCTCCAACAGCTTCTTTATGATGGCTGACGAGAATATGACTGCAGCCGGTCCGACTTTTTTCGCGTAAGGGAACGACCAGTCGTGCTATTTTTTGGGCAAGAAAAACCGGCAAGAATGCCGTTGGATACACTGCGCGAATGCCCTCGCTGCAGCGTTGTCAATCCCGTTAGCCGGTTTCCTGTAGTACTACTCTGCGCGGGCCGGCGACCCAGGGCAATTCTCACGGACGTCATTGACGAGCCGCCCAAAGGCCTTTCGCGCCATCCCTGCCGCATCGCCCCGGCCCATCAGCCTGAGCGATGACTGGAACGACATCCCGATGCCAGCCATCTCGAATGCGAACTGGCGCGGATCCGTATCCTGGCGCAGATCCCCTTCATCGACTGCATCCAGAACCACCCGTACGATGGTGCTGTGCCAATCCTTGAATGCCTGTACAACGTTGTCCCGTATGACGCCGGGACGATCCCGGTATTCCTGGGACAACGCCATGAACACGCATCCGCCTTCGATCACCGTGCCGGACAACCAGGCCATGTAGCCGTCGAACAACTTCTCCAGCCGGCCGGTGCCGCGAGGCTCGCGCATGGCGGGCTGAATGACGATTTCCGAGAAGCGTTCCATGGCTCTGACCAGAACGGCTTCCTGCAACGCTTCCTTGGATCTGAAGTGCGCGTAAAGCCCGCTCTTCGACATGTTGGTGTCGGCAGCAAGTGTTGCGAGCGACAACTGCTCGAAGCCGACCTTTGTGGCCGACTGCAGTGCCTGCTCGATAATTGCGCTCCGCGTCAGTTGTCCTTTTTGCATGCGCTGGAGAATAGCACGACCGGTCGGTTTGTCAACTTGCCTTGTGCCACACATGGACGATACTGATGTGACGTCAACGCAAAGCGGGCGCTTCCGTTATGTGAAGGCGGAGGAGGATGGTGTGCTTTGTCAGCCGTACGGATGAGAGTCCGAATGGCCAGATCAAGCCATCATTAAAAAACTGTAAAAGTGTTCCACAACAGACCTTACGGAACGCTTAACGTGCTCTATACTCGAATGCACGTCCGCGCACTTTTTTTTCACTGGTGACTGGAGACCGACATGAACAGTACAGCCGTGCCAAGAGGCGCTAGCGAACCGTTCCGGCAACTGCGTGCGTTGCGTCGAGCCCGCAAGCTCAAGCAGGAGGACGTCGCCCGTAAGGCCGGGATTTCCCGGGAGGCCTATCTCAGGGCCGAATCGGGCCAAGCCGATCCGCGCATGTCCACCTTTCTGGCGGCATGCGAGGCGTTGGGCCTTGAAGTCGTACTTGCGCCGCAACACCTGGCTGCAGACGTCAACGCATTCATAGCCAGCCGCAATGGTGGTGTCACAACCGCCTCAATGGCGGGACAACCCGCTGCAGCGCAGGCCCCGTCGGCGCCCGCGCCGTCGCAGGGTGGTTTTGGAACCGGCTCGGCGCCGGGCGAGGGCCACAAGCCCGTTTGACCGAAACAGTGCGCTGAACGACGAGGGCGGGCGAGTCATCGCTCGCCCTCGGCGGATATATGCTTCGCCGCCAGCCCCTGCTGGCGCATATTGCGTGGCCGTGCGCCGCGCATCTCGTTTTCCTGATTCATTCTTGGCCGCCCGTCCTCGTCTTCGCGCGGCGCTCCTGTCGTTCACATTTCCCCGTTTGTTTCGTTGCCGTCGCCTGTCAGCTGACGATGCCTGCGTGCGTCTATTGTGTTGGTGTCAGTTGTGTTTGACTTTGCGCAGGCGCGTGATTACGATTCGGTAAATTGATTTAACAATACGTAATTTTCTCGGCGACGCTTGAGTTTGATGGCGAGGTGAGAAGGAGACTTCATGACACAAGCACAACTTCATCCGGCTGAAGGCATCGGGCAGCAGGCAGCGGCGTATATGTCCGGGTTCGCCAACGAATTTGCTACCGAGGCGCTGCCTGGCGCGCTGCCTGTTGGCCGCAACTCGCCGCAACGCGTGGCATATGGTCTCTATGCCGAACAGATTTCAGGTACCGCCTTTACCGCGCCGCGCGCGCACAACCGTCGTTCGTGGCTGTACCGCATTCGCCCGGCGGCCATGCACAAGCCGTTTGTCGAGATGGCGCAAGGCCGCTGGCTAAGCCGCTTCGACGAGGTGCCGGCGTCACCGAACCAGATGCGGTGGAGTCCGCCGGCGATGCCGTCTGCCCCAACGGATTTCGTGGACGGCATCGTCACGATGGCAGGCAATGGCGGACCCGAGGCGCAAACGGGGTGTGGCATCCATCTCTATATGGCGAACCGGTCGATGCAGGACCGCTTCTTCTATAACGCCGATGGCGAGATGCTGATCGTGCCGCAGCAAGGCCGCTTGCAGGTGGATACAGAGATGGGACGCCTGACCGTGGAGCCGCAGGAAATCGTGGTGATTCCACGCGGTGTGCGATTCAGCGTTGCGCTGCCCGATGGCGAGGCGCGCGGCTACATCTGCGAAAACTACGGGGCGTTGTTCCGGCTGCCGGATCTTGGCGTCATCGGCTCCAACGGTCTGGCGAATCCGCGTGACTTCCTCACACCGGTTGCCCACTACGAAGACCGCGAAGGCAAGTTCGAACTGGTGGCGCGCTTCCAGGGCAATCTTTGGCGCGCCGAGATCGATCATTCGCCGCTTGATGTCGTGGCATGGCATGGCAACTACGCGCCTTATAAATACGACCTGCGCCATTTCAATACGATCGGATCCATCAGTCATGACCATCCGGATCCGTCCATCTTCCTGGTGCTGCAGTCGCCGTCGGACACACCGGGTGTCGATACGGTCGACTTCGTGATCTTCGGGCCGCGCTGGCTGGCTGCGGAAAACACGTTCCGTCCGCCCTGGTTCCATCGCAATATCGCCAGCGAATTCATGGGCCTGATCACGGGCGTGTACGACGCCAAGGCCGATGGATTTGCACCGGGTGGTGCCAGCCTGCACAACTGCATGAGCGGGCATGGTCCCGATGCCGAGACCTTCGAGCGGGCCAGTGTCTCGGACACCAGTGCGCCGCACCACATCACGGACACGATGGCGTTCATGTTCGAAACCCCCGGCGTTATCCGTCCCACTCGCTATGCGGCGGAGTCGGCCATGCTGCAACACAACTACTACACGTGCTGGCAGGGCCTAAAGAAGCATTTCAACCCTGACGTCCGCTGAAACTCGGAGTATTTCGATATGACCGCCCCCATGACCAGCTGGGTCGAATCGGCCAACGATGGCCAGACTCATTTCCCGCTGCAGAACCTGCCGTACGGCATTTTTTCCAAAGTTGGCGAGACACCGCGCGTAGGCGTGGCGATTGGCGACCAGGTGCTTGACCTCGCTGCACTGGACGATGCCGGACTGCTGCCCGCCGCGGCGCGCGGCACGTTTGCGGCGCCGACGCTGAACCGCTTCATCGCCCTTGGCAAGCCGGTGTGGAGCGAGACGCGTGCGCGGCTGGCCGCGCTGCTGTCAGTAGCGGGTGACCAGAGCCTCCGGGGCAATGCGGCACTGTGTGGCAAGGCGCTGGTGCCGATGTCTGCAGCGACCCTGCACCTGCCCGTCGAGATTCCGGGCTATACCGATTTCTACTCGTCTCGTGAGCACGCGACCAATGTCGGCCGCATGTTCCGCGATCCCGAGAATGCGCTGCTGCCCAACTGGCTGGAGATTCCGATTGGTTACAACGGTCGTGCCAGTTCGGTCGTGGTCAGCGGCACCGCGCTGCGTCGGCCGAATGGCCAGATCAAGCTGCCAGATCAGCCGCGCCCGATTTTTACGGCGTGTCGCAAGCTGGACTATGAACTGGAGATGGGCTTCATCGTTGGAAAACCGTCGACCCTTGGAGACCCGGTGAGTACCGAGGCCGCGCCTGCGCATATGTTCGGCATGGTGATTCTCAACGACTGGAGTGCGCGCGATATCCAGCAATGGGAATATGTGCCGCTTGGGCCGTTCAACAGCAAGGGCTTTGGCACGTCGATCTCGCCGTGGGTCGTCACGATGGATGCGCTAGAACCGTTCCGTCGCGACAATCCGGCCCAGTCTCCCGAGCCGCTGCCGTATCTGCGGCAGCAGGCGAGGAACGCCTACGACATCGCGCTTGAAGTGGCGCTGCAACCCGAGGGCGGCGATGCCACCACGGTATGTCGTACCAACTTCAAGGCGATGTACTGGACGATGGCGCAGCAACTGGCTCACCATACCGTATCCGGCTGCAATGTACGCGTCGGGGACCTGATGGGCTCGGGCACCATTAGCGGTACCACGGCCGATTCGTGCGGCAGCCTGCTGGAAACCACGCGCAACGGCAACGAACCCGTGGAACTGGCTGGCGGGGTCCGGCGCGGTTTCCTGGAGGACGGCGATACCGTGGTCATGACAGGCTGGTGCCAGGGCGACGGTTACCGCGTGGGATTCGGAGAAGTGATGGGGAAGATCCTGCCGGCGCATGCATAATTTGACCGACTGAATTCTCGGACTACACGGTCGCGGGGCGGGGCAACCAAGAGGTTGCGCCCGCCCCGTTACATTTGGGCAGGATCGTTACGGTTACGCCACAGCTTTCGTGGCAGTTAGAGACTACGCTTGGAAAATAATACGGAACTATCCCCGGGTCTTGCGGGTGCCGGCACTTCGCGTGCGTCAACAGGCACTCCGTGTGCGGCGTGCCTGTGGCGGGTTCCGGGTCTACTACTCACCCGACGCGCACGGCATGACATTGGAATTTGGAGTTCGCGCATGGGCGGCAACTGCGCCGGCATTGCATACGCCTGACGCCTGGCAGGCATGGTGCCGGTCGCCATGGCTACCAGACGGCACGGGCTTGCCCGCACTCTCCTCCATGGCGCCGATGTTGCGCCGACGCGTCAATGCGATCGGCAAGGCTGCATTACTTCCGGTCTGTGACGTAGCCGGCACCCCGGTGCCCGCGTCCGAAGGCGGCTCCCGCCTTCCACAGATTCCTTCCGTTTTTGCCTCGCGCCATGGCGATAGCGAGCGCGCGTTCGAGATGTTGAGCGAACTGGCCGCAAACGCGCCAATTTCGCCGACGGCCTTCGGGCTGTCCGTGCACAACGCAATTGGCGCCCTGTTCTCGATCGATCGTGGCGAGACCTCGGTCCAGCAGGCCGTTGCTGCGGGGTGCGACACCGTCGAGGCGGCCGTCGTCGAAGCGGCTGCACTCTTGGCCGATGGCGCTGACGAGGTGCTGCTGGTCTGCTATGACGCGCCGTTGCCTGCCGCTTATTCCGAGTTCGCGGATGAACCGGGCTGCCTCTTCGGTTGGGCGTGGCGAATGGGCCGTCCACGTGCCGGAGACCCTGCCATGAGGCTGGAAATTGTGGCGCAGCGCGGGACGAGGGAAGCGGAGGATACGGACACTGCGCATCCTGTGTTGCCGCACGGCCTGGACGTATTGCGCTTCTTCCTGGCCGGCGAACCAGAACTGATGCACCGTGGCGAGCGCGCGATCTGGAGGTGGCAACGCCATGGTTGAACGCCTGGACCGCATGTGGCGCGTTTGCGCCACGGGCTTCTGCTTCTCGAGCTTCGGCATGGGCGGCCTGATGCTGCGGGTGTTCGTATTTCCGGTCTTGTCGTTGCTGCCATGGTCCGATGCCAGTCGTCAACGTGCATGCCGGCAGGTGATCCACCATGCGTTCCGGCTGTTTGTCTGGCTGATGCACACCGTGGGCGTGATCCGCTGCGATGTGCTCCACGGCGAGCGGTTGCGCCGCAATGGGCTGCTGGTCGTGGCCAACCACCCGTCACTGATCGACGTGGTGTTCCTGATGTCGCTGATCCCTCGTCCTGACTGCGTGGTCAAGTCCGCGCTGGTGCGCAATCCGTTCACGCGCGGGCCGGTGCTGGCGACGGGCTGGGTCCGTAACGACGTCGGGGCAGCGATGGTGGATGACTGCATCGCATCGCTGCGCTCGGGCAACAACCTCATCATCTTTCCGGAAGGCACGCGCACGCGCCCCGATGGTCCGCTGACCTTGCGGCGTGGCGCCGCCAACGTGGCGGTGCGTGGTGGATTCGCGCTGACCCCGGTGGTGATCCGTTGCCAGCCGCCTACGCTGACCAAGGGCGAGAAGTGGTACCACGTGCCAGTGCACCGGCCACACTTTGTTATCGAGGTGCATCCCGATGTGCCGGTGTCTGACTGGGTGCCGCCGGGCACTGACGACAGTCTGGCCGTGCGCCGGCTCACGCAATCGCTATCCGAATTTTTCTCCAGGGAGATCCGCCGTGACGGCGCTTGAAACAGAAATCAAAGAACTGATCATCTCATCGCTGTCCCTTGAGGACGTGAGCGCAGATGACATCGACCCGGCGGCACCGCTGTTCGTCGAGGGTCTTGGCCTCGACTCGATCGACGCGCTGGAGCTTGGCCTCGCGCTGCAGAAACGCTTTGGCATCACGATGAACGGCAGCAAGGAAGAGGTCCGCGCGCGTTTTGCCAGCGTCTCGGCACTTGCCGCCTTCGTGGCCGAGCAGCGCGGGCAGGCGCCTGCCTGACGTACCGCCACCGATCTTTCCGCCCAGCTACGGAGTCCGACATGACCCATGACCAAATCTTCGCGCGCGTGGCCGCGGTCCTCGAGGAGAGCTTCGAGATCGACCCGGCGTGCATTACGCCCGAGGCGCGCCTGTACGACGATCTGGATATCGACAGCATCGATGCAGTGGACTTGCTGGTCAAGCTCAAGCCATTGTTGAGCAAGCCGCTCAAGCCCGAGCATTTCAAGTCCGTGCGCACGGTGCAGGACGTTGTGCTGGCGCTGTCGCAACTGATCGACACGCCGGCTACCGCGTGACGCCGGCATGCTCTGGCGCAAGTGGGGATTCGGGCTGCTCACGCTGTCCTATCCGCCAGTGATCTACCTCGGTCTGCAGCATTTTTCGCCGCGGGTGATGGCGCTGGCGCTGTTGGCGCTGGCATTGTTGCGCGCCGGCACGAGCCGTCAAGCCGGCTGGCGCGTCGTGGCACTACTGGCGGCCGGGCTCGCCATGGTGGTCATGGCGTCGGATCATGCGTTGCCGCTGAAGCTATACCCGGTAGTCGTCAATGTGGCGATGCTGTGCGTGTTCGGCTGGACGCTGTGGCATCCGCCCACGCTTGTCGAGCGTCTGGCTCGTATGCGGGAACCGGACCTGCCGCCGAGAGGGGTGGCCTACACACGCCGCGTCACCCAGGTGTGGTGTGTGTTCTTTGCGTGCAACGGCACGATGGCGGCAATCACGGCGTTTGCGGCCAGCGACCGCGTCTGGGCGCTCTATAACGGCGCCATCGCCTACGGGTTGATCGGCGCGATGTTTGCCGGTGAGTGGCTCGTCCGCCAACGGGTGATGGCTAGGGGCGCGGAGAATCGTCATGGTTGAGCGGCATCCGGTGTGGACCGGGTTGGGGGGCGTCATGGCGGCGCTGGCCGCGGCCGATGGCGCGCATCCCGTGGCGTGTGACGGGGCGCGCACCGTGGATACCGTGCAGTTCCTGGCGCGCGCCACGGCATGGCGGCGCATGCTGGCTCTCGCGCCGGGGCGGCGCTGGGCGATCCATCTCGACGACACCGCCGAGTTTGCCGCTGCACTCTTCGGCGCCTGGCATGCGGGCAAGCACGTGGTGCTGCCCGGCGATACCCGCCCCGAAACACTGGTGGCATTGCGTGCGCAGAGCGATGGCTGGGCCGGCAACCTGCCGGGTGGAGCGTTGCCCGACCCGGCACAGGTCACGGATACCGGGGGCGACTGGCCGAATCTGGCGACGCAGGACACCGGGATCACGCTGTTTACGTCCGGCTCGACCGGCGCGCCAGAGGCGATCGACAAGCGCCTGGGCCAACTCGATGCCGAAGTCCACGCGCTGCAGCAGGCATTCCGCCACACCTGCTCCGACACCACGCGTGTACTGTGCACGGTTTCGCATCAGCATATCTATGGACTGCTGTTTACGGTGCTCTGGCCGATGGCGGCCGGGCGGCCGATGCCGCTCTCGCGACTCGCTTTCCACGAGGAATTGGTGGCTGCCTGCCAGAGCGGTGGCACACCGGCCGTGCTCGTCAGTAGTCCTGCATTCCTGAAGCGGCTGCCCGATGCATTGGACTGGCCGGTAATACGCCATGTCGTACGCGCCGTCTTTTCGTCTGGCGGCCCATTGCCCCCCGAGGCGGCGGCCGCCACGCTGCGCCTGATGGGCCAGTCTCCGATCGAGGTGTTCGGCAGTTCGGAAACCGGCGGCGTCGCCTGGCGCCAGCGCCCGGTAGAAGGCGATCGCTGGACCGCGCTGCCGGGCGTGGCATGGCGGCTCCAGGACGGCTTTCTGGCCGTGCGGTCGCCCCATCTGGCCGACGACAACTGGTATGTCTGCGCGGACCGGGCGTTGCCTGCCGGCGACGACAGCTTCGTGCTGGCGGGACGGGCCGACCGCATTGTGAAGATCGAGGAAAAACGGATCTCGCTCACGCAGATCGAGCAGTGTCTGATGGCATCGCCATGGGTGCGAGAGGCGCGTGTGGTAACGATGGAACTGGATGTCGGCGTGCGTGTGGCCGCCGCCGTAGTGCTCTCGGACGATGGGCAGGCGCAGCTGGATGCGTACGGACGAAGTGTCCTGGGCAGTGCGCTACGCCGGCATCTGGCCGACGCTATCGATCCCGTGGCGTTGCCACGTCGTTGGGGATTTCTGGGGGCGCTGCCGTGCAATGCGCAGGGCAAGACGACCGAAGTGATGCTGCGCGAGGTGTTTCGCCGCACAATGCCCGACGTGCGCTGGCTGGCGCACGACGCGGTGTCCGCCATGGCCGAGCTGCACGTGACCGAGGACCTTGCCGTGTTCGACGGTCATTTCCCCAGCGCGCCCGTGGTGCCAGGCGTGGCCCAGGTGGACTGGGTCATGGCACTCGCCCCTCAGAAGCTGCCGGTCCCGCCGCGCCAGCACTTCGCGGGAATGGATATTCTCAAGTTCCATGCCGTGATTCGTCCGAACACCCGCGTGCGGGTGGAACTGATCTGGCACGCCGATCTCCATGCGCTGGGTTTCCGCCTGAGCTCCGATGCGGGGCACCACGCCAGCGGCAAGATCGTCTTTCATCGCGGGGCGCCATGAGTTCGACAGGCGCATGGGTCCGTCCGGCGTTTCACCCGGTGGTGCTCGTCCCCGTCTTCGATCACGAAGGGGCGATTGGCGCCATGGTGGACGCTATTCTTCAGCACCCGACACCGTGTCTGCTCGTGGACGACGGCAGTGGTCCGGCGTGCGAGCAGGTGCTTCGCGAGCTCGCCGCTGCCCACCCGGGCCGCGTGCGCCTTGTGCGCCTGCCGCAGAACCAGGGCAAGGGTGCCGCGCTCATGGCGGGCTTTCGGGCTGCCGCAGAGTTGGGCTACACACATGCGCTACAGATCGACGCCGACGGCCAGCACGATGCCGCGTGCATCCCGCAGTTTCTGGCGCTGGCCGAGGCGGCTCCGGAAGCCTTGATTTGCGGTCATCCCGTCTATGACGAATCCGTCCCGAAGCACAGGTTGTACGGGCGTTATCTGACCCATGTCTCGGTGTGGATCAATACGCTCTCCTTCGAGATTCGGGATTCGATGTGCGGGATGCGGGTCTATCCGCTGCCTGCCGTGACGCGTCTGATGCGGGAAGTGAATCTGGGCCACCGCATGGAGTTCGATACCGAGGTGGCTGTGCACCTAGTGTGGCGCGGCGTGCGGGTGGTCAATGTCCCGACGCGCGTCACGTATCCGGCCGATGGCGTATCGCACTTCGATCTGTTGCATGACAACGTACGCATCGCGCGCATGCACGCACGGCTGTTCGTCGGCATGTTGCTGCGGATGCCGCGCCTGCTGTGGCGCAAGGTGGTGACGTGAATCCGGCCGATACTGGCCCTGGCGCCGCATCCGGTGCCGCCCGTTCGCGCCACTGGAGCACGATTGGCGAAGTCACGTGTGCCTGGGGTGTCTGGTTCCTGTATTTTCTCCATCGGATCTTCGGTCGGACCCTTTTCCGAATCGTGATCTATCCGGTGGTGACGTACTTCTGGCTGACCCGCCCGCTGGCCCGCCGATCCTCGATGGCGTTCCTGACCCGGGTCGAGCAGACCGCCGGCACGTTTGGCGGCAGGCCGACCTGGCGGCATTCGCTGCGGCACCTGTTCTGCTTTGGCGACACGTTGCTGGACAAGCTGCTGGCCATTGGCGGCCGGTATCGCTTCGACAATGTCCGCTACGAAGGTGTCGAGGTGCTGCGCGAACAGATCGCACGGGGGCAGGGTGGCGTCATCATGACCGCACATCTGGGCTGCCTGGAGCTATGCCGCGCGGTGGCCGACCGGCGCGACGGCATGCGGCTGACGGTACTCGTTCACACCCAGCACGCGGAACAGTTCAATCAGATCCTGTCGCGCCTGGATCCGGAGTCGGGTGTACAGCTCTACCAGATCGTCGATATCTCGCCTGCCACGGCGCTGGAACTATCGGCCAGGGTGCAGGCCGGCGAATTCGTGGCGATTGCGGGAGACCGCGCACCCGCCCACGGCGGCCGCGCCGTGCGGGTGCCGTTCATGGGGGCGCCAGCCCGGTTCCCGATAGGCCCTTACGTACTGGCATCGCTGATGCGCTGTCCGTTGTATGCACTGGGCTGCATCCGGCAGCGCGACGGGTATCTGCTGCGCTTCACCGAACTTGCACGCGAGGTCAAGCTGCGCCGCGCGCGTAGAGAAGAGGCGTTGGTCGAATTGGCCACGGCCTATGCCGCGTGGCTGCAGGCCATCGTCCTGGAGTCGCCGTACGACTGGTTCAATTTCTACGATTTCTGGGCGGACGATCCCGTAACCGCCGGTCGCCAGGTGGCGGCGGCTTCTTGAGACAGGCAGGCCCAATTTCCCATGCCCAAAGCGCTCCATCACGCCATCACGCTGACGCCGTCATTCCATGACCTCGATCCCATGGACGTGGTCTGGCACGGCAACTACCTGCGCTACTTTGAAGTGGCGCGCTGCGCGTTGCTGCAGACCTTCGACTACGACTATCCGCAGATGCGGGAGTCGGGCTACGCGTGGCCCGTGGTTGACCTGCGCGTCAAGTACGTTCGCCCGCTGGTCTACGGGCAGGTCGTCGAAGTCCATGCATCGATTGTCGAGTGGGAGAACCGGCTCAAGATCGACTACGAGATCCGCGACGTAGCGTCGGGGCAGCGCGTGACCAAGGGGTATTCGATTCAGGTGGCTGTCGACATGAAGACGCAGGAAATGCTCTATGTGAGCCCGCCGGTGTTGCTGGAAAAACTTGGAGTGGAGCCATGAAGCGCCGCCACTTCGTTTGCTGCCTTGCGCTCGGCGCGGCGTTATGTGTGGGTGTTCCCGCCCAGGCCGAAGACCTGCTCGGCGGCGTGGCCGCGCGACTGGCCGATGCGCCAGTGATTCGTGGCCAGTTCGAGCAGACTCGCAAGCTGGCCGGTTTCGGCAACCCGCTGGTGTCGCGCGGCGATTTCGTCCTGGCACGCGGACGAGGCGTGATATGGGCCACGCGTGAGCCGATTGCATCGAGCTTGCTGGTCACGCCCGAGCGGCTGGTGATGCGTGGCGCCGATGGCAAGGTGCAGCAGCAGATGCAATCCGATACCCAGCCCGCGATGCGCGTCGTGGGTGAATCCATGATCGCGATGCTGCGTGGCGACCTGCGCAGCCTGCAGGCGCGCTTCGATGTGACGGGCAAGCTGGTCGGCAAGGCCGGCTGGGCGTTGACGCTGACGCCGACCGATGCCGGCATGCGCCGGGTTTTTGTCCGTATCGAACTGACGGGTGACAAGTTCGTGCGCAATGTCCGGCTGGAGGAGGCGGGGGGCGACAGCACCGTGGTTCGGATGATCGACACTGCGGCGGCCACCGCACTCACGCCCGCCGAGGAGCAGCGTTTTGAGTGACGCGGCCGGCGTGGCGATGCGTGGCGGACTGACGCGGCTGGAGCGCTGGCTGGCCATCGGCTGGCTGCTGCTTGTGCTGGCGCTGATCGCGCATCAGTTGCAGTTCTGGCGTGCATCGCGGCTCGATACCGATGTCATGGCGCTGCTGCCGACGAGCGAACGCACAGCCACGGCGGATCGTGTGCTGCGCCGAATGGCGGATGGCGTGGCACAGGAGGTGGTGGTGCTGGTCGGTAGTCCGGACTGGACACGTACACGCGCCGCCGCCGAGCGTTTCAGCGCGGTCACGGCGAAGCAGGCGGCGCTGCTCAAACCGGTGGACAAGATAGCCGCCTTCGATTTCGACGCCGCGCTGGCGTTCTACCGGCCGTGGCGCGACCACCTGCTGACCGATGCGCAGCGCACGCAGTTGCGTGATGCCAATGTGGATGCGCTGGCGCAGCAGGCGCTGACCAGGCTATATCAGTTTTCCACTGGCCCTCGCCTGACGGACTGGGCCGCCGACCCGCTCGGACTCTGGCAGGACTGGTGGCTATCGCGCGCGGCGATCACGCGGGTGCATGAACGCGATGGCCTGGCCGCATTGTCGGGTGACGGCAAGGAGTGGGCGTTGCTGTCGTATCGCATCACCCGGCCGGCCTTCGCGGTCGATGGCAATACTGACTATGGCGACCTCCTGCACACGGCAGAGGTTGCGGCGCGGCACGGCGACGAAGGGGTGCGCGTGATCGCCGCCGGTATTCCACTCCATGCGGAAGCCGCCGCCGCACAGGCCAACTGGGAAATGAACGTGATCGGCGGAGGATCGCTGGCCGCCGTGTTGTTGCTGGTGTGGCTCGCGTTCCGCTCACTGCGGCCCATTGTGCTGGTGGGTCTGTCACTGCTGATCGGCACGGCGGCTGCAATTTCGGCCACGGCGGTCGTGTTCGATCGCGTGCATCTGGTGACGCTCGTGTTCGGGGCAAGTCTGGTCGGTGTGGCCGAGGATTTCGGTATTCATTACTTCGTGACGCGGCAGTCGATGCCGCGCAGCGCGCCACCGGCAGTGATGCGATTCTTGCTGCCCGGTCTGGTGCTGGCCTTGCTGACGAGCGTGGTGGCGTATCTGGCACTCGGGGTGGCGCCATTCCCCGGGTTGCGGCAGATGGCGCTGTTCTCGGCGGTGGGTCTGGTCTGCGCATTCCTGACTGTGGCGCTCTGGTTTCCGCTGCTGGATCGCGGCACGCTGCGCCAGACCCGGCTGACTGCATGGCTGGCGGGCAGCCTGGCCCGTTGGCCGCGCGTGCGCAACGATCGCCGCACATGGATGGCGCTCGTCATGCTGGCCCTGTTTGTCGTGCCGGGCGTGTGGCAGGTGCGTGTCGTCGACAATCTGCGGCAACTGCAAAGCTCGCCGCCTGCACTCGTGGAAGCGCAACGCACGACAGGGCGGTTGCTGGGGACGCCGAGTCCCGCGCAATTCGTGCTGGTACGTGGCGCCACGCCTGACGAAGTGCTGGCTCGCGAAGAAGCGGTCAAGGCAAAACTGGCCGGAGCGATTGGCCGGGGCGAGCTGGCCGGCCTCCTGTCGGTATCCGATTGGGTGCCGTCCGCCGCGCGGCAGCGTGCCGATGCGGCGCTGGCGGACCGGCAGGAACTTGCGGTGCGCCAAAGCGTGGCGAAGACGCTCGGCGGCACCATTGCCGCACCGCCCGTCAGGCGCGGCGATGCCGTGCTGACGCTTCAGGCATGGCTGGCGAATCCGGTGTCCGATACGCTGCGCCACCTCTGGCTCGGCCGGGAAGGCGAGGGCTACGCAAGCGTGATGCTGCTGCGTGGACTCGACAATCCGGCAGCGATGCCGGCCATTGCGCGTTCGGTAAGTGAAGTGCAAGGGGCCGAATGGGTAGATCGCGTGGCGGATCTGTCCGGCCTGCTGCATCACTATCGCGTGCTGATGAGCTGGCTATTGCTGGCCGGCGCGGCGGGCGTGGCGTTGCTGCTGGCGTGGCGCTATGGCCGGAGCGGCTGGCGCGCGCTGGCTCCCACGCTGCTGGCTGCGGCAATCAGCGTGGCTGTGCTTGGATGGCTGGACGTGCCACTGCAATTGTTCTCCGTGCTCGCGCTGGCGTTGCTGCTGGGCGTAGGCGTCGACTATGGCATTTTCCTGCTCGAACATCCCGGCGATGGCGTGTCGTGGACCGCCATCGTCCTCGGCGCGGCCAGTACGCTGCTTGCCTTCGGGCTGCTGGCATTGTCCTCGACGCCGGCACTGCATGCCTTCGGCATGACCATGCTCTCGGGCGTGGGTGCCGTATGGTTCCTGTCGCCATGGTTCAGGCCGGCGGCCGGGCCATCCCATGACAACCTTGAACAGGGTAGATCCACATGAAGAAGGAACAGGTCGAGGTGCTGATCGTCGGTGCCGGTCCTGCGGGATCGGTGGCGGCGGGGTTGCTGCGCCGTCGCGGCATCCGCGTGCTGGTGATCGAAAAGGAGCAGTTTCCGCGCTTCTCCATCGGTGAGAGCCTGCTGCCGCAGAGCATGGCGTACATCGAGGAGGCCGGCATGTTGCAGGCCGTGGTCGAGGCAGGATTCCAGTACAAGAATGGTGCGGCGTTTTCTCGTGCGGGGCGCCATACGGCCTTTGATTTCCGCGAGAAGTTCTCGCCGGGCTGGGGCACCACGTACCAGGTGCAGCGCGCCGACTTCGACAACGTGCTGATCCGCGAAGCCGAGAAGCAGGGCGCCGAGGTTCGCTTCCGTCATGTGGTGGAAGCCGTGGACGTGAGCGGTGCGCAGCCGCTGGTGACAGTGCGCGATCCGGACGGACAGGCATACGTGGTGGAACCGCGCTTCCTGCTCGACGCGTCCGGCTTTGGCCGCATCCTCCCGCGCCTGCTGCAACTGGAATCGCCTTCGAATTTCCCGGTGCGTGCCGCCATCTTCACGCATGTGGAAGACCGCATTCCCGTGGGCGCCTTCGATCGCAACAAGATCCTGATCAGCGTGCATCCCGCGCATACCGACGTGTGGTACTGGACCATTCCGTTCTCGAACGGCCGCTGCTCGCAAGGCGTGGTGGCGGAGAAATCGTTCCTCGACCGCTATCCGGGCGGCGAGATGGCCAAGCTCAGGACGGTAGTGTTCGAGGAGCCCGGGCTAGCCAGATTGCTGGGCGATGCCGGATGGGACACACCCGCGCGGCAGATCGTTGGCTACTCGGCCAATGTCAGTTCGCTGTGGGGCAAAGGCTATGCGCTGCTCGGCAACGCAGGCGAATTCCTCGATCCCGTGTTCTCGTCGGGCGTGACCATCGCCTTCAAGTCGGCCAGCCTTGCGGCCGGGTGCGTGGCCCGGCAACTGGCGGGCGAACCGGTGGATTGGGATACGGACTTTGCGAAGCCGCTCAAGGCAGGCGTGGACTGCTTCCGCACCTACGTGGAGGGGTGGTACGACGGCAGCTTCCAGAAGGTGATTTTCCATGCCGAGGGCGCGCCGGAGATCCGCAAGATGATTTCGTCGATCCTCGCGGGCTATGCCTGGGATCGCGAGAATCCCTTCGTGGCGGAATCGAAGCGCCGTCTCAACGTGCTGGAGCAGCTTTGCTCGGCGTGAGTCCTGCCGCTCGATGGCTGGCGGGCGCGGCGTTGGCAGCGATGCTGGCGCTGGGCGGCTGCGCGCCGTTTGCGTCGCATGGTCCGGACGCGCCGTCGGGTACGCAGGCTGGCGAGGTGCCAATGCTGCGCCTGCCACCGGCATCGCTCGGGCGGACGCTGCAACTGCAGCAGCAGATCACGGTGCAATACCCGTCGCCGCAGGGCGAACAGACCCGCGACATGCTGGCCCTGCTGGAGGCCGACGCCGCACACACAAGGCTGGCCGCCGTGGCGGGTGGGCAGGTGCTGGCGCGGCTGGATTGGGATGGCCGCGACCTGCGCGTGACGCGCGCACCGTGGGCCCCCCCGGAACTGCTGCCCGAGCGTATCCTCAATGATCTGCAGTTGTCGTTATGGCCCGTTGCCGCGATCCAGGCGGCACTGCCGGCCGGTTGGCGCATGGAGGCGTCTGCTGGCCTGCGGCAGCTACGTGCCGGCGACGAAGTCGTGGCGGAGATTCGCTATCCCGACGCGCGGACCACGCTATTCGCGCAACACCGCGATGGCTACCGCCTGACGATACGGACGCTGCAGGAGCAAGGGGGAGCGCGATGACGATCTACCTGAACGCGATGAACGTGATCTGCGCGCTCGGCAGTGGCAACGATGCCGTGCGCACCGCCTTGTGGCGCACCGATGGCCCCAGCGGCGGCGAAACCACCGATCGGTACACGCCCGGCACCCCGTTGCATCTGGGCACGGTGCGGGAAGTGGTCACGGCAGCGGACCTGCCCGCAGATGTGGCGCCAGCCCGGCGCAGCCGCAACAACGCGCTGTTGCACCATACGTTGGCTGCAATTCGTCCAGCGGTGGAAGCAGCCATCGCGCGCGTGGGCCCCACGCGGGTGGCCATCGTCCTTGGCACCAGCACGTCGGGCATCGGCGATGGCGAGGTGGCGGTGCGCGAGCGCCAGCGCACCGGCCAGTGGCCGAAGGCGTTCCATTACGGCCAGCAGGAACTAGGGTCGCCCGCCCAGTATCTGGCGCTGGCGCTGGGCGTGGCGGGGCCCGCCTATACGATTTCCACGGCGTGTTCGTCCAGTGCCAAGGCGCTTGGCGCGGCTGGCCGGCTTCTGGAACAGGGTATGGCCGATGTGGTCATCGCGGGCGGCGTGGACACGCTCTGCGCGTTTACAATCGCCGGCTTCCGCTCGCTGGAATCGGTCAGCGCCGAGCGCTGCAATCCGATGTCAGCGCATCGCAACGGCATCAATCTGGGCGAAGGTGCGGCGCTGTTCCTGATGTCCCGCGAGGCTGGCCCGGTGCGTCTGGCCGGTTGGGGCGAGACATCCGACGCACATCATATGTCGGCGCCGGACCCGAAGGGCTTCGGCGCGCGCACGGCCATGGCGCAGGCGCTGGATCGCGCCGGCCTGCAAGCCGCCGATATCGACTACCTGAATTTGCATGGTACGGCCACCGAGCAGAACGACGCCATGGAGTCTCGCGCGGTCATGGACTTGCTCGGGCCGGACGTGCCTGTGAGTTCGACCAAGCCACAGACCGGGCACGCGCTGGGCGCGGCGGGCGCCGTGGAGGCTGCGCTGATGGTCCTGACGTTGACCGGCAACCCTCGGGGCCGTCTGCCGGCGCACTGGTGGGACGGCACGCCGGACGCGGCGCTGCCTGCGCTCCACGTGGTGGATGCGGACGAGTCGCTGGGGCGGCCGGTCCGCCATGTGATGAGCAACTCGTTTGCATTCGGCGGCAGCAACTGCGTGCTGGTACTGGGCGAGGGGTAAAGATGACGACGATGGAACCGATATCGAATGTACCGATGCCCCCAGTGGCCGAGGTGATCTCGCATGCGGGAGCGATGCGCCTGATCGACGAATTGATCCACGCCGATGCCGGACACTGCACGGCGCGCGCGACAGTGCGTGCCACGCAGTTGTTTGTTGGCGATGACGGCATGCCTGGCTGGGTGGGCATCGAATACATGGCGCAGACCATCGCAGCCTGGGCCGGCGTGCGCGACCGCGCTGCCGGTCGGGGGCCAGGCGTGGGCTTCCTGCTCGGTTCTCGCCGTTACGCGTGCGACGTAGCGGCTTTCCCGGTGGGCAGCGTACTGACAATTTCCGTGCAGGTGGAACTGGAAGGCGAGAATGGCCTGGGCATGTTCGCCTGCACGCTGGCGATGGATGGCCGCGAAGTGGCCCGCGCCAATGTTTCCGTATTCCAGCCTGCCGACGCGGAGGCTTTTCTCCAGGGGCAGCAGGTATGACAAACAAGACGGTGCTGGTCACGGGGTCCTCGCGCGGCATCGGGCGGGCCATTGCCTTGCGCCTGGCGCGCGACGGCTTTGACGTGGTGGTTCACTGCCGGACACGCCGGGACGAGGCGGAATCTGTGGCGGATGCCGTTCGCGCGTTCGGACGCAATGCCCGGGTGCTGGCGTTCGACATGGCGCGCCGCGAGGCCACGGCGGAAATCCTGCTGGCCGATATCGAGAAGCACGGCTGCTATTACGGCGTGGTCTGCAATGCCGGCATGACGCGCGATGCGGCGTTTCCGGCCATGACCGGCGAGGAATGGGACGAGGTCGTGCATACCAACCTCGACGCGTTCTACAACGTGCTGAATCCCGTGGTCATGCCCATGGTGCAGCGACGCCAGCCGGGCCGCATCGTTACGTTGTCGTCGGTGTCGGGGCTGGTGGGCAACCGTGGGCAGGCCAATTACAGCGCCGCCAAGGCAGGCATCATCGGCGCCACCAAGGCGCTGGCCATCGAACTGGCCAAGCGGCAGATCACGGTCAATTGCGTGGCGCCGGGGCTGATCGACACGGAAATGGTGGAAGACCACGTGCGCGACGAGGCGCTCAAGATCATTCCGGCGCGCCGCTTGGGCACGCCGGACGAGGTGGCTGCAACGGTGGCCTTCCTCTTGTCGCCAGATGCCGGTTACATTACGCGGCAGGTGATTTCGGTGAACGGAGGGATGTTCGGATGAAGCGGGTTGTCGTAACCGGCGCCGGGGCGGTAAGCGCCCTGGGTAATGACTGGGCCACAGTGCGCGAGCGCCTGGCCAGCGGACGCAATGCAGTGGTCCATATGCCGGAATGGGACGATATCCGGGGGCTCAATACCCGGTTGGGCGCACCGGTGCCGCCGTTCTCGCCGCCGCCGCATTACACGCGCAAGCTGACGCGATCGATGGGACGTGTCTCGCTGATGGCCGTGATGGCCAGCGAAGCTGCATTGGCCAATGCCGGGCTGGCCGGCAGTCCGCTGGTAACGGGCGGCCGGCTGGGCATCGCCTACGGTTCGTCCACCGGTACGCCTTCGGCGGTCCAGGATTTCGGCCGGATGATGTCCGAGCGCACGACCGAGGACATCAGCGCCACCACGTATATCCGCATGATGCCGCACACCACGGCGGTCAATATCGGCGTGTTCTTTGGCATTACCGGGCGCATCCTGACCACATCGAGCGCCTGTACTTCGGGCAGCCACGGCATTGGTTATGCGTTCGAGACCATTCGCGCGGGCCGCCAGTTGGCGATGCTGGCAGGGGGCGCCGAGGAGCTGGATGCCACCGAGGCCGCTGTCTTCGATACGCTGTTCGCCACGAGTACACGCAACGATGCGCCGGAGCGCACGCCGCGCCCGTTCGATGCAAATCGCGATGGACTGGTGCTGGGCGAGGGCGCCGGCACGCTTGTCCTGGAGGAACTGGAGCATGCGCAGGCGCGCGGTGCCACCATCCTGGCCGAGATCGTCGGCTATGGCACCAACAGCGACGGCGCGCACGTGACGCAGCCGCAGGCCGGGACCATGGCCCAAGCGATGCGGCTGGCACTGGAAGACGCCAATCTGTCGCCGGATGCCATCGGCTATGTCAATGCGCACGGTACGGCGACCGACCACGGCGACGTGGCCGAATCGCAGGCCACGCACGATGTGCTGGGCGGACGGATGCCGGTCAGTTCGCTCAAGAGCTATATGGGACATACGCTTGGTGCCTGCGGCGCGCTGGAAGCGTGGATGACGATCGAGATGATGCGGGATGGCTGGTTTGCACCAACGATCAATCTCACCGATCTCGATCCACGTTGCGCACCGCTGGACTACATCATGGGTGAAGGGCGCAGGATCGATACCGACCATGTGATGAGCAACAATTTCGCTTTCGGCGGCATCAATACCTCGCTGGTATTCCGCCGCTGGGCGGATTGATGCCGGCGCTATCCACACACCATTACCATGCCGCTCGCCCTGCGTACCGGATCGGTCATGGCCTTCGCTGCCATGGCGCCACCAGTCAGCCGCTGGATGTCTGCGGAAGAGCTGTCACGCCTGGCCGAAATGCGTGCGGAGCAGCGCGCCGAGCAGTTTGCCGCGGGGCGCTGGCTGGCGCGGCGGCTGCTGGCGGTGACGCTGGGGGGCGATGCATCGGAATGGATGTTGTCGGCCGCCGAGGATGCACCGCCCGTTGCCACGCACTCGGGCGGGGCGGTGGGCATGCCGATCTTCGTATCGATCGCACATTCGGGTGATCACCTGGCGTGCGCGGTATCTGACATGCCGGTGGGCGTCGACATCGAGGCCCTTCAGCCGCGCAAGCACCTCGGGACGCTGATCGAAGCCACCACGACCGAAGCCGAGCGCGCGGCGCTGCCGGAATTGATCGCCGGGGGTGACGACGAAGCCCGCATGGTGGCCTTCTTCCAACTCTGGACACTCAAGGAAGCGTGGATCAAGTGCCATGGCGGCAGCCTGTTCCAGACGATGATCGGCCATGTCGTGGAAGCGGTTCCGGCGCCGCTGGAGGCTGCCAATGGGCTGACATGGCGCCGCAAGGACGCCGTGCTGGCGCTGGCGGCAGCGCTGCCGGTCGGTGACATCGATCTGCCCGACGCGATGAGCTGGCGGCTGGTGTCGCGCGAGACTGTCGACTGAGCGTGGACTGAGCGTGACCGCTCAGGTCTTCTCCAGCGATGCACAGGCCGCGCGCAGGATGGCCGCGTAGCGCTCCAGATGCGGCTCGATCCGGTACACCGGACCGGCGATCGAGATCGCATAACTTTCCCCCGATAACCGCACCGGCCACGCCAGCGCGCCTACATCGGGCATCGATTCACTGAGATTGACATACGCACCACGCGTGCGCGCAGCCTGCAGGTCGGCTTCGACCATGGCGGGCGTGGTCAGCGTACGCGCGGTGAACGGCTGGAATGCCACCTGCGCCAGTACGGCGCCGCGCTCGGCATCCTCCATGGCGCCCAGCAGCGCTTTGCCAATCGAGTTTGCGTACAGTTCGCGCCGTTCGCCTGCGGTGGCGATATAGCGGATGGCGTGCGGGGATTCGAGCACGTCCAGGTACACCACCGCCGCGCCCTCGTGCAGCTTGCCGATGACCACGGTTTCGCCCGTGGCATCGCGCAACTCGGCCATCGTGTCGTGCACGCGGTCCAGCACGGGATCATGACGGGCGATCTGCTGCGCCATGGCCAGCAGGCGTCCCGTCGGGTAGTAGCCTTGCCGGCGCGCGGTTTCGTAGAGATAGCCCAGCGACGTCAGCGTCCGGATGAGCGCATGGCAGCTCGACGCTGGCACCGCCAGCAGGCGCGCGAGTTCCGACAACGACAAGGCCCGCCGCTCCCGCGCAAACGTCTCGATGATCTCGATCACGCGCAAGGCGGTCTTGACGTTCATGGAAGCGGGCTTGGGCGTAGAGTCTTGACGCTCGGACATGTGCGGTGGCTCGGCGGATAGTGGCCGGACTGTATCACGGCGTGGCGAGCGCGCCGGCCTTCGACATTTGTACCGTCATGTATCTGCGCGAGCCGCAGATACGTGCGCATACGGATTCCCGCTTTCGCCACATGGAAGCGATACGTCGCCGCCTTCCAATACATCCATTGCCATCCCAACGGATCTTGAAAGGATCGACATGCTGAATCGAACGCTTGCATCGCTGGCCATTGCGGCCCTGGGTTTCACGGCCGCCACCGGGGCTTCCGCCGCCGACAAGGTGCCGACTACCGTCGTGATCGTGCATGGCGCATTTGCCGATGGCTCGGACTGGGCCAAGGTCATTCCGTTCCTGCAGGCCAAGGGCGTGAAGGTGCAGGCCGTGCAGAACGGGCTGAACTCGCTGGCGGACGACGTGGCCACCACGCGCCGTGCCATCGACAACCAGCCGGGCAAGGTTGTGCTGGTGGGCCATTCGTGGGGCGGTACGGTGATTACCGAAGCCGGTGCCAACGACAAGGTCAAGGCGCTGGTCTATGTGGCCGCCTTCGCGCCGGATGCCGGCCAGTCCACGGAAGAAGTGGGCAAGGGGTATCCGCCGGCACCGGGCATCGCCAAGTTGATGGCCGACAAGGATGGATACCTGACGCTGCCGCCCGAGGCGCTGGCCGCCAACTTTGCGCAGGACGTGCCTGCCGCACAGGCGCGCGTCATGGCTGCCACCCAGGGCCCGATCCAGGCCAAGGCATTTGGCGAGAAGACCACCGTCGCGGCCTGGACCACGCGGCCGTCGTGGTTCATCGTCAGCGAAAACGACCGCATGATCCCGCCCGCCCTGGAGCGCGAGATGGCTAAAAAGATCGGGGCGAAGGTCACGCAGCTGCCGACCAGCCACGTGCCGCAGCAATCGCGTCCGGCCGATGTGGCCAAGGTGATTCTGGACGCCGTGCAGACCGTGCAGCGTCAGTAAGCAAGGCAGGACGCGGGGGCGGCGCGTTCGCCTTCCCTCGCGACAGCAGGACGGCAGGACTGGCAGGAGCGAATCATGAAAATCGCGGCAATGGGCGCAGGCGCTGTGGGCTGTTTCTTTGGTGGCATGCTGGCGAAGGCCGGCGAGGGCGTGGTCCTGATCGGCAGGCAGCGTCATGTCGATGCCATTCACGCGCAGGGGTTGCGCTTTGAATCGAAGTCATTCGATACGCGCGTGCACATCGGTGCGAGTACGGACCCCGCTGCAGTGGCCGATGCCGATCTCGTGCTGGTCTGTGTGAAATCCGTCGATACCGAGCACGCGGCCGAGCAGATGCGTCCATATCTGAAACCCGCAGCGGTGATCGTCTCGCTGCAGAACGGTATCGACAATGCCTGCCGGCTCGAAGCCGCGTTGGCGCGGCCCGTCATTCCCGCAGCGGTCTACGTCGCGAGCGAGATGGCCGATGCCGGCCATCTCCGCCATCACGGGCGTGGCGACCTGATTATCGGGACGGGCGAGGGGAGTGCGCAGGTGGCCGAGTTGTTCAACCACGCCGGCGTGCCCACGGTTGTATCGTCCGATGTCATGAGCGCACTGTGGGGGAAACTGATCCTCAACTGCGCCTACAACGCGCTGTCGGCCATCGTCCAACTGCCGTACGGCGAGATTCGCGACGTTCCCTCTGCCGATGCCGCGATGACCGCCATCGTGGCGGAATGTCTGGCCGTGGCACGCGCCTCCGGCGTGACGATCGAAGGCGGTGCCGAGAGCCAGGTCGAACTGATCCGTCGCACGATTCCGCTCGGGCAATATTCGTCGATGGCCCAGGATTTCGCACAAGGCCGTGCCAGCGAGATTGCGTCGCTCAATGGCGAGATCGTGCGTCGGGGCGCATCACTTGGCATTCCGACGCCGGTCAACCTGCTGGTCGTAGCGCTGGTCGGACTGGTGGAAAAGCGCCGCCGCATGGCGCTGCACTGATCGGCAGGATTCGATGCGCCGACCGCACGTGGCAGTGCATGGTGCAGAGTCCTGCTCCGGGTGAAGCAAGGCGGTCCCGATGGGATCGCCTTCTTTATCGTGCGCTGCGCCGATTGGCCGCGCGATCGGTCAGCCACTCCACGATCTGGCCGCCGTGGGAAGCTGGCACAACCTTGAGCGTACGCTCCGCGATATCAGCAAGGGTATGTTTCTTGAGTTCCGCCTGCATCGCCTTCGCGGCCTGCTGCATGATGGCGTGAATGCCGCAGACGCCGCGCGTGGCCCATGCGGGCGGGCATCCCTCGAACACGGCATTGCGATCGCGAATCTCGCGGCACTCGAACAGCGATTTGTCGCCATCAATGGCCATGACCACGTCGTACACCGTGATGCGCGACGGGGGGCGGGCCAGGCGGAAGCCACCCTTGATCCCCTCGGTAGCCACGACCAGATCGGCTTTCGCCAGCTTGGTGAACAGCTTGGCGAGAAACTCGGCGGGAATACCTTGTAACTCGGCGAGGTCGCGCACGCTGGCTTCTTCCACCGCGAGTGGCGAACGCGACAGATACAACAGGCAATGCAGCCCGTATTCAACACCTGTACTGATGTGGGACATAGGAAAACTAGGACTCGATAAATCGTAGTTCGAAGCGTATACGAGCATGGCGACTACGGCAAGGGCGGGGGCAGCGCTTTGACAAGCAGGCCGCATGGGAGCGGTTGATAAGCCACTCCCATTGTTGACAAGAAATCAACAATATTTCCTGCGAAAGCCCCTTAATCCGCAAGAGTAAAGCCGGCAGACTGGCCTCCATCGTGACTTTCCTTCCTGGAGCGCTGCAATGCCCGATACCCGCAACCCGTTGTTCCAACCGTACTCGCTTGGCAGCCTGAAGCTGCCGAACCGCCTCGTCATGCCGCCGATGACGCGCTCGCGTGCCAGCCAGCCCGGCGATGTACCGAATGCGTTGATGGCCGAGTACTACGCCCAGCGCGCTGGCGCCGGCCTGATTGTCAGCGAAGGGACGTGGATTTCGCCGATGGGCAAGGGCTATGCCTGGACGCCCGGTGTGTACACGCCGGAGCAGATCGCCGGCTGGCGCAAGGTCACCGATACCGTGCATGCGGCAGGCGGGCGCATCTTTGCGCAGCTCTGGCATGTGGGACGCCTGAGCCACGTCAGCTTGCTGGGCGGCGAACAGCCGGTGTCGTCTTCGGCCATCCAGGCGAAGGGCGTCAATGTGTTTGTGGCTGACAACGATGGCAAGCCGGGCTTCGTCCAGGCATCCGAGCCGCGCGCCCTGAGCATTCCCGAGATCCACGACATCGTCGAGCAGTTTCGACAGGCGGCCCGCAATGCCATGGCCGCCGGTTTCGATGGTGTGGAGTTGCATGCGGCCAATGGTTACCTGGTGAACCAGTTCATCGACTCTGGCGCGAATGCACGAACCGATGAGTACGGTGGCTCGCTCGACAATCGCCTGCGATTCCTGCGCGAGGTGGCCGAGGCGCTGGTGGACGGCACGGGTAGCAAGGATCGCGTCGGCATCCGGCTTGCCCCGCTGACCACGCTGAACGGTTGTGTCGATGCCGATCCGGAGACCACCTATACCGCCGCCGCGAAGTTGCTCGCCGAGGTGGGCGTGGGCTACATCCACATCGCGGAAGCAGATTGGGAGGATGCGCCGCACATGCCGATGGCGTTCAAGCAACGCCTGCGCGCGGTGTATCCCGGTACGCTGATCTACGCCGGCAAGTACACGAGCGCGCGCGCCGTGGCCGCGCTGGAAGAGGGTTGGGCCGACCTGATCGCCTTTGGTCGTCCATTCATCGCGAACCCGGATTTGCCGGAGCGCCTGCGCACGGGCGCAATGCTCAACCCTACGGATCGCGATACGCTGTTTGGCGGTGACGCGCGCGGCCTGACCGACTATCCGACCTTGCCGGCCAAGGCGGCTTGATCTGCGCTAACGGGGCTTGAAAATCAGGCCCTGCTGCGCCACGCCGATCGGGCCGCGTTCGTCATGCAAGGTGGTGCGTGCCAGCCCGATGCCGTTGGGCTGCACGAAGGTCTCCGATTCCGCAGCCACCCATTCCCCTTGCGGCTGACGGTGCAGATAGACAGTGAGATCGGCATTGGCAAACGCGAAGCGACTAAGCGGCACCGCCCAACTTATGCCATTGCCGAAGTCTGCGGCGGCAATCGCGCGGGATGCGGGCGAGATGGGCCAGTCGGCGACTACGGGTACAGCAAAGCGAAACCAAACCGCTGCCGGACCCGGCTCGGAGACGGTGCCCGTTGCCACGCGGGTTTCCATGGCGGTGTAGTGGAACGATGTCTGCGGCGCCATGCCGGGAATCTGGAGCGGCGTGTGGCAAGCGTCGGGCGGTGGCAGCACTGGCGATGCGGGTGTGGCGTGTAGGTCGAGTTCGCGTTCGCGCATGTAGACCGCCGTGCCATGCACGACGGTCACGCCTTCGTGCTGTAACTCGACGCGCACACGGCGCACGGCGCCACCAGGTTGCGGCTCGATGATGGCGCGCAGCGGTGCCACGGGCACTGGCCGCACGAATTCCAAGGTGAGACGCGACATCGACCAGCCCGGCTCATGCGCCATGGCCCGATCTGCCATCGTGGCCAGCAAGGCACCGGGCGCACCACCGTGTTGCGCACCGGGGTTCCAGGGGCCGCGTGACAACACCGTGGACTCGACGGCATCGCCGGAGACTTCGAAAATGCTGGCGGGAAGGGACACGGGTTACCTCTGCAGTGGGAGATTGGCTGGGTGGATAGTAGCGTGTCTTTGCTCCCCTCTCCCATGAAATGGGAGAGGGGCTGGGGGTGAGGGCAAGCGTGTCGTAACTGATCACGCTTTTCGCATAGCGACGGCCGGCCCTCACCCCCAACCCCTCTCCCGCATGGCGGGAGAGGGGAGCAAACAAGCGGCAGTTGTCATGCTTGCGGTTTGTCTACAACACCCCCCTGGCCCTCAACCCCGCCACCGCATCCCCATCCAACCCCAAGCACTCGCGCAGCACCTCTTCCGTATGCTGCCCGAGCGCAGGCGGTGCATGCCGCAGCGTTGGCGGTGTGTCGCTCAACCGTAGCGGACTGGCCGTGCTGCACACCCGGTTGACCGGATCAGAAACACCAGACCCCTCAGCGTAGCGAAACTGTTCGACACGCAGCTCACGAGACTGCACATGCTCATCGGCAAACGCCTGGCCGATGTCGTTGATCGGTCCGCACGGCACGGTCGCTGCTTCGAGCAGGTGAATCCATTCGCTCGTGGGCTTCGTCCGCGTGATGTCGCACATCATCGGAATCAACGTGTCGCGATTCGCCACGCGGGCGCTGTTCGTCGTGTAGCGCGCGTCGCGGGCCCAGTCGACATCGGCCACTTCGCAGAAACGCGCGAACTGGCCGTCGTTGCCGATGGCCAGCAGCATGTCGCCATCACGTGTGGGGAAATCCTGATAGGGCACCACGCTTGGATGCACGTTGCCCCGGCGCGTGGGGACGACTCCCGCATTGAGGAATCCGGCACCCTGGTTGGCCAGTACCGCCATCGCTACGTCGAGCAGCGCGATGTCGATGCTTTGCCCGCGCCCGGTGTGGTGCCGAGCCTCGATCGCGCCAAGGATGGCCGTGGTCGCATACATGCCCGTGAACACGTCGATGACGGCCACGCCCACGCGCATCGGCCCCGCGCCGGGCGTGCCATCGGGTTGCCCCGTGATACTCATCAGGCCGCTCATCGCCTGCACGAGCAAGTCGTAGCCCGGGCGCGTCGCGTACGGGCCAGTCTGGCCAAAGCCGGTGACCGAACAGTAGATCAGGCGCGGATTCAGCGCCGAGAGCGTTTCATAGTCGAGTCCATACCGCTTGAGGCTACCCGTCTTGTAGTTCTCGATGACCACATCGCTCTGCGCCGCCAGGTCGCGCACCAGCTTCTGGCCTTCCGGCGTGGCGATGTCCACCGTCACCGAGCGCTTGTTGCGGTTGCACGCAGCAAAGTAGCTCGCCTGATTCGTCGAGCCGTCCGCGCCATCGAGGTAGGGAGGCCCCCAGTGGCGCGTGTCGTCACCGGCGCCGGGCTTCTCGATCTTGATCACGTCGGCGCCCATGTCGGCCAGGTTCTGCGTGCACCATGGACCGGCCAGCACGCGCGACAGGTCGAGCACGCGCAGGTGACTGAGCGCGCCGGTCTGCCGCGACGGCGAGGGAAGGTTCGTCGGTGCCATGCCTAGGCCACCGGCGCGAAGACAGGAACTGGTGCGCTGCCTTCTCCGTCGGTTTCGGCAAAGCGCACCTTCACGCGTTGCCCGATCCGCACGCTATCCAGGTCGGTATCGACGATATGCGTCATCATCGTCACGCCTTCGTCCAGACGGACATAGGCGATGCAGAACGGGTTCGGACCCGCGCGGCGTGTGATGCTGAACGAGTAGATCTCACCGAGGCCGGAGGCGGTCTTCCATTCGGTGTCGCCCATGCAGAACGGACACAGCGTGCGCGGATACCAGTGCGGCTTGCCGCAGCCGGTGCAATGGCGCACCAGCAACTTGCCCTCGCGCGCGGCCTGCCAGAAGGCAGTGTTGTCCGGCAGCTCGTCCGGGGCCTTGTATGGCGTGGAAACATAAGGCGTGGTCATGGCTTGCTTTCCTTTTATTCGCGTTCGAGGATCAGGGTGGCGGAGCCATGGCGCGAGCCCATATAGCCGCCCGTGCCCTGCGCCAATGCCAATCCGCAGTTCTTGACCTGTACTGCCGGATGCGCCTCGCCGCGCAACTGGCGCACGGCTTCGATCACCTTTGTGATGCCGCCGCGATTGGCCGGATGGTTGTTGCACAGGCCGCCGCCATCGGTGTTGATGGGCAGCTTGCCCACGCCCGAGATCAGGTTGCCGTCCATCACGAACTTGCCGCCTTCGCCCTTCTTGCAGAAGCCCAGGTCTTCAAGCTGCATTAGCACGGTGATCGTGAAACTGTCGTAGATCGACGCGTACTGGATATCCGAAGGCGTGACGCCGGCTTCGGCAAACGCGGCGGCACCGGAGATTTTTGCAGCAGACCACGACAGGTCCACTTGTCCGCCGAGCAGGCCCTTCACGTGCTCGCCCGCACCCAGCACCTTGATCTTCGGGCGCTTCAGCGTAGCGGCGATTTCCGGGCGCGCAACGATCAGCGCGCCGCCGCCATCGGACACCACGCAGCAGTCAAGCCGGTGTAGCGGATCGGAGATCATCGGCGAGTTGACAACGTCCTCGACGGTCACCAGTTCGCGCAGCATTGCATTGGGGTTGTGCTGCGCGTGATGCGACGCGGCCACCTTGATCCACGCGAGTTGCTCGGGCGTCGTGCCGAACTCGTACATGTGCCGCTGCGCGACCATCGCGTACAGGTTGACCGTCACGGGATTGAACGGTGCCTCGAACGGCTGGTCGGGCAGGTTGGCGCCCCAGTTGCGCGCCTGCGTACCGCTCGATCCTTCCGAACGGGGCCGGCCGGCGAGCGTGATCAGTGCCACGTTGCACTTGCCGGCGGCAATGGCCTGCGCGGCGTGCGAGACGTGCGCGATATACGACGAGCCGCCCATTTCGCTGGAATCCACATGGCGGGCGTTCAGGCCGAGATAGTCGACCATGTTGACCATGCCGAGTCCGGGCGCGTCGCCCGCGCAGAAGTAGCCGTCGACATCGGCCAGCGTCAGGCCAGCGTCTTCCAGCGCGCCGCGTGCGCTTTCGGCGTGCAGTTGCGCCACGGTCTTGTCCGGTGCCTTGCGGGTCGGGTGCTCGTAGGCGCCGACGATGTATGCCTTGCTATTGATGGTCATCGTGTTTCATCCGTTTGCGTGTTCGATATCAGGCGGCCATCGCCTCGGTGTAGCGTTCCATGTGCAGGTCCGTGTCGCCGAGCAGCACGTCCACCATGGCGAGCGCCTTGAAGTAGTCGCCGACCTCCAACTCGTCGGTCATGCCCATGCCGCCATGCAGTTGCACCGCCTGCTGGCCCACAAAGCGCGCGGCGCGCGCGGTGATGACCTTTGCAGCCGAGACCTTGCGGCGTCGCTCCGCAATGTCGATAGCATCGAGTCCCTGCGCGGCCACGTAGGCCATCGACAGCGCCAGTTCCTTCTGCATGACCATCTCGGCCACACGGTGCTGCAGCGACTGGAACGAGGCGAGCGGCTTGCCGAACTGCTTGCGCGCGCCGAGGTATTCGGCGGTGATCTCGATCAGGCGCTCCATCGCACCGGCAGCCGCAGCGCATTGCGCGGCAATGCCGTGGTCGAGGCCCACTTCGAGGGCGTCGAGACCCTGCGTCGTCAGCAGCGTGGCGGGCACGTCCGCGAGCGTCAGGTCGGCACCGGCAAGGCGGTCCATCGTCGGATAGCTGGTGATGTTCAGGCCCGGTGCATCGCGCTGCACGAGGAACAATGCGAGCACGCCATCGAGCATTGCAGACACGATGTAGATGTTTGCTGCAGCACCGTGCCACACGCCGGACTTTGCGCCGTTCAGCACGTAGCCTTCCGTGCCTTGCTTGCGGGCTTGTGCTTGAGCAGTGTCGGTGCGATAGCGTGTGGTGGGTTCGAGATAGGCTACGGCGAACACGTTCTCGCCACTGGCGAGTGCAGGAAAATACGCGGCCTGCATTGCGGCGGGCGCGAACTGCTTGAGGATCGCGGCAGCAATCACGCCGCCGGGAATCACGGGTTCCTGCACCAGCGCGCGGCCCAGCTCGCGCTGTACCACGGCCTGCGTGGCCGGGCCTTCGCCAAAGCCGCCGTATTCGGTGGGGACGCAGAGGCCGAGTACGCCCATCTCGGCCAGTGCGGACCAGATATGTGTGTCGAAGCTGCCGTTCTCGCGCGCATTGCGGCGCCGTGCCTCGAAGGTATATGCCGAGGCGACAAAGCGGCGCAGGCTGTCGGTCAGCATCTGCTGTTCTTCGCTGTAGGTGAAATCCATGTCGTCGTCCTTGCTGAGATGCGCGCTTAGAAACCGATGATCATCTTGGAGATGATGTTTTTCTGTACTTCGGTGGAACCGCCGTAGATCGTGGTCTTGCGCATGTCGAAGTAGGTGGATGCAGCAGGCGGTGCCCAGTCCGGGCCGCTCGATGGATTCGGTGCGCCGGGTTCCAGCCAATCGGGCGAGTAGGGCCAGCCGTTCGGGCCGGCCACTTCCATCTGCAGCATGGCGATATCCTGCTGCAACTCCGAGCCGCGAATCTTCACAAGCGATGCTTCCGGTCCCGGCGTGCCGGCGGCCTGTGTGGCCACGCGCAACAGCAGCATCTCCAGCGCCAGCAGGTCCATCTCCACACGTGCAATGCGATCGCGCATGCGCGGCTCTTCGATCAGCGGACGGCCACGGCCATCGGTGGCTTCGGACGCGTAGTGCTTCAACTGGCGCAATTCGCGGTAGCAATGGCCGATGCCTGCGATGCCGGTGCGTTCATGGCCGAGCAGGTACTTGGCATAGGTCCATCCGCGGTTTTCCTCGCCCAGCAGGTTCTCCACGGGCACTTCCACCTCTTCGAACCACGTCTCGTTGACATCGTGGCCACCATCAAGCGTCTTGATGGGCCGCACCGTCACGCCGGGCGACTTCATGTCGATCAGCAGCATCGAGATGCCTTCTTGCGCCTTGGCTTCCGGATCGGTGCGCACGAGGCAGAAGATCCAGTCGGCAAAGTGCGCCATCGTGGTCCAGGTTTTCTGGCCATTGACGATGTACTTGTCGCCGCGCCGCACCGCGCTGGTTCGCAGCGACGCCAGGTCCGAACCCGCGCCGGGTTCGGAATAACCCTGACACCAGAACTCATCGACCATGGGGATGCGCGGCAGGAATCGTTCCTTGTGCGCCTGGCTGGCGTACTTCATCAGGACCGGACCGATCATGGTCAGGCCGAACGGCAGCATGCGCGGTGCGCCGGCCTGCAGGGTTTCGATCTCGAAGATCAGGCGTTGCAGCGCGTTCCAGCCGGTGCCGCCCCATTCCTTCGGCCAGGTGGGCGCGCCCCAGCCCTGTGCGTGCAGGATGCGGTGCCAGCGCACGTAGTCGTCTTTCTCCACGCGGCGGTGGCCCAGCACCTTGTCGCGGATGTCGGCGGGCAGGCTGGCCTGCACGAAGGCACGGACTTCCTGGCGGAAGGATTCTTCTTCTTTGGAAAAACGCAGGTCCATGGGTTGTCTCCTCAATGCCACCGATTCTAGGGGGGTGTCGGTCGCTCTGGTTCAGGTTTGCCGAATCCGGTCTTTATCTATGCGGAATGCGCTGCCAGCCTGCGCCCGCGCGTACTGCAGCGCGGTTTCAGCGAGGCAAAGGCGGGCCTTGCCATTTACGAATGGCGCCCCGACGGCTTTGCGCTCATGCTGCGCGCACCACTTCCCGCATTGCAAAGGACGGCCAGCAGTGACTACGCGAATTCATCACCTGCTCGATTACTGGTTGAACGAGGCACCCGATCAACCGTTCATCCACCTGCCGGATGGCACTCAGGTGACGTTTGCCCAGCTTGGAGCGCTGACCTATGTGGCCGAGGTAGAACTGCGGGCGCTCGATGTCCGCCCCGGTGACCGCGTCATGGTGGTGGCGGAGAACTGTCCCGAGCATGCGGCGCTGATCATGGCTTGCAGCCGCGTGGGCGCATGGTCTTGCGGCGTCAACGCACGCATGGCGCCGGGCGAGATCGATGCCTTTGCGGCGCGCGCCGATGCCCGCGTGGTGTACTTCACCGCATCGGCATCGCAGGCCGCCGCAGCGCACGGGGCACGCTTCGATGCCGTGCCGTCCGCGCTCCCGGGCATGGTGCGCTCGGCGGTGCGCGCGGACGCCGTGACGGAGCCCGAACCGTTGCGCGACGAGGTAGCCGCGCTGATCTTCACCTCGGGCACCACGGGTGAGCCGAAGGGCGTGATGCTGACGCACGACGCGCTGATCCACTTTGCACGCGTGACGCGCGACGCACGGGAGATGCGTCCGGCAGACCGCAGCTACGCGTTCGTGCCGATGACGCATATCTTTGGCCTTGGCACGGTGCTGCTGAGTTCGCTGCTGGCCGGATCGCAGCTTGTCATGCGTCCGCAGTTCGATCCCGAGGATCTGCTCGATGCGCTGGCGCACCACGGCGTGTCGCAACTGCAGGGGCCGCCGACGCTGTTCTCGCGGCTGCTGGCCTATCTGCAACAGCAAGGCATCACGCAACCTGTAGCGCCGTCGCTGCGCTACATCTACACGGGTGCAGGGCCGCTCGACCTCGCGCTGAAGCAACGCGTGGAAGCGATGTTCGGGCTGACGCTGCACCATGGCTATGGACTCTCCGAGTACGCGGGATCGGTCCATGTCACGCGCATCGACGAACGGCGTGCCGATACCAGCGCGGGCTATGCGGTAGCCGAAGCCGAGGTGCAGGTCACCGACGCCACGACTGGCAAGCCGCTGCCGCTGGGCGAGCGCGGCGAACTCTGGCTGCGGGGCAGGGGGCTGATGCCTGGCTATTTCCGCGATCCGGAAGCCACCGCTGCCGTGATGCGCGAAGGCGGCTGGTATGCGAGCGGCGACCTGGGCGAGATGCACGCCGATGGCGCGGTCTTCGTGGTGGGTCGCCTCAAGGAAATGATCATCCGCTCGGGCTTCAACGTGTATCCCGCAGAAGTGGAAACGGCATTGAACACCCATCCAAGCATTCAGCGCTCGGCGGTGGTCGGCACGCCCGAGGGCGACGGCAACGAGGAAATCGTCGCGTTCGTGGAACTGCGTCCTGGCTGCCCGCTGGAACTTGCCGCGCTCAAGGATCATCTGCGCAGCCGGCTGGCCCCTTACAAACGCCCCGCGCGAATCATCGCGCTGGCAGAACTGCCTACCAATAACAACGGCAAGATCCTCAAGCGTGTGCTGCGGGAGCAGGCCGGTTCGATGCAGACCCAAGGAGACAAGGCATGATCATTTCCCCTATGCGCAGGCGGCTCATGGCTGCTGGCGCGCTGGCAGCCGCCACGCATCCGCTATCGGTGCTGGCCAGCGATCCATGGCCGGCCAAGCCGGTGCGGCTGATCGTGCCGTTTCCGCCCGGCGGTCCGGTGGACAGTACCGCGCGCATCTTCAGCCAGCGGCTCGGCGAGATCTGGAAGCAGCCGCTCGTCATCGACAATCGCGCGGGCGCGGGCGGCACGATCGGCGCCACCATCGCATCCAAAGAGGCGCCCGATGGCTACACGCTGTTCCTCGGCTCGATTCACCACGCGGTGAATCCATCGCTGATGGGCAAGCTGCCGTACGACATCGAGAAGGACTTCGCGCCGGTGAGCTTCGCGGCGATGTTCCCGGTGTTCGTGGTCGCGCATCCGTCCGTGCCTGCCAACAACATCAAGGAACTGATTGCGTACGCGAAGCAGCCCGGCCGTACGCTCTCATATGGCTCGTCGGGCAACGGTGGCGGCACGCATCTGGCGGGCGAACTGTTCAACATGGAAGCGGGCACGAAGTTGCAGCACGTGCCCTACAAGGGCAGTGGCCCGGCGATGAATGACCTGCTCGGTGGACAGGTACAGTTGATGTTCAGCGATGCGCCGACTGCGCTGCAACACATCAAGACGGGACGTATCAAGGTATTGGGCGTGGCCAGCCGCAAGCGTTCGGGCATGCTGCCCGATGTGCCGACCGTGGCCGAATCGGGATTGCCGGGTTACGAAGCGTATTCGTGGGCAGCGTTGTTCGCCCCGGCCCAGACGCCCAAAGCCGTGCTCGACAAGATCAATGCGGATTTCAACGTGGCGATGAATGACCCGAGTGTGAAGCAGAAGCTGCTGCAGGCGGGGGCTGAGGCTGATGCGGGGACGCAGGAGCAGATGCGCAAGCGGCTCCATGCGGAGATCGAGAAGTGGGGGAAGGTGATCAAGACGGCGGGGATCACGGCGGGGTGATGCCTCGACAATCTCCTGACTGTTTTCTCCCCTCTCCCGCTTCGCGGGAGAGGGGCGGGGGAG
>NZ_SCMX01000049.1 GCF_005503625.1 Cupriavidus sp. 2SB | reverse complement strand
GGGCTGGCGTACCTGGTGCCGTAGCCGCCGGCGCCGTGGGGGCGACGCCCGGCGAAGCCGGGCTGGGGTGTTGCCCCGGGGTAAATGTTTGGCCGGAGGGCTTCTCTTGGGCGCTCCCCTGTGGGTAAATGGTTGCCCCTGCTACCGGGTTCTATGACCGGCGCCGGTGAGTAAATGCTTGGCCGTATCTGTTTCGCTGGTCTGGGTGCGGTGTATGTTGGTGTTGCTATACCCATGTGTAACACGTATGCATAATCTGCTTGATTGATTTAAGTACTGTGCGTATGATGGGTATAAATGGTTGGCCACACATGAAGGGGTCTGAGATGCGTACGAAGGTGAAGGTTGGTCTGATGATTGGGGGTCTCGTCCTGGTGGCAACGGCGATCGTGCTGGCGCCCGTGCTGCGCGACCTCGCTTGGCTGAAGTGGACCCTGTACGTGTGCGCCGCACTGATGCTGTCCCCGCTGTTCATGAGCGGTCACGTGGACGTGCCCGACACCACCCCGGAAGATCCGACCTTCGAAAAGAATCGCATCGGCGATGCAAGGCAGGATGTCTGGGGGTTCAACGGTCAAGACAGCAGCAACGACTAAGCGCGGCGAAACTGGAGAGGATGAAAGGGGTAGAGATGAGCAAGGCTACGCACGAACAACTTACCGCGATCAACAGCGCCGTCCGTCGCCTGGTGGTCCAGGCCTGCCCGGGTGCCGGCAAGACGTTCACCCTGAGGGAGTACGCACTGGTGCGTCCCTCGGAGCGCATCCTGTACCTCACCTACACGAAGTCTCTCCAGACCGAAGCCGAGGGCAAGTTCCCCCAGAACGTCGAATGCCGCACCACTCATTCCCTTGCGTGGTCGTTCGGCCGTCGCTTCAAGGACGCCGGTAAGCTGGGCGACCTGCGCCCGAGCGACTTCGCCCGCGCCTTCGGCATCGAGATCGGCTTTGCCAGTATCCTGGTGACCACTGTCACGAGCTTTCTCTTCTCCGCGGATACCGACTTCGAACCGCACCATGTGCCGGACACGATCGCCGAGGCAGATGTCGCCGAGACCCTGAAGTGGGGCAGGCTCGCTTGGGAGGCCATGCGGGATCTCGGCCGCAAGAACGTTCCCATGCCCCATGACGGCTATCTCAAGCTGTTCCAGCTTTCGAAGCCGGACCTGTCGCGTCGCTACGATCGCATCTTGTTCGACGAAGGTCAGGACGCCAACCCGGTCACGACCTCGATCGTTCTTGCCCAGAATTGCCCTGTGGTGATCGTCGGCGACCGGTATCAGGCGATCTTTGCATTCCGGGGTGCCGTCAATGCCATGGACATGATCCAACCGGATGAAACGGTCTACCTCACCCAGAGCCATCGCTTCGGCCCTGGCATTGCCCGGCTGGCCACGATGCTCCTCTCCGCGTTCCGCGGCGAAGAGCGACCTGTGCACAGTGCCTTCCCGGATCGGCCGACTGGCTACACGGTCGACGTGTCCAAGCCGTACGCGGTCATCGGCCGCACGAACGCCAAGCTGTTCGACAAGGCTGTCGCCATGCTGGGCAACAAGCGACTGCACTTTGTCGGTGGGCTCAGTAATTACCCATTTGACAAGTTGGTGGACGTTTGGAGCCTGATGAGCGGCCAGCCGGCCGCCGTCAAGGACCAGCTGCTCAAGACCTTTGGTTCGCTGGAGAAGCTCGAGGAGTACGCGACGGGCGTTGACGACAAGGAAATTCTCTCCCTGATCGGTGTGGTGAAGGAGTACCGCAGCGCGATCCCATCGCTGGTCGAGAGGATCAAGGCGGAGGCAGTGGAACAAGCAGAGCACGCTGACGTTCTGCTCTCGACGGCCCATCGTGCGAAGGGTCTCGAATTCAGCCAGGTACTGCTGCTCGACGACTTCGAAGACTTCGTCACGGCAAATGGCGAGCTGCTGACTCTGGATACGCCCGAACTGGTCCAGGAACTGCACCTGCTGTTCGTGGCCCTCACCCGCGCCGAGGACGTTATCGAGCTCAACGCCCAGATGCAGGACATCATCGCGATCCTAGGGGATCGCGTGCCTGAAGCTCAGCCAACCCCGGGCGAGAGGAGCACCGAACAAGTGGGGGAGCAGCTTGGCCAGATTCCGGGTTTTGATTACGTGCCTGTTGTGTATACGTGTGATGTAGCGGAAAATGCCACGCGTGAACAAGATGCCCCGATGGTCGCGCTGGCGCAAGTGCCGGTTGGTGCTGGCACTGACATCGAGAAATCGGTGGAACTGGCGATCCTCCGGCAAGGCCTCCTTCACGTTCCGCGGCTGGCGCAAGAGGTTGGCGTGAGCCGCGAGATAATGGCGGATGTGATCGTCGAGATGATCCGGAAGGGTCTGCTGGCCGAGTCGCTCTTCCTGGGTAGCCCGGAGGTAGTCAGCCGTCTGCGGGTGGCGGTGGCGGCGTGATGGTTGCCCAGGACGGATGGCTGGGTGCGGCCCCTGCGTGGCGCCGCCATAGCCGTCGTGGCTCCTGAAGGCGGCACGTCTCATGTCGTTGGATTGGTCAAGTTTCGGAGAATTGGGATGATGATGAACAAGGTCCGAGCACTCACCGAGCAGCAGGCGAAAGAAGTCTGGGCGATTCTCGTGCGCTGCTGCGGCGCACGAGAGGGCGTCCCGACGGCCGCGATCTTTGCGCGGCTCATGTCCCGCTGCACAGTCCCCATCCGCTGGACGTTCGATAGCGCCAATGGCAGCGCGGTGTTCTGCGCTCCGGAGATGCGTGTCATCCCCCGGGTGTCCATTCCGACCGGCACCTGGGTTGCGATGCTCCTGCGGGCGAACGAAGAGATCCGTTCCATCGTGCCGGCCGGCGCAGAGATCGACTCCCACTCGCTGGCCGCGCTCGCTTCGTGTGACCGCACCCAGGCAGCGGCGTCACAGGACGCACACGGGGCAGGGGCTCAAGCCACTGCGCGCGTCGCAATCTGATTTTGACGTTTGGTCAAGAAACCAAGAATCATGAGCTCCATTGAACTTCATACACACCGCGGCCTGAAGTGCGTTCGTCTCGGCGGCGGCTGGTACTTCAATCCGAAGGTCAGCATGCAGGGCTTCTGCTACGTCGGCGATTCGACGGCACCCGATACCGAGATCGGCCCCGGCAGTCGCTACTACGGTCCGGACGTATGGGAGTCGAAAGACGGACCCATGTACGGGCGTGAACTGCTCAAGGTTCGCCCGGTGCACTGGGATGCATGGTTTGCCGGTCACCTCAACGAAGCATATGGCGGCGATCGCCAGTACGACCGCATGAAGGCGTGGCCTGCGAAACTAGAGCTCACCGATGCCGGGCGCGACAAGGGGCTCCACGAGCTGGATGGCCTGGTGGTGGGCAGCGAGGAAGAGTTCGTTGCTCGCCTGAAGTTCTTCGCCCAGGTGCCTGCCGTGGCAGAGCGCAAGTCGGGTGTCACCGAACAGAAGGGCGCTTTCCCGCGACCGAATCCAGTCGTGGCGGTCACGTCCGCTGCGTGGCTCGGCGCCCAGCTCTGACGATGGCACATCTGGATTCGACGTTTGGTCAAGTCGGCACGGGTTTGGGGGGATTCGATGGAAAAGCTTGATCACGAGCCATCGAGCCGCACGGCGCGGAAGGCGCAACGGCTGCTGTCATTGGATTTGCCAAGCGACGAGACCGCAGGGCGCCGAGGCGAATCGTGGAGCGCGGCCTACCCTGTCGAGCCTGACCCGGCGGCGATCGAGCTGGCAAAGGGGATTCTCGGTGCTCGATTCGAGGCCGACCACAAAGACCTGAATGCCATGCAGCGGGCCGCGCGAGATGCCGGGCTCGCGTTCGAGCTCACGCTCTTCGGCACGAATGCAGCGGATGCGAGATGCGTTGTCACTGAGGTGGCGGCATGGAACCTGCGCACTGCGCCGGCGGCGCGAATCCATCGACGGATTCGCGCCTTGTCGCGGAAGGTGAGCAGATCGGTCGCCGCATCGGTTGCTCGTGTAGACCCGACCACCCTGGGCGGCCGTGGGGCAGCCGGCCGTCAGCGCGATCACAGCCGCGCTGCAGAAGGCCGCGCCATCCTGCGCGGCCAGATCGCCCGGCTTGAGGCCGAACTCACTCGGCGAGCAACTGGATCGTCAGCAGACAACCAGCAATGATCGCCCGTACCCAATTCTGCGAGATCAACGGAGAACGAAGCATGCCGCACACCACGACCGAACGCCCACGCATCGACGCCCTGTATTTCCGTGAGCGCATGGACCGCGTGCTGGCCGGCATCCACCGTTACACGCCGGCGGAGCTCGCCCGCGAGCTGGCCCGCATGGCCATGGTCGCCGCTCCGGACATTGCCGTGAGGGAGATCGAAGAGCGCCGCGCGTCGATCGGTAGCGCCGCAGCGGACGCTCCGCCGACAGAAGCTTGCAGCGAGGACGGCGTGGCCACGACCGAGGCCGCGTGTGCCGATCCGAACGGCACCGCGCTGCGCAAAGCTGTTCTAACGGGTTTGGTCAAGCTGGGCCACAAAATCGACGATGACCGCGTCACCATCTACCGGGCAAAGGAGGATTCGGGCAACGCGCTTCACCAGGTCACCGAGGCGATCGTGAGTGCGGTGAGCGCCGTTCTCGCTCGCACGGATCTGGTATGCCGGCCGGCGTCCTACGCAAGCCTGTTTGAAATGGGCTTCGGCAATGCGGAGATCGTGGCGCTCTCCCGAGACGGGGAAAAGCAGGGCGCCGTACAGGCCGCGGCAGCCGTGGAGGCCGGACGATGAACCACAATCTTTCGCCGAAGCCAGTGCCGGCGATTGCCGTTCTGCGATGGGCACGACAGGCCGGGGACCTGATTCGTCGCGGCTTCATCGCCTGGGTGGCGCTGATGGCTGTGTTCTGCATCGCCGCCAGCCTGGTCCGGACATCCGTCGTGCTGGCCACCGTGTTGTCTTCGATGGCGTTCCTCTTTGGCATTCGCGTCGCTGCACTTGTTGACGACACATCGGAACGCACGATCGGTGAGATGGTGGGCGTGGTAATGGGCGGGTTTGGCGTGACACTGCGCTACGCGGGAGTTGTCGTACTCACGGTGGCCGTACTGAACGCGCTGCCGGCGCTGCTGCTCGGCAACATCACGGCCGCCTTGCGTCCATTCCACAACCCGGGCCTGCAGTCGATCTGGAGCGCCACCGACACGTTCACCGCGATCAACGAAATGTTCGTTCTGCCGATCGCAGGAATGCTGATGTTCCTGTGCTGCTTCATCATGCCGCTGGTGGCGTCGACCTTCCAGTACCACCTGATCAGCTTCTTTGGCGTCAACTGGCGTCAGGCCTACCGAACCGGTCGAGCGGGGCTGCCGCGCATGAACATCGGCGCCATCTTTGGCTTCTACCTGGTTGCCTTTGGACTTCTCGCCCTGACGGTCGCGTTCGCGCCGATCGCGGCGCCGGTAGTCTTCGCTTTCCTTTCCGCCTTCTCGTACGTCGCGTTCCGAGAGATCTATCTCGGAATCGGCACGAATCGGAAGGTCGCCCTGGCCGAGTTGCGTGCCGTGGCTTCCTTTACCTAACAAACAGGAGATCCTCATGCATGCAGGACAAGTCAGTATGTCCAACGGAGTCACCATCGACGTGGTGCAACAGGAAACCGGTGCCGTTTTGCTCGAGTTCGGACGAGCAGGGAACTACACGGGTTTGCTGATGGCGGGCAATACTCGTGACGAGGTCCTCGCCAAGCTGGGTGAGCTCACTGCCTTGGTCGCCGCTCTGCCGCAGACGGCGCAGGCGGAAGAGCCCGCTCTGGCCGGTGCCTGACGGCGGCCGGTCAACCACCAGAATCCAGAAGAGACCGCGCAAGGGAGCGGGCCATGGCCAAAGACGATTTCATCCGCATCAAGTACACCCGCGAAGTCGACGGGCGCAAGAAGCGCAGCTCGGTTTCCGTGGACCCAGACCTCTTCGAGATCTTTGCGAAGATCCGCGGCACTGTTCCGGCAGCTCGCGCAGTGCTGCGCGAATGGGCGGTTGCGGTCGACGCGGACCGCCAGTGGCAGGATGGCCTGGGTGTCGATGGCGGCATCGGCCTTTCTCGCATGGTGCAGAGGCGGATGTTCTCCGAGATCAACACGTTCGTCGACAAGGGCATGGTGGTAATTCAGAAGGAAGATGCGGATCTGCATCCGAATGCCCCTCGGCCGAGCAGGAGCAGTGCCCGCCGGCGGAGCGCCTCAGCCTGAGTGAATCTTCTCGGCTTGACAACATTTACCGCTCGCGTATTATACATACGTGTTATTATTCGATTGTCCTGGAGCATGACGATGAGTGCAGAGACGGGACGCCCGAAGCCTCCCCAGTTCGCTACCAAGGAGGCTGAGCTTCGCCACAGGGAATATGCCTGCCTCGCCAGGATCGAGAGCCTGCAACGCAAGCTTACTGAAGGGAGTGTCATTCCGGTACCGGAACTGCGCTCGTATCTGGCTACTGTGAAACTGGAGTTGAACAAGGTGCGTGCGAGCATGGCAGAAGAGGGGATCGCGGCCCTGTGACGCGCGATCTAATTAGCGCAGCAAACCATGAAAAAGTACGCTCCGGAGTTCTATCGCCGAAATTCAGTTGTACTGCTCGCGTTTGCGGTCATCGTGGCAAGCGTTGTAATGACCCTCGGCACTGCGCATCCACACTTTCATCCTGACGTGACATGAGCCTACAAGAACTAGCAAGCAAACCGGCCGGGCCGGACCAAATTGCACGAGCGCGAGAGCTTTGCGATAGGTCACTAGCGTTGACTGCCCGGTTGTCTGCGTTTATGCGGACGAACCCGACACGAGGGCAGATGCTCGACTTTCTCGAAGAGTTGAACAAGTCGGCAAAACAAACGGCGTACGAGGAAGGCATCAAGCGCATCTGTGAGGCGGTCGGCATCCTGGAGCCGTCTCCACAAGACAGGCTCATGGCCATGCAAGTAGGCATGCTTCGCGAGCAGAACGAGTTACTGCATCACATTGCAACCGGCGTTGGCGCGATTCCGAAAGACAAGCCACTTAGCTTCACCGGTGCGGTAGGCGCGGCGATTGTTGGCACCCTGCTCACACGTTGAGCCGTGCTCCGTCTGGCCTGCTCGTAATCAATCAAGTTGCTGTACCCATCTAAAGACATCATGGATTTGCTCTATCAAGTTTGGCCCCTCGCTTGCATAGCAGTGATCCAAGTGATCTTCGAAGTCTGCCTTCTCGGTGGGGAAAGAGCGTTTAAGTTCCTTGCATTGAAACTCGGCACTTTCAAAGCGCAGATGGTTGGGTTGGCGATTGCAGCAGCGTTGGCATTCCCGTGGCTACATCTGGTGCTCGCGTCGCCAGCCGAATGGCCGCAGCTGATCCCTGCTTGGTACGACGGAAGGGCGTGGTTTCTCCTGGCTGTCGGTCTAACGGCTATGTTCTACTTGGCCATGCGATTTCGAGCGTGGACTTTACTGATCCTTGCTGCGATTGCGATCAACCTCACCGCGCTGGTGACATGCTTGGTACTGATGCTCTCGAGCGCGATGCAGCCACAGTTTCGATCTGAAGTTCTTGGACTAGCCGCCCTCGTGTTGCCATTTATCGCCGACGCCAGAATTTGGTCGAGGACGTCCGGGACTTGCGATATTGAGCGCGACATTCTGATGGTCCTGCCGATGTTCGGAATTCTCCTCTCCTACTTGATGGTGCTCGGCAGCCGCTGAAATGCATGCTGCTAAACAAGCGAAAAGACGGAAGAGCAAGTCGCTGCAAGGTTGCGGTGCGTGACCCGCGTGAGGCAAACCAACAACGACTGTAGTCCAAGTACACACAATCGACACGTAAGTAATCGCGCAATGGCAACGCACATCGACAACGAAACTGCTGACCTCATCAATACTGTCGTGGACTTCGCGGCACAGTCGCGCAAGCAGTATGCGGACAGCAAGGAATGGACGACGACCGAGTCGCATGGATGTGAAACCATCCGTGTTCCTGTGGCCCTGCTGAACCGCATTCGCGACCTCGGCATCGCCATTCAAAGCGCAACCTCTCACGCCTAACCATCTGAGTGGAAGAAGATGACCAGCGAGATCAACATTTTTGGCGACCCGCCGACGCAGTCGGAGATTGACGGGAACCTCCGTGCAGACAGGAGGAGCCTTACGACCGGAGAGAAGATTGCACTTGGCCCAGGCGTACTAGGCCTTGAGGTTCTGGTCGGTGCGGCCGTCGACGCATTCAATGGTGAGTCCAACCGCATCACCGGGAAGAGCTCTCCGTGGGAAGCCGCTCCGGGCGCCATTGACTGGGACTGGTCCAAGTCGATCTTTGCCGAAAGCTACGCAAACAAAGTGCGTGCCATGAAGCGCGATCTGGTGCGATGTGAAGTGACAGCATTGACGCGCCAGTTCAACCTGGAGCAAAAGGCGATCTCTGCTGTGAAGGAAGCCGGGGCGGTCGCGGGAAGCATTGCTGATACGATTCTATCCAGCGTCGTCGGCAAGAAGTGATCACCAGGGGCGGCGCTTAGGCTGAGGGTCTCACCGGAGGGTGCTCAAGCATGGTCAATATCCTGGTTGCCGCTCTGGCAGCCTTTGGCGTTTCGGGCTGCATCGAACTTCCTGATTTCGGGGCGGAATCCGCCGCACGCGAGGTGGCACAGGCCTATATCAGCGATGTGACCGGCACCGACCCGGTCGCAATCAAGCAAAGTGTCCGGATAGCCGGTAGCAAGGCCTACGTTAGCGCCGAGCACGGCGACGGATTCAAAAGATGCGAGTTGGTTCTCAGACGGACCATCCAAGACAACAAGACGGGCTGGCGGGTCGAGCATGCGACTTGCGGCTACGCAACCTGAAATGCCAAAGAGAGAAATAGACATTCAAGACGTGCTCAGGGAGCAATTTGAGTCCGGCGAAGCGGTCCTGGTACTGCAGGCGGAAATGCCTGATGCGGCCCTCTTGTTGGCGATCAGAACAGCCCTTTCGTATGGCGCCGCATTCAAGGTGGTGCCGGGGCAGCAGCTGCGACAGTTGAACTGAGTGTCGGTGATCGCCGGGGCTCACATACCAGGAGAGCAGTGAGAATGATGGAAATGGCACATCGCGAAGCGGCACCTCACCGTCCGATCAGTTTCGAGCTCGCTCAGCAACCCATGAAGCCGGCATCGTGATGACCGAGATCGAAAAGCGTGCGTGCGAGGCCTTGCACCAGGCATTCTGCCGGCTCCGCCACTTCTCCACGCGAGACCTGAACGAGTTGGGCCGAGAGCACTTGTTCATGGTCGCCGATGCGGCGCACAACATTCCGGATGCGTTGGCGGGGAACGCGTGCCATCGAGCGAATCTGGAGCGAGACGTTTTGGCGCTCGAGGCCATGCTTGTGGAACCATACGATATCGCTATCGGCAGGTACCTTGTTCGAGAGGAATCACGGGTGTCGTTCTTCGAGAGCCTTCGGTCCGCCATTGGATTCTGACAAGCCACACAGTCCGATAAACTACCGAAGTCCGCTAACTGATTCCCCTTTCAGCGTATGCATACGTGTAATGTAGCGAAGAATGGTCAACAGGCGGCGCCGGTGCAGGGTCCAGTGGATCTGGATGCGACCAGGCGCGATGCCGTCAATCTCCCGCCCGAGTGGCAAAGCACGGTGATGGCCCTGGCGGAAGAACTGGCTGGGGCACGAGCCTTGGTCGAGAACTCCGCCAAGGATGCCGCTGACGCCGCCGCGTTTCGTCGAATCAACACGCCGGAAGTGGCGCACTTTGTGCACGCGTCGTACAACGAGGCAATGCACCAGCGGGTGCGTTGGGGGCCAGCGCACGACATGGCCAAGTCCAACGAGGACTGGTATGCGCTCCTCGGATACCTCGCCGGCAAGGCGCAACAGCCTGACATCCCGCTCGATAAGCGCCTCCACCATGTCATCGCGACGTCCGGGGCCTGCTTTAACTGGCACGGGGTCCTGACGGGCAGCTGGTCGGACCGTGAAGCCGCCGATGCCCTCGAGCGAGCGCGGACCCAACCCCGAGGCCCCATCCAACACTCCCTGAAATGTGACAGTGAAGTCTTCAACGCCGTTGCGGACGGGCGGAAGACGCATGAGATCCGGTTCGACGACCGCGATTACAGGCTAGGTGACGTACTGCTCCTCAAGGAGACCGTCTACTCCGCTGCGGAAATGCAGACCGGAGCACCGGTGCTCTTCACAGGGCAGGAGATCTGGCGAGTCGTCTCGCACGTGCTGACGGGATACGGCCTTTTCCCGGGCTGGGTTTGCCTCTCGCTTGAGTCACCGAACACAAAGCGGGCCGCACTGGGCCCGGACACCGCAGCGAATTCACCGGAGGCTTGAAGATGACCACCATTCAGGAAGATGTCCCACAGAAACTTCTCGCGTTCGAGGTCCACGACGGTGACGATGGCTGGGCGATTCGCTTTGCGAGCACCAATGTCGTTGCTCGGCGGGAGGGCGCCGCAGAAATGGGTACGGACTTCGAGTCGGTGGAGCACTGCAAGCGTTCACCGAAGTTCGACCAGTACGCTCCGGGCCCGGTGCCGGCTTCTGCCCTGATCGAGAACGGCTGGACCATCCAATGCAGCCACTGCGAGCGCGAGGTGAGCCAGCACATGTTCGATGCACTGGCCGACGAGGACCTCGATCCCGATGACTTCGAGATTGTCACGGAGGGACAACGCGCCTACTGCTCGCGAACGTGTCAGGGGGAGCACCGGGCGTGGTTCCGCGGCCGTGCCGCCGCAGAATCAGCACTGATCGAGCTCGTGCTAGCGAAATACCCCCAGGCAACGATCAAGCGGGTCCACATCTGCGGTTCCACGCTGGAACCCACCGAGCCTGGCGGTGGAATGCGTTGTCTTGCGGAGTTTCTCTTCCCCGGTGCGAAGTACGGAGGCGCAACCTTCGTGTTTGGCGACAGGAGCGTCTATGTCGCTCGCGGTGATGTCGACGCTTTCAATGGCCTCTATGGCAAGTCCACTGCGACACAGGGCGAGGAGGTATCAGCATGACACAAGCACATATGGCGCGTACCAACGGATCGTCGGCGGCGATCGCAGCCATCGCATATGCTGTCACCGCCGAAGAAGGGATCACGTTCTTGCGCTGCTGGCAGCAGGGTGAGTTCGAGACCATTCGGGTCGATTGGCCAAACGCCCCGGAAGCCGTGTTCCTGGGGGTCGAACCGCCCGAACTGGCGCAGCTTTCTGGACGTGACGACGCCCCTCAGGAGCGGTCGACGTTCGCCGAACAGGTGATACGGATTCTGGAGTCGAGTGCATCAGCTTGGGATGATATGCGTGCCGATGAGCCGGACGAGAACGCCCGCGGTCGCATGCGTGCGCGTTCTGACGAGAACCGGGGGAACGTTGAGCGCATCAAGAAGTTGCTTGCAGACGCCAACATGGCGGTACCGCATGGCGGATGTCCAGCGCCAGTAGATGCCACGGAAGCGAAAGAGCGAGATCATTTGGGATGCCCGCACTGCGGGACGGGTGTGTATGCCGCCGGCCTGACACGAGCGGCGGACATCGCAGAAGGCACCTGCTCCCAAAGTCGCAACCACCTCTTTCGAAGCGCGGCAAAGATCATCGCCGCGAAGATCCGCGCCGAGTCCCCAGAGCCGGCGCCACGCGGAGGGGATGCCATGCTCCAGGCCTTCAAGGCATCAGGCCTCAAGCCGACGGCGGGTAATCGCAGGGCCTTCCGGGCTGGGTTTGTCTCCGCAGCTCCGCCGCCGGTCGTTTGGGATGGGCAACCGGTCGAGACAATTCTCTACTGGGCAAAGGCGTACTCCGGAAGCGGGTTTGGTGGCGGGCACGGCATGATCGTCAGGCTCCTTAACGAATACGCCGAGCTATCCGAGCTTGTCGCCGCATTCGGTGCCTCGATTCGTCTTGCACCATTCCAATGGCGCGTTCAGCCCTGGATGCTCGAGTGCTTCGGCGCGAAGATCGCCGCGGATCGCGCAGAGCGCAACCATCGCTTCTATGAAGAGGCAACCGAGCTCGTACAAGCCAACGGCATGACATGCAGCGAAGCCCATCAGCTGGTCGACTACACGTTCGGCCGCCCGCCCGGTGAACTGAAACAGGAGATCGGGGGTGTGATGGTGACTCTCGCTGCTCTGTGCCTCGCAAGCGGCGCGGACATGCACCTGGCAGGCGAAACTGAACTCGCCAGGATCTGGACCATCGTCGAGAAGATTCGCGCGAAGCAGGCTGCAAAGCCGAAGCACTCGCCGCTTCCAGAGTACGTCCCGGCCGCGGTCTCGATGGATCGCCCCCTACGCGATCGCATTTTACAGATCGCAATGGAAGCCGACGCAGCAGCGAACCTGGGAGGCAACCAGCACATGGCCACCACTCTCGCAGACATCAGCGAGCGCCTTTTGCACATAGTTGCGCCGATCGATGTCACGCCGCAGCAGCTCCCAGCCTGATCTGCAGGATTCGAAATGACCCAAGGACCGAAATGACTGACACCAAAGACGCCACTGCCGCGCAGACGGCTGAGAATGCTCAGATCGCGCCGGTGGTGGCGCGCATTGACGCGGCGCCCGCCGTACCAGCGCCAACGGAGGCCGAGATTGCGCAGGCATGGGCAACCTACAGCCAGCAGCAACGGATCGGAAAGCCGATGGTCGCTGCATTCGTGCTGGACATGCTGGCGAAGTACGCCGCGACCGCCGCATCAGCGGGCGGGCCCGCCGGCGATACGTACCTGTGCAAAGCGTGGGGCGAAACCGATCTACCTGCGGCGGCTATCGTCGTCGGTATGGATGGTGTGCGCGATTTCCTGGTCTCGGAATGGCTCGGGTCTGCGGATGACACTCATGACGATGGCACGAATTCGCTGGAGGACGCTCTGCAAGACATGCAAGAGCAGTGGTTGCGGGAAGGCGAAGCATGGGAATGGTCGATCGCATTCGAGCTCGGCGGCGTCAGCGTACAGAAAGTCGGCTGCGCCTCACCGGCACCCGCAGCGCAGGCGGGTTGCACTTTGATGCCGTGGCGCTGTTTCCACTGCGACGAAAAGTTTGACGACCACGCTGCAGCTGCAGAGCACTTCGGCACGTCGATGGCGCAGGAGCCCGCCTGCCAAATCGACATCACCACGTATCGCGAAATGGAGTCCCTCGTGCGCCAGCACGTCGAGGAAGATACCGACCTGCATCGCGAGATCGCGCGCCTGCAGTGCGAGCATGCTACGGCGCTGATCCGTGAGGAAGAAAAGGGTTATGCGCGCGGCCTGCAACAGGCTGCGCAAGCGACGCTGACGGATAACGATCTGATCGAAATCGGCCGCACGCACAGCATTCATCCGGACAGCGCATTGCCGTTTGCGCGTGAAATCGCCACTCGCCAACAACAGGGCAGCGAGGCGGGCGTAGCCGCGCCTGTGTGCATAGGTGAATTTGTGTGCGGGGAAGTGCAGTTCGGCGTAGACGGGCCTGAATGCGGGGACTACGAAATCATCTACACAAATGGCTTGCTGGATCAAGTCAACGAGGGCCACCAGTGCAAATCGTTCGGCATCTACATCGATCGCGCCGCCTTGGTTGCGGAGAACACGGCCGCAACCGAGGGAGGCGAGCGTGGCTAAGTTCTCTGTTGGGCAGGTTTGGCGCGGCAAACGTCCGGCCCATTCAAACGGTTTCGTTAATGACCGCGTGATTACGTACGTCAGCCCGGTTGGGCGAATCCAGTACGACGGACCTACCGTCAACTTAGGGCGAAGGTTGCCAATAGTGGAAGCGGAAGTGTTCGAGAAATGGGCAGGAAGAGAGGTCGGCAACGAGCTCCCGGAAGGCGAGTGGCAACGCTGGTGCGATTACAAGCCGGAGAAGCGCGGCACGGCGGAAATCGCCGCAGAGGATAAGGGAGGTGGCAATGCGTGACATGAACCAATGGCCGGATGCAGCACTACACCTTCCGGAACCGATGGATGATCCCGTAGGAGAAACGCACCACATGCCGGGGTCATCGGAATATACGATCGCCTATCTTGATGCCAAGAAAGCTCCGCCCGGAACGAAACTCTACATCCACCAGCGGGGCAGCGTGCAGCAGGAGGAATCGGTGCTCGGTGATGGTGCGCCTCCAGCACCAAATGACCGCGTTTTGGAGCTGGAAAGCGTGCTGCGCAGTGTGGCCGGGCAGTTCGAACGCTTTGGCGATCGATTGCCGGTTGCTTTCGATTCGCGAGTAATCCACTACGTGCGCGATGCGCTGGCCGGCGCTGTGCCAGAGGCCGGAGCGGGCAATGATACGACGCCGGATCTCAGGAAGGCATTGATTGACGCCATTGTCGAACATACAGATTCGTCGGAAAGCTGGGCGGAGGGCATCATTCAGCAGGCGATGCTGGCAGCTCCTTTCGCGGCGCCCACGGCACGATTGCCCATGAATGAGCCTACTGCGCAGGCGGGAGAACTCGGGCTCAAGCGCACCTTCAAACGGTACGACGCGCACGGGAAGGAAGATCCGCACGGCGTGTTTGTCTACTTTCTCGACATGCTCGAAGCAGTCAGCATCGCAACGGCACTCCCCCACGAACCAGATGTCGCGCTCCTGGCCAGCATGGCAACATGTCTGAATCACGGCTTTGGCATACTCCCCGCAGATGCGCAGCGCACCATGCTTTACGACATGCGCAAGCTCTACAACGAGGTGGCGGGCAAAGGCTACTACCGCCCTGAAAGCCGGGAGGCTTACACCCGTTGGCTATCCAGGGAGATCGACGGCGGAGAGCGCGTGTCGGGCGGCATGGCGGATCTATTCTCACGGCAAGCAATTGCGCCGGAGCCGATCTACCAACTGCGCATGGCAGACGGATCATGGATCGACCAGGCCGAGCAGAGCTACCGAAACAACATTCAGTATGCGGCCAACATAGTGCGAATTGTCTATGAGGCCCCTGCAAGCGCCGAGCACGTGGGTGGCCTCGCTAGTCATCCGGTCGTTGCCAAGCTGATCGAAGTTGCCCGATGTGCTTACCTCGCAATGGACGACTCGGAAGAGCAAGTGGTCGCCCAACGGCGTTGTCACGTTGTGGATGCAGGATCTTTCGATTCCCTCTCCAATGCGCTTGATGCTCTTGACGAACTGCCAGACGACCAACCCGGCCATGCCATGGGCCCCGCTCAAAAGGCAGAGTGGGCGCTGCGCGGGGCGGCGACAGGTGTTCATCAACCCAGCGCTGCGCTGCCGCTAGCGCCCGATATGGAGGCGCCTGCTTCAGGCGCTGCGCCAGTTGAAGTCAAGGTGACGCCGGCCATGCGCGGCTGGCTTGAGCACATCGGGCGTGGGGGCGAGATCCGGCGCTCTGCCCAGTTCTTCACGGGCCCATACTCGACTCCCGGTCGCGGCGGCTTGACCTACGTGATGGTCGGAAAGCTCGAGGATGCGGGTCTGATTGAATGGGAGCCGGACGCGCCATTGGGGACTATTCAGCACGTTCGTGCTCGCCTGACCGATGCTGGTCGCGCCGTCATTGAAACAAAGAATGCGCGGGGTCGAAATGGCTGACAACAGCGCCGGACATGCCGAAGCAGCAGGAGACTCGAAGGAGAGGAAGTTTCGAGAGTTACTGCAGCTACACCGCAGCGCGGTACATCAGGGAGACACCGATCTGTCGGATGCCTTTGAGATCCGCTTACGAGAGTACTGTGAGCAGCTGGCTACCGGCCCGCACGACTCAGCCCCTCTTTCTGAACCCGTGATTCTTGACTTCGCCGCGATGCACGGTCTCATTTCCCCGCGCCGGCAGCAGAGGGAATGGTCAAGGAAGTTCAATCAGAAGCTGTTGGGGTTTGTGCGGAGCGTGCTTGCCGACTCTGAGCGCCGAGAAGCTGCGGCGCCGCATCGTAGCCACCTGGCCGCCGCTGAAACGGCAAGAGACCCTGACCACGCCGACAACGCCGAAGACCTGGGCGAGGAGCTGCAGCACGCTTGTGCCGCAAGGCAGAGACAGGCGGGTGAGCACAGGGGGAATGGTCTGGTGGCCATAGTCGGTGAAATCGAACTGGTTCGCTCCGATTCAGACACTCGCCTTAGTACCGGTGCGCATAGATCCCTGTCTTTCGCGCTCAACACCGCTCGGGCCATTGCCGGCGAGGCCGCTTCCCGCGATAGCGGAGATGGAGGCTGTCATGTCCACGTTTGAGAGCTTCGATTGCCCGGAATGCGGAGGCAAGGAAACAGTCAAGATCATGCCGACTGCCGGCGGGCGCGGTACCGGCGAAGCTACCTCCTACGCGGCGAATTGCGCTGCATGCAACCGCACGGTGGCGGAGGAACTGCCATCGAACTCGGATGGCAAACGGGCAACCGCCACGCGCGAACTCAAGCGCATCCTTGCCAGGTGGCCAGAAGAAAAGGCAGGCCGGCCGGGCGTGATGAGGACGCCGCCAGTTGTATCCATGCCGTCGGGTGCTGACGATCGCCAACGCGCCCAGGAGAGCGCGACGATCACCCTTGCGGACAATACCTTCAAAGAACGTGACTTGCTGGAGCGCGCGATGCGCAATCTGCGGGCGATCGCTCCGCGTCGAGGCGAAATACGCTGGGTGTTGGTGCATCAGCTTTTCAGCACCGGTAGCACAGTGTCAGCAGCGATCTGCCGCGAGTTTGGGTACGACCCCGACGAGAAGGTTAAGCCATGAGCAAGGGTAGCAAGATCGAGTGGACGGACCATACATTTTTGGCTCGGTTGCGAGCCTGTCAGCCCTGGCTGCGATCATTGCTACGCGGAGGTATCGACGCCAGTTCGCGTGCTGGGCGTGAAGTTCGGTACGAGGCAACCGCGTCACCGGACCTCCGCTGAGAACTGGAAACAGCCCTTGCGCTGGGAACGAGAGCACGCGCAGTTCTATGCAGAGCATGGGCGCCGGCAGCGGGTGTTCAGCGCGAGTCTTTCAGATTGGCTAGACAATGCAGTGCCGATCGAATGGCTGGTGGATCTGCTTGACCTGGTGCGCCGGACGCCCAGTCTCGATTGGCTCCTGCTAACAAAGCGCATCGGCAACTTCAAGAAGCGGCTGGCAGATGCCAGCGACTACGTTTGGAACAGCGGCGCCGGCGCTATCGCTGACGCGGTTTCATTGCGCGAGTGGGTCGATGAATGGCGTAGCGGGCATCCCCCTGCAAACGTCTTTGTTGGGGCTACTATTGTCAATCAGGCAGAAGCGGATCGCGACATCCCAAAGCTGCTCGAAGTGCCGGCATATGTGCGCTTCCTTTCGATGGAGCCACTACTAGCGCCAGTAGACATCAGTGACTTCCTGACCCCGAGCTATCCGCATTGTGAAACCGGATTCGCCCAAGGCGAACGAATGGAGGCCGGATACTGTGGCACGTGCGCCGGTCACGTCAGCGACCCTATTCACAACCCAGCGATGCGTGACTTCGTCGACTGGGTGATCGTTGGCTGCGAGAGCGGGCCCCACGCAAGGCCGGCGCATCCGGATTGGGTAAGGAGCTTGAGGGACCAAGCCGTAGCCGCCGGTATTGCCTTCCTGTTCAAGCAGTGGGGTGAATGGTTGCCGTGGGATCATTTCAACGCTGCGCGAATCGACGACAGTTTGGAGAGCACACGATACGCGACGATGGAATGGAAGGGCGATCGCTGGGAAGACGTCGGTTACCCGATCTGGTCTGATTCTGTCGACGGCATAGTTGATGACAGGCACTGTATGGGGCGCGTAGGGAAGAAGGCCGCAGGTCGCTTGCTCGACGGGAAACTCTACGACGGATTCCCGGTGGCGGGCGCACAACCAGGGCGACATTCGTCGGTCTTGGCCACTGGCGCGGCCGTGAGTACATAGAATGCGCATAACGCGTATTGATAAGCCGCGTGTCTGTTTGTTATAGTCAAGTCACGCGCGGATTTCGGCGTGATATTCGTCGCTGCCGGTACGTGTGGGTTTGAAGTCGTTCAAGATCCCCCGGCTTTTGTCCGTTTACCGGAATTGGGGCATACCAAATACTGCGAAGGACGGGCATGGACATCCCCCTCGAGGTAGGAAAGGCGATCTACCGAACAGCAATCGACAGGAAGGCCCACGACGCCGAAGGCGTCGCATGGTGGGCGGGCGTGGTTGCGGAAGTCGCTGCCGTGATTCGGGCGGATAACGTGTCAGCCGCCGCCCAGGTAATCCTGTGGTGGCACGCGGACTGGACAGAGGTTGGCGACACAGCGAGGGCAGCGGCCTCACGCATTCGGCGTGCCGCCCGAAACCTCAAGGTGCGGCTCGTCACGCAGGAATGAACCGAGCGTGCTGCCGTCGCGCTGCGCCCCTAATTTCTGCCTTCCACCGGACGATCCATGTACCTCAGGGGATGAAAACAGCATGCTCAAGTCGCTACAGTCGTTGAACCTGGTTGGTGTCGCTGTCGTCAGCTACCTGCTAGTGACACTAGTTCTGCTTATCGGCGGTGTGTTCTGGCAGAAACTGCTCAATGGGGGCTTCCTGATGTTTATCGTAGGCTTTATACCCTGCTGCATTGGGCTGTTCTTCATCAAGTTCGAGGGCGGCCCGAAGCGGTAGCGAGAGCCGCGGGGCCGAGGACGTCGCATCTATGGAGCAAACTTCGGATGAATCAAGTAACTGGTAGTGCGGCATCGCCAACGAAGTCGGTGTTTGATGCCTTTGGGGCGATTGGCTGCGGCATATATGTCGGCGGCGCTGTTGCCGTTACCCTCTATTTCCTTCAGGAAGGCGGGATTCGTCTGACAGAAGGGCTTCCGGTTGCTGCGGTCGTCGCAGCGGCGGTAGCCGCTCTGTTGACGTTGGTCCGATGCGTGCTGACGGGCTTTTATGTGCCGTTGGCCATGATTGGCGTCTTCGTTCTCGGCTTTGGCGCTATCACGAAGATATCGGCCAACCTGCCTGATCCCGCCGCCGGCGGACTCGGTGCAGTTCAACTACGAATCGATGTAGCAATGCCATGGGTGTTCTTCGGTATCTGCATGCTGGCCTTGTCCCTGGCATGTTTGACGCCTCGGCAGGATCTTGACTAGAGCTTTGGGGAGGGAAGGTATGGTTCGCGCATACGAAATCTGGAAGGCTTACGCAATGGCCGTTGTTGACGCGGTGTTTGCCTACCTGGACAAGACAGACGATTGGGGTTGGCCACCCGTATTGGCTATGGTCCTTCCACTGCTGCCGCTACTCGCTGTCGACTGGTTTGTGTCCCGCTGGGTTTCTCTGGGCTTGTTCTTGCCCGTCGGCCTGCCCATTGGATGGTTCGTTGGGTCTCTGTTCTGCGCCTATCTTGCAACCGAGCATGGATCGTACCGTGAAGTGAGGCGACGCAGGTGAAGTGCTCTGTTGACCGACCCTGCGAGGAGAAGTTTTGACGGTATGGGACTGGTTCTTCCCCGCGCGAAGGAAGCGCACGAGGGAAGGGTTGCCTTCGATCGATGTCTCCACCACGGCTGACTTCTATAAGGTCTTCACTTCACCGAACCCTGTTCTGAGTGCGACGATCCACAACATAGCCGGCGACCAGGTTGGCACGGCCAGATACTCCATCTCGCCGCTGTCGGACCGCGTCTATGTCTTCGACATCAGAATTGCTCCACACCATCAGCGGCATGGCTATGGGACCGCAATGCTCTGCTACCTCGCAAAGGAGTATGGCCAGCCGATTACCCCCATCCACGAAGTTGAGAGCGCCAACGAGTTCTGGGGCGCCGCCCGTCGTTACAGGGGAGCCGGCCTTTCCGTAACCGAAGATATCTCGATCAGCGAGATGGCACTCGAGGCGACGCGTTGGCAGCATCTCGCGCCCATCGCAGAGTGCCTGGACAAACTGATCACTAGACGGCTGCGTGTCGATCGCGAACCCTGGCATGTTGCCGTTGGTCGCGGGTTTGGCGCGGAGGACAACGGCGACGCCGCTACTTCTGGGCCGGCGATATCGGACGATTCGAATACTGTGAGAACATGAGCAAACAAGAGAAGTTCTATGACTGGCTGTCGACTGGGGAACCACCACCCATCAATAGGCGCGTCTACGAGGCAGCCAAGCTGCCGTTTGCATATTTGGCGCAGTTCCTGTGGTGGGCCTCTTCCCCTTGGCGCCGAGCTCTTCCACTGGCGCTTGCGGGCGTCGCTCTCCTCTGCGGCTTTTTGATCCTGATGGGGGATGAAACCATTACTTGGGGCGATTTCGGGACGGTCGCTACCGTCGCAACAGTTGTTCTGGGCGTAGTCGTCGTGATTCTCGACGTGCTGAGGGCAATATTCGAGTAACGCTCCGCACTTCACTCCTATTGGGACGTTTTCAATGAGCACAAGCCGGGCTACTCGCCGCGATCCTATGGCAGACGTCATGCCACTCGAGCTTCTGGAAGTGGCGCATCTGCTGATCAGTAGAGGTCAGAATGAACTCTATTGGGAAAGAGTTCCCCTTCCGAAGCGACCGGTTGGCCAGGTCCGCTACGAAGTGGCTCGCCAGGCAGCGACCTTTGTTGTGCCATTGGTAGGTCTAACCTGCGCCGCGCAGATCTACGGGGCAACTGGCTTGCTGCTTGGGCTGCCGCTTGCATGGCTAGGCGGCTACTTCTTGGATCTGCAACTCAAGTCTGCGATTGGGAAGAAGAAGATTCGTGATGACATGATTGACGCTGGCCGCTACAAGGCGGTGGGCTGGTTGGCCGCGCAGATGGGTATGCGCCCAGACGAGATCACACTGGCGACGATCCGGAAGATGAACAAGGATTACGTCATTGTTAAGGCGCGTATGGACCTGGAGTTGGCTCGCCGCGAGGAAGCCCGCAAGGTCGCTCACGTACGGCAGTCGCCGTCCTCCGATGATGTGCATCATGATTACACTCCGGGGGTAGTCGCTGCCGCCGGATTGGGTGCAGCAACCGCCTACACGTCAGTCGACGACGATGACGACTACTATGATCGAGGCCAATCCAACTCGCCGGCCGTGAACCCTGCTAACGGGATGCCAATGATTGCTGGCACTCATGTCGACGTCAACGGCAACATGTTTGGAACCGACACGTTCTGATGCCGGGATATTTTGGACTTCGCGGAGCACGCAGCCCGCGGAGAAGATGGCGCCCGAACTCGCCGCGCTCTACCCCTCGAAGTCCTGGCATCGCTGGTTCTCCACCGCCTCTGCCTTCCCCACTCTTTCGCTCCGCATTCGCGCTATCGAGACGGGGCGCAAGGCATTGCTCTGAGAACGATCGCGTTCATGATTAATCTCATCAAACTACTGTTGCTGGCGACCACTGTTGTAGGTTCTGGCGTGTGGATTTGGCGTACCACCGACCCAGACCCTAAACGCTACAGGGCGAGTCTCAGCCCGCAGGAGATACAGACATCGTGGAAGCGCGCACCCTGGGTGATCTCGGAACTGGCGTGCTTGGCGAAGGCCGCGGGCCTGCGTAGCTCGCTTGCGTTCGGGATCGCAAACGCCGGCGCTCACTACTCCCCTTTTTGGCACCGCGTCTCCATTTCCCGAGCTTTTCTAGCGAGGTTATCGGATACCGATTTACGCCTGATCCTGGCGCATGAAGTCGCGCATGCAGCGCGTCGATTGCAAACCTTCAGTCGTTGCGGAGCGATAGAGGAAGAACTTGCGGCTGATCGCGCAGCTTTGCAAATGACGGGCAGCACTCCAGAGCAATGGGCTGAGGCCATTCGCGCGTCGGTGATTGCCGAGCCCGGCATGGCGATCACGAATCAGCTTGCACTGCGCGCGGAGGTCCTTGGCATTCAATTGGAGGAACCATGAACGATCCGTTTGATCTGGAAGGCGAGCCGATGGGCGCTGGCGCCGACATCACGGCGACCCGCCGCGCGCAGTTCGCTCAGGCTAACGCCTCGCTGGCACTGGAACCGGAGCACACATGCGTCGCCATAGCCTGACCCTCACGCTGGCAAAGATCCTGTTCAAGGACGGGCCCGTGAAGTTCTTCCAGCTCATCTACATCCTCGGCCGTTCGAAGCTACGCCGGACTTATGATGCCCACACACGGCGCTTTCTCCAAGCCGGCCACGCAGCGCTATTCGCCGCGGGCGTGATAGTGCTGTGGCTCGCTGTGCGAGAGCCATCCCTGATCGATGCAAGGTCTACGGCCGGCCGGATCTTCTGCGGAGCGATCGGCATGGCTCTTACACTGAGCGGTGCGACGTGGTTTCTCATGCCGGCATTTCAACGAGCGACGCTGCTGGGGGAGGTGACGGCCGGCACGTTGTACGGGATGCTCCTCGCCGGTGTCACGTGGTTGGGTTGGGAGCGTGCGGCGGCGCTATACCAGGCCAATCCTGTAGCGTTAGTCGCTGGAGTACTCGTCGTCGCGGCACTTGTGCTGGCGTTTGCCCATCCTCTCTCGCTCCTACTGCGTTTCCGATTGTTGCGGCTGCGCACCAATCATTACGCGTTCGAGACCCCATACCACCAGATGCTCGCCTCGCGCCCAGCTAGGGGACAGTACAGGGGAGTGGCAATTCATGAGGCTGGCCATGCTCTGATGTACAGCTTGGGCGATCGGGTGCCGGAGGACGCGATCGCCTATATTGACTTCGACACCATCTCACCGAATCTGGGGCAGGTTTCGCTGCCATCGCTGAAGGAGGGTGACATCAGCATGGCCATGCTGGAGTGGAAACTGTACACATACCTCGCAGGGATGGTGGCGGAGGTTTTGCGTGCAGGGACTCACGGCATGGGCGTGTCCGGAGACCTCGAAGGCTGGAGCGAGTTAGTTGGCCCATACCTCCTGTTGCGCAGCGATGTTGTGTACTTCGCCAATCCAAGTAACGAGCTGGAGATCGAGTCCAACAAGAGGGAGGTTGCAGCGTTGAAGAAACACATGCTGGCAGTGCTCACGCGCTTTATGCGGGCGAACTGGCATGTCGTCGAGCGGATCGCTGACTGCCTTGAGGAGGTGGACTGCCTTGATCACCAGCAGTTGGCCGGCCTGATTACTGGCGTGGTGCGCACGGGCGGGCTGCCGACGCCAGTTTGGCCAGAGCACATGGGTGGCACGCCACTGCGCCAGGTCCCGGGCGCTTGACGCCGGGCATAAAAAAACCGCCGACGCATAGCGCCGGCGGTTTCTGTGGGTTAGAAATCAGTCGTTAAGAACGCTGTTTCCGAAAGCCATGCAGGGAGTCCTGCCTTTCCTTGTTCTGTTCGGTCGGTGTGCGGCGAGCTTCTTTGCGCACTGCCTGGATAGCACCGACAAGTGGTGCGAAGAACAGACGCGGGGCTTCCCGAGCTGCGGTAACGAACTCCGAGCGAAAGCTGGTCTTGATCATTCGAGCATCTCCCTGACGGCCCGGTATCCAGTGATGCCGAGGTACACCAAGTATAACACCGCGTCAACGACGGTGATCGTGTGCTCGAGGAACGAGATCACCTGGAGGGTGAAGGTTGGAATTCCGACCGTTTCCAGGAACCGGATCAGCAAAGACAAGCCGACAGCGACGCTACCGATGATTAAGAAGATCAACGTGCCGACGACAGTATGTGCTGCGAAGTGCGCAACGGGCGCCCACCAGGCTTTGTGATGTTTCGTTTCAGTCATGTTTCTCCTGTGTTGAGTTAAGCACCTGGGAACCCCAGGGCTCCAAGCCTCCTTGCATAGACCTGGCAACACAGGAATGCGCAACGCATGGGGATAAGTTGGGGTGGTGTCTTATTGGACGTCGTCGGCAGGCCGAGAGACAGAAGACCATTCAGTAGAACGTGAGCGTCACCGCCGACGAGTTGCTGGAGGGTTTGAACCCGGTCGACGCGGACCCGCGCTCGGCCCGCAGCGGCTGCCGGCCACCTTCGCACGATTTGCGGGCATCTTGACAAATAGCACCAAATCGAACAAGATGCATAACATGTATGTATATGCGCGGAGTATAGCAATAGCGATTCAGGCGGCGGCCGTGCAAGCAATCATTGATGGCGAGTTGTGCGGAGTGCGAAGACAATGTTGGTAGACAGATCATTCACGAGGTAGCACTAGATGACAGGACCTTACCCGGCCGATCGCCGGCCCAATGCCACAACAATTCTGACCCATTGGGAGACGCTGCATCACCAGAACTCCGTGCCCGTGACGCGCCATCAAGAGGCGATCACCATGGCGCTGGATATCGCTGGGAATGTCGATGATCCGGAACTCCTGCCAGGAATGCTGATGATGCTGCTCTCAGAGGTCCCGGCCGAGCCGCTGCTGGGTGCCAAGCCGCAGCAAATTGGGTCGGTGCTGGGTCTGACGAGCCTGGGATATTTGCTCAGTCGACAGGACCATGCGGAAACGTTGCGGCGCATGTTGAGCGCAGGCGATGGGGTGGTCCTCCTCCGGATTACCGGTGATCTCGACCGGCATCATGCGAATGTCGAGATCTTCGAAGATTGGGAGGGCTATCAGCGATTCTTGGTGCCAATCCTGCGCCGCGGAAAGCTTCAGAAGGGCGACGGGAGTACGCTGCTTTAACTGCATCGCGTCATCGACGCCAAGCGCGGAGCATAGGAAAAGTACGATGAAGACGATCGTTGTTGCGGCACTTCTCTCCGGCATGGTGCTGACCGGATGCGAGGAGGTTGAGAAAATCGGGTCGATTGTCAGTGGAGAGCCAATGACGATCGCGTTTGCGCCTGGCTTCCAGATCGCAGTTGAAGGGAAGCCTGTAGCGGTATCAGGATTCGACCCTTGCCCGAAGCGAGACCGCGCCATGACGAAGGTGTTCGGACCAGCTCCGACCGACGGCGCGAAAGAATGCATCGTTGTCCGTCCTTTCACTCAGTCGGTCAAGGTCCGACTGAGCGCCCGAACGGACGAAGTATGGATTGTCCTCCGAGACACGGTGCATCCAGATCGTATGTCTTTGCGACGCCCCGATGGGTCGCTGGTCGAATCGTTCGCGGCCTACATGAAGAATGCGGCCACGGTCGACAAGGCGAGCTAACTGCACCGGACAACGACGTGGATCTGATTGAGCCAAAAATCCGCCCCGTGTGCGACGCACTGAACAGCATCGTGGGTGTTCGTACACTCTGGTCGTGTGAGGGGCACGCCTTTCGGCCATCCCGTCCCTATGTCGTATTCGAGGCGTCTGAATCGTTCGCGCTGCAGGTCCATCGGTTGATCGGTGATGGACACGCCGGCGGCAGGTTGACCTACTGGTGGAACATGACAGCAAACTTTGGGGAGAACGCGCAGCTTCAGTGGCTCATCGAGGCGGCGTCCATCCCGAGGTGGCACTACTTGCCAATAGTCCGGCACAGAATCGACACGGAATTGCTCACGTTTGCGGCACTGATCAACGACGCTTGGGCATAGAAATCGCAACCATGACTGCCACAATCGAAACACTGCTTGCCGCTGTGGGCAAAGCGGTCAGCGGGATCAAGGCCAAGCATCCTGAACCTGATGTGGGCGGAGGCGTTCCGAACGCGCAGATAGTAGAGCTCCATGAACGCCAGGTCGCCGCTTGGCGTGCGCAGGCAGCGGAAGCCAGCCTGCTGGCACAGCACAAGTCAGAGTCAGGTGAGTCTGAGCTGGCGCTCGTACTATCGGAATGGAGCGAGCGGACGATGCGCGCAGCCGATGAGAGAGCTAGATATCTCACGTCTGCAGAGTATCAAGAATGGCTCGCGGGCCGGCAGGAGTGGTTGGCGGAGGCCACCGTTGACACGGTCGCATCCGACAATAGCAAACGGGCGTGCGCGCTCGGCAAGGGTGTACGCGTCGTGATCGCTGAGGACATTGATAGGCGGTTCTGGCGCTATCGGTCAGGCCAGACCGGTACGGTCAGGTATGTGCTCGATGATGGCGGCGTGGAAGTACTGCTCGACGGCTACAAACGCGAAAAGCTATCCAACTGGTGGCGTCGCATCTGGCGAGGCGAAGGCGCCAACCTGGTCCCTTGGCACGGCGTGTTCAAGGCCTCGGAATTGCGAGTCATTTGAACCACAGGAGCCGCAGGGTGAGTACCAAGGTTTGGAACGTGATGTACGTGCTGGGAAATACTGGCCGCATTGTTGGCGATGCGGGAAATCCTTAGGCCCGCCAGTCCGCGCTTCACGTAGCCGCAGTCGTCGACAAGAACGGTTGGCGAGTCTGGGTGGAGCACCACAAGACCGGCAAGCGCCTTTTCGAGAGCGATCGCGAGAAGGCGCACAGGGAAGCCGGCCCTGTGTAGAGGAAATGGCTATGAGTCTGTTTGACGAAGCGAGGCGTTGGCGCCAACAGTGGGGCTACGTTGGCCGGGGCGGCGTGGTAGTGGTGTTTGAGGGCAAGGCGCAGGGGTGGGTGAACAAACTTCGGAACCCTGAACGTTGGCAGCCTGGCTGCGTGGCGTTCGATGAACAGGGCCGGAGCTGGACAACCATCGCTGGCAATGAACGAGACGGGGCGCTGATGTGGTTGCCCAATGACCCGATCAAGGAAGAGTGAGCACGATCCTTACTGAAGCAGAGCGAGTCGCGATTCGCGGCTTGGCGTCAGGCGACAAGACACAACTCGAGGCCGCGCAGGGCGCCTTTAATCGGGCCGCACGGCAACACGGCGTGGACTCCTGCGTAGAGCTCCAATTCATGGCTGAAGTGCTTGCGCCGGTTCCGGATCTGCTACTGCGCTCACAGTATCGCGCGGCCGTACTGAAGCAAGCGATTTGATTGGAAATGGACCAAATGAGCGTAGCAAAGAGCGTTGCATCACTACTTGTCCTCTCGGCTGTCACAGGCTGCGCAATGACGCAACAGGAATTGGCGCTCGAACCGCCAAATGCAAAATTTGTCGTTGCTGCAGAGTTCGGATGTCTCTATGAAAAGGGCGCCGAAAGAGCTGCTTCCAGCTTGGGCATGAGCGAACCGAAGATGAGCGGCTACATTAGCTCCAAAGGCGGCTACGCATGGTTCCGACAACCGCTGACCTTGATCATGCTGCGTTCCAAAGGCGCCGGCAGCACTGAGATCACGCGACAGCAACACGGAAGCGCGGCGGTCCTAGGCCAAGGCGAAGACATGCTTGCTTACTTGAAATCGAATCCATGTGCGGTCGATCCCCAGAGCCCAGAGTAGCTACACCAGCGAAGAGGAATAGCCATTCGATTCACTGGCCGCGTCCGCTGGGGCACAGATCGCTACCACTGATGACTGTAGCTTCCCCACCAACCGCGAGCCGCGTCCCCGGTGGAATCACCGTGGTGTAGCCGGGCGACCCGATTGCCTTGTATGCTCCCGCGCCGATGTCCTCCAAGATACCTGCGTGAGACACCCCTGCCAAACTGAGGGCGGCACCGACCAGCAGCGTCAAGGTTTTCAGAGTTCGCCTCTTCGTCGTTCAATCTTCCCGTTCAGGTGTGTTTCCGAATGGATCGCGCCATCGCACTCACCTTGTGGGCGGCCCGCGAAGCACTGGGATTGCCCGAACAGCGGGGCAATGATCAACGGCCCTGCCACGAAGAAAACATTGAGCATGATGAAATCCATCAGGAAAGCCTTCCCGAACCCGGCTCGGGCCTCTTCCGATAGAGCAGGGAGATTCCAGAAGGCAAGGCCCACCCCGCTCTTGATGCACGCCAGCACGAAAGCCGCGAGCATGACACATAGCATCAGGGCACCGATCATTTCCCTGCGTTTCATCCTTACTCCTGTACCTGTTACTTTTGACTGGGGCGGCGAGGAGATCGCGCCTGGCGCCTTTCCGATTAGTTCTTGCCAAAGATCCGGCGAACGCAGACAAGCAGCGGAATTCCGGTGAGAAGCAGCGCGAATCCAACGATGACGGGATGCGCCTGCGATGTTTCAAAAAACCACGATGCGACGCCGGACTTCGCCATCAAGTACGGGACACCCAGCAACACGGACACCAACGCAACAACGGCGAATATTCCAGGCATAAGGTGAGCCAGTAAGTCTTTGGTAGTCTTGTTCACTGCATAAACTCCACCGGCTACCGGCCGATCATCACGGGGTGCTCGTGCGCCATATCTTTTTCGATTGTCTAGCCGCCCTAGATGGTGCCCTTCTTGTAAGCATCGATTTCGACGTGATAGGTCGAATCTTGGCCGAACCGATCGAGGTAGGCCAGCGGGAGTACACCTCTTTTGACCATCTCCACGGGAGACGGAACATCCTTGCCGGGGCCCGTGCCGATGAACTTCGTGATGTGCTCCAGATCTGCAGCCGGAAGAGTGACAGCGTTCGTGGGCTCGGTGTGGGTCATGGCATTCCTTTTGGTGGGGCTGGAACGTTTCGGGGAAGAAAGCAGCATGGGATACGCGGCGACTGACGCAATGGCGCCCAACACGAGAATGGCGGACATTGCCCATGCAATGACGGAGCCAAGCTGGGCAGGCGTTGGCATTGCAATAGTCCCCGCAGCCGTTGCTGGGACAGACAGAGCGTCTGCAGCACCAATCTGAATGCACAAACCCCCGACGAGAAGGAACGGCATGTAGACGTACTTGTACTGTTTCGTCAGCACGAGTACAGCGACGATGGTGACGAAGCCGGCGATCGATGCGGCAGCGACCCACGTTGGAAGGCTGCCAAAGATGATCGCTTGCCCCTCCAGAAGGCAGTAGACCGCCACGCACAAGATGACTTCAGCAATCCACCAGGCTAGGGTGGGAATCTTGTTCAGTTCGCGAACCATTGGCTTCTCTCCCAGATCATCCGCATTGGTGACACGCGATCGCCTTGGCGAGGCCGGCGATCTTGAAGAGATCGAGACCATCGCGATCTGCGTGGGCGAGGACGTCGTGAGCGTGCTGCAGTGACCAATGGCCCCCCGCGATTAGCGCGTGATAGTTGTGGAACTCGTCATCAATGTTTGCTTGCACCGCGGCAGCAGCCATCGCCATGATTCGACACTCCGAAATTATAAGTACGTGTTATGGAGTTTGTGCGATTCACGTATGAGTGTCAAGTCCGGGCTGTTCGTGGGGCAGTGGCCGACCTTCTGGCGCTGGGTTCGCTCGGGCAAGGATGCGCAGGCTAGGGCGCGTTACGTGCTCGGAGAGCTCTTGAAACGAGCGGGTCCGCGTCGACCGGGTTCAAACCCTGTAGCAACTCGTTGGCCGTGATGCTCAGGTTCTGCAGAATGGTATCCGCCTCCCATTCCGGTGTGCGGATCTGGAGGAGGTGCGCCGAGGCCGCGCCGATCGCAATGCCGAGGGCGTGCTTCGCCGCGGCAGGATCAAATACGATCCTGAGGGAGCTCCCATGTCGCGTTACCTTGGGTTTGGCGATCAAGCAGCAGATCCAGGTGAGCGACAGAGTAGGGTGTAGCAGTGCGAACCACCAGGGTACCCTCGACGTGAGATCCTGGATGAAGGCCCTGACATCCTCGATCTCATAGAGTTCGCGAGAGTCGGCGTCGTAGCCGCCGATCCCGACGAGCAGTTTGGACGCGTTGGCTGAGATGTCCTCTGCAGTCCGGCCGAGCTTCCTGAATATCTCAGCCAGCTCTAATGCATCGCGAGAAACAACAGAGCGGTTGTCAATCTGGCAGACGAGAATCTTGCCGTGCGTTGGGTCTTCGATCCGGAGGAGGAGTGTCTGTTCGGCTGTCATGTGTGTTGGCGCGGGAAGAGAGTTGAGTAGGGGAGGGGGGCGGCTGTTCACGGTTTAAGCGTGATCCGCACATCCTTCATTTTGTTTGACCACCGCTTTCCGCGGCTGCGCTTGTCGACATGCGGCTGGAGGTCCTCGCCCCATGCAAACCCGCTTTCCTCGCCCAAGGTTCTCGCAAGCTTGAGAACCTTGATTCGCGTGCACTGCGCCATGAACGAGTGGAGGACCGGTGCTCGTATGCTCCGCATTGTGGCGAGGATGTTCACTACCTCTTCGAGCGTTTGGCCTTTGCCGACGTCGCTGACGAGCTCGAGGAACGCACGCTCAGGGACGGACACGAGGACCGATGGATTGCCGGCGGGTATTGGCTTCAGGCCCTCGCTGTATGGGAGCGATTCTTCGAACAGGTCAGTCGTTTGATACGAATACCTGAGATGGTCTTTGACCCAGTCCGGGAACTTGTATGAGTCCTGTCCCCAAAGTACGACCGTCGGGCGGAAGGCGACTTTATGGCGGACACCCTGCCAATCCAGAGCGGTTTTTCCACCTACGTGGAGTCCCCTTATGCGCCGGCTCAAGAACGCTATGACACCTTCTGTGGTTGGGTGGTCGCCTCTCAGGAGATAGGCGCCCTTCCCGAGCCGCTGGAGCCAGGCGGCGCTCACCAGGTAGCTAAGGGCGCGTTCGGATATGCCCATATCGCGGAGCATTTCTGTGTCCATCGGCTGACCGCGAGGGGCTTGATCCATCAGGTTCTGGAGTGGCTCATTGCGCATTCTGACGAGAGTGAAGGCGTTGTAATTTGGAAGATACCTCGGTAAAAGTGTATGTTAATACGTAAAAATAACGCAAGTATCGTGCTGGGGCTCCAGACGGATACCCATCGCTGATGAGTGCTGCTGGAGGGGAGCTCGGTCGTAACGTGAGAAAGCTGATATGTCGCATACTGGCAACATTCGAGCTGTCCGAGCATCTCGTACAATTAGGGCCCCAAAGAAGGGGGCGCCGGCGCGTGCCGTGCAATAACTGGGAGACGTATGTCCGCTAGAGCAGAGGCCCGTAAGAGGTTTGTTGAGCAGGTACAAAATGCGATTGACGAAGCACAGGCCAAGGTGCGCGGGCTGTTTGACGATCCCTCCGCTAAGGTGGAAATCGTCCACACTTCAGTCGTTCCGCAGATCATCGCTGACTGGGGATCTCAAGCGCAGTTGAACTGGGCCCTGGCCCAAAGGAAGTGCAGCTCAAATACAAGGAGCTGCTTTATCGGGATTCGATCGAAGAATGTCGTTTGCATTCTGAGCCTGGTGCGCGTTAGTCGCGCCGGCGAACTCACGACGCTTCTCTTCCTCGAGCGTGACTTGGACAATCGTGCGATCGATGGACTTGGGCTCGTCGCAATTGACGTGGTTCTCGATGCCCTCTCGGTCTATTTCGAGTCCGAATACATTGTGATCGAAAAGCCACTAAAACCAGTGGTCCCGTACTATGAAGCCAACGGCTACACGAAGGCCAGGATGCTGGGGAGGACGGTAAGCACGATGACGCGCCCCGCCAAAAGGCAGTAGAATGTACGCAATTACCCTTCCAATTGATCATTTGTGATCACCCTGGCATTTGGGCACGACAAATCAATAGGACAAATCATGGATCTCAAGACTGGCCGCTTGGCACCGAAGGTGCGCCGTACTAAGGAGTCTGCAGATAAAGCTGCAGTTGCTCGTGTGCGAGCCATGCTCGCGCGTCCTGAGATGAGCGTTGAGGCGCTGAAGAAGCGAGCTGAACAAGCCAAACAATGGGATGCATCGGCGGTCTCCGGTGGAGCCTATGCCGGCATCCGGCGCTGATCTGCGCCCCGGAATCTCGCGAAGCCCTGCACTTGCAGGGCTTTTTCATTTCTGTTGACGGTCAACGCCCGATCGCCCCCAACTCAATGCTCGCAGCGGGCGGCCTACCGCCACGTTTCTTGAAGAAGCGGTCGACCTTTGCGCGTTGTTCCTCCACGAGCGATTCGTTGACCGGGTTCTGCTTGAACCGCTCGATCCATTCCTTGTCTGCCCGTTTCAGGGACTGGTTTGCGATCGCGTGAGCGACGAGGTAGTACTTGTATGCCGACCCGCTACGCTTCATGCCGACGGCACGTCTAGCTAGCAGCCACGCGCCCTTTGCGGCGATCGCATACTTCTCGGGCTTGCTGATATGGTAGAGATTCATCTTGCGACGATGGGGTTTGTGCGTCGTGATATCCGCGAGCTCCCTCCCGCGCCATTGAGCGAAGCTGTCGATCGGGCCTTTCCACTTCCCGTTCTTCCACCTCACATCAATGATGTCCCCAGATTTCACTTGGACCTGGTACCGGCCGTTGTGGAACGGATTTTGAGTCATTGGCCACCAAACCCCGTCCACGAAAAGAGGTTTCTTCTTTCGGTCGTTCTCTTCCATCTGTTATTCCTGCACGGTGCGTCGTTATCGATACTCAGCCAATCTAAGGGCGATCGAGACTCTCGGCAAGGGGCGCGGCTCCTCCGGCCGCCGTGGGGAGGGGCATAATCTTGAAATCCGGATTTACTCGAGATCTGCGGCCTCGGCGCGGCCTTCCGCCCATGCCTTCAGCAGGATAGGCTCGTCGGCAAACATGATGGGGGGCTCATCCAGGCCTGCGTGGTAGTCACGTCTACCGACGGCCTCAGCTGCTCTCTCTACGGACTCCCTTTCACTGCGCCATTCCTCAGGGTAGGCAATGCGGGTGATGCGTGCCAGCGCGAGAGCAACCCGCTCGTCCAGCCCTCGCATGCGAGGGGCAGGTGGCTTCGGGCGGGATTTCGGCGCCGGCAACATTCCGAAATGGGCCTGAGAAATTGATACTCGCCGACGAAGGTGGGTCGCCTGAGCTCGAAGCCCCTTCGCGGTACTGAAGTTATCCCAGCCAGCCTCGATGGACGCTTCAGACGTGAGCTCACCGGCCTGGGTAAGCATCGCGGCCCATTGCTCGGGTGAGTCAAACTCGGTCAGCCAGCCATTCCCCTCATAGCATTGAAGGACAGCCTCGTCGTTGTTCAGGAGGAGGACGCGGCTCGGCGTGAACTGGCCGTCGTACTCTTCGTATTCGTCCGCTGACCTCGACTCGCCGTGATACCGCTGCCACGCTGATTCAGCGAGGGCCTTGCCATCCGCCATTGAAAGCGGATGACTGATCGGCACCTGCCGGCGGCCATCCATGTAGAAGTACGCGAGCCCTGGATGCTCGTCGTGCATGTCCCGACATACCTGGCCCTCTACAACAATGCTGGCGACTTGCATTTGTGCACTCGTGTGTGAATACCGCGGTCCTGACAACTAACGCGCCTCGATCATCTCTACTGCGCTAGCGGGCGGATAGCAGGACGCTGAGAGGGGCAAGGAGGCTCCTGCCGCCGGCAAACACGCCGACCATCTGTGCGGCGCCGAACAAGAACAGCAGGAGTCCAAACCCCTTGGCAAACCGGTGGCGATTCCTTGCATCGGGCCTCAACGGCTCGAAGGCGTTCAGAAACACGGACAGGACGATGGCAATCGTGGCCACCGCCAACATTCCCAGCCACGACGGCATCAGGCCGCGGCGCTCACTCTGATCGGTTGCCGCCGGCGGCATGTCCGTCCCCTCGAGGGGTGTGGCTGCCGGGGCTGCTTCTGGAGCGGAGGCGATCGGCGCGATCGGCGTCGGCATGGGCGACGCCGGCGGCGGAGCAGATGAGACTGCTTTCACGGGGGAGGGCGTGCCCTTGACTTTGAACCGCGCTTCCTGCGGCGGGAAGCAGACGCCCACCCCGGCACAGCCCTGATACCTGACCGTCATCTTGAAGCGATGGGGGGCTTGCTCTGCCACTGTCAGCCGCACCGTGGCGTCCCTGGAAAACACCTTCTGCTGACCAAGAACCCGATCCACCCTCACTTCTGCTGCTGGGAAAACAGGGTCGCTAAGGCCGCCAGGTGGGTCGGTCTCGATGCGGATCTTGTCCCGATAGAGGTGATATCCGTCGGCGATAGAGAACCGGAGCTCAATCTCGTGCCCGTGCTGCTGCACTGTCGGGCGGAATGCCTGGTCGGGGCTGAGGGTTTGCTCAACGGCCACGCCGGAAGAGGCAATGGCCATTGCGATGGGATCGTCGGTAGGCGATGCGAGTGCGATCGCCGGAACTGCGGCTATGACTGCCGCGGAAACTAGGGAAAATGCTGCCCACATGTTGAGTCTACTTGTCATACATAAAGTTGCCGGGCACGTGGGGCTCGCAGTACATCTCATCCGCGACTGCGCTGCGCCCCACATTCGGGACAACGCATCGATGAAGCTCTCTGGCTCGGGGTTTGACGCTTCAACCACCTTTCGAACGGGAGCATCGTGGCAGCTCCGACGGCCATGACGTAGATCGTGACCACACCGAGTGTCAAAGCGAAGGTCGTCAGGTCATGAAATAGGGTTCCTGGCTCAGGTATGGTGCTCGAGAACCACGCGCGCAATGGAATGAGCCATGGTTCGTACATTGCCAAAGCCGAGAAGAACAGGAGGATCACCCCGAGCAGTATCGTTAGCAGATGCGTAGCTGCATCACCGTTACCCATGCTTCGATGCTCGACATAGACACTGCGACCAAGGATGCATACTCCGGTGATCAAACAAATGCCCGCCCAAATCCAATCCAACATGGTCCTGTCCTTCCTTTAGGTCCCCGACGCGGTGCGATCCAGCAACGCCCCAGCCGGCGCGGTCCACTCTGCCGTTATCAGGGCAGGTTGCCGCTCCCTTTCCAATTCACGAAAGCTGTCGCGCACCGCATCAGAACGGCAACGGCGGCAGCACTTGGCCGGCCATGGACAACGCCATGATCACAATCACTGCTGCAAATCCGGCGCCCCATTGGCGTTTGGTTACCATCATTGCCCCCGCAATGATGCACGCGGAGGCTGGCAACAGGCCTTTGAGGACGCCCAGCCAATACCCCAAGCCAGCAAGACAAACTGCGAACACCAGTCCAGCCTGGCCAGCGACCTTGAATCGATCGGCTGCTTCCATCTTTCTCTCCAAAATCGAGCGCAGTGCACTCGGGTTTACCGGCTGCCGGCCGGTACGGGCGCTTCAAACTGAGCGTCGCAGACTCATAGCAATACACACAACGTATTGTTATCTGTTATTGTAAATTTCGTCAAGTTGAGATTGCCCAGTGGTTCGCCGTTCGAATCACGTTTGAGGCGCTCTCGCCTCAGCGTCGACGTTGAACTTCTGATCGAGCAAGCGCCGAGACTCTTCGTTGAGGACCCCATCGTCAAACAGCAATGTGCACGGCTCTACTTTTGTTCGAAGGCCCCTCCACGCCCGCCGAACGAACGGTACCCAATCCTTGGCAGCCGCCTTGCTCGGATAGGCATTTCCAACGCGCGTCCATCCCGAGGCAGGATGCAAGATCATCGTGAAGTAGACAGTCCTTGTCGTTTGCATGGCACCGTTCTCGCGCTGAGGCAGCCTAGGCCGTTGGTGGATTCTTGGCCTTCATGACGGCCATGTGCGCGGCGACTGCTTCATCCTTGAGAACGATCACGATCGGGCCCTCTCGAAAGTCGCCACTCATGGTCCCATGCAACGCGTCTTGTTCTGCCTCGGTGAGATTGCGCCATTTCGCAATCCAATCGACCTTCCCGAAAAGCAAGCCGGACGGCCCCGTGGCGCTTGATTGTCCGACCGATAGACCGTTCTCGCGGCACCATTCGCGGGCTGCTTCGAGCGCGGCCCATGTGCCTTTCTGGCAAAACTCGATTCGCATATGACTTTCTCGATCTGAAAGAGATTCACACTTCCGACGCTCTGCGCGACATATCAACAATCAGCGGGCCTAGACACCGATTTCAGTCGCCAAGGCTCTCAATGCAATAGGGACGATTCTCGTTGCCCGGGAGATTCCAGTCCCATGCTGAAACCTTGGCCCTGCAACCCGCAACAGGACATTCCAAAGGAGAGAGGTCGCTCGCACGGTCTATGGGCTCCGCCTGGATCGAGAGGCTCAACGGCTGGCCATGTACTGGGCACAAGCCACGATCCAGTCTCCACAAGCGTTGTAGGTCAACGGGTAGTCGCCGCTTGGTCCGCGCATCCGTCGCCAGGAACGACGAGAAATCCTCGGTCATTGACTTGCCTTCGCCTCCAAGAAAATTGCTGCATCGGAAAAAGCCCTTGCAGCCGCCCCAACAGAGTTCGCATAGCGGTCAAACCCCAACTCGCGTAACTTGGCTGCCTTCTCTTCGGCGTCATACGCTTGGCGCCACAGGCCTTTAGTGAGCCGGGATACCGATGGTTTCTTACGTTGTTTCATGTCGCCCCTCAGTCGTGTTTGGCGTTGGAATTCACGGAGATGGTTGTGCCCGCGACAACGCGTCAAAAGGTGGTTCAAGCGAACGGAGCGTCGATCGGCATCTTCCTGAGCAACGTTGTGGTCAGCGAGAAATAACCCCCCTCCAGGCGCGGGGCGTAGTCACGCACCCATTGCGCTGCGAGAGGCGAGCGGAGCGCGGCCTCGACTCGATCAAGCACGTCAGGCTCACCGCACACGATGCTCAGGTTGTGGTTGATCGGCAGAATGCCGGGCGGGACGCGCACGGCCTTAGGCGACGTGGCGATCCGCGGCACGAGCAATGTCTCGCGGGACAGATCCATGCGGTGAAAGGTCTCCGGCGGTAGCCAGAAGGTACCCCGCCGGCCCCGTGCCGCCATCTTGTGCATATGGCGCTGCAAGTGCTCAATCAGGCGATTGCACGGCGTCACACCAGGCGCCGTCCTGATGGCGAATCGCCGCGGCGTGCAAAGGCGGCCGTCGACAATGTCATCGGTGTCGACCGCTGGCACCAGGTACTCGCCCGGCAGCGTCGCGGCCGTTTCTTTGTCCACCACAAAGATCCCGGAAGAGCCGAGCCATGGTGCGATGCGTACCTGGGCGAACTGTTCCAGCGTTGGAAGGCCTTCATAACGGCTTTCGTCGACGCCTGGATAGATTGGCCGCTCCGTAAGCACGCGAAAATCGTGCGAACGCTGCAGTTCGGCCGTCGCCTTCAGCACGACAGACACAGGATGAACCCTCGGGGGCGTGCCCGAGCGACGGTTCTTCGGGCGATAGAACACCGAGCTTGAGTCCAACCGTTCAAGGTGGGAAATGGCAAGCCGGGTCCCTAAGGTCGCGCGAAGTTTCGCGGCCCCGGCATTCTGGAGCCAACGATCGGCAGTTACAAACCCGATCTGACCATCCGGATGAATGGCACGACTGCAACGCTCCAGGAAGCTATGCAGAAGATCTTTCGCAGCGAAATCCGGGACATGGCCGGAATAGAGGTCCTGCAGAACGGGCGGGACGTTGACCCAGCGCAGGTAGGGCGGATTGCCGGCGACAACGTGATAGACGGCCGTTTGCGGCCCGTCAGTCAGGAAATCCCGGTTATGGACCATCGACTCGGCCACTTTGGTGGCAGTCGCGTGGTCATAGCCATGTCGGCACAGCGTAGCTGCGACACGTGCACGCGCCTCGATGCACGCGCCTGCGTGCACCTCCCAGCCCTCGACTTGCGCCAGCAGACTGGCGCTTGTTAGGCGCGAGTGCTTGCTGGCTGCAAGGAGCTTTCCAAGGGCACGCTCAAGGAACATGCCGTCACCGCAGCTCGGGTCGACCAGCCGGCGCCCATCCCGAGGCCAGTCAAGCCGCCCAAGGAGTTGGTCCACCACCGGCCCCGCGGTATAGATCGCCGTCGCCTGGTGCAGTCGCTCAACCGCTTCTGCTCGAGCCTGATCAATTTGGCTGTGCTGTGACTGCCGATACTCAGTGATTTCGGTCTGCATTGTGTTTCCCGGAGGGCCGGGCGGATCTCCCGCCCGGTGCATTCCTGTTGCGTTAGGAAGCCTTATCGGCATCGGCGAATGGCTCCGGCACGGCTTCATAGCGGTGCGCTTGACCTCGGAGTGCGGCACCTTGGTTCCCGCAGCTCACGAGTGTCTGTGCCAAGTTTGGGTCTAGGACGTCGTCACGAACCAACACGCGCTCGCCATTCGCTTCGATAAGCCAGATTTCGTACACGTAGTGCGCCCCCTCTCTCTATGCAGAGCTCTGGCAAGGACAAAACGATCAGCCGACAGGCCGGTGGATGTCTGCCGCTCTCACTCTGGCGACGATTTTGCGTATGATATAGTATAGATACGTGTTACGTATCGAAGCGTATGTATTCGACGACATCACTACCGCCCATGAACCAACTAGTCAGTGAACCAGCGCCACCACAGACGGTGGAATCCGAGGCCCTCTTCCTGTGTGGTGAGGCGTTCATGCAGATTCGCAAGCTCAGCGGGATCGTGGCAGAGCCAAAGCCTCGCCGCGGCGTTTTCGGACGATTTTCCCCAACTGATCGGGGTGCGGCGGATCGCCGTTCCAGGGCCGCCGCGTTGATCTACGAGCTTTCCGACGTCGCCCACAACCTGCCCGAGATGGTGAGGCTGGGGGTGCATACCAAACAGTTCGCCTACTTCTCTCAGCAAACGAACAAGCTTGCGGGGGCGCTAGTAGAGGCACGCAGCCTAGCGAGGATTTGACTATGGAGATCAGTTACACCGGTCTTGTGGTCGTCTGCGCGATCCTCGCGGTGCTCGTCTACCTCGTCGTCATGAGGCTGCAGTCGGGGTCGAAGTACTCCCCCAAACACTACCAAACGATCCCACTGTTGACCGAGCATGAGCAGGACTTGTTCTGGCGCCTGAAAGAGGCCGCCGGCCGGGACCTGATCGTCGCACCACAGGTGGTGTTTGGAGCGTTCCTCAAGGTCAAGACCATGGCGTTGGTCGACAAGACAAAGGCGCGTCACCAGGTGGCCCACAACCGCGGCGACTTCATCGTCTGCAACAAGGAATTCCGTGTGGTCGCTGTCATCGAGCTCGACGACGCGACGCATGACAAGAGCGCGCAGAAGGCGCTTGACCGCCGCCGCGACCAGCTGCTGAAGACCGTAGGGGTCAAGGCAATCCGGTACCGGAAGATGCCTGAGGTCGCGAAGATCCGTGCGGATCTCGGGCTTTGAGTATCTCCACAATACCTACCAGTATGATCATGCTCCACTCAATCGGCTTCGTCCTTCTCTCTGCTGCGGCAATCGCGGTTCTCTACTTCCTCTGGCGCAAGACGCCCAAAGCCCCGGTACTGCTGGAAGATCGCGTGGCTGCAAGCCTGTCCCATTTCGGCTTCGTTATTGCCCTTGCACTTGGGATCGGGGCACTCATCCTCATAGAGAAAGAGCTCCTGTCGGCATGCCGTTGGGTTGCGTCATTTGTGCCGGAGACAAACTCGCCGCTTGACGCTGTGCCGGTCACGATTCTTGACCTGGCCGGCAGCTTTGGCATTGTTGCTGCAATCTTCGCCGCGGCGCTGCTCATTGCTATCGCTGACGATCGCGCCCGTCCCAGTTCCTTGCCCGTAGGCCGGTGACCATGGACAGGCTCGAGCTTCTTTCGACCGCAATGCGGGCGGGCTGCTTCTATGCGGTCTACCGATTGGTGATCGCGATCTTCTACCCGTGGCTTGCCAGCGCGGTGTGGCAAGAGTCGGTGGGGCCGCTGCTGGTGAGGCACTGAACCAGGCTGGCGCAAGCTGATGACGTGGCGAGGATGTCGTATCTGCCTTCTCGACAGGGCGAGCCGGCGGTCTTCCGCCTTGGCACGCTGGCTATCAGCGATGTGACTCAGGGGGTTCGGGACGGGCTGTTGCTCGGCGTGCTCGCGGCGCTTGTGCCAGAGATCGTTCGGCCGTTCTTCTTGACGTCGCTACTTGCCTTCGTCCTCGCAATTCAAGGCTGGCGGTTCGCGCGAGCGCAAGGCGCTGCGGCCACCGACATCGGGTTTGACGCGGTGAGGGACGTTCTGCTGTTCGCCGGCGCGATCGTCGCGGTGCAGTGGAGTGGGGTGCTTGCGTAGAGGCGGCGAGCAGCGCCGCAGTTCGTCAAGTGATACGGGAGGTCTGTCATGTCCATCAACGCTCAGTCGAAACGAAGCATCAAGATCCTCCTCAATCTGTCGGCGGGACTTGAGGAAACCGGGCGTACCTACTCAGACGGTGTTGTGAGATTGAACTCCAACATCCGCCACGCCGCTGCCGCCGGCGCCGCGGCCCTCAGCCAGCTGCAGGGGGTGCCACTGCCGACCGTGCCTGAGAAGGCGGGTGCCGCCGCTGACGCAAGGAAGCGCGTACCCGAGGCCGGGCAGGTCGAGATGCCGTCGCCAGTCGAATGGCTGGATCGCCTCAAGCTCGCCAAGGGCTTCCATGCGGACGTCACCCTTGCCGAGTATCTCGGCGTGTCGAAGCAGCATTTTTCGCAATGGCGCACTGGGAAGGCGTCGCTGTCCGTGGACGAAGCCTGGAAAGTCGCACTGGGTCTGGATGTCGATCCGCTGCTTGTCATCGCCAGCGTTCAATTCCACGCCAGCCAGAATGACAAGCGCCAGGTCTGGATAGATCTCGCGCGCACACGGCTGGTGGGGACATCCGACGGTGCGACGCCCAAGGCAGACACTGATCGCGCTCCTGGGCTGGAATCCAAGGGATCGAAGTGGTCGCCGGAGGAAGATGCGCTCCTCAAGGATGAGGTTGAGCGCAAGGTGCCCTACGTTGACATCGCAGCTTCGCATCGCCGCTCGGTGGCCGCCATTCTTTACAGGCTGTACAACGTGCACGATCTGTTGGGCGATGCTGAGATGGAAGAGCTCTGCGGCCTCCACTCTGTTCGGTTCTCGCCGAAGGCAGTAGCCCCCGCTGAAGAGTCGAGTGCCAAGCCTGAAGACCCCCCTGTAGCGGGCGATCGGGTCTTCATCTGAGCGGTTCTGCGGCCGTGAAGCCGATGATCCTCCGCGAGGCCGCAGCTTAAATGCAAGCCGCTCCAGGGGACTTCTCAGGCGTCTGCCCAACTAGGTCATCAAGGAGGTCATCACTTCCGTCTCGGGACCAGGCAACCGCACCTATCTCGCCTCCGTTGCAAAGCAGATCGCTGGGAATGAGGGAGGCTGGGCTGCTGAGATCTTCGCGCACCAGGAGGTCAACGATTTGTTCGCCAGCGAGGCAGCGTAGGCCCCTGGCCCCACTGCATGGGCAGATTCCTCCGTTTGGGCCCGATAGCAGCTACCGAATACCACCGACGCAATCGCGTCATCCCGAAGTGACAACGTCGACCGTGTACCGGCTGTTACGCCGGCGCAGTGAGTATTGGTAGAATTTGTCAAAAGTACATAAAACGTGCATCGGGAGGATTTCGAGTGCAGGATTTTCAGGGAAGCGTTGGCCGGCTCGGCGGCCTGGTGGGGGCAGTAGGACTGGGGTCGAAGTGATGGGTGGCCCTGTCGTGCTTGTCGACTTCGAGAATGTGCAGGCGATCGATTTTGGGCGGCTAGCGCCGGACACCCGCATCGCCGTGTTCGCGGGCGAGCTGCAGCGGAAAGTACCGATCGAGGTGGCCATGGGGCTGCAGGAGATGGGGGAGCGCGCTCGCTGGGTGCGCTCGAGCGGCACCGGTCCAAACGCACTTGACTTTCATATTGCCTTCGAGCTCGGCCGAATGGCGCAGGCTGGTGAGCAGGGACCGGTGGTGGTCCTGTCTCGGGACAAGGGCTTTGATCCGCTACTCGATTGGCTCCGGACTCAGCACGGAATCCCCGCCAGCCGTGTTACGACCATCGCAGAAGCATTCGGATACACCCCAGACGCCCCATACGCGCCGCCGGCAGCAGAGCCGATTGTGGTTGACTTTGGGGCCGTGACGCCGGCGCCAAGGCCGACGCAACCGGCCTTGCAGAGCAATGGCATGCATGTCGCGGAACCGCATGTCATGCGATCCCTTCAGGCAGAGGCAAGCAGCGTGGTTCCAAGGTCGGTACCCCAGGCAGTGCCTGCGCCGGCGAGCAAAGCGCCAACAAAGCCAGATAGTGCCAAGGCTGCAAAACCAGCCGGCGGCACCACGCGCGAGTGCACAGCGGAGAAGGCCAGAGAGATATTGTCTCGCTCGCGGAAGGCGGCACGGCCGCGCCGGCGTGCCACGTTAGCCAAGCACATTCATTCGATGTTCCGCCCCGCGACTCTCGCCGATCGCGAGGTTGAGTCGATCATCAAGGCCCTGCTCGCCAAGAAATGGATCTCGGAGAGCCAGGGCGCCATTACTTACAACTTCTGACGCCGTTCCAACGAGGGGGCTCCCAGTCGCTGGGACGGCCAATGTGAACGGCTTCTGTTAGTTGCCAATCGCAGCGCGAATCAGTTCCTGGCGGCGCTCCAGGATGCTCGTGCGCTCGCTGGGGGATTCGATGGCGTGCTCCAGCCATACTTCGAAGGCGTCGATACCCTTTCGCCGCGCTTGCGTGGCGATGGCCTCGGCTGCCAGCTTCTTGCGCTGATCCTCCAGATTGATGTGGTAAATCTTGGCGAGCTCTGGCGAAAAAGCATTGAGTTCGGCAAGAACACTAGGGTTAGCCGCAAGGAATCGCTCTTGTGCGGCCAGCACTTGTTCGTCTGTCAGGAATCTGGCGTTGATGGCCTTGAACGTGCTGTGGCCCGGTGTAACGTCGGCAAGGCGCGTAGCATCGGTGATCTCTACCGTCTCGTGATCTACCTCGATGGCGCCCCATTCAAGGCTCTTGCGATAGAAGCCTTGAACCATGTCGTCGATGAAAAGGCGATAGCCGACCTGGCCCGCCACTGATCGCACTGAGGCAATGAGCGAGCGTCCAAGCCCTCGCACGCCAATACCTTGGGTCAGGATGTTCGGGATACCAATCCTCTGAGCTGCATCCTTGACGACCACGTGCAACATCATGCCGGCGGAGTCCTCAGGGGTCGTCTGGAAGCGCACCGTAAGCGTGTTCCCGGCGGTGTCGATCCACACAGCATGTACTCGATCTTGAATGGTCCCCAGGATGGGTTCGATGGCTTGGCGAAGCAGTGGGATTGTGGCTGACATTCTTCGGTTCTCGGTGTCGTAGCTGGGGCATCAATTCTACGCGCATTGCTGCTGCGGCCATCCGTGCCGGTGCGAAAATGAACCTTCTGTATTATCGGTGCGTGTTATGCATACGTGATATGATTCGGACTGACAAGTTACCGGTATGGGACGGGATTCCTCCCAGGAAGATCCGCATGCCGACCAGCGAGATTGATACGGGGAGGGTCGTAGGTGATGCGGATTCTGTTGTTGGGCGCAATTGCAGTCGTCGTGGCCGCCATTCTGTCCAGTGGGATTGGGCGCGATGGGGATGTCCAACTGGAGATTTATCGGGCTCAGGCGCAAGAGGCCCGGGATCGAGAGCAGCGACAGATGCTTGCCGAGCTCGAAGCATTGCGGATTGAGTCGGTGTCTCAGTTTGTAGCCGACTGGCGTGCGGCCAGAGGGCGTCCAACCAGTGATTCGCTGGACGAGTTAAGAATTCTCGTGGAGAAGATTCGGGCCAATCCTTCGTCGGCAGAGCAGTACGCGCTCGCAGCAAAACAGAAGCGCGCGGACGAGATCAACAACCTTGTGGCATCGCCTTTGGGCACGAAGCTCGAGGCAAAGCCCGGCCTATAGGCATCATCGAAGGAGAACATAGCGTGGTTACTTCATACTTGGACCGCAATCTCAAATGGCTCTTTCCGCTTTTTGCAATACTTGTGCTCCTACTGACGCCAGAGCTGCTTGAAATCGCACATTCGTCGTTGTCCATCCCTGCATCGTTGCAGCATATCGGGATAGCTTTAGCCTTCTTGCTCGGCGGTATCGGTGCCACTCTCACTGACACCATTTCAGCCAAACTCGTGCGTGTGCTTGGCCTTTTGTTGCTGACGTTGGGTGTGGTGTGGTCTCTCTAATTTGCAGGGGGTGAGATCATGTCGCGTCAAATAGAGCCGACGGAAGCGGAAATCGCTAGCTACAACGACCAGGCGTATGGCAAGGCGGTATTGATCGGCGCGATGATGGACATTGGACAAACCTTCGCGAGTAGTTCTCACCATGCGGAGCACGGTAGCTTTTCGATTGTGGCCCTTCGGACTGACCATCTTGGTCGCCTCAGCCGGGCACTCATCCGATTACTGACGCACATGATCGGGTGGCTAGATCGCCCGGAGCCAGTTCGCTGTCAGAGGGCCCCCGAGTCGGGTGACAACAAGACAGCGGAAGATAGCCACGATCCTCTGGACGGCTTGCTTGCGGCCACAGGTGCCGTGGGAGCGTCAGTTTGCGGCGACCTCGCCAGGTGAATGTTGGGTGCTCATGAAGATCAATCAACGAGAGGTGAAAGTCCCGGTGGCGCTGCCAGAAAACTGGAGCGCAGAGGCAGACACGTTTGGTAGCGTTGTCATCACTGCCTACGATTCCGATAATCGCTTCCAGGGAGCGCTGACTCAAGTAAAAAAATGAACCCGCATCCTCTAACGGATGCGGGTCGGGTTCATTCTTCAACGCGGTGGAAATCAGTCCGCTTGTGATTCGGTCTGCGCCGCAATGAAACTGCCGACGTCGGTACGCACCAGGCGCTGACAGTCGCTTGGTAGATCCGCGAGGCTGACACGGCGGCCAAGATGCCGGCCAGGAGCTGCAGAACAGTAGGCGCCGATACCATGGAACGGGCTCTCGTTCATGCCACGTGCCCCGTACATACCAGTTCGCTCACGATCGAACAGGTACACGGCGGTATAGCGATCAAGAGTCTTTCCGCCATTGTCGTACAGACGTACCCGCTTCGAGATGACGGCCTCTACTGAAAGCGACGCTTGTCGAACAGCCAGTTGTTGATGCATTTGAGTCTCTCCTGAGTTGACATTGCAGAGAGGGATGCCCCACATCGGCCTGTAATGATCGCCGTACCCGTTTCTGCGAGGTGCGCGCGTCGTCAGTGCTCCAACAAAAAACCCGCGGCCGACCGAAGTCGAGCACGCGGGCAGAGGAGTTCGAGCCGTCGTAGGCGTGGAACCGGTGGGTCAGTTCGTTGGAAGCAAGGCTTCATCAGCGGCGAGTACTTGGCGCTTGCGTTTGGCTTCTGCCGCCATGGTTTCGATGTCCTCGGTGCTCATTCCGATCAGGGCATTCCAGCAAGCCACCAGGCGACGAGCGCGCTCCTCCGATTGAGGTGAGCGTCGGCGGGAGCCGCCTTCGGTCAGGTAGACGAGCCCCATCGCCACGGGGTCGGCATCGGTGAACAACCGTGCAGGACTGGCGTTGGTGTGGGGCAAGCTGAGTTCTTCGTTGTGGATCATCCTTGGTTCTCCTTGAATGGTAGACGGCTAAGCCGCCGTTGTTGGTTCATAGAGATGCATCACATGCGGACGCATGAGCTGCTGCGTGGGCCGCCGGCGCCTTCGCGAGGCTTTGCCCTGGCCACGCGCGAGTACGGCGGCACGGGTGGAAGGGAGCCACCGGGCGCCGGGATTTGCCTGCATCATTCGACTTACGTATTATGCATACGTGTTATGACGCATGAGGCGATAAATGGAATCATCAACGACGCAACTGGATTTGTTTGGGCACATCACCGCGGCCTATGCAGACGCCCCAAATGGGGCGCTCGACAACCAGCGGTTGTACGAGGTTCTGGCGGACAGTGGCGCCATTGATGCGGCTGCGCTGGAGCGCCGCGTGCCGGTTGGCGCGAGTGGCGCGATGCACAGTACAGAGAAGCGCCGCCTTCGTTGGTACCAGCAAACTCTCCGGCGGGCCGGGGTCCTTGAGCGTGTCGAGGGTGAGCGGGGGGTCTGGAAGCTCGCCGATGCGGCGAGCAAGGATCTGTGCAAGGCGCAGGCGACGACGAAACTGGTTGCCTTCAGTACAGATCTCGGCGTTGCAATATGGAGCAAGGCCGAAAGCACCTTCCCCAGTTTTGACGAGCCGATCGCGCTCGTGGTCACTTCGACCCCTTATCCATTGCGACGGCCACGTGCGTACGGGAACCCGACGGAGGCCGATTACGTTGACTTCATCTGCCATGCAGTGGAGCCGATTGCCAAAAATCTAATCCCAGGGGCCTCGGTGATCCTAAACATCGGTCTGGACATATTCGAGGAGAAGAGTCCGGCGCGTTCCCTCTACCCCGAACGTCTTACCCTGGCACTTCGCGATCGGCTCGGATTGAGCCTTATGGACCGCATCCCCTGGGTGAACTATTCGAAGCCGCCGGGCCCCACATACTGGGCCTGCGTGAAACGGGTCCAGCTCTCCGCCGCATACGAGCAGGTGCTCTGGCTGACAAACGATCCATTGAAGGTTCGATCGGACAACCGGCGCGTACTTGAACCGCATACAGATCGACACATGGAGCTCATGCAGAGCGGCGGCGCCAACCGGACTGCCATCTACGGCGACGGAGCGTACCGGCTGCGGCCAAGCTCCTTTGGCAAGGTTACTTCCGGCAAGATTCCGCGGAACGTCATAGAGCGCGGCCATGCCTGTTCGGACACGCGCGCCTATCGCCAGCATGCGAAGGCCCTTGGCCTTCCAATCCACGGCGCCATGCAGCCGACCGATATCGCGGACTTTTTTATCCGCCTCTGCACTGAACCTGGTGAGTTGGTGGTTGACCTCTTTGCCGGGACCGTGAAGACGGGGCTGGCAGCCGAACGTCTGGGCAGGAGATGGCTGGTAACCGAAATGATGCTCTCCTACCTCCGGGGTGCGGCGGAGATGTTCCGCGGCGCACCGGGGTTCAATCTCAATCCTGCGCTCGAGTGTGTCAGTGGAATGCGCGGCTGATACCCCGGGGTAATAGTAGTTGCCAACAGAATTTGGCTGCGGTCTAATGTATCCATGTTGAGTGACAAACACTCTTTCACCGAATTCTGACGCTCCTGAGTTGGAAATGGCCTAACGGCCAACCTTGCACCACGAGGCCCGCCCTTAAAAAGGCGGGCTTTTTGGTTTGTGGGCTTTACCTGCAGCGCGGGGAGTAATCCGATGCCGAACAAAATTGGGCTTTATTCCGAGTCCTGCCCCGGCCTTGTCTATAGTAGGATGTTATACGTAAGGTAAATTGGAGACCGGTGAATGGCTACATTGAAAGACCTTCTTGCTCAGAAGGAAAAATTAGAGGCGCAGATCGCGGAGACTCGCCAGACAGAGGTGGCGGGTGTCATTCAGAGGATTCAGGAACTGATGGCGGAGTATGGCCTTACAGTGGACGACATTGCCAAGCGATCGCGGCGAGGTCCCAAGAAGGGCCAGCCTATCGCGCCGAAGTATCGCGATCCCAAGACCGGCAAGACGTGGTCTGGCCGCGGGAGGCAGCCCTCTTGGCTAGGGCGGAATCCGAATAGGTTCTTGATCGCTGAGTAGTATGATGGACCAGGCCACCGGCGGCGTTCTGCCGGCTGGCCCACCACTGCAGTCCCCCCCCCCGACTGCCTGCCGCTTTAGTGCTGAAATTACGCCGCGGCGTTTCGCATACCTCTCCGCAAGTCAACCCATCAGGAGAGCTCTGTGCAATCTTTCATTCACCTGGAAGATCCGGCTGTTCAAGCCGCGATCATTAGTGCCGTCGGTAGTATTCTGACCAGTGCGATCGCCGCACTGTGCGCGGCCATCATCGGCAGACAAATCAGTGGTAGGAAGCGACTGCAGGACAAGCTGCTCGTTGCTCAGGACGACATCGAGTTCCTCCTGCAAGTCGAGAAGGCGCACTGCGTCATCCACAAGGAGCGCGACCAAAGCTCGAATAAGCTCATAGTCCGGAATGCCGTACGGGACAAAGGCTTTGAGTACTCAGGCAAGTTCTCGCCCGGAAAAGTGGCCTACAACGATGGCCCAGGCCGTCGCTACAGTAAGGCGTAGAGCCAGCTCAACCCTCGACAAGGGGCGCGTCATCGACCATCGGTCTGACGCACCCCTTCTTTTGTTCTTCTCTCCCCGCCAGGAATGGGTAGGCAGATCTTCCACTGCGCTGTGCGGCATAACAAGCTATCCACCAACGGCTCCCACGCCACGCACTCGCAAGGAGACATCGAATGCTGTCACTGGCCCTCAACTATCCGACGATCGAGTTCAACACCAACGCCTGCGGCGAACTGCATACCGGCGATGCTCCTCAAGGCATCCTGGCTGCAGTTCCGTTCCAGGATGGCCCCGGGTATGTACTCCCGTACCTCGCGACGATCAACGATCGCTTTTATGTTCTTGGCAATCTGGAAGTCGCCTTCAGTGATGAGTTCTGGGGCAGGGATGCTGAGGATCTTCCGGACGAGGAGCTTGTCATGTCCGAGTGCACGCAAGCTGTCCTGGCTATGCGAGAACGGGCATCGGGTTCCATGATTGTCTTCCCGGTGGACTTCGATCCCATGCCGGCACGCTGCGTCATCTCCGTGGCCATTCCCGTACAGGATGGCCAAACCCAACGGGAAATCAAGGATCAGCTGTCACTTGTCTTCTCAGGTTACGAGCAGCTCGACGACCGGCTGATGAAGCTTGTCAGGGCTCGATCGTATTGACCACACTAACCCACCGCCCGCAGACACGACATTCGTGCTGCGGGCTTTTCCTTTTCCCGCAAGCAGCGCGCCGCTGGCGCTAGACCGTCTTACCTTGCGCGAACCTGTGGCTCATACCTTCAGCGTCAAGACATCGATTCTGGCTCAAGTCAACACCAATCATTCAACCCGCGGGGACGAGCTTCCCGCTTGGGACGCACTTCGCACGCAAATCTGGAGAAGCGAAATGAGCAATAGCATGAACCTACCGAAGATCGCGAGACGCACCGATGTGTTCGAGCTGCGCAACGCCCTTCGAGCCGTGATTGGGAGCTGCAAAGCAACAAACAAGGCGGCAGTGCTAGCAGTTGACGCTGCAGAGGAAGCGTTTCAGGCGAGCATCACAGATGAAGAGAAGGCGTACATCGCATCTGCCGCCCGTCGGTGGAAAGTCGCTTGGCATAAGAGCCGGCCGGACGATCCCTTCCTTCGTGGCGTGGAGTTAAATGCCTACGATGACGTCCGGCACCATTTGGGGATGTCGATGGTGGTCAAGTTCCTCCAGGACGCCCAGAGCGAATCATTGGCAGAGCCTGACACCCGTCGTATCGCTGGTCTCGTGCTGGAAGCGGGCGATGAATCCGTGCTCGATAGTGTAGTGCACGATGAGTGCTCTGCTCGTGCCACGGGAATCAACAATGACGGTACTGAAGCACAGGTGGCATTTCTCCTATCGAACGGTTGGACCGAAGAGGCGATCCTGAAGGAAGCCGGTGTTGATCAGGCGCCGCGCAGCTTGTCGCAAACGTGAAACCCGCCCGTCGCGCTCCTCGAGAGCCGGCGGGTTTTTTCTTTAGGCCCAGCCTGCCCGCTGAACAGCCCGCGTGCACTGTACTCGGCATGGCGCCCCCGTATCCCAAAAGATTACTTGACGCTGTGCTGCATCCCTCCCAGGTCAAATCAACCTTGGAGTGCTGCGATATGAATGGAGAGACGATGGGAATGCCGGTAGGACAGGTGAATGCGATCCTGGAAGATGAGTTGGTCATGCGGATTGGCATTCCGCACCGCGGTGGCCGCCTGGCCTTCCACGCATTCGAGCAAGGCTACCCAGCGATGGTGAGCGCGAACGCGTTCTGGAACCCAACGAAGCGTGAATTTGTAATGCCGGCGGCGACGGATCTGACTGAGATGGATTTCGCCCTAGACTCAGCTGGTTACTCGGCGATCAGTCTTTGGCAGAAGAAGGGCCGACAAGACGGCATTGCCGGCGTCTATCCATGGTCCCTCGAGCAGTACCTGGAGTTTGCAAATCTGTGTGGTGCTCGCTGGATGTCTAGTCCCGACCTTTGCTGCGAGCCGCAGGTTGCGGGCAACCAAGAGGAAGTGGACTACCGCGTGAACACAACGGCAACTTTGCTGGAGGCGTCGTTACGCGTGTTGTACGAGTGGCAAAACAGGCTCGCAAGGACCCTAACTGCGCGCGAAGTGGCGAACATGATCAAGCCAATCGTACCCGTACTGCAGGGATGGAACGTGGAGACGTATCTACGAAGTCTCGATCTAACAATGCAAGTATGGGAGCGCTGGCAACCGTGGCTGGCCCCACCCGCTCTGATCGGTGTCGGTTCAGTATGCCGGCGTTCGCTGAATCACCCTACTCACGGCCTGTACGCCATTCTCTCGGGATTGGAGGGACGGTTGCCTAAAGGTGTTCGCGCTCACTTGTTCGGTATTAAGGGGAGCTGTCTCGCGGAGCTCAAGATGATGGATTGGATCGCTTCCGCGGACTCCATGGCGTATGACTTCGGTGCCCGCGTGAAAGCTCGGGAGTGCGGGGTATCGAACACGATCGAGCACCGGTCATCAGAAATGAGTCGATGGATGTCGTCGGCCGCGTCTCGCCTCAAGCCCGCACCCGGTGACCAGTTCCGACTGAGCCTGTCCCATTGACCACCAACCCATGGCCCGCAGACACGACTTTCGTGTTGCGGGCTTCAATTTTTGCGGCAGATGGCGACGAGGCGAAGGTGGCGCCCAGGCCTTCATGTTTGCATGATCCTGTGCTGCATATCTCCCAAGTCAACACAACTATGGAGCGAGCAGCGGGATGAACGAGAACTTATTGGGGAATGCGAAGCGACAGGCTATGCGCAGAACTATGGAATCACGCGAACAGAAGCTTCCGGAAGGTTGGACCGAAGCGAGTCCAGGAGGGTTAGCAACTAACCCTGACCCCCTCACCGGGGGAATCATCGATAGAGCTATCGTCGATTAAGAGGTACCATGGCTAGTGTTGCATTTCACTTAGAGGGAAAGCTCTGTACGTAGAGGTATCCCCAACCGTTATCTCCAGTGCTCGTCCGTACTCAAGCAGTTCCTGAACATGTCATCGTTGACCCCGTGAGACACATGCCAAGACTATGGTCCACGGCGTGGTCCCTAGGCCTCACGAGTAGTTCTCAGGCGACCAGCACGCGAAAGCTGTACCTCCAGCATCTGGACAGCTTTTATCGGTACTGTGACGAACGCTTCGGTGCCGACGCCTTCGACGAGGGTATGAGCACTCGGGACGCTGAGGGCGTGATGCTCATGGTGGAGTCGTTCTATCTAACGACAACCTCCGACCCGGCCTACAACACGACTGATGTTCAGCGGTGGGGCGTAGTCAGAGCATTCGTGCAATCGCTGGCCAAACGCTTAGCGCCTAGTAACCCAGAGTGGGCCGCAGCTGCTTCTATGCTGGCAGCCATGGGCAGGATGCGCGCCCCCCGTCTCGGTGGCTTCCGCTTCATTCGTGCGCTGCCGAAAACAACGCTGCTGGACCTCCTTGAGGTAGCGCATCCCAGCTCGCCTCGAAATCCTTTCAAGGGGTATCAAACGCGCGTGCGGAACTGGCTCATCGTCAACCTAATGCTGCTGGCTGGGCTCCGTCGTGGCGAAGCACTGCTGTTGGCCTGTGACTCCTTGAAGGAAGACGTGGACCCGGAGTCAGGAGAGGTGGTTCGTTGGCTTGACATCACCACGGTGTTCGAGAACGATCCGAGGTCGACCACGCCACGCATCAAAACTCTGGAATCCCACAGGCAAATTCCGGTGTCAGAGGACTTAGCTCTGCTCTACCAGCACTTCGCCGCCGAGCATCGACCTACCGATGCCGGACATGGTTTCCTACTGACCACCAAGGCGGGGGCCCCGCTCTCTGCCGAGGCACTAAGTAAGGTCTTCAGGAAACTGACGGATGCCCTGGCACCCGAGGCAATCCAAAGCCTCTTCGATAGATCTGGCGGCAAGACGAACATTTCGCCTCACGACCTGCGACACACCTGCGCCACGGCCAGATACACGATGTTTATGGAGCTGAACCCCGACCGCGAGTTGGCAATCCAACGGATGCGGGCGTTCTTCGGATGGTCAGCGAGGTCAGCCATGCCTGAGCACTACGCACGTGCGGCGATTCAGGACGACTTGATGCAAGCATGGAACACACTGTTTGCTGAAAAGACTAGTCTTATGCGGGGGATTTCTGCGTGAACCACGCCATTGAAATCGCCCTCCCGCAACCTCAGTCCGAGCATGGTGGGAAATCTCCCTTGGACTGGAAGTGGCCCGCTGCCCCCGCGTTGATGACCCTTTTCGACAAGTATTCCGGACGGGAGTCGGTGGTGAGGTTGGCGGACCGTCACTGGGAGGTCTTTGCAGCTGGCAGCACGGTACGGCTGGAGTTCGCCGAGGGTCAAGTTGGCGAATTACAGCGAGCGCTTGTTCTGCTGACACGACGGGCGTCCTCCCCAGCACCATTCCGGACCTTCGCCAACGTCCTCATAGCCAAATGGCCAGCCATCTTGGAACTGCTCGCTACCCCTGCGGAAAAGCTGCGAGAGACCTGGACCACTGTGCTGAGCCACCCGCTGGAGACGAACGTCGCGAAGGCCGTGTTGAAGCTAGCTTGCAAGGCTGGCGCCGGCCACTGGCGAGCAGTTCACATGCCTCTCGTGAAGAGCTTGGACACCTTCGTGAAGGAAGGCCTCCGGCAGAACAAGCGAAGCATAGGCAAGAGAGAGCGTGTGGCTTCCGTTGACGCCCAGGCAGCTATTGTTCGAGTTCTGGATGCGGCGGCGAGCGAGGACGACTTGACCGACAGACAGGTGGAGGGCGCTGTCGCACTGCTTATCACCTACCAACACGGTATGCGACCAGTTCAGGCGCTGTGCCTCGACGTGACGCATGTCCGCTTCTTCCGTGATGCAAGCGACGACCTTGCTTGCGTGCTCTCGTTCCATGCTGCAAAGCAAACACCAGGCAACGAATTCGAGTTGCTACGCCAAGTCAAACCGGAGTGGGTTCCGCTCGTCGCGAGGCTGCACGCGACGGCGCTCGCTCACGGGCGGCTGCGGCTATTCAACGCAACCGGACCAATTACCTTCTGGGACAGGGCAGTGGTTCTCTGTAAGCGGTTCTCCGTGCAACTGGACAGCACGGCGCGCTCGCTCCGTCACACCGGGGCGCAAACGCTCGCCGATGCGGGGCATGATAGGGCTAGCATCCAAGCGTTCCTCGGCCACAAGAGCGCAGAGGCCGCGTCGCACTACATCCGGGCAAGCTTCAAGCAAGCCGAGCTCATCAACACGGCGCTCGGTGCGTCGAAACTCTACAACAGCCTCTTGGACATATCGACCGGCAGTTTCGTCTCAGCCGACGAGATACAGCTGGCTCCTGAGGACCAGCAGATTGGCGCTGTGGTGGGGTATCGGCTGGTTGCTGGCGTGGGACTGTGCAAAGCGGGTCAGAGCAGCTGCGCCTACTGTGCATAAGCAGCTTTCGTGATGCCGAAAGCGTGGGGATTTGAGCAAGAACGGTGATGGACGCTGGAGGGGTTCCCTCAGGGAGCGTGCATGCACGCGCCTGAGGGAAGAT
>NZ_SCMX01000048.1 GCF_005503625.1 Cupriavidus sp. 2SB | reverse complement strand
CGCCACCACCACTTCCCCAGTGGCGCCCAATCTCGTAGCCCGTCATGCCGCCCAGCCCGCCAGCCGTGCCCGACGGCCAGCCGCGGCGGCTCGTCACGACATAGGGCTGCCGTCCGCGCCGCATGAGCGCCGACACAAAGAAGAACACGATGATGGCGATGGGGAACAGCACAGGCAGCCAGTCGCCAAGGCCATCGTCCTTCGCCTTGGCGCGGTCGGGACCGGCCAGCCCCTCCTTGTCGATGGTGGCTTGTATCGCCGAGATGCCCGCGGCCAGACCACCATAAAAATCATTCTGACGGAAATGCGGCGCCATCACGTCGCGCATGATGCGGGACGACATCGCATCGGTCAGCGATCCCTGCACGCCGCGCCCCACCTCGATCCGCATCTTGCGCAGCCCCGGCGGGTTGTCCTTGGCGATCGTCACGATCACGCCGTCATCCACGCCCTTGCGGCCCGCCTTCCATGCCTCCGCCACGCGGATGCTGTACTGGTCGATGGTCTCCGGCTCGGTGGTCGGCACCATCAACACGAAGATCTGGCTGCCGCGCTGCTGCTCGTACTCGGCCAGCACGTTCTCCAGCGCATTGCGCTGGTCGGCGCTCAGCGTGTTAGTCAGATCGGTGACGCGGGCCTGCAGCGGCGGCACGGCCACGAAACCATCGGCCGCCCATGCGGGCACGGCCAGCAGCCACATCAGGCAGCAGAAGGAGATCAGCCTGCGCATCATCGTTTCGCGGCGCTCAGAACTTCACGGCCGGCGGCGCGGAGATGGCTTTCTCGTTCTCCACCGTGAACGATGGCTTGACCGGGTACTTGAACACCATCGCGGTCAGGTTGGTCGGAAAGCTGCGCGCCAGCACGTTGTAGTCCTGCACGGCGGCGATATAGCGCTGGCGGGCCACCGTGATGCGGTTTTCTGTGCCTTCGAGTTGCGATTGCAGATCGCGGAAGGCGGCATCGGCCTTCAGCTGCGGATAGTTTTCGGCCACTGCCAGCAGTCGCGACAGCGCGCCGGTCAACTGACCCTGCGCCTGCTGGAATTTCGCGAACGCCTCGGGATCGTTCAGCGTCTCGGGCGTGACCTGGATGCTCGTGGCCTGCGCCCGCGCCCGCGTCACCGCCTCCAGCGTCTCGCGCTCATGGCTGGCATAGCCCTTGACCGTCGCCACGAGGTTCGGAATCAGGTCGGCGCGGCGCTGGTACTGATTCACCACCTCGCCCCACGACGCCTTCACGGCCTCATCCTTCTTCTGGAAATCGTTGTAGCCGCATGCCGAAAGCAGGCTGGCGAACAGGGCCAGCACCAGCCAGCGGAACAGGGCGGAAGCATTGTGCATGGTGAGCACTCCGAAAATCGAAAAGGCAAATATGGAGTGTAGTGCAGGTGATGTGGCGGGGATGTTCAATTTCTGTGGGCGTCGAGCGAGGGCATGCGGCGTTTGGGCAGCCGTGGTAGATTCGCTCCCATGCCGCAGACAGCCATCCTTTTTGCCTCCGCGCACGTTCCCGCTTCGGGCACGTCGATGATGGCTGCCTGCGCCAAAGCCAAAAAACAGTCGCTCGTCTGACCGGAGCGCGCTGTTCCGTCAGATGGGCGACGGAACAGTACCCGGCCGGGGAGAGCGGACCTGCCTCTCTTTCTTCCCTTCACGCGTCCTGCAACGTTGCACATCGGCGGTTTCTCACCCGGTCGTACGGAGTTTTCCGATGCAAACGATGCAACATGCTTTTCAAGGTATCTGGCTGCCGCTGGTCACCCCTTTTCTTGGTGACGCGGTGGACCACGCGGCACTGGCGAACATGGTCGCCCGCTACCGCGCCAGTGGCCTGTCGGGACTCGTGGTCTGCGGCAGCACCGGCGAGGCCGCAGCACTCGACGAAGCCGAGCAACTGGCGGTACTCGATACCGTGCTCGGCGCTGCCGGCGACATGCCCGTGACGATGGGCCTGGCCGGTAACCATCTCGGCAATGTCCTGGCCCGGCTCGACCGGCTTGGCAACTTCCCGCTGGCGGGAGTGTTGGCACCGGCGCCGTACTACATCCGCCCGTCGCAGGCGGGGCTGCTCGACTATTTCCGTCGCCTGGCCGATGCGTCGCGTGCGCCGCTGGTGCTCTATGACATCCCGTACCGCACGGGCGCCACGCTGACGCTCGATACGCTGCTGCAATTGGCCGACCATGACAATATTGTCGCCATCAAGGATTGCGGCGGCAACGTGCAGACCACGCAGGCGCTGATCGACGATGGCCGCCTGGCCGTGCTGGCCGGCGAGGATCTTCAGATGCTGAATACGCTGGAGCGGGGCGGGCAGGGCGCGATCATTGCGTCAGCCCATGTTCGCCCCGAGCTGTTCGTGGCGATCTGGCGGGCGATGCGCGAAGGCCGGATCGACGAGGCGCATCGCCTGTTCGATGCGCTGGTCCCACTGATGCAGGCCCTGTTCGCGGAACCGAACCCTGGGCCGGTCAAGGCGCTGCTGGCGCAGCAAGGCTGGTTGCGCAACAGCCTGCGCGCGCCGATGACGGCGGCCTCGTTTCCTCTCGCGGCACAGTTGGCGGCGCTGCACGAGGGGTTGGATGTGGTGTATGAATTTCGCTCCCCTCTCCCACTTGTGGGAGAGGGGCTGGGGGTGAGGGCATAGCGGTTCAAATGGCCGCTATCGCGTCTTGAGCCGCTGGCCCTCACCCCCGACCCCTCTCCCGCCATGCGGGAGAGGGGAGCGCATAACGTTGGGAGGTGGGCTCACCCCACCGCAAACGCCTTCTTCGCTGCCTCGATCGTCGTGGCAATGATTGCGTCGTCATGCTTCGCCGACACGAACCCGGCTTCGAATGCCGACGGTGCCAGATAGACGCCTTCGTTGAGCATCGCGTGGAAGAAGCGGTTGAAGCGGCCCACGTCGGCCTTCGTGACCTCTGCGAAGCTGGCCGGAATCTCGTTGGTGAAATACAGGCCGAACATGCCGCCGATGGCGTCGGCGGAGAACGGCACGCCGGCGGCGCGGGCGGCGGCGGTCAGGCCGTCGGTCAGCTTGCGCGTCTGCGTGGCGAGTCGATCGTAGAAGCCGGGCGCCTGGATCAGTTTCAGCGTGGTCAGGCCAGCGGCCACGGCCAGCGGGTTGCCGGACAGCGTGCCGGCCTGGTAGACGCCGCCCAGCGGTGCCAGCTTGGCCATGATGTCGCGGCGGCCGCCGAAGGCTGCGGCGGGCATGCCACCGCCGATGACCTTGCCAAGGCAGGTCATGTCCGGCTGGATGCCGTAGTGCGCCTGCGCGCCGCCCAGTGCCACACGGAAGCCGGTCATCACTTCGTCGAAGATCAGCACGGCACCGTGCTCGCTGCACAGGTTGCGCATGCCTTGCAGGAACGCCTCGCTGGCGCGCACCAGGTTCATGTTCCCGGCCACCGGTTCGACGATGACCGCGGCGATCTCGCCCTTGTGCTTGGCGAATGCCTCTTCCAGTTGCGCGACGTTGTTGTACTCCAGCACCATCGTGTGGCGCGTCACGTCGGCGGGCACACCGGCCGAGGACGGGGCGTTCTGCGTGGTGTCGGCAAACGTCAGCAGGCCCGAGCCGGCCTTGACCAGCAGGCTGTCCGCGTGACCGTGATAGCAGCCCTCGAACTTGACGATCAGGTCACGACCCGTGAACCCGCGCGCCAGCCGCAGCGCGCTCATGGTGGCCTCGGTGCCCGACGACACCAGTCGCACCTGCTCGATCGACGGCACAAGCTTGCAGATCTCCTCGGCCATCACGATCTCGGCCTCGGTCGGCGCGCCGAACGAGAAGCTCTGGACGGCGGTCTCCTGCACGGCGCGTACCACATCGGGATGGGCGTGGCCGACGATCATCGGGCCCCAGGAGCCGATGTAGTCGATGTATTGCTGACCATCCGCATCCCACATGTAGGCGCCATCGGCCCGGGTGATGAAGCGCGGCGTGCCACCCACGGAGCGGAAGGCGCGCACGGGCGAGTTGACGCCGCCGGGAATGGTTTGCTGGGCGCGGTCGAAGAGCTGTTGGTTTCGGGACATGGGAATCGGTTCGGGAAAATTCAGAGGATAGACGGGCGTCCGGCGGTGACAGGGGCGCATGCGGCGGGGCCAACTGGCCGGAAATCCAGCAAATCGGATCCAAAAGGGTGCCGTTCGAACGGCATCTCCCCGCTAAATTGCGCGAACGCGGCGATATCGGGCCAACTACGCGGTTTCATGGGTGGCGTCATCGGCGCTGATTGGGTACCATCATGCGCTGGATTTTAATGGAGAGTGGCAAGCGCCTGCATATATGGAATACAAGACTTGGATGTGCCTGATCTGCGGCTGGATTTACGACGAGGCTGCCGGCGCGCCGGAAGATGGCATCGCCCCGGGGACCAAATGGGAAGACGTGCCCATCAACTGGACCTGCCCGGAATGCGGGGCACGCAAGGAAGATTTCGAGATGGTTGCGATCTGACGCAAACCTTCTACTGTTCGTCGCGCCGAAGCGACAGAACGGCAGGTGGCGCCGGAATGTCCGGAGTGTCCGGATTGACGGCCCCACCTTGAATCGTCACACTCTGCGGCAAAACTGAGCATACGTCCGGCCATCTGGCACCGGGCGTGGCTTGCAGTAAAAGAACATCGAAAACATTGCAGTGTCGGCAGCGCGTTCGGGTACGCGCCGCCACCGGCAAGCCTTGTCAGGGCTACCGGGATTTTGATTGGGAATACGGTAATCGGGGGCCGCCGGCGCGTGCATTGCGCATTGCCGTGCGGAAGTTCTCAAGTGAATGCCGACGCCTGTCGCAATTTCAGGCAGTTGGCCGCGGGAACAAGATGCGGGTCAATCCTACTGAACAAGACACGTCTGTCGATGGGGTCGATGGCGGCGGCATGGCCGGCGTCAGCGACACCGGCGCGCCACGCAAGGCCGCCACGAAGGTGCTCGTGATCGACGACTCCAGCACCATCCGCCGCACCGCGGAAATCTTCCTGACGCAGGCAGGCTTCCGGGTCATGCTGGCCGAGGACGGCTTCGAGGCGCTCGCCAAGGTTGGCGACCTGCGCCCGGACGTCATCTTCTGCGACATCCTCATGCCGCGTCTCGACGGCTACCAGACCTGCTCCCTCATCAAGAAAAGCCCGCGCTTCCACGCCATCCCCGTGATCATGCTGTCGTCCCGCGATGGCGTGTTCGACCGATCGCGCGGGCGGCTCGTGGGCGCCCATAACCATCTTGCCAAGCCATTTTCCCGCGAAGCCCTGCTGGAGGCGGTGCAAACCTGCCTGGGCGGCTGCGTGGCGGAAGAGGGCGCGGCCGAGGCGGCATGATCCTGCCGCCGCAGCATTCAGGAATACAACAATGACCATCAGCAAAATCCTCATCGTCGACGATTCGCCTACCGAAGCCCTGTTCATGTCCGACCTGCTCGGCAAGAAGGGCTTCAAGGTTTCGGTAGCTGGCAACAGCGACCAGGCCCTGGCCCGGCTGGAAGCGGACACCTTCGACCTGATCCTGATGGACGTGGTGATGCCCGGCCAGAACGGCTACCAGACCACGCGCGCCATCAAGCGCGACGACCGCTTCAAGGACATCCCCGTCATCATGTGCACCAGCAAGGGCCTGGAGACGGACCGCATCTGGGGCATGCGACAGGGCGCGTCGGACTACATCGTCAAGCCCGTGGATGGCGAAGAACTGCTGACGAAGATCGCCGCGCTGACCCACTGAGCCCGAGCCACGAGCCCGAGCCGCTCTCGGGCTTTATTGCTGGCTTCCGGCCAGCCCTTGCCTCACGACCCGCTTCACCGGGACCCCGATCATGAATGCGCCGCGCCAGGACATCCGAGCCCGACAGACCCGACTGCATGACTACCAGGCCATGCTGGCCCGACGCCTGCGCGAGGCGCGCAGCATGCCGGCCGTGGACAGCTACCTCGGCGTGCTGGTGGGGCAACGCCACTGGCTGCTGCCGCTGACCGAAACCGGCGAAGTGCTGGAGATGCGCGCGCCAGCGCCCGTGCCGCTGACCCAGCCGTGGTATCGCGGCCTGGTCAACGCGCGGGGCAACCTGCTTGGCGTGATCGATTTCAGCCTGTTTGGCGGCGAGGGTCCGACGCCAGTGCAGCCCGGCAGCAAGATCGTGGTGTTGTCGCGGCACGTGGAACGGGCCTGCGGGATCATCGCCACACGCGTGGTGGGCCTGCGCCACGCGGTGGACCTGACGCCGTCCGCGCAGTCCCCCGAGGGCGATGCCTGGCACGGCGCGCCGCTGGTGGATCGCGACGGGCGCGACTGGCGGGTACTGGACATCGGCCGGTTGCTCGACGCACCCGCCTTTCTCCAGGTGGGCCGCAGCGCGGCCTGACCGGCCGGGCGGACACACCAAGAACAATCGAATAACGCAAGAAAACGAACAGAGGGTTGCTATGGTTATCAAGAAGATCAGCCTGGGTCGCCGCACCTCGGCCGCTGGTGGGGCCGGTGGCTCGGCGAATGCCGACGCGCCGCACACTTCGGTATTCGCCAAGGCGGCCAGCAAGACGGGTGGTCTGGGCCAGAGTCCGGCCGGGCAGATGTCGGGCTGGCTGACCAACATGCCGTTCGCGTCGCAACAGCGTGCGCTGACGGCGGGCGTGGTGGTGTCGCTGCTGGCCCTGCTGGCCTCGGTCTATCTTGATAACCGGCAGGCTACCAACGGCGCGGCGCAGATCGAAATCACCGGCAACATGCTGATGCATTCGCAGCGTCTGGGCAAGGCGGTGCCGGTGGCATTGCTCGGTAACGCGCAGGCATTCACGCAGCTGCGCCAGTCGAAGGAGCAGATGACGGCCGACTTGCTCGCGCTGCAGAACGGCAGCGACGAGATGCACGTGCGCGCGACAACGGGCGAGGCCGTGCCGCTGCTCGATAAAGCGCAGACGTCGTGGAAGCGCTCCGAAAAGAGCGCGGCCGACGTGCTGGCCCAGCAGCCCATCCTGACCACGATCGGCCAGACGCTGCAGATCTTCAATGCATCGAACCCCGAACTGCTCGAAGCCGCCGAGCAGGTGGCGGCGATCAAGCTCCAGGCGGGCTCGAATACCCGCGAGGTGGCTGCGTCCGCGCAGCTTGTGATGCTGACGCAGCGCCTGGGCAAGAACCTGAACGAGTTCCTTTCCGGCGAAGGCGTGAACCCGGAGACGGCGTTCCTGCTGGGCAAGGACACCAACACCTTCCGCGAAACGCTGGACGGCCTGACCAACGGCTCCGAGGCGCTGCGCCTGTCGCCGGCCAACGATGCCGAGACGCGCACGTACCTGAAGCAGCTTTCGGAGCGATTCGAGGCGGTGCAGAAGACCACGCAGACCATCCTGCAAAACCTGCCGGGCCTGATTGCAGCCAAGCGCGCGCAGCAGCAAATCTTCAACGACAACGAAGCCCTGCGCGGCGAACTGTCGCAACTGCAGACCACGTATGCCGAGGGCGCGCGGTTCCGACCGTGGACGCTGGGCGCGATGATCGCCTCCGCGGTGGCCACGCTGCTGTGCCTGGCCGGGCTGGCGGCGCTGTACCTGCGCGATTCGCGCGTCCGTACACTGGAAGCCGAGGCGCGCGAACGCGAGGCCGAAGCCCGTCGTCTCGACGAAAAGCGCAACAACGACACCACCCAGAAGGCCATTCTGCAACTGATGAACGAACTGCAGGACATCGCCGACGGCGACCTGACACGCCAGGCCACGGTGACCGAAGACATCACCGGCGCCATTGCCGACTCGGTGAACTACACGGTGGAAGAACTGAAGGAACTGGTGGGCCGCGTGCAGCAGACCGCCGGGGAAGTGCAGACCGCTTCGTCGCAGGTGCAGGAGACCTCGGTCCAACTGGCCGCGACGACCGAGGAACAGACGCGCCAGATTCGCCAGACCGGCGAATCGGTCGTGGAGATGGCGGACCGCATCACGCAGGTGTCGCGCGGCGCAGCCGAATCGGCGAATGTGGCGCGCGCCTCGCTGGCCGCTGCCGAACAGGGCCAGAACGCGGTGCAGAACGCCATCGCGGGTATGAACGGCATCCGCGAGCAGATCCAGGAAACCTCGAAGCGGATCAAGCGGCTGGGCGAATCGTCGCAGGAGATCGGTGAAATCGTCGAACTGATTTCGGACATTACCGAGCAGACCAACGTGCTGGCACTGAACGCTGCCATCCAGGCGGCGTCCGCGGGTGAAGCGGGTCGCGGGTTCTCGGTGGTGGCCGAAGAAGTGCAGCGCCTGGCTGAACGTTCGGGCGAAGCTACCAAACAGATTGGCGCCCTGATCCGCACGATTCAGACCGATACGCAGGACGCGGTCCACGCCATGGAGCAGAGCACGGCCGGCGTGGTCGAAGGGGCACGCCTCTCGGACAACGCCGGTGCCGCACTGGTGGAGATTGGCCGCGTGTCGCGCCAGTTGGCCGAGCTGATCGAGCAGATCTCGCAGACCACGTCGCACGAGGCCGGTCTGGCCACCAACGTGGCGCACCACATCGAAGGCATCCTGGAGGTCACGGCCCAGACGACGGCCGGTACGCGCCAGACCGCTACCTCGGTGCGCCAGCTGACGGCGCTGACCGAAGAACTCCGTAACTCGGTATTGCGATTCAAGATCGCCTGAGGCGGGCCCGTTACCTAACGGGCACACCGGAACTCGTCATGTCCTTGCATTCAACAGTTACCAGCGACGTGGCCGATCCGGCCGCTTCGCAACCGCCCGTAGCCGCCGAGCATGAGCCACTGATCCCGGCGGCTCCGCCGGCCGCGCCGCTGCGCGACCTTTCCGTGCTGGCCTGGCTGGCGCCGAGCCTGCGCACGGCGCTCGACGATGCAGCGGCCGAGTTGGGCCACTATGTCGACGAGATCCGCCAGACGCCCGAGGCGCTGGGCGCGCGCGACACCACCTCGCTGCGCCTGGCGGGCCAGCAATTGCATCAGGCCGCTGGCGCGGTGCATATCGTCGGCCTGCGCGGCGTGGATGCCTATTGCCAGGCGCTGCGCCGGTTGCTGGAAGCGGTCGATACGAGTGCCGTGCCTGCCGATGCCGGCACACTGGCGGTGTTTCGCACAGGCGTGCAGGCACTGGCGGAATATGTGGACGACCTGATGGCCGGCGACGCGGAAGATCCGTTGCGCCTGTTCCAGCCCTATGCCGCCGCGCTGTCCTTGATAAAGGAAGAGCGCATCCATCCGGCCGACCTCTGGGGCGAAGAGTTGCAGATGCTGCCCGGCATCGTGCTGCCCACGCTTTCGGCGTCGGCGGTCACGCGTGCGCGCCAGCGTTTCGAAGCCGCGCTGCTCAAGGCGCTTCGGCTGCCTACCCCATGCACGGACGCTTCGCTGCTGCGTGAAGCGTGGCTGCCGCTGCAGGCGGCACTCGACGAAGTACGCCATCACGAACAGGACGCCCGCCGCACGACCGATACGCCCGATCGTGGCATCTGGCACACGCTGGCCATGGTGTTCCGGGCCCTGGCGCATGGCCTGCTGCCGTCGGACCTGCTCGCCAAGCGATTTGCCGCGCGCGTGCACCTGTTGGTGCGCCAGTACCTGCAAGGCCAGGTTCGCGTGCCGCAGGCTCTGCTCAACGATGCGGTGTTCTTCCTCGTCAATACCGGCCTGACACCCGATGGTGATCCTGCTACGACGCCGCCTGCGACGCAGGCGTCCATCGGCGTGCTGCGTGCGGACATCACGCGCTCGCTCCAGGCCTTCCGTGTGGATGCAGCGCACGCGGTGGCGCGGGCCGATTTCCAGCAGCGTTACTACGGCTGGCTCGATCCGATCGATACCCGCAACCTTCAGCACGCGGCCACTGCCATCGGCCGTGCCGCCAGTGACGATCAGTCAGGCTGGGAACTGGCGCTGGCCTCGCTGGCCGAGGCGGCGATGCCGCTGGCCCAGCCCGCGCTGCAACAATGTCTGACGGCCGCCGCCGCGTATGCAGGACAGCGTCCTGCCGGCGATGCGCTAGGCCGCGCCGGCGTGGCGCTGTTCCTGTCGCGCGCACTCGCCATGCCGTGGCGCGTGCATGGCAAGTCCGGCCACATCGCCGCACGGATCTTTGCGGAGCAGTGCGCGGTCCTGGAAGGCGCTTTGGGCGATGCTGCTGCCACCGCGCCGGACTGGCTGGCGGAGATGGTGCAGGTGGCTGGCGCCCAGGCGCAACGTGCCGAAGCCGTGTCCCAGTTGCGTGCCCAGCTTGACAGCGGGGAATCGTGGCTTGATACGTATGACCGCAATGCGGCGCGTGCCGATGCGCCGCAAGCGCTGGATGACGCCGCCCAGGCTTTCGGGGCGTTGCTGGCGACGCTGGAAAATATCCATGGCAGCACGGCCATGCCCGAAGGTGCCGACGAGCCTGCCGACGCCGCGCTGGCAGCCGCACGCTCTGTGATGGGGCGGCTGGCCGTGCTGCGCGAGACCGAACACGAGACCGCCCGCGTCGATCAGCTTTCCGACATCGCGGCCGAGCTGGGCGCGGTCCATTCGTTCGCGGACCTGCTCGAATTTGGCCGCAAGGCCGGTGCCGATGCGGAGGACGATCCCTTGGCATGGATTGCTTCGGAGCACGAGAGTCTGCCGCAGGGTACGCTCGGCGCGGCCCGGAGCGCCGCCATGGATGCGATCCGCGTGGCGGCTGCCGCCGATTCTCCCGAAATTCAGCGGCTGCGCGCCGCACTGCAGGCTGTGGCCGACCATGCCACCATCGACGATAACGCCACGCTGCGCCGCCAGGCCAGCGAGGCGGCGACGCAACTGAACGCCTGGCTGGCCGGCAGCGATTCCGCCGCCGAGCGTCTGGTTGTGGCACTGGCCGATCCGATACCTGCTGCAGCTGCGCCGGCCGCACCGCTGCCGATGACGGCACCCGTGCCGGTCGATGCGGCGGCCATCGACGCAGAACTGCTCGAGATCTTCCTGTTCGAGGCCGAGGAAGTGCTCGGCAACATCGCTGCCGATATGGCGGGTGGCATCGACGCGCTGGGCGATGCCGACGCGCTGAGCCGCCTGCGCCGCGCGTTCCATACCTTGAAGGGCTCCAGCCGCATGGTGGGCCTGAATCGGTATGGCGAAGCGGCGTGGGCTGTGGAACAGTTGATGAACCTGTGGATCGCCGAGGGTCGCGCTCCGCTGCCGGCATTGCTGACGCTGCTGAACCAGGCGCATGACCTGCTGCGCGAATGGGCGCTGGCGCTGCGCGACGATTCGTCCACGCTGCGTGATATCGCGGCATTGGTGGATGCGGCGCAGGGCGTGCGCGAGCCGGGTTCGGTTCAGGCGGTGCCGGAATCCAGGTCCGTCGATGCTGTGGATGCCATCTCTGCCGGGGATCCGCTCGATGCCCTGCTGGCCGAGGCCGAAGCCATCGAGATTCCAGCCCTGCCCGATGAACCGATCGTTCCGGAGGGCAATGCCGACATCGACAGCAACGTGCTGCCGTTCCGCCTTGGTGGTGGGCTGGCCGACGAGGACGACCACTACAAGGTTATCGGCCCGGTTCGCATCGGGCTGGCGCTCTATAACGTCTATTTGCAGGAAGCCGACGATCTGCTGCGGCAGTTCGCCACGGATCTCTCCGAGTGGAAGCACGAGAACCATCCGTGCCCGAGCGAACTCGCGCTGCGCGTGGCACACACGCTGCAGGGCAGCGCATCGACAGTCGGCCTGACACCGGTGCGCGATATCGCCGAGGCGCTGGAACAACTGCTGTTGCTGCTGGGCCGTCATCCGGTGGTGATGCATCCGGCCGACTTCCGTCTGCTCGATATGGCCGTGGACAGCCTGCGCGCGATGCTGCACCAGTTCGCTGCCGGCATCTGGCCCGATGCGGATCCGTCGCTGTGTCGCGACCTGAACGATTTTGGCGAACGCGCGCTGGTGCGTCCGCGTGCGGCGGTGCCGCCCGAGCAGTCCGCCGGGCAGGAGGGCTCTGTCTCGCAGTTGTTTGGCAGCCAGCCGCCGTCGCCTGTGTCGCCGCTGCCCGAGATCGACAATGCGGCGCAAGCGCCCGCGCCCGGGTTGCCGCCGGTGAAGCTGACGCCTGTGGTGTCGCTCCCGCCGATCGTGCCGACTCCGGCTGCCATCACCCCGGTCACGGAAGTCCATGACGCGGTGGTGATCACGATGCCGACGCCGCGCCACGATTCCGTTGCCGTGGCACACGTATCGGCCAGCTCGCCCGATGTTCCAGAGACGCTGCCCGAGGTGCCGACCGATGCCTCGTCGCTCGACCCCGCACTCGTCGAGATCTTCCTCGAAGAAGCGCAGGGTGCCTTGCCGGATCTTGGCAAGCTGGTGCGGACGTGGGAAGCCTCGCCCGAGGAGTTGCAGCAGGGCGGGTTGATCCTGCGCGGGCTGCACACGCTCAAGGGCAGCGCCCGCATGGCCGGGGCAATGGCGCTGGGCCAGGCAGCGCACGAAATGGAAACGCTGCTGGATGCCAGCGTGCGCGGCCAGCGCGTGACCCCCGACTTGTTCGGCAAGCTCTACGCCTGGTACGACCGCATCCTGGCGCACGTCGAGGCATTGCAGAACGGCCAGTTGCTGCCGGTGGACGATGCGGACGTGGTGAACGGACTTGTCGCTGCCGCGCCGGAGCCAGCTTCTCCATCGCAGGCGCTGGTGCCAACGCAGGTCATCGCGCCGCCATCGATCCAGCCCGTCGTGGCGCTGCCGACCGATGCCGAACGCCAGCGCGCGCTGGTGCGCGTGCAGGCTCGCACGCTCGATACGCTGATCAACGATGCCGGCGAAGTGGGTGCCACACGTGCCCGTCTCGACAGCGAACTGCTGGCGCTGCGCAGTTATCTTGGTGAACTGAACGACAACGTCGCGCGTCTGCGCATGCAGCTGCGCGAGATCGAAATCCAGGCCGAAACGCAGATGGCGTCGCGTATTGCGGACGCCCAGCACAACCAGGAATTCGATCCTCTCGAGTTTGACCGTTTCACGCGCTTCCAGGAACTGACGCGAATGATGGCCGAGTCGGTCAACGACGTGGCAACCGTGGAGCAGAATCTGCAGCGCGGCTTCGACCGCGCCTCGGGTGACCTCGCCGCACAGGCACGGCTGACGCGCGGGCTGCAACGCGGCCTGATGCAGGCGCGCATGGTGCAGTTCGATGCGCTGGCCGAACGGCTGTACCGTGTGGCACGCCAGTCTGCCACCGAAACCGGCAAGGAAGTGCGCCTGCTGATCAAGGGCGGTACGGTGGAAATCGACCGCTCGGTGCTGGACCGCATGGCTGGCCCCATCGAGCACTTGATCCGCAATGCCGTGGTACATGGCATCGAACCGGCGGAGACGCGTCGCGCGGTGGGCAAGTCGGCCACTGGGGCGCTGACGCTGGAAGTGCAGCAGGAAGGCAACGAGGTCGTGCTGACGTTCTTCGACGACGGCAGCGGCCTGGACCTCGGCCGCATTCGCGAGCGCGCGGTGTCGCGACATCTGCTGGCCGCCGACGAGGATGTCAGCGAGGCGCGTCTGACCGAACTGATCTTTGCGCCGGGGTTCACCACCGTCGATACGGTGTCCGAACTGGCGGGACGCGGCGTGGGCATGGACGTCGTGCGCTCGGAGACCGTGGCACTCGGCGGCCGGATTACGCTCTCTACCGAGGCAGGACGCGGCACGAGCTTCACGGTGCATCTGCCGCTGACCACGGCTATCACGCAGGTGCTGCTGGTGTCGCTGGGTGGTCGCCTGTACGCGATCCCGAGTGGCATGATCGACCAGGTCCACCAGTTGCGCGAAAAGCCGCTGCTCGATGCATACAACGCGGGCCGCTTTGCTGCCGGCGGACTGGAAGCACCGTTCTTCTACTTCGGCGCGCTACTGGAAGAAGTGGCGGCGATGGGCTCGGGCCGCAAGTATTCTCCGGTGGTGGTGGTGCGCTCGGGCGCCGAACGCGTGGCCGTGCATGTGGACGACGTGATCGGCAATCGCGAAGTGGTGGTGAAGCACATCGGCCCCCATCTGGCACGTCTGGAAGGTATCGCCGGTGCCACGACGCTGGGCGATGGCGAGATCGTGTTGATCTACAACCCGGTGGTGCTGGCCCAGCGCTGGGTACGCGAACGCGGCGAGGCATCGCCCGCTGTGCCGCTGCTGGTGGCGGGGGTGCCGCCGCAGATGGGCGCTGTGGCCGAGTTGGTCGATGCCAATACCTCGGTACCGGTCGCCGGTCTGCTGACCCAGCCAACAGTCATGGTGGTGGACGATTCGCTGACGGTGCGCAAGGCCAGCCAGCGTCTGTTGACGCGTGCGGGATACAAGGTGGTACTGGCGCGCGATGGTGTGGATGCGCTGAAGCAACTGCAGGAAGTGATGCCCGATGCCATGCTGGTCGACATCGAGATGCCGAATATGGACGGCTTCGACCTGACGCGCAACGTGCGCGCCGACAACGACACCAACCACATGCCCATCGTCATGATCACGTCGCGAACGGCAGAGAAGCACCGTCGCTACGCCGCGGAGATCGGCGTGAACGTGTACCTGGGCAAGCCGTTCAACGAGGATGAGTTGCTGCGTACGCTGCAGCAGCTGATCGGGGAAAAGGCGGAAGGGACAGCGGGGTCGGTGGCGCAGATGTTGGGGGATGCTTAAGCATTAAATCTCCCTAGTGTTTTGCTCCCCTCTCCCGTTCTGCGGGAGAGGGGCGGGGGAGAGGGCCAGCAGTTCAAATTGCGATGTGGTCGGCAAGCAGAACCGCCAGCCCTCTCCCCCAACCCCTCTCCCAGAGGGAGAGGGGAGTAAAGACCAAACGCGGCTCAATCGGCCTTCCGGTTCACCATCCTTGCCGGCACTGACAACGTCAGTGCCGCGCCCACCACCAGACACACGGCCAGCAGATACATGCCCGAGTCCGTGCTCTTGGTCAGGTCCTTCAGCCAGCCCACCGCATAGGGGCTGATGAATCCCGCCAGATTCCCCAGCGAGTTGATCAGCGCGATGCCTGCCGCAGCGCCCGTCCCGGCGAGGAACGCCGTGGGCAGGCTCCAGAACAACGGCAATGTTGTCAGGATGCCGATGGTGGCCAGCGTCAGCGCGATCATGGCCATCGTCGTATCGCCGTGCCATTGCACCGACAGCACCAGACCCAGCGCGCCCAGCAGGGCCGGGATTGCAATGTGCCAGCGGCGCTCGCCGCGACGGTCAGCGCTGTAGGCCACCACGATCATGCCGATCACCGCGCAGCCGTAAGGAATCGCCGTCAGCAGGCCCACATCGAGTGCGCCTTTGACGCCGGTCTGCTTGATGATCGTCGGCAGCCAGAAGCTCACGCCATACAGTCCCATCACGAAGCTGAAGTAGATCGCGCTCATCAGCCAGACACGTGGGCTAAACAGCACGGTACGGATGGGCGGATCTTCCTTGTGCTGGTCTTCGGCTGCGATATTGCGTTCGAGCAGCGCCTTTTCCTCCTCGGTCAGCCACTTTGCGTGCCGGATGCGGTCATCGAGGCGCACCAGCACCCAGATGCCGACGAGCACCGACGGAATGCCTTCGATCAGGAACATCCATTGCCAGCCCGACCAGCCGTTATGGCCGTCGAAGTTCTGCATGATCCAGCCCGACAGCGGCCCGCCGATCACGCCCGACAGCGCAATGGCCGTCATGAAGAACGTGGTGGTGCGACCGCGACGATTGGCCGGATACCAGTAGGTCAGGTACAGGATGATGCCGGGGAAGAAGCCCGCCTCGGCGATACCGAGCAGAAAGCGCAGCACGTAGAACATCGTCGGCGTGGTGACGAACATCATCGCCGCCGAGATCAGGCCCCAGGTAATCATGATCCGCGCAATCCAGATGCGCGCGCCTACCTTGTGCAGGATGACGTTGCTCGGCACCTCGAACAGGAAGTAGCCGATGAAGAAGATGCCTGCGCCCAGCCCGTAGATGGTCTCGCTGAACTGCAGGTCGTTGAGCATCTGCAGCTTGGCAAAGCCTACGTTCACGCGGTCCAGATAGGCCACGACATAGCAGAGCAGCAGGAAGGGGACGAGGCGCCAGCTCACCTTGCGGTAGGTGGCGTCCTCGAAGGCGGCGTCATGCGCACCGGCATGGGCTGCGGTGGAAGTCATGGGTGTCTCCTTTCTCGGTTTGTCCGATTTTTTGTTGTACTGCCGGGATACTTCCGGGGTGCTAACAACGAACGGTCAGACGCAGCGACCGCCGTCCACTTCGATGCAGGTGCCGGTGATGAAATTGGCGTCGTCCGAGGCCAGGTAGAGGCAGGCGTTGGCAACGTCCTGCGGCGTGGACATGCGGCCCATCGGAATCGTGGCGAGGAATTTCGCGCGATTCTCCGGCGTATCGGGCACGCCCATGAATTGTTCGAGCAAGCCCGTGGCGCCGATTACCGGGTTGACGCAGTTGACGCGGATATTGTCGGGACCGAGTTCCGCAGCCATGGCCTTGCTGGCCACGATCACGGCGCCTTTGCTGCCGTTGTACCAGACCAGCCCCGGACGCGGCCGGATACCGGCGGTGGATGCAACGTTCACGAAGTTGCCGCCGCCGTGCTGCCGGAAATGCGGGATGAAGTGTTGGGCCGACCAGTAGATGCTCTTGACGTTGACCGCATAGACGCGGTCGAAGTCTTCCTCGGTGATGTCGAGGATCGGCTTGTTGCGGTGGGTGGTGCCCGCGTTGTTGACCACGCAGTGCACGCGGCCAAACGCGGCGATGGTGGCATCGCGCATCGCGGCTACGTCGTCGCCATGCGAGACATCGGCCCGCACGGCGCGCGCCTGGCCGCCCGCATCGCGAATGGCGGACGCCACGCGTTCCGCGGCGTCGAGGTTCAGGTCGGCCACCATCACGCTGGCGCCTTCGCGCGCAAACGTGTGCGCGATGCCTTCTCCGAAACCCGAGCCGCCGCCCGTCACTACCGCTACCTTGCCAGCCAGTCTGGTCATTGCCTGTCTCCTGTCTTGGTGAAGGCCCGGCGCGGTCTGTCGTCTATTGCCTGGTGCCGCACTGCGGGCGGAACAACGTTGATAAACGCAAAAACAAAAAAGAACGATGGGTTAGAACGGTCCCTTGTTACGCAAGGCGTTGCCGACCATCATGATCGCCAGCAGAAACGGCAGTGCCACGTAGAGGCACCAGTGGACGCGGTCGCCCACGGTCTCGCCCCATTTGCGCTTGAAGATCTGGAGGCGGGGCATGCCCGACGGATTCGTCGCGCGCTTGGCCCGGACATGCCATGCCATCCAGAAAAAGAAGATGGCGAAGGCGACCGAGAGGAAATTGATGTTACCCATGCTGAATGGCGATAGTTTTCAAAGTGGTGAATCCGTACAGGGCTTCAAAGCCCTTTTCACGGCCGTAGCCTGAATGGCCTGTGCCGCCGAACGGCAGCTCGACGCCGCCGCCGGCGCCATAGTTGTTGATGAAGACTTGCCCTGCGCGCAGCTTGCGCGCCAGGCGCATCTGCCGCGCACCGTCGCGCGTCCAGACGCCCGCCACCAGCCCGTAGGCGGTGCCATTAGCCATGCGGACGGCTTCGTCCTCGGTGTCGAACGGCATGGCTGCCAGCAGCGGGCCGAAGACTTCTTCCTGCGCCAGCCGATGCGTGGGCGGCACGTCGCGGAACAACATCGGCACCTGGTAGTAACCGGACTCCGGCGCCTCGCCCACGATCTGGCCCTGCGCCATGACCGAAATGCCGGCGTGCTGCGCATCGGATACGAAATCCCACACGCGTTGCTGCTGCTTGCGGCTGATCAGCGGGCCGCATTCCAGATCGAGTTCAGACGGGCCCACGCGCAGAGATTCGAACACGCCCGACAGGCGGTCCAGCAGTGCCTCGTAGACCGGGCGCTCCACCAGCAGGCGGCTGCCGGCCGAGCAGGTCTGGCCGGCATTCTGCACGATGCCGTTGACCACCACGGGCAGCAGGGCGTCGAGGTCGGCATCCGCAAAGACTACTTGCGGCGATTTTCCGCCTAGTTCGAGTGTCACGGGCACGTGGTTCTCGGAAGCCAGTTGCGAGACCAGCTTGCCGGTCTGCGGCGATCCGGTGAACGAAATGTGATTGATGCCAGGATGGCGGGCCAATGCAGCGCCGGCCTCGTGGCCATAGCCGGTGACGATGTTCAGCGCGCCTTCGGGCAGGCCAACTTCGGCGGCCAGTTCGGCCACGCGCAGGATCGACAGGCAGGCATCCTCGGCAGGCTTGACCACGCAGGCGTTGCCGGTGGCCAGCGCCGCGCCGACGCTGCGTCCGAAGATCTGCAGCGGATAGTTCCAGGGAATGATGTGGCCGGTCACGCCGTGCGCCTCGCGCACGGTCAGAACGGTGTAGCCAGCCTGGTAGGGGATGGTCTGGCCGTGCAGCTTGTCGGCTGCACCCGCGTAGAACTCGAAATAGCGGGCCACGGCGCGGGCGTCGGCGCGAGCCTGGCGCAGCGGCTTGCCCGTGTCGCGGGCTTCCAGCGCGGCCAGTTCGTCCTCGTGCTCCATCAGCTTGACGGCCAGGCGGTTCAGCAGGCGGACGCGGTCGGCCGGGTTCATCGTGCCCCAGGCGCCTTCGGCGGCCTGGCGGGCGGCGTGGACGGCCACGCTGATATCGGTGGCGTTGCCCCGGGCGATCTCGGCAAAGGGCTGGCCGCTGGAGGGATCGAACACCTTGATGCGCAGGCCAGAATCGGGGGCGATCAGGCGATTGGCGACGAAATGCTGGGCGTGCATGCAGGTCTCCACGGCTCCGGTTATGGAGCACATGCTGAAATTCGGGAATGCCGCATTATCGCGCACCGCGACCTTGATGCAAGGCAGGGTTCGCCACATGGTCCCGGCCGGGGCGCCAAACCGGCCGCCGCGCCCGGCCGCGCCTGCGTTGTCAGCATCTGGTCAGGGCTGACCCGCTATAATGCCGCCCATCCCATTTCACAGGTATTCGGAGAACTCGCATGAGCTTCAACCTCGTTTCCCCGGGCAAGGACCTGCCCAACGATTTCAACGTCATCATCGAGATCTCCGCACAGAGCGATCCCGTGAAGTACGAGGCCGACAAGGAAACCGGGCTGCTGTTCGTGGACCGTTTCATCGGCACCGGCATGCGCTATCCGGCCAACTACGGCTTCATTCCCCAGACCCTGTCCGGTGACGGCGACCCCGTGGACGTGCTGGTGCTGAGCCCGTTCCCGATCCTGGCCGGCGCTGTCGTGCGCTGCCGCGCCCTGGGCATGCTGAAGATGACCGACGAGTCGGGCGTGGACGCCAAGCTCGTGGCCGTGCCGGTGGACAAGCTCTCGCCGGCTACCGCCTTTATGAAGGGCCTGTCGGATGTGCCGCAAAACCTGCTCGACCAGATCAAGCACTTCTTTGAGAACTACAAGGCACTCGAAGCAGGCAAGTGGGTCAAGGTGGAAGGCTGGGCCGGTATCGAGGAAGCCCACAAGGAAATCACCGACGGCGTGGCGAACTTCAAGAAGTAAGCGGCATCTTGTGCGATGCGAACCCCGCTGCGGCGGGGTTTTTTATTGGCCGTCCTGATCCGCGACAACGCGGGGACCCAAGCGTCGGCGTTAGGCTTGCCGCTCCCCACATAAGCCGTCCACGAACGATGTCGTACTCCCAACCCCCTTCCGACCAGTCAGTCATTGTCCGGCCCTCCTCACCCGCGGATGTCCCCTTCCCGAGCTTCGAGCGCTATGACGCCATGGCCATCGCCTTCCACTGGCTGATGTTCCTGCTGATCGCGGTCGCGTACGCGACGATCGAACTGCGCGACTTTGCCGACAAGGGCACGCTCGCGCGCATGGTCCTGATGGAATCGCATAAGTGGTCCGGTGCACTGGTGCTGGTCCTGGCGGTGCCCCGGCTGCTGTGGCGCCTGTTCAATGGCGCGCCCGCGCCGGAACCCGGGCCGCGCTGGGGCCATCGGCTCGCCAGCCTGATGCACGGCGCGTTATACCTGTTCCTGATCGCGCAGCCATTGATCGGCATCGTGATGATGAATGCGGCAGGGCGCATGCTGGTTGTGCCGATCCTGGGCATCGAAATACCTGCCATCGTGGCACCGAGCGAAGCGCTCAACGATGCGGCAGGCGATGCGCACGAACTGATTGGCAATGCGTTCTACCTGATCATCGGCTTGCATGCCATGGCCGCGCTGTTCCGACACTACATGCTGGGCGACAACACGATGCGGCGCATGTCGCGTCGCCGGTAGTCGAGTTTCAGTTCAGTCTGCCTCGGCCTGCCGTGCGAACGGGTTGCGTTCGTTGAGTTCGTCGAGGTAGGCATCCATCCCCTGGCGTTCGCGTTCCAGAAAGCGCTCCACCGCATCGGCGAACGACGGATGCGCCAGCCAGTGCGCCGAGCGCGTGGCCACGGGCAGAAAGCCCCGCGCCATCTTGTGCTCGCCCTGCGCGCCACCCTCGAAGGTACGAATCCCCTCGGCAATACAGAACTCCAGCGGCTGGTAGTACGCGGTCTCGAAGTGCAAGCACGCGTGATGTTCCAGCGCGCCCCAATAGCGGCCATACAGCGTACTCACTGCCGGGTCGGCGTCGTAGACCACCAGGGAGCTGGCAATGTCGTGGCCGTCGCGCTGGGCGATGACTAGCAGCAGGTTTTCCGGCATCGCCTCGCCGATCTTCCGGAAGAAATCCAGGTTCAGGTAAGGCGTGGAATGATGCTCGCGGTACGTCTGCCGATAACATCGGTTGAAGAATTTCCACGCGTCATCGTCGATCTGCACGCCGCGCAACTGGCGGAACGTGATGCCGGCGTCGGCCACACGGCGCCGCTCGGCGCGGATGTTCTTGCGCTTCTTCTGCGACAGCGTGGCCAGGAACGCGTCGAAGCTTTCGTATCCCGGATTGGTCCAGTGGAACTGCACGCCGTGGCGCATCATCAGGCCGGCCTCGTCCATGAGATCGGCTTCATGGTCGGACGGAAACAGGATGTGGAGCGACGACAGCTGGCTCTCTTCGGCCAGCGTCAGCGCAAAACGCAGAAGAATGCGCCGCGCGAGATCGTCCTCGGCCAGCAGGCGGGCGCCGCGCACCGGCGTGAACGGAATGGCCGACAGCAGCTTGGGGTAGTAGGGAATGCCATGCTGGCGATAGGCGTCGGCCCAGGCCCAGTCGAATACGTACTCGCCATAAGAGTGCGACTTGGCATACAGCGGCATCGCAGCCGCCAGCCGGTCTTTGCCTGGCGCCTTGCCATCCGTCACCCAGATCGTCAGGAAGCGCGGCGACCAGCCAGTGTCATCGTCAGCGCTGCCGCTGCCATGCAATGCATGCAGGAAGGCGTGGCGCAGGAACGGCGTGGGTTCGGGTTGCGTGGCGAGCAGGGCATCCCAGTCGGCGGCATCGATCTCGGCAAGGTCCGACACGATTTCCGTGCGGTATTCGGGGCGCGGTTCGGTCATCGGGGCGCGGTCATGAGGGCAGGCGGGAGCAGACAAGGGGACGACGGCAGGGCTGGCCGAGTCTACCGGAATCGCCTGTGTGCTGCAGGCGTAGTCAGCGTGACGCCGACGCCGTCTATGGGCTTGGCGTCGTAGAATGCCTCCATTGCTTCCATCGCGCCTCCCCCTGGGCCCTGACATGACGCACCCGTTCTATAACCTCTATTCCCACGGCTTTGCGCGCGTGGCCGTTGGCGTGCCCGAGTGCCGTGTGGCCGATCCGGCGTTCAATGCCGAGCAGACCATTGCGCTGGCCCGCCAGGCGGCGGACGGCGGCGCCGTGCTGGTGGCGTTCCCCGAACTCGGGCTGCCGGCTTACACCTGCGACGATCTGTTCCACCAGCGCGCACTGCTGCGCGAGTGCGAACTGGCGCTGCAGGCCATCGTCGAGGCATCCACCGGCATCCGCGCCGCGATCATCGTCGGCATGCCTGTGCTGGTGGAGCACCAGTTGTTCAACTGCGCGGTGGTGGTCAACAACGGCGCGGTGCAGGGCGTGGTGCCGAAATCCTACCTGCCGAACTACTGGGAATTCTACGAAGCCCGCCAGTTCAGCCCGGCCGACTGCGCGGCCATCGACACCCTCTCGCTGCTTGGCGCGGAGGTGCCGTTCGGCGCCAACCTGCTGTTTGAGATCGAGAACATTCCGTTCTTCCGTTTCCACGTGGAAATCTGCGAGGACGTCTGGGTGCCAATCCCTCCGTCGTCGTTTGCGGCGCTGGCCGGCGCCACGGTGCTGGTGAACCTGTCGGCATCGAACATCGTGGTGGGAAAGTCGGGCTATCGGCATCAACTGGTGTCGCAGCAGTCGGCGCGCTGCATGGCCGCCTACCTGTACACCTCGGCCGGCAAGGGCGAATCCACCACCGACCTGGCCTGGGACGGTCAGGCACTGATTTGCGAGAACGGCGAGCTGCTAGGCGAATCCGAGCGCTTTGCCGACAGTTCGCATCTGCTGTTCGCCGATGTGGACCTGGAGCGGCTCTCGCGCGAGCGCATGCACCAGACTTCGTTCGGCCAGTCGGTGCGCCGGCATCGCGAGGAAGTGGAACAGTTCGACGTGGTGGCGTTTCGCGTGGACCTGCCGGCGGGGACGCTGCCGCTGGAGCGTCGCGTCGAGCGGTTCCCGTACGTGCCGGCCGACCCGCGCCGTCGCGACGAGCGCTGCATGGAGGTCTACAACATCCAGGTGCAGGCGCTGGTGCAGCGGCTGTCTTCGAGCAAGATTGCCAAGGTGGTAATCGGCGTATCGGGCGGACTTGATTCCACGCACGCGCTGCTGGTCTGCGCCCAGGCGATGGATCGCCTGGGTCTGCCGCGCGCCAACATCCTGGCCTATACGATGCCGGGCTTTGCCACGAGCGACCGCACGCTGAAGCAGGCACGCGAGTTGATGGAAGTGGTGGGCTGCACCGCGCGCGAGATCGATATCCGGCCCAGTTGCATGGCGATGCTCAAGGATCTGGATCACCCCTATGCACGCGGCGAGCCGGTGTTCGACGTGACCTTCGAGAACGTGCAGGCCGGCGAGCGGACCAACCACCTGTTCCGGCTGGCCAACCACAACGGCGCCATCGTGATCGGCACGGGCGATCTCAGTGAACTCGCGCTGGGCTGGTGTACGTACGGTGTGGGCGATCACATGTCGCATTACAACGTCAACGCGAGCGTGCCCAAGACGCTGATCAGCCACCTGGTGCGCTGGGTGGCCGATACTGGTCAGGTCATCGACAGCGGCAAGGAGGTGCTGATGGCGGTGCTCGACACGGACATCAGCCCCGAACTGGTGCCGAGCGGTGCGGCAGCGGGCGGCCTGGACAAGGCGCCCGAGCAGAAGACCGAGCAGATCATCGGGCCGTACGAGCTGCAGGATTTCAACCTGTACTACACGCTGCGCTACGGTTATTCGCCGTCGAAAGTGGCCTTTCTTGCGCTTCATGCATGGAGCGACGTGGAGCGCGGCGCGTGGCCCAATGGCCCGCATGTGGCCCGCAACAGCTATCAACTCCCGGAAATCAAGCGCATCCTCGGCATCTTCGTCGATCGGTTCTTCCGCACCAGCCAGTTCAAGCGCTCGTGTGTGCCGAATGCACCGAAGGTTGGTTCGGGCGGCTCGCTGTCGCCACGTGGCGACTGGCGTGCGCCCAGCGATGGGGAGTCGGCGGTGTGGATGCGTGATCTGGCGCGGATTCCCGATCAAGCCGATTGACCCGTTTGAGGGGGCTCATCGAGTCCCCGTCTGGCATAAGGATTGCGGACAATGTGGGGGTGCCCGCAATCCGCATGTGGTGTTTCGGGCTAGAATCTGACATCTTCCGACATCAGAGACACAGAGGCCAGCCATGAAGCAGATTACCGCCATCATCAAACCGTTCAAGCTCGACGAAGTGCGCGAAGCGCTGGCAGATGTGGGTGTGACGGGCCTGACGGTGACCGAGGTGAAGGGCTTCGGCCGCCAGAAGGGTCATACTGAACTGTATCGCGGCGCCGAATACGTGGTGGACTTCCTCCCGAAGATCAAGATCGAAGTGGTCGTGGCCGAGAACCAGTTGGACACCGTGCTCGACGCCATCGTCAAGGCCGCCCACACCGGCAAGATCGGCGACGGCAAGATCTTCGTGACCGAAATCGAACGCGTGATCCGGATTCGCACGGGCGAACAGGATGAAGCAGCTGTTTGAGCGGTTGTTGGGTTTGAGTTGAGAAAGAGCCGGCGAATGCCGGCTTTTTTGTTGGCGTTTTTTGAATCTACCTATTGTTTGATTCCCCTCTCCCGCTGTGCGGGAGAGGGGAGAAAAACAGTGGTACGCCGATTTCAACTCGGCAACTTCCACTTGAACTGCACCGACAGCAGCCGCATGCTCACCGTCACCAGTGCCCCCGCCAGCAGCGCCACTTCCTGCCCGGTGCGCAGCCACGTCAGGCCCACGTACACCCAGCAGCCAAAGAACGAGCAGGTCGCGTAAGGCGAGCGGTCACGCAGGATCATCGGTACTTCGTTGCAGAGTACGTCGCGCACTACGCCGCCGAACACGGCCGAAATGATGCCCATCATGACGGCCACCGTCGGCGTCATCTGGGCCACCAGCGCCAGGGAAGTGCCCGTGACCGAGAACAGTCCCAGGCCGATGGCATCGGCTACCAGCATCGTGCGGTCGGACGCCACGCTGCTGACCACGCGGAACACGATGGCCGCGCCGATCGACATCGCAAAGATCAGCAGCACGTAGTATTCATGCTCGACCCAGTAGAACGGGCGCCGATCCAGCAGCACGTCGCGCAGGGTGCCGCCGCCGAACGCCGTGGCAAAGGCGACGATAAAGGTGCCCACGGCATCCATCCGCTGCCTGCGTGCATCGACCACGCCAGACACGGCAAACGCGAGCACACCGATGACCTCCATCACATGCAGGATCAGCGGCAGCCGCCCCATCAGCAGATCGAACGGCAGGTGCATGGGTGTCAGGGTTTGGGTTGGCGCAGCAGTACCATCAATGCGCCGGCGCCACCCTGGGACTCGCGCGCCTGGACGAAGGCGATCACTTCCTCTTTCTGCACGAGCCAGCTGCGCACCTTGCCCTTGAGCACGGGCAGCTTGTCGGGCGAGCCGATGCCCTTGCCGTGGATCACGCGCACGCAGCGCACGCCGTTACGCACCGAGCGGCGCAGAAAGTTGGCCAGTGCCTCGCGCGCCTCGTCGCTGCGCAGGCCATGCAGGTCCACTTTGTCCTGCGGCACCCACTCGCCGCGTCGCAGCTTCTTGATCACGTCTTCGCCAATGCCGGGACGGCGAAACGACATGGTCTCGTCGATATCGAGCAGGTTCTCGACATCGAACTCGTCGGACAGCGATGCTTCGAGCACGGCCTTGTCGTTGAGCTGGCTTTGGACCGGAATGGGGGCGGGGGCTTTGCGGGGCGTCGGCACATGGTTGCGGTCGCGCAGCGTGCTGACCTGGCCGACGTTGGCGCGGAAGACGTTGGCTTCTTCGGCAGCGCGTTGTGCGGCGGCCTCGGCGGCCAGCCGCTCGGCTTCGCGCCGTTCGGCTTCCACCTTCAGGTTGTCTCGCAGGGCGGCCAGATCGTTCAGGCCGAACCGCTTCGGGGGAGTCTTGGCGCCTTGTGGCATGGGAAAATCTCCAGATACGCGCGTCGATTATAAGGAAAACGGGGACGGCCGCGGCTAGGCGGACGTCCCCGTTCTTCCTGTCCCCGGCGTCCGGGGGCGGACAAATTTACTTCAGCGCTTCAACGTAACGCTGCGCGTCGAGCGCGGCCATGCAGCCCGTGCCCGCGCTGGTGATGGCCTGGCGATACACATGATCCTGCACGTCGCCGGCGGCAAACACGCCCGGGATGTTCGTGGCGGTAGCGTCGCCCGACAGGCCGCTCTTGGTCACGATGTAGCCGTTTTTCATCTCGAGCTGGTCCACGAAGAGATCGGTGTTCGGCTTGTGGCCGATCGCCACGAACAGGCCGGCGAGCTTCAGGTCTTCCGTCTTCGTCGTGTCCTTGGTGCTGCGGATGCGCAGGCCGGTCACGCCCGAGTTGTCGCCCAGCACTTCGTCCAGCGTGTGGTCGTAGCGCAGTTCCACGCGGCCTTCCTTCACGCGTTGCAGCAGGCGGTCCACCAGGATCGGCTCGGCACGGAACTTGTCGCGGCGGTGGATCACGGTCACCTTGCTGGCGATGTGCGACAGGTAGAGCGCTTCCTCGACAGCGGTATTGCCGCCGCCGATCACGGCCACTTCCTGGTTCTTGTAGAAGAAGCCATCGCAGGTGGCGCAGGCCGACACGCCGCGGCCCATGAAACTTTCTTCGGACGGCAGGCCCAGATACTGTGCCGAGGCGCCCGTGGCGATGATCAGCGCATCGCAGGTGTACTCGCCGGAATCGCCAATCAGGCGGATGGGCTTTTCGGTCAGCTTGGCCGTGTGGATGTGATCGAAAATGATTTCGGTGTTGAAGCGCTCGGCGTGCGCCAGGAAACGCTGCATCAAGTCCGGTCCCTGGACGCCGTTAGCATCGGCGGGCCAGTTTTCCACGTCGGTCGTGGTCATCAGCTGGCCGCCCTGGGCCAGGCCGGTGATCAGCACCGGGTTCAGGTTGGCGCGGGCCGCGTAGACGGCGGCGGTATAACCAGCCGGGCCGGACCCGAGAATCAGCACTTTTGCGTGTTTTGCGGACATGATGCGTTCCTGTAGGCAGCAGATGAGCCGGTGCGATGGTCGCACCGGTGTCATCGGAAACCGCCATTATAAGTGGCACGGCGTTTGCCGACTGTTGCAAATTCCAATGAGTGCGATAGTGCCGGCCAAGGGTAAAATGGCCGCCATCCTCCACTCCGAGCGATCGACTGAAACCTGAGGCATGGCGCGCGCAACCACGACTACCCGAACCGACCCGTCGGCACTTCCCTCGCGAATCGGCAAGCTGCTGGGCGAGGTACGCTGGTTCCTGCTGCTCGCCGTGACCCTTGGCTTCGTCTGCGTTCTGGCGAGCTACAGCAAGGCCGATCCCGGCTGGTCGCATGCCAGCCAGGTGGCGGATATCCACAACCTCGGCGGCCGTGTGGGCGCCTGGGTGGCCGATGTGCTGTTCTTCATTTTCGGTTTCTCGGCTTACTGGTGGAGCGTGCTGCTGATGCGCCGCTGCTGGCGCGGCTGGCGTGTGCTGACCGCCGAACTGCCCGAGCGCCTGCCCGAACCGCAGCAGCACAGCACCGCCGTGAGCTGGATCGGCTTTGCACTGACACTCGTTTCCAGCATGGGCCTGGAAGCCATCCGCATGTATCCGCTGCGCTCGGCCTTGCCGCGCGCGCCGGGCGGCGTACTGGGCGACCTGCTCGGCGGCTGGCTGCAACTCGCGCTGGGCTTCTCCGGCGCCACGCTGCTGCTGTTGCTGATGTTTGCGATTGGCCTGTCGCTGTTCTTCCATTTCTCGTGGATCGCCGTGGCAGAGCAGGTCGGCGCGTTCGTCGAAACGGGCTTCGCCGGCTTCAAGGCGCGTCGTGAAAACAAGCAGGACCGCATCATCGGTGCCGCCGCCAAGGTGGAACGTACCGAGACGGTGGAAGTGCAACGCGTGAAGCAGGAAGAAGCCGCGCCGGTGCAGATCGTGCGTCCGCAGGCCGTGCCCAAGCACGAACGTGTGGAGCGCGAGAAGCAGCAGCCGCTGTTCGCCGATATCCAGGATACGGACCTGCCGCCGCTGTCGCTGCTCGATCCGATTCCGACGCAGCAGGAAACCGTCAGCGCCGAGACGCTGGAATACACGTCACGGCTGATCGAGAAGAAGCTCAAGGACTTTGGCGTCGAGGTCAAGGTCGTGGCCGCCTATCCGGGTCCGGTCATCACGCGCTACGAAATCGAGCCGGCCACGGGCGTGAAGGGCAGTCAGGTGGTGAACCTGGCGCGCGATCTGGCGCGGAGCCTGTCGCTGGTGTCGATCCGCGTGGTTGAGACGATTCCCGGCAAGAACTACATGGGTCTGGAACTGCCGAATCCGAAGCGCCAGACTGTGCGGCTTTCGGAAATCCTCGGTTCGCAGGTCTACAACGAGAGCGTGTCGAGCCTGACCATGGCGCTCGGCAAGGATATCGCCGGCAAGCCGATGGTGGCCGACCTCGCCAAGATGCCGCACTGCATGGTGGCCGGCACCACGGGTTCGGGCAAGTCGGTGGGCATCAACGCGATGATCCTGTCGCTGCTCTACAAGGCGCGCGCGGATCAGGTCCGCCTGATCCTGATCGACCCCAAGATGCTCGAAATGAGCGTCTACGAAGGAATTCCGCATCTGCTGTGCCCGGTGGTGACCGACATGCGCCAGGCCGGCAACGCGCTGAACTGGGCCGTGGGCGAGATGGAGCGCCGCTACAAGCTCATGAGCAAGCTCGGCGTGCGCAACCTGGCCGGCTACAACAAGAAGATCGACGAGGCTGCGGCCAAGGAAGAGAAGATTCCGAACCCGTTCAGCCTGACGCCGGACGCACCGGAGCCGCTCGACAAGCTGCCGACCATCGTCATCGTCATCGACGAACTGGCCGACCTGATGATGGTGGTGGGCAAGAAGGTCGAAGAACTGATTGCGCGGATTGCCCAGAAGGCGCGTGCCGCAGGGTTGCACCTCGTGCTGGCCACGCAGCGTCCGTCCGTGGATGTGATCACCGGTCTGATCAAGGCCAACGTGCCGACCCGCATCGCGTTCCAGGTCAGCAGCAAGATCGATTCGCGCACGATCCTGGACCAGCAGGGCGCCGAAGCGCTGCTGGGCATGGGTGACATGCTTTATCTGGCGCCGGGCACGGGCATGCCGGTGCGGGTGCACGGCGCGTTTGTCTCGGATGATGAAGTCCACCGCGTGGTCGAGAAGCTCAAGGAGGGCGGCGAGGCCAACTACATCGAGGGCATTCTCGAAGGTGGGCTGGTCGACGGCGATGGGGCTGGCGACAGTCTCGGCGGTGGCGCCGGTATCGGCAGCAGCGGCGGCGAGGCCGACCCGCTCTACGACCAGGCGGTGGAAGTGGTGGTCAAGAACCGCCGCGCTTCGATCTCGCTCGTGCAGCGCCATCTGCGCATCGGCTACAACCGCGCGGCGCGTCTGCTGGAAGACATGGAGAAGGCCGGTCTGGTCTCGGCCATGTCGGGCAACGGCAATCGCGACATCCTGGTGCCGGCCGGCGCCGGTGCGGGCAGCGACGACTGAGCGTCTCCCACATTGTCATGTGACGGGTAATATACCGTTACGCCGGTCACAGCCTGTCGCGGAATTGATGATCCGCGACACGCTCTAACCCGTCATTCGCGACTCATAAAGGATTGGATTCCATGCGAACTCGCATCCTCGCGCCGCTGTGCGCGACGCTGGCGTTGCTTGCCGCCGTGCCTGCCGCTCAGGCCGCTGCGACCGACCAGTTGCAGACCTTCGTGACCACCGTGAAGTCCGCACGCGGCGAGTTCACGCAGAAACAGATCAAGGGGCAGGGCGCCGATACCAAGGTAGCCGGCACCTCCAGCGGCACGTTCGCCTTCGCGCGGCCCGGCAAGTTCACCTGGCGCTATACCAAGCCCTACGACCAGCTGCTGCAGGCCGATGGCCAGACGCTGTACATCTACGACAAGGACTTGAATCAGGTCACCGAGCGCAAGCTCGATGGCGCGCTGGGATCGAGCCCGGCGGCCATCCTGTTCGGCAGCAACGATCTGGGCAAGAACTTCGACGTGAAGAATGGCGCTACGCGTGACGGCGTGGAGTGGCTTGACCTGACCCCGAAGGCGAAGGACACGCAGTTCGAGCGGATCGCCATCGGCTTCAAGGGCGGTAATCTGGAGGCGATGGAATTGCGCGATGCGTTCGGCAACACGACGATGCTGACGTTCACGGGCATCCAGAAGAATCCGCCGCTGCCTGCGGACGCGTTCCGCTTCACGGTGCCGAAGGGCGCCGACGTGATGAAGCAATAAGCGCATCTGGCGAATCAACGCCGCGCCAAGGACACCATCGATGAAAGACGCCCCCGCTTTCCTGTATTCCTGCCGCACGTTCGTGGCATCCGGCAGTGCCGTGGCCGCCGCACTGGTGCTGGCCGGCTGCGCAACCAGCCATGCCAGCCGGTTCGACGTGGACGCCTTCCTGCGCGGCTCGGATACCGCGCTGCCCGAAGTGCTCGCCAATAGCGACTTCCTCCAGGCCACGCGCATTGCACCGACGGAATGCGCCGCGCTGCTGCAATCTCCCGACAGGGGAGCATTGGAAGACCTGCCCGCCGCCAGCCTGGCGCGCGGACCAGCCTGGGTGTTTCACCCGAAGGGAACGCCGGACAAAGTCTGGCTGATCGTGGGTCAGACGGGGGGAGAGCGCAGCTGCCACGGCCCGCTGCCGGCCGATGCAGTGAAGACACTGACCGAACGGGCGCGCGGCTGATTGCTGCTGGTGATGCGGAGGGGGGATCTACCCCGCCAGTGATTCGCGCGCGTAGCGCTGGCGCGGTTTCGGCAGTGCCTGCAGTTTCTCGCGGCGGATACGGATCGCTTCCTCGTCGCCGCGCTTGATGGCGGCGCGCAGTTTCAGCACCGCTTTCCGATACTGCTTCTTCTTGCGTACGCGGGTGGTGATGGCCATGGCAGTGATGTCCTCCTGTCATGCCGGCGCCAAATGCCGGCTGCCTGCCATGGTAAAGGATGACAAGGCGGGGTGGCGCGCCGGTTTCCGCATTCGAAAGAATTCAGATCGCCTTGCCATCCCGCTCATGCGGCGGCGCAGCATCGGTGCGCCGCCCGCCATGCGGCAGGTTGCATCAGGTCAGGAAGCGCCGGTTGTCGTTCTCGGAGTATCGCGGCTCGATCTTGCGGAACGTGAGTTTGGTGCTGCTCTTGAGCTTGCGCCCCGCCGTCTTTTTCTGAAGCTGGCGATGCACGGCCCGGATGTGGCCTACGGAGTCCTGCGCGTAGGGTTTGCCGTCAGTGGCACCCGCCAGCCCGCCCCCTGCAGCTAGTGCTTCATTGTGAGCGGCGGCTGATTTTGCGATCAGTACATCGAGATACTGCCTCGCGCGCACGGCGGCGTTGAGGTGGCCGTCGGCGGGGTTCTGCTTGGCGCGCACCGCGTCCTGCGGCAGTTTTACATTGCCCGCCACGCGACGGAGGGCGGCGCGCAGTTCGGCGCCATCCATGGTGGCTTCCTGCACGATCCAGATGGCGTCGTGTCGAATCCAGCCTTCCACATCGGCCATGCGTTTAAGCAGCGCTGCCGGGAGCAGGCGTCCACCGTGGCGGCGGGTGCGGCGGATGGCGGACAGGCCAATGCGGCGCACATGCGGATTCTCGTGTTCGAACAGGTCCTCGATGACCCGGTCGGCGTCTTCCTGCGATTCGATCAGTTCCGTGAACTGGCCGGCCAGCGACACCTCATCCACGGCGTTGAGCTTGTTCTTGTTAGCCAGCCGGTTCAGCTTGAACATCAGCATGCGGTAACGCAGCATACAAATCCTCGAAGTTCGAAAACAATGTCCTGCGGTGAGCCGCCGGTCGTGCCGGCGCCGAGTCTGCCCGTGTGGCGTGAAACGCGGGCCATTGGGTGCTATCGGCACATTGCAAGCAAACCTTTAGGCGGGCTTCAGGAAAAAGTGCGCGGCACGGGATGGTCTACACTGTGGCGTTCCGCGCCGCTTCGGCGGCCGCATCTACTGAAAGGCTTTCGCATCGTGGCGGATTCGCTGTTCTCCGACCCCCCTGAACGTTCCCGGCAACCGCTCGCGGAGCGTCTGCGCCCGCGCAATATCGACGAAGTCATCGGCCAGCAGCACCTGCTGGGCGCCGGCAAGCCACTGCGCGTGGCCTTTGAATCGGGCGAGCCGCATTCGATGATCCTGTGGGGGCCGCCCGGCGTAGGCAAGACCACGCTGGCACGGCTGATGGCCAATGCGTTCGATGCCGAGTTCATCGCGTTGTCGGCGGTGCTGTCGGGCGTGAAAGATATCCGCGAAGCCGTGGAGCGCGCCGAGCAATACCGCGCGCATGGCCGGCGCACGCTGGTGTTCGTCGATGAGGTGCACCGCTTCAACAAGAGCCAGCAGGATGCTTTCCTGCCTCATGTGGAAAGCGGGCTGTTCGTGTTCATCGGCGCCACCACCGAGAACCCGTCGTTCGAGGTCAACGGCGCATTGCTGTCGCGTGCGGCGGTGTACGTGCTCAAGAGCCTCGATGAAACCGAGTTGCGCCAATTGGTGCTGCGTGCGAGCGAAGAACTCGGTGGCGTGGCCTGGGACGACGAGGCCATGACGCTGATCGTCGGATCGGCCGATGGCGATGGCCGCAAGCTGCTCAACAACATCGAGATCGTGGTGCGCGCCGCGCGCAATGCCGGTGCGCAGTTGGTGGATACGGCGCTGCTGGGCAGTGCGCTGGCCGAGAACCTGCGGCGCTTCGACAAGGGCGGCGACGCGTTCTACGACCAGATCAGCGCGCTGCACAAGTCCGTGCGCGGCTCCGACCCCGATGGTGCGCTGTACTGGTTTTGCCGGATGATCGACGGCGGTGCCGATCCACGCTATCTGGCGCGCCGCATTGTGCGGATGGCGTGGGAAGACATCGGACTGGCCGATCCGCGCGCGGCCCGCATCACGCTTGATGCAGCGGAAACCTACGAGCGACTGGGCTCGCCCGAGGGCGAACTGGCGCTGGGCCAGGCGCTGATCTATCTGGCCGTGGCGCCGAAGTCCAACGCGGGCTACAACGCCTATAACGCGGTACGCGCATTCGTCGCCAAGGATAAATCGCGACCGGTGCCCGTGCATCTGCGCAATGCGCCGACCAAGCTGATGAAGGAACTCGGCTACGGTCACGCGTATCGCTACGCGCATGACGAGCCCGAAGCCTATGCCGCCGGCGAGCACTACCTGCCTGACGACCTGCGGCGCCAGGACTGGTATCAGCCCACCCCGCGCGGGCTGGAGGGCAAGATCGGCGACAAATTGCGGCACCTGCGCGATCTCGATGCGGCCTGGCATCGGGAGCAGAAGGGCGCAAGGAACCCCTCGGAAAGCGGCGACAAAGACTGAGGGTGCGGCGCCATATGGCGCTCGCCCGAGAACAACGGGACGAAAACCCGGCAGATTCGGCGCGTGCGGCCATGTGGGTGCAGTAAAATGTCGCGTTCCGCCGGCATGTCGCCGGTACTGCACACCGACCCGCAACATGCTCGACATCCAGCTGTTCCGCAAAGACATCGACGCCGTGGCCCAACGCCTTGCCACGCGCGGATTCCAACTCGACATTGCAACGTTCCAGGCCCTGGAGGCCGAACGCAAGCAACTGCAGACCCAGACCGAAGACCTGCAGGCGCGCCGTAACGCGCTGTCCAAGCAGATCGGCATGCTCAAGGGCAAAGGCGAAGACGCCTCGGCCCCGATGGCCGAAGTGGCTGGCATTGCCGACACGCTGAAGTCTTCGGCCGAGCGTCTGGGCCAGATCCAGGGCCAGCTCAACGACGCCATGATGTCGATTCCGAACCTGCCGGACGCCAGCGTCCCCGTGGGCAAGGACGAGACCCAGAACGTGGAAGTGCGCCGCGTCGGCACGCCGCGCACGTTCGATTTCGAGGTGAAGGACCACGTCGATGTCGGCGCGCAACTGGGCCTGGATTTCGAGACCGCTTCGAAGGTGACCGGTTCGCGCTTCACCTTCCTGCGTGGCGGTATCGCCCGCATGCACCGCGCGCTGGTGCAGCTGATGGTCGATACGCATACGCTGGAGCACGGCTACACCGAGATGTACGTGCCCTACATCGTCAATGCTGCGTCGATGCGCGGCACGGGCCAACTGCCGAAGTTCGAAGACGATCTGTTCAAGGTGCCGCGCAAGGTGGGTGGCGAGGACGGTCAGGACACGATCGAGAATTTCTATCTGATCCCGACCGCCGAAGTGCCGCTGACCAATATGGTCCGCGATGCCATCGTCGCGGCCGAGAAACTGCCGCTGCGTTTCGTGGCGCATACCCCGTGCTTCCGCTCCGAAGCTGGCTCGTATGGCAAGGATACGCGCGGCATGATCCGCCAGCACCAGTTCGACAAGGTCGAGATGGTTCAGGTCGTGCCGGCAGACCAGTCGATGGATGCGCTGGAACAGATGACCGGCCACGCCGAAGCCATCCTCAAGAAGCTGGACCTGCCGTTCCGCACCGTGGTGCTGTGCACGGGCGACATGGGTTTCGGCAGTACCAAGACCTACGACATCGAAGTGTGGATTCCCGCGCAGAACACGTACCGTGAAATCAGCTCGTGCTCGAACATGGGCGACTTCCAGGCGCGCCGCATGCAGGCCCGCTCGCGCGCCGCGCAAGGCAAGCCGGAACTCGTGCATACGCTGAACGGCTCGGGCCTGGCCGTGGGCCGCACGCTCGTGGCGATTCTCGAAAACTACCAGAACGCTGATGGTTCGCTGACTGTGCCGAAGGCGCTGCAACCCTACATGGGTGGCACCGAGCGACTGGAACCGGAAGCCTAAAAAATTGCAGGAAGGGGCTTGCGCAATTCGTAGCAATGTCCCTATAATCTTGGCTTCGCTGCTGAAACGCAACGACCCAGTTACCGGAGAGGTGGCAGAGTGGTCGAATGTACCTGACTCGAAATCAGGCGTACCGGCGACGGTACCGTGGGTTCGAATCCCACCCTCTCCGCCAAAACAAGAAGCTGCCGACGTATTCGACCACCGGCAAGCAACAAAAGTAGTAAATCTCAAACCGACGCCTGCGCAAGCACGCGTCGGTTTTGTTTTTGGGCGATTGATTTTTACTGTGGTTTTGCTCCCCTCTCCCGCCTTGCGGCAGAGGGGAGCAAAAAACAAGGGTTACTCGGACGCCTTTGCCACCACCGGCAACCTCGACACCAGCAACTGGTCGATCTTGTGATGGTCGATATCGAGCACTTCGAAGCGGTAGCCGGCCACGGTGATCGATTCCGATTTCTTCGGGATGCGTTTCAGCGCGTAGATGACCAGGCCTGCTGCGGTGTCGACATAGTCGTCGCCGGGCAGCGTTTCCAGTTCCAGCGCCTTCTTCAGGTCCACCAGCGGCGTGAGGCCATCCACGAGCCATGACGAGTCGTCGCGGCGCACGATCTGTTCGTCTTCGTTCGTGTAGAGGATGTCGCCCATCAGCGCGCCGACGCTGTCGTCGAGCGTGACGATTCCCACCACCAGTCCATATTCGTTCATCACGATCGCGAAGTTCTCGTGCATCTCGCGGAAGCGCGTCAGCGATTCGGATAGCGTCAGTGTGTCTGGAATCACGAGCACGTTCTTGTCGTAGTGCTTGCCGATATCGTCGAGCACGGCGGCGCTTTCGTTGGCCAGCAGCAGTTGCAGGATGGCCTTGGAGTCCATGAAACCGAGCACGTCGTCGATGCTCTTGCCGCAGACCGGATACTGGCCGTGCGGTTGCTTGACCAGCTTGCGGCGGATGCTGTCGGCGGATTCGTCGAGCGTCAGGAAGACCACGTCGTCACGCGGCGTCATGATTGCGGTGATCGGCTTCGAGTCCAGTTCGAATACGTTCTCGATCAGGTGCAACTCGTGCTTGTGCAGCACGCCGGCCTCGGCACCGGCATCGACCATTGCGGCGATGTCTTCCGTGGTGATCTGGTCCACGGGCTTGGTGGGAATGCCGAGCAGGCGCAGCATGGCGTCGGCAGCGGCATTGAAGACCCACACTACAGGCTTGAAGATCCGCAGCAGCATCAGCATCGGGCCGATGACCTGCACCGCGCAGGCTTCGGGGAATGTCATCGCGATGCGTTTCGGAATCAGGTCGGCGAACTGGATGAAGAGCAGCGTCACCACCAGGAACGAGCCGATATTGGCCACGCGTTGCGCGACCCCGGCATCCATATAGCTCAGCAGGAGTTCGTAGAGCAGGTCCGAGACGTGCTTTTCGCCGAGGATACCGGCCAGGATCGCCACGCTGTTCACGCCGATCTGCACGATCGTGAAGAAGTTGCCGGGCTCTTCCTTGAGCAGCAACACCTTGGTGGCACGGCGATCGCCGCGTTCGGAGAGGACTTGGAGTTTGGTGCGCCGGGCCGCGGTCAGGGCGATCTCGGAGATCGAGAAGAACGCGCTCGCCAGCACAAGAAGGATCAGGGTCAGGACGAACATAAGGTTTCACGCGCCGGTAGGGGCATGTCGATGATGGTGCCCCACGCCGGGGCTGTCAATTGTCTGCTCACTCGTCAAATCGAATCGATCGTCAGCGTCCCGGCGGATCAAAGTGGACCAACGATGCTGCCAGCCGATCGTCGAGCGTGGCGGCGAGCGCCCCAGCCGCAGCCGTGAACTGCGCGTGCATATCGTCGACGAGGCTCGACGCGCCGCGATGGCTCGCGCGCAGCATCTGGATCTCGAAGCCTAGTTCGGGCTGCACATCGTGCAGCGTCACGTGATCTGGATTGGCGCTCAGCGCGGTGTACTGGTCGAGCAATGTCAGGCCGAGTCCGGCATCGACCAGCGCCAGCGCGAGCGAATAGGTTTGTACTTCCAGCGTGGAGTGTGGTTCCAGCGCATGGCGTGCCAATGTCTGTCGGACTAGCAGGCCGAGCGAACTGTCGTCGTCATAGCCGATGAACGGTCGCTCCATGACCTTGCGGATCGGCACCACGCCGCGCCGGCCCGCAGGCAACGGCTGCTCGCGCGGCACGGCCAGCAGCATGCGTCCGGTGGCGACGGGTTGGCTCGTAATCGCTTCGTGCAGCGGTGGGGAAAACGCGAATCCCACATCGATCTGGTTGGCGAGCAGCGCCGCGACGATCTCGTTCGTATGGTGCGTCAGCACCTGTACCTGCGTTTCGGGGTGTCGCGCGCAGAAGCGTCGCACGGCGGGGACTAGCAGCGGATTGGCCAGGCTAGGCGTCGCGGCCACGCGCAGGCGTCCCGCGCCCTTGTGCCGCAGGCTTTCGGAAACGCGCCGTACGCGCTCGATCTCGCCATATAGCCTTTCGACATCGCCATACAACGCCACGGCTTCGGGAGTCGGCTGGAGCCTGCCGCGTTGCCGATCGAACAGACGAAAGCCCAGCGACGCCTCGGCGTGCTGTAGCACGCGCGTGACGACGGGTTGGGAGACATGGAGCAGGCGGGCGGCTTCGCTGACGGTGCCTGTCAGCATCACCGCGCGGAAGACTTCGATCTGGCGCAGGCGCATCGTTGTGGTGCCAAGTGGTGACCGCCATGGTGCGTAGGCGGAAGGCGCAATGGTGCTTTGCACTACAGGGTAGACCCGTGGTGCGCACCTATAGCTTGAGGACATATTCTGGCACGTATTGGCATTGGGCAAGCGGCCGCGTGTGTTCTACGCTCTGGCCCATCGTTTTGATGGAAAGCAGGTGCAGAGTGCGAATCGCAATCGTGGGCGCAGGTGTGGTGGGCATGACCACGGCATGGCGACTGGCCAATGACGGGCATGAGGTGACGGTGGTGGAACGGCACACCGGGCCGGGCGAGGAAACCAGCTTCGCCAACGGTGGCCAGCTCAGCTACAGCTACGTGGCGCCGCTTGCCGGCCCTGGCGTGCTGTCGAAGGTGCCGGGGTGGCTGCTGGACCGCGATTCGCCGATGCGCTTCCGTCCGTCGATGGACCCGGGCCAGTGGCGCTGGCTGATGGCGTTTGTGCGGGCTTGCAATGCATCGACCAGCGAGGCCACGACGCGCAAGCTGCTGCGCCTGGCGTTCTATTCGCGGGATCTGATGCAGGCGTTCGTGGAACGGCCCGATGCCCGCGAGGAGGGTGGCGGTTTCGATTTTGCGCGGCGCGGCAAGCTTGTGGTGCATCGCGATACCGCCGCCTACGAGTCGGCTTGCCGGCTGCTCGATTACCAAGCCAGCCTGGGATGCGAACAGCAGGCGCTGGATCGTACGGCCACGGTGGCGCTGGAGCCGGCGTTGGCCGGTATTCAGGAAGATATCGCCGGTGCGATCTACACGCCGAGCGAGGAAGTGGGCGATTGTCATCGTTTTTGCGTATCGCTGGCCCATCTGTTGCAAGGCAATCCTGCCGTGACGCTGCGCTTCGGCACGCGGGTGACCCAATTGATGCGTCAGGGTGACCGGGTAACGGGCCTGCGCACCGATCAGGGCGAGATTGCAGCGGATGCCGTCATCGTGTCGGGCGGCATCGGCAGCGTGCCATTGCTGCGTCCGGCGGGTGTCCGGCCGATGCTGTGGCCGCTGAAGGGTTACAGCATCACGGTGCCGATCGCCGATGGCGTGCAGGCTCCGCATATCAGCGTGACGGACTTCGCCAACAAGATCGTCTATGCGCGCATCGGCAACACGCTGCGCGTGGCAGGGATGGCCGATATCGTGCGCGGCGGTGCAGTCATCGATCGCGAGCGCGCGCAGACGCTGGTGTCGCAGACGCGCGCGGTGTTCGGCAATGTGGCGAACGGCGCGGACCTCGACGGCCTGCAGCCATGGGCCGGATTGCGGCCTGCCACGCCAACGGGTTTGCCGATGGTTGGCGAATCTCGGTTACGCGGGCTGTGGCTGAACCTCGGTCACGGCGCGTTGGGTTTCACGCTGGCGATGGGCAGCGCGGGTCTGCTGGCGGATCAGTTGGCTGGGCGCCGCCCGGCCATCGATGCGGAAGATTTCAGTGCAGCGGCTGCCTAGCTAGTGCGAGTGGATGGCTGCAACACGGGTTGTACTGAAGATGTGAAGAAGTGGAAGTGTGAGTGATACGCGTAGTTGATACGCCGCAGTAAATACTCGGTAGTGAGATTGCCTCGTCGTGCCATTAAACCAAGCCCCTTGAAGGAGCGAATCATGAAGTCACTGTCTGTCCGTCAATTCCCCGTCCAACGCCTGCTGGCTGCGGCCGTCCTGCTCGGTGCCGCCGCTGGCGCCCATGCCGCCGATGGCGATACGCTCAAGAAGATCAAGGACAGCAACACGATTTCGCTGGGCTATCGCGAATCGTCGATTCCTTTTTCGTATTCCGATGGCAAGGAAGTCATGGGCTATTCGCATGACTACCTGCTGGCTATCGTCGACAAGGTCAAGTCGACGCTGAACATGCCGAACCTGCAGGTCAAGATGACGCCGATCACGTCGCAGAACCGCATTCCGCTGATGCAGAACGGTACGCTCGACATCGAATGCGGCAGCACCACGAACAATACCGAGCGTCAGAAGCAGGTGGCCTTCTCGAACAGCCTGTTCATCTACGGCATCCGCATGCTGACGAAGAAGGATTCGGGCGTGAGCGACTTCCCTGACCTCAAGGGCAAGAACGTGGTCACCACGGCCGGCACCACCGGCGAGCGCCTGCTGGTCAAGATGAACGGCGAGGGCTACAACATGAACCTCACCAGCGCCAAGGACCACGGCCAGGCGTTCCTGATCCTGGAAACGGGTCGCGCCGCAGCATTCGTGATGGACGAGCCGCTGCTGTACGGCGAACGTACCAAGGCCAAGAATGCAGGTGAGTGGGTTGTGGCCGGCACGCCGCTGCAGACCGAAAACTACGCCTGCATGTTCCGCAAGGACGACGCCCAGTTCAAGAAGCTCGTGGATGATGTGGTGGCCGACATCCAGAAGAGCGGCCGCGCCGAGAAGATGTACACCAAGTGGTTCCTGCAACCGATCCCGCCGCGCAACATCAACATGAACTACGCGCTGTCGCCGGAAATGAAGCAGCTGTTTGCCGCGCCGAACGACAAGGCGTTTCAGTAAAACACCGCTCCCGCTTCTTGGCTCCCCTCTCCCGCTTGCGGGAGAGGGGTTGGGGGTGAGGGCATGCGTTCAAATTGCGACTTGTTGGTGATTGCACCGCTGTCCCTCACCCCCACCCCTCTCCCACTGACATGGGAGAGGGGAGCGCATAGCGACGGGTAACTCAGGAAGCCAGTTATATAGCCATATCGAATCATTATTTCGCTTTCGATAGTGTTTGCGGTACCTTTGAGCCCGTTATAGGCTCATAGGGCCGCCGGCCTTCCTCTAAGAGAGGAGGGGCTCGGCAAAAGAACCGCATCCTTACTGGAGAACATATGCGAACGATTCGATCGGGTTGGTTCAAGACGCTGCTGGTTACCGCACTGGTGGCGGGCGGCGTTTCCGCGACGGCAGCGCAGGCTGCCGACCTGCTGGACACCGTGAAGCAGGCCGGCGTCCTCAAGGTGGGTCTGGAAGGGACCTACCCCCCGTTCGGATATCGCGGCGCCAACAACGAGCTCGATGGCTTCGATGTCGACGTGGCGCGTGCCGTGGCCGCCAAGCTCGGCGTCAAGCCGGAATTCGTGACGACCGAATGGAGTGCGATCATCGCCGGCCTGCAGGCGGGCAAGTTTGACATCATCGTCAATCAGGTTTCCGTCACGCCGCAACGCAAGCAGGCGCTCGATTTCTCCACGCCGTATGTGTACTCCGCCGCCCAGCTCATCCAGCGCAAGGACGACAAGCGCGAGTTCGCCTCGCTCGACGCGCTCAAGGGCCACAAGCTCGGCGTGAGCCTGGGCAGCAACTACAACGAATTGGCCAAGTCGGTGCCGGGCATCGACGTGAAGACGTATCCCGGTGCGCCCGAGTACCTGCGCGACCTGGCTTCGCAACGCGTGGATGCGGCGCTCAATGACCGGTTGATGGTCAACTACCTGATCAAGCAGGCCAACTTGCCGCTGCGTCCGGGCGCAGTGCTGCCGGGTGCCAACACCGAGGTCGCCATCCCGTTCCGCAAGGACAATCCCAAGTTCGCCGCTGCCATCGACAAGGCACTCGATGATCTGCGGAAGGATGGCACGCTGACCAAGCTGTCGAACAAGTGGTTTGCCTCGGACGTGACGAAGCCGCTCAAGTAAGAAAGCAATAGTGTGTTCGAACAAGGGGCTGGCAGCGGGCCGGCCCCGGCTTCACGTATGATCGCGGCATTCCGGTTTACGACTGCTTCCAGCCTCCGCCATGCCTGCCCTCCAGCTCGTCATTGATTCCCTGCCCGTACTGTTGCAGGGCACGCTGCTCACGCTGAAGTTCGCCGTGCTGTCGATGTTCTTCGGGCTGATCGTCGGCGTGGTGGTGGCGCTGATGGGCATCAGCCAGTTGCGGATCTTCACGATTCCCGCACGCATCTACGTCAGCATCATGCGCGGCACGCCGCTGCTGGTGCAGATCTTCGTGGTGTATTACGGCTTGCCGGGCATCGGCATTTCGCTGGAGCCTACGCCCGCTGGCGTGCTGACGCTGAGCCTCAATGTGGGGGCGTATCTCTCGGAAAGCATGCGCGGGGCGATTCTGGGCGTGGCGCGTGGCCAATGGCTGGCGGCGTACAGCCTGGGCATGACACCGCTTCAGACGCTGGGCTTTGTGGTAGGTCCGCAGGCATTGCGGCTGGCGGTACCGAGTCTCTCGAACAGCCTGATCAGCCTGATCAAGGACACGTCGCTGGTTTCGGTGATTACCGTGACGGAACTGCTCCGCACGTCGCAGGAGATCATCGCTGCAACGTATCAGCCCTTGCCACTCTATCTTGCGGCGGCCGTCATCTACTGGATTCTGAGCACCGCACTGTCGGCGCTGCAGCATGTGATGGAGCGCCGGCTTTCGCTGCCGACGCGCCACTGAGACACCCCCTCCCGTTCGGGAGAGGGTTACCGTCTTACTGCCCCGCCACGCGCTTGGCGATGTGGTCCAGCGCTTCCTCGACCTGATCGATCAGGATCAGGCACAGGTCGCCGGGCTGCAGGCGGGCCAGCGCGGTATCGATGGCAAGAAACTCGCCACGGATTTCCTCGATATGGCGGGTACGTTGCGCACCCACCAGACCCTCCTGCAACAGGGCGAGCACTTCGCCATCCTCGCGGCCCCGCTGGCACTGATCCTGATACAGCAGCACATCGTCGAATGCGCCGCCCAGGATCTGCGTCTGCTTGCGGATGTCCTCGTCGCGACGATCCCCCGCGCCGCTGATGACCACCACGCGCTGCTTCGACGGCATCGACTGCACGGCGTTGCACAACGCCTGGATCGCGTCCGGGTTGTGTCCGTAGTCGGCAATCAGTGTTGCGCCCTTGTAGTCGAACACGTTGAAGCGGCCCGGCGCCGTGGCGGAGTCGCTCACAAACGTGGCCAGCCCGCGACGGATCACGTTCCAGTCGATGCCAAGTGCCCATGCCGCAGCAATCGACGACATCGCGTTTTCCACCTGGAAGCCGATCGAGCCATTGCGCGTGAGCGGGATATCCGCGAGCGCAAAGCGCGCCACGGTCTCGCCTTCGGTAGCCACGATCTCGTCGCCTTCGACGAACACCACGCGCTTGCCCTGCGCGCGATGCAATGCCATCGTCGGCAGGCCGGCATCGTGTGCGAAGAAGGTGACGGTGCCCGGGCAGGCATCGGCCATGCGCACGACCATCGGGTCTGCGGCATTCAGCACGGCCATGCCATGCGGCGCAACGTTCTGCACGATCACGCTCTTGAGCACGGCCAGGTCTTCCACGGTGCTGATGTACGACAGCCCCAGGTGGTCGCCTTCGCCCACGTTGGTCACCACGGCCACGTCGCAACGATCGAAGGCCAGGCCCTCGCGCAGCAGCCCGCCACGCGCGGTTTCGAACACGGCGGCATCCACGTCGGGATGCAGCAGCACGTTGCGCGCACTGCGCGGTCCGCTGCAGTCGCCAGTGTCGATGCGCTCGCCACGGATGTAGACGCCGTCGGTGCCGGTCATGCCCATGCGCAGGCCGCTGGAGGCCAGCAGGTGCGTGATCAGGCGGACGGTCGTGGTCTTGCCATTGGTGCCCGATACGGCCACCACGGGAATCCGGCCATCGTCGCCATCGGTGAACATCGTCGAGATGATGGCTTCGCCCACCGCGCGGCCCTTGCCGTACGACGGCTGCAAATGCATGCGCAGCCCCGGCGCGGCGTTGACTTCGACGATGCCGCCCGCCTGTTCCTCGAATGGCTTGAGCATCGTCTCGCAGACAGCGTCCACGCCGCAGATGTCGAGCCCGACCATCTGGGCTGCGGCCACGGCACGCGCGGCGATGTCCGGATGGACGTCGTCGGTCACGTCGGTGGCGCTGCCACCCGTGGACAGGTTGGCGTTGTTGCGCAAGACCACGCGCGTGCCCTTGGCCGGCACGGCATCGGCGGTCAGGCCCTGCTTGGCCAGCGTGGCCAGTGCGATGTCGTCGAAGCGGATCTTCGTGAGCGAGGTGGCATGGCCTTCGCCACGGCGGGGGTCGCGGTTCACTTCGTCCACGAGTTCACGCACCGTATGCTTGCCATCGCCAATCACCTGGGGCGGATCGCGGCGCGCCGCGGCCACGAGGTGCTTGCCCACTACCAGCAAACGGAAGTCGTGACCGGGGATATAACGTTCCACCAGCACATCGGAAGAAATATCGGCCGCCACTTCATAGGCCGTCATGACTTCCTCGCGCGTGCGGATGCGCACGGCCACGCCCTTGCCCTGGTTGCCGTCGCGCGGCTTCACCACGACCGGGCCGTTGATTTCCTGCGCGGCCGCCCAGGCTTCATCGGCACTGCGTACGGAGCGGCCCAAGGGCACCGGTACGCCAGCTGCGTGCAGCAGCGCCTTGGTCAGTTCCTTGTCCTGCGCGATCGATTCGGAGACCGCGCTCGTCATGTCAGTCTCGGCGGCCTGGATGCGGCGTTGCTTGCTGCCCCAGCCAAACTGCACCATCGAGCCCTGCGTCAGGCGGCGATACGGAATGCCGCGCGCAACCGCTGCGTAGACGATCGAACCCGTGCTCGGGCCCAGTCGCACGTCCTCGTCCAGTTCGCGCAGGCGATGCAGCGCATCGTCGAGATCGAACGGCTGGTCGTCGCGTGCGGCCAGGCAAAGTCTCTCGGCCAGTTCGAACGCCAGGCGGCCCACTTCCTCTTCGCTGTACTGCACCACCACCTGATAGGTGCCCGGTTCCAGCGTAGGCGCCGCGTGGCTGAAGGTAACCGGGCAGCCGGCCGCAGCCTGCAGGCCCAGCGCAGCGGCTTCGAGCGCATGCGCCATCGAGGGCGAGCCAGCTTCCTCGTCGGGACGCATCGGGCCGATGCCCGGGAAGCGCGCGCGCAGACGCTCTTCGAAGCCGGGCAGTTCGGCCAGCAGATGGGATTGGTCGGAACACGCCACGATGGCTTCGATGGCGGTGTGTCGGCACCAGAGATTCGGGCCACGCAGGGCCCGGATGCGAGAAACTTCCATAGACTATTTATCCGTTGTTCTTCCGGCCGGATTCACGCGCGGCGTCCGCTGCGGCCCATCCACTGATGTACCTGTTCGACCGTGCTCTCGACCGATGCCTCGTCGCACTGGAGCACCAGCAGGTCCCCGGCCACCAGTTGCGACAGCGCAGCTTCCACAGCCACGCTACGCTTGCCTTCGTCGATGATCTTGGTCACGCGGCGTCCTTCATACAGGCCCTTCTTGAGCAGGGCGCGCGCCTCGGTCTCGGGCAGGTCGCGGCGTACGCTCAGGTCTTCGCACAGGAACACCCGGTCGAACGTCTTGCCGATGACCTTGCCCTGCGCCACGATGTCCTCGTCGCGGCGTTGCACGCCTGCGCCGAACACCAGCAGGCGCCGCTCGGACGGAAAGCGGTCCAGCGCGGCAGCCAGTGCCGTCAAGGCCGGCGCATTGTGCGGATCGTCGACGATGACGGTGGCGCCATTGCGCTCGAACATCGTGAAGCGGCCCGGCACGTCCACCTGGCCCACATCGAACGTGACCACGCCCGCGCGGATCAGGTCATTGGAGATGCCCAGCGCCCAGCCCGTGGCCACGGCGGCCAGCACGTTTTCGATCTGGAACGCGACACGGCCCGCGTACGTCAGCGGAATCGCCGAGACATCGGTCAGCGCGGTTTCGTTGTTGCCCGTGGCCAGCACCACCTTGCCTTCGCGTACGAACACCGTGCGCTTGCCCGCAGCGCGATGTGCGGCGATGGCCGGCACATCGGCGGACAGGCCGAAGAAGATCACGTCGCCATCGCACAGCTCGGCCATTTCGACCAGACGCGGATCGGCGCCATTGAGCACGGCCGCGCCGGTCTGCAGCACCACGTCCACCTGCGTGCGCAGCACGTTATACATGCGGTCTTCGTCCTCGACGTAGTAGTCGCCGAGGTGATCGGGCTGGCCGAAGTTCGTGATCACGCCCACCTGGCAGCGGTCGTAGGGCAGGCCCTGCGACAGGATCATGCCGCTGTCGTTCTCGAACACGGCGGCTTCCACTGCGCGGTTCATCAGGATGCGGTGACCTGCGTCCCAACTGGCCTTCTCGCCACGGTCACCGCTTTCCACGCGGCGGCGGTCCAGGAACAGGCCGTCGCTGCAGGCCAGACCCGTATGTTTGCCGGAGAGTTGCAGCAATCGTGCGACGAGCTTGGCCACCACGGTCTTGCCGTTGGTGCCCGCAATCCCCACCACGGGGATGCGGCCATCGTCCTCGACGCCATTGCGGTTCGGGAACAGGTGATCGACGATCGCGCGGCCAACGGGGCGCGGTTCGCCATCGGCGGGCTTGATGTGCATCAGCAGGCCCGGACCGGCGTTGACCTCGACGACGGCGCCGCGCTGTTCGGCCAGCGGTCGCGAGATATCCTCGGCCACCAGGTCCACGCCGGCGATGTCGAGTCCCACCACGCGCGCAGCCAGCGCGGCATGGGCCGCCACGCTCGGATGCACGCGATCCGTGACGTCGAACGCCACGTTGCCGTTGCGCTGGATCAGCACGGTACGGCCCTCGGCCGGCACGGCGCTGCCATCGGCGTAGCCCTGGCGCTTGAGTTCCAGACGTGCCGCGGAATCCAGGCGCACGCGGTTCAGCGGATGGTCTTCGGTGCTGCCGCGACGCGGATCGGCATTGATCTGCGATTCGATCAGTTCGTCGATACTTTGCTTGCCGTCACCGACGACCGAGGCGGTCTCGCCCATCGCGCAGGCCACCATGCGGCCACCGACGACCAGCAGGCGGTGCTCGTTGCCCGGAATGAAGCGCTCGACGATGACGCCATTGCCTTCGTCGATGGCCACGGCATAGGCCGTTTCCACTTCCTCGCGCGTCATCAGGTTGGTGAAGACACCACGGCCGTGGTTGCCGTCATAGGGCTTGACCACCACCGGCACGCCGATGCTCTCGGCAGCGTCCCAGGCGTCTTCGGCACTGTCGACCATGCGGCCTTCCGGCACCGGCACGCCGCAAGATTCCAGCAAGCTCTTGGTCAGGTCCTTGTCGCGCGAAATCGATTCGGCGATGGCGCTGGTACGGTCAGTCTCGGCCGTCCAGATGCGACGCGAACGCGCACCGTAGCCGAGCTGCACGAGGTTGCCGTCCGACAGGCGGATCGACGGGATGTCCCGGTCATCCGCCGCGTCGACGATGCAGGCGGTGCTCGGGCCGAGGCAATGTTCGTCCACCAGCCGGCGCAGGTTGTCCACGGCCTCGGGCACGTCGAACGGGCGATCCTCGATGGCGGCCATGACCAGGTCCCGGGCAGTGAACAGCGCCGCGCGCGTCACCTGCTCGTGCCAGGCGCGCACGATCACCTTGTAGACGCCTCGCACCGGGGTCTCGCGCGCCTTGCCGAAGCCACCCGGCATGCCTGCCAGATTCTGCAGTTCCAGCGTGACGTGTTCCAGGATGTGTCCCGGCCACGTTCCTTCCTTGAGGCGCATCAGGAACCCACCGCGCACGCCGGGGCTGCAGCGGTGCTCGATCAGCGTCGGCAACCACGCCGACAACCGCTCGTAGAACCCCGGAATCTTGTTGGAGGGGAAATCCTCCAGTTCGCCGATGTCGACCCACGCCTCCAGCACTGGCCGATATGTCCACATATTCGGGCCGCGCAGCGACATGACATCGAAAATCTCAATGTCCTTCTTTTTCATTGATCTACTTTGAGGCAGTGGGCGAGCGCCCGAGAATTGGAAGCCTAACCTTTCAGTAACGTTACTGCACGCTCAGGGTTGACCCCACAGGCTCCAAAAACACCACGCTGCCGTGTTGTGCGGCGCAGCAGGAGTTCCGTTCGTTTGCGTTATGTATACTTGCGGGCAAAATTGCGGCCCGCCAGTCGGCAAGCTGCTGAAATTGTTTCAATTTATGTCCGAATCTGATCCTTTTCGGGTCATCCGGACGCGCATTTCACTCGTTTCTCCGCCAGTTTCCTAGCTTGTTTTCGTTTTCCAACGCCAACAGATGACCCAAACCTCCCCGTCCGTCCCCCAACCCTCAGGCACCCCGGAACCCTGGGTCGCCGAGCTGGCCGCCAGCCTGGCACCCGGGGAAACTGTTCTGGCCGGGCTCCCACTGGATCTGGACGCGAGGCTGCATTTTACCCAAGGGTGGCTGATTGTGACGAATCGTCGTCTGATCTCTCGCACACCTGGAGAAAAATCGCTGCAAAGCTGGGACATTGCAACAGGGATGTCACTCTCGCACGGTGACCATGCAGGGGTAGGGACGCTGGAACTGGCCAGCGGCGCACAGCGGCTGGCCACCTGGCGCTATACGCTTGGTTACAATCCCGACGCGTTGCGTCTGGCCGACCAGTTCGAAACGCGCCTTGACGCGCTGACGACAGGTCGCACCGTCTCTGTCGAAGCAGATATCTGCCCCACCTGCAAGGCGCCGATTCCGGCAGGCGAAGAGCAATGCCCGCAATGCAGCCGCGAACTCGAAACGCCGCCTTCCACCTGGGCGCTGCTGCGCCTGTGGCGCTTTGCCCGGCCGTATCGCTGGGAACTGCTGGCCGGCTTCATGCTGCTGGTGCTCGGCACGGGTGCCACGCTGATCCCGCCGTACCTGACCATGCCGCTGATGGACAAGGTTCTGATTCCGTATCAGAACGGGGTGCCCATCGACTATGACCTGGTCAAGATGTACCTGGGCGGACTGCTCGGTGCGGCGCTGGTGGCATGGCTGCTGGGCTGGGCGCGCACCTATCTGCTGGCGCGTGTCTCGGAGCGCATCAGTGCGGATCTGCGCACCACCACGTACGAGCATTTGCTCAAGTTGTCGCTCGAATACTTCGGCGGCAAGCGCACGGGCGACCTGATGGCGCGGATTGGCTCGGAGAGCGACCGTATCAGCGTGTTCCTGTCGCTGCATCTGCTGGACTTCGCCACCGATGTGTTGATGATTGCGATGACCGCGATCATCCTGATTTCCATCAATCCGTGGCTCGCGCTCGTGACACTGGTGCCGTTGCCGTTCATCGCATGGATGATCCACCTGGTGCGTGATCGCCTGCGCCATGGCTTCGAGAAGATCGACCGGATCTGGTCGGAAATCACCAACGTGCTGGCCGATACGATTCCGGGCATCCGGGTGGTGAAGGCGTTCGCTCAGGAGAAGCGCGAAGTCACGCGCTTCCGTGAAGCCAACCGGCACAACCTCGCTATCAACGATCGCGTGAATGCGGTGTGGTCGCTGTTCACGCCGACCGTGACGATGCTGACCGAGGTGGGCTTGCTGGTGGTGTGGATCTTCGGCATCTGGCAGGTCAGCCACGACGCCATTACCGTAGGCGTGCTGGTCGCGTTCCTGACCTATATCAGCCGCTTCTATACGCGCCTTGATTCGATGAGCCGAATCGTCTCGGTCACGCAGAAGGCCGCGGCTGGCGCCAAGCGGATCTTCGACATTCTCGACCACGTATCGAGCGTGCCGGAGCCTCAGCGCCCGGTGCATATCGAGAACGTGCAGGGTGCCATCGAACTGCGCGACCTTGGCTTCCGCTACGGCAACCGTGCTGTGATCCGCAACCTGAACCTGTCGATTCGTCCCGGCGAGATGATCGGCCTGGTAGGCCATAGCGGCTCGGGCAAGAGCACGCTGGTGAATCTGATCTGCCGCTTCTACGATGTGTCTGAAGGCGCGATTCGCGTGGATGGTGTCGATATCCGCTCGCTGCCTGTCTCGGAGTTCCGCCAGAACATCGGCCTTGTGCTGCAGGAGCCGTTCCTGTTCTTCGGCACGATCGCCGACAACATCGCCTACGGCAAGCCCGAGGCCACGCGTGAGGAAATCGTGGCCGCGGCCCGCGCGGCGCATGCCCACGAGTTCATCCTGCGCCTGCCGCACGGCTACGACTCGCTGGTGGGCGAGCGCGGCCAGGCCCTGTCTGGTGGCGAACGTCAGCGTATCTCCATCGCCCGCGCGCTGCTGATCAATCCGCGCATCCTGATCATGGACGAGGCCACGTCGTCGGTGGACACCACCACGGAGAAGGAAATCCAGAAGGCGCTCGACAACCTCGTGCAGGGCCGCACCACGATTGCCATTGCGCACCGTTTGTCGACGCTGCGCAAGGCCGATCGCCTGGTGGTGATGGATCGCGGCCAGATCGTCGAGGTAGGTAACCACGACGAACTGCTGGCGCGCGAGGGACACTACTACAAGCTCTACCAGGCGCAGGCGCGCAACGTGGATGTCGAGGATGCCAGCGTTGGCGACCGCAGCGAAACGGCCGAGACGATCGGTGCCCAATAACCCATCATTTGGATCGGCCATGCAGACGCCTGAATTCACCCTGACCCGTAATCGCCTCGGCAAGCTCCTGATGACCATGGCCGATGGTACGCAACATGAAGGCGTGGTGCCGGTGCGGGCGTTTCCGATTTCCGCATCGGAAGATGGCCTCGGCCTGATGAGCACCGACGGCCGCGAACTGGCCTGGATTCCGCGCCTCGATCTGCTGCCTGCGCAGATTCGCGAACTGATCGAGGCGGAACTTGCCGGGCGGGAGTTCATGCCCGAGATCGAGAAGATCCTGGGCGTGTCCACCTATGCCACGCCGAGCGTGTGGACCGTGAAGACCGACCGTGGCCAGACCGACCTCGTGTTGCGCGGAGAGGAGGATATTCGCCGGCTCACGGGCAATACGCTGCTGATCTCGGACAGCCACGGCATCCACTACCTGATTCGCGATCAGCTCACGCTGGACAAGCCAAGTCGGAAGATTCTGGACCGATTCCTCTGATGCGGGGAGGGCGGTGAAAGGAAAAACGGCACGCGCAAGGCGTGCCGTTTTGCTTTGGCATGGCCGATGCCGGTTCAGTGCAGCATCGTGGACGAATCGTCGTCGTCCTCTTCCCAATCTTCGTAATCGAGTGTCGTCTCGGGAGACAGGTCCCAAATCATCGAGTGGTACTTGACCGAGAACCACTTGCGGAACATGTCCAGCGAGAGGGTCGCGGGCCACAGTGATTCGTCGAACCATTCTGCGAGCATGAATTCGAACATGGCGCGCCAGCGTTGCTCGACCCACTGCTGCGCATTCTCAGGGGTGTCGGCGGCGTCCTCGGGCAGCAGGAACACGCTGGCATCGTCGCGCACGGCTTCCACCGAGAGCGTAGGCGGGGGCTCGGGATCGACGGCGAGGATCCAGTCAACGAATGGCTGCTCGGGCAGCAGGATGACCATGGACCGGTTGATGGTGAAGCGTGGGTGATCGGACATGAGGAGAGGGCGTGAGAGCATCGACGGGCTATTGTAGCGCCCGCTGTCGGGCGCTCGTCCGATTCGTTCTCAGATAGGTTGCCGGCATCGTACGCACGCAGGAATTGAAGCATCGCAAGACTTTGATGCTTTAGGAAGTTTCCTATTTTTTTCGCACCTTGTAGCGGGTGAAATCGGCCCCGCCGCTTTCGGGTTCCCCATGGCGGTTGCAGTCTCGATCTCCCGCCCCTTTTTTCTTCAGGTGCAATATGTCAAAGACAGTCATCATCCTCGCGGGGCTTGCCATGGGCGCCGCGCTGCCCACCTCGGCAATAGCTCACGGAACCATGGAACTGCCGGTCAGCCGCGTGCTGAACTGCTACAACGAAGGTGCAGAGAGTCCGAAGTCAGGCGGCTGCAAGGCCGCCCGCGCGGTGGGCGGCGCGCAGCAGTTCTATGACTGGAACGGAGTGCGGCAGGGCGGTGCGAACGGTGACCACAAGGCGGTTGTAGCCGATGGCATGCTGTGCTCGGGCGGCTCCTCGCTGTTCCGTGGCCTTGACCTGCCGCGCGGCGACTGGCAACAGACCTCGATCGTACCGACACCGGCAGGCGACTACACGTTCGTCTGGCGCGCCACGGCCCGCCATGCCACACAGTATTTCAAGTACTACATCACGCGCGACGGCTGGGACCCGTCAAAGGCGCTCGCCTGGAGCGATCTTGAAGAGTTCGCCTCGGTGCCCGGCTCGTCCGCGACCAACGAGGGCGGCCGGTATCGCATGAACGTGCGACTGCCCGCTGGCAAGAAGGGCAGCCACATCATCTACAGCGTCTGGCAGCGCAACGACAGCCCCGAAGCGTTCTACGCGTGCGCCGACGTGAAATTTCCCGGTGATGGGGTCGCCGCACCTTCCGCCGGCTGGGAAGACCAAGGACCGCTCGTTGCAGCAGGAGATCTGGCGGCGGGCACCAGGTTGACCTTCCGCGTGATGGATGCCTCGGGCCGTGACATCGCCAAACACACGGTCGATGTGGTGGCAGGACGCACGGGCGCCGATGCCTGGGCCTTCCAGCTCGCGCAGAAGGTCAACGCCGAATCGCACGTCTTCCGCATCGGCGAACTCCAGTCGCGGAACGGTGTGGCGAACGTCGTGCCGCAGACCTCGGCAACGCAGAACCGGGTCTACCTGGGCAAGGGCTATGAGGGTTACAAGTTCGAGGTGGACAAGGAAGCACCGTCGTCCGGTAACGGTGCCACTGGCAATAGTGGCAACGCAGGGGCGAAGGGCGGCACGCCGTGGGCCGAAAACGTATCGTATGAAATCGGACAGGTGGTGACGTACAACGGTCGCCGCTACGCTTGCCGACAACGTCATACGGCTTGGGCAGGTGCTGGCTGGACCCCAGCGGCCACGCCGGCTCTGTGGCGCATCGTCCGCTAACTGTTGTATTTGCGCTGAAAACTGCTGCGATCTATACCGATCGCTACAGTTTTCGGCGTCAATTGCCGTCATTGAATTTCGACACGGGATTTGGAGACGGGCAATGAGTCTTTCGTTTCACCTGTTGGGCAGCACGCCAGAACCGGATATGAGCGAGCGCTTTGCAGAAGCAGAAAAAATAGAGAACCGCGAAGCGCGCTGGACCGCACAGGCAGAAATCGCCCTCGATACGGGTGACATGTACCTGGTGGGCCTGGTGCTGTTCAAGGCCATCCAGGAGTTCGGCGTTGACGGCTTTGCCGAGCGCTCGGGCATGGAAGCCACGCGCCTGCAGCGGTTGTGGATGCCGGGCATGATCCAGTCGGTGGACCACGCCGGCCACATGTTCGCGTGGCTGGGCGTCACGCTGCCCGTGGAGCGCTTCTACAAGGCACGACTGGATAGCTTGCCGGCGACGGGTGCCGTGATGCACTGACGTGGCGCTGCCGCCCGCGAAGCGTGGCCAGGAAAGGAAAAACCCAACCGGTGAAGGTTGGGTTTTTTTGTGTCTGGTGGAGCCGGCGGGAATCGAACCCGCGTCCGCAAGCCCTCCACAGAGAGTTCTACATACTTAGTTCTGTCATTTGATTTAACCGGCGCATCGCGGACGAACACGCTCTACGACGGCGAGTCACTAGGTTTTCGTCCTCGGGCCCGTGACACTCCCGAAGCTTATCTGACGTAAATGACCTCGCTGGTTCTTGCGAACCCTAGCCCGTCAGCGAGCCAGTGCGAGGACGGCTAGCCCTTAGGCAGCCAGTGCGTAACGTTCGTCGTTAGCAGTTATTGCATTCCCATTGATTAACGAGGTGACGGGTCCTCGGTATGCCCTCCACTGCTTTGTAACCCACGTCGAAACCAGGTCGGCCCCAATGTGCGTAGTCAAACGCGAAAGAACCGCGATTGTACTCCGTTTCGACGCCGCTGGCGCACGGTGGTTCCTTCTGGGCTACGGGGACTCAGCGAAGCAGCGTCAGCAGCTCCGACGGATGCTGGATCAGGTAGTCGGCGTGCCAGGTCTCGGGCGGCTCGGCGTCGCCGCAATAGCCGTAGGCGGCGGCAACGGTTGCCATGCCCGCGGCCTTGCCGGCCTGGATGTCGCGCAGGTCGTCCCCAACGTACAGGCAGCGGGTCGGGTCCACGCCGCTCACTGCGGCGGCGTGCAGCAGGGGGGCAGGGTGGGGCTTGGCGTGTGCGGTGGTGTCACCGCTGACGACGGCTGAAGCGCGCGGTGTCAGGCCGATGGCGTCTACCAGCGGCACGGTAAAGCGGGCGATCTTGTTGGTGACGATGCCCCAGCGTATGCCGTCGGCTTCCAGGGCCGCGAGCACCGTGTCCATGCCGTCGAACAGCCGCGTATGCACGGCGATGTCCGCTTCGTAGTAGTTCAGGAACGTATCGCGAAGCGCGGGGAATTCCGGATCTTCGGGTCGCTTGCCGAACGCGACGCCAATCAGTCCGCGCGCGCCATGTGAGGCGACGGGACGGAGTTTCTCGTAGGCGACCGGGTCCCGCCCGTGCTCCACGACAAGGCGGTTGGCCGCCGCGGCCAGGTCCGGGGCGGTGTCGGCCAGCGTGCCGTCGAGATCGAAGAAAACTGCGTCGAATGTTGGCATCGTTTTAGCGTGGCTTGCGGAATGCCATCATGTAGTTGACGTCAGTATCACGGCCCAGCGCATAGACCTGCGTGATCGGGTTGAAGGTCATGCCGCGCATCTCGATGAGCTCCAGGCCGACTACGCGGGCAAAGCGGGCCATTTCCGAGGGCGTGATGAATTTCTCGAAGTCGTGCGTGCCGCGCGGCAGCATGTTGAGGACATACTCGGCGCCGACGATTGCCAGCAGATATGCCTTCAGGTTTCGGTTGATCGTCGAGAGGAAGACATAACCGCCCGGTTTGACCAGCGCGGTGCAGGCGCGCACGATCGACTGCGGATCGGGCACGTGTTCGAGCATTTCCATGCAGGTCACCACGTCGACGCTGGATGGCGCGCGCGCGGCCAACGCCTCGACGGCGATCTCTTCGTATGTCACTGCCACCCCGGATTCCAGGCTGTGCAGGTCGGCCACCTTCAGTGCCTTCGTTGACAGGTCGATGCCGCGGACCGTGGCGCCCAGGCGCGCCATGCTTTCGGACAGGATGCCGCCGCCGCAGCCGACGTCGATGACCTGCTTGCCCGAAAGGCCGGCGATACCATCGATCCAGCCGAGCCGGAGCGGGTTCAGGTCATGCAGCGGTTTGAACTCGCTATTCGGGTCCCACCAGCGGTGAGCGAGCTCGCTGAACTTGTCGATCTCTTTCGGATCGGCGTTGAGCCCGGGGCGGGAATCGAGCGAGGAGGTGAGCGTGGACGAATGCGACATCTTAAGGCCGGGCGACCGGCGGTCTCGTGAGAAGGCTGCGGCAACTTTACCAAAAAACCAGAGCCGCATTGGCATGCGAGGCGGAGATGCGCCTGGTTTTCCAGTGGAAACACGGAAGGCATAAACGAAAAAAAGCCCAGCTTGCGCTGGGCTTTCTTCATCGGAAGCGTTCCGATTAACGTGCGCTGCGGGTGCCGACCACTTCGACTTCCACGCGGCGGTTCGGCTGCTGGCAGGCGATCTGAGCGGTGCGGTTGCCCTTGCACGACTTCGGATCAACCTTCAGCTGGCGCTTGCCCTTGCCTTCGGTGTAGACGCGGTTGGCTTCGACGCCCTTGCTCACCAGGTAAGCCTTGACCGATTCAGCACGACGGATCGACAGGCGATCGTTGTACTTGTCCGAACCGAACGAGTCGGTGTGGCCAACGGCGATGATGACTTCCAGCGTGATGCCTTGCAGCTTCGAGACCAGGTCGTCCAGCTTGGCCTTGCCTTCGGGCTTCAGAACAGCCTTGTCGAAGTCGAACAGCGTGTCAGCAGCGAAAGTGACCTTCTCGCTGGACACAACCGGCGGTGCCACCGGGGTCGGTGCCGGAGCCGGAGCAGCAGCCGGAGCCAGTGCGCCATCGCACAGGGCATTGGCCGTTGCCGGGGTCCAGGAGCTGTCGCGCCAGCAGAGCTCGTTCGTGCCATTCTTCCACACGTACTCGCTCGTACCGTTGCCCCAGTTATCGTTCACGGCCTTCTTTTCATAGGGGACGGACTGGGCTTGAGCGGATGCAGCCATTACTGCGGTAGCTGCAACGAGTGCGAGCTTGGCAAATTTTTTCATATTTCTCCTCTCAGGATGAGATCACCGCAGGGTTACTGCGAGCAAATGGACGAAAACAAGTCATACATTCTTCGGAGTATAACATTCGCGATGTGGAGTATGCTCCACTTCGAACAATGTCTGGCTCTTCGCTGGGGAATTGTGCCACAAGGCTCGTTTCCTAAGAAGTAAATATATTCGATCTAACCACGTGGTTTTGGGCCTGTGGTGTTTGTGCAACATCGGACTTGCGGCGCCTGCAAACCCTTGTCCTGTATGGGTTGCCGGGTAGGGGGTTTCGG
>NZ_SCMX01000047.1 GCF_005503625.1 Cupriavidus sp. 2SB | reverse complement strand
TGCGGCAGCTCTCTCGACATCTTGACTTCAAGATTGATTTACCTGGTAATGTTTTTGTAGGTAACGTTTTTAATTTCATTTTTTTTGAAAGACCGTTGCTTTGCTTTTCCGATGTTTTTTCTAAATTGATATCCGAAAATTTTAGCGTGTTTGATGAGAAAATATACGTTAAATTCTCGGGAGGGGATCTGCTAGAAGATTCTTGTTTGATCATCGATAAATATGAAATGGGCTCGACTGTAGAGGTTGTTGAAAGCTACTTTTCTGATTTCATGGGAGGGCAGATTGGCTACCCAATAGTCCTGTTCAATGCTGCGTTCGATTGGATATCCTTCGAAAGTTCACGGGAGGAGATAGGTGTTATGGCTGTGAAAAATTCGGAAAAAAAGGATCGATTTATATCTGGCCTTGAAGCTGATTTTATTTCGATCGATTCACTTCGGGAAATGCGATCTCGATCTGGAGCGGAAGGCTTGATCGCGAGGTCATTTCTTAGGTCGTATGCTCTAGCCTCATAAAAGAGATCTGCAAAGGCCCTGCTTGATCCACTTGCTCGGATGTTCATCAAACCTTTATCCGTCGCCCTTGAGGTCTCACTTTCGTCCGGCCTTCTGAGTTTGTCATTTCAACGTTGAGATTTTTCGGGAATAAACGATGCCTGCACCCGTTTGCCACGTCCTGATCCCAGACAGGCGGGATCGAGCAATTCCTTTTGTAGTCGCATTGTTTGAAACATTCGGATTGTCAGTCAAAAATCCGCACACCGGAAGAATTACGACTTGGAATGATGATGGAACGCAGGAGGAGATTGCGGAGGCGCAGGCATATCAACTGATAGCGGGTGGACATGTACAAAATACTCAGTTTTGGAAAACTGCGAGTGATGACGTCTTTGTTTCGTGGGAGGAGCGAGCAGACGGATGCATGCTGTCGATCTTTCTAGATGGCGTGTCGCCAGATTTGGCCGCTGGGTTGGTAGGTCTATTCACTAAATCTGCGCTAACGACATTCAGGGGGAAGTACGGGGAGACGATAGTTCTTACCTTTTCTTTCCAATAACCCAACATCGTCATGGATGATTTAAAAATTTTTCTATTTTCAATCCAAAGGCCGCGGCATCAAATCCCGTAGCCGCGCCAACGGTTGAGTTCACAGCCGCGCTTGGCGGATAAAATTAATGCCATGAGAGGGGCATGTTGAGATGTCAGAGTACAGGACGGCTAACCTTCGTCAGAGAAACAGTCACCCCGAGATACTCATAGAGGTGTCCTCTGAGTTCGAATCTGGATTTGAGTGGCTGCTATCGTATTTTGAAGAGGCAGTTGATAGTGGCATGCTCTTCAAGGATGGTCAATTTGTGCAGTTCGGTTGGATGATTGTCACCTTACGCGCTGATCAAGATGGTGATCTGAAAATCTTGGAGCCGCGATTTGACGCGATGCCGATTCAGTGGATTCACGGCGTCAACATGACGCTTCGACATTTGCTGATACAACGTGAAGTCTGTGCGCAATTGACCGCGGATCCATCGTTTCCGAGCTTGATGGATTCGCGTGTTATCTCCGATGGCCTTTTGGGCAGTGAAGTGATTCGAATGGAGCGAGAGACTTCCAAAGGTGGATCAGATTCCGGCTGGTTGTTCCGCGATCCTGACGCAAAAGGGGGGAGGCATTGCTCCCTGTTTGAAATTGCTGTCAGTTGCCCCGCCGTTGTGCCATTCCTCGCTTTGCCTGAAGGCAGTGCCGTGTCTCTGAATGCGTCTGAAATCCAAGTTTCCTGCGGTGATCGCCAAATACACTCTTCCTCCAACGCTTTTTTGTCGAAATTGCAAGCGCGTCATAGCTAACCGCGGCACCGCGGGTCGCCGATAAAGGCGCGCCAACACTTCCTCCTCCCTGCCATGCGTCGACGGTTGCGAGAGCCCCGTCCGGCCTTTGTTACGTCGATGTATTTCAAATCTCTGCCCATTGCTACTGCCGCGTCACTCGCGTTTGGCGCTACGAGCTTGCCGTTATCCGTGATGGCGCAGGTCCCGTTGCCTTCAGGTCAAGCCGCCGCCCTGACCAACGCCGAACAAGACCAGCGCAACCGCCAGCAGCAGGAAGCCCGCGAACGCGCCGCTGTCGTTAACGCGCCCGCAGTCCGCGCCGAGGCAATCGCGCGTGCCGAGTATCCGGCGCTGCCAACGGAAACCCCTTGTTTCCGCGTTGACCGCTTCGCACTGGAAGTCCCCCAAGATCTTCCGGCTGACCTCCAGTCTGCGGGAGCCTCGGCGTTGCCGATGGACCCCTTTGCATTTGCGAGGCAGTGGCTGGAACACTATCAAGGCCAGTGCGTTGGCAAACAGGGCGTTGAAACATTGGTGAAGGGCCTCTCGCAAACGATTCTGTCGAAAGGCTACGTCACCACCCGTGTGCTGGTGCCCGAGCAAGACCTGTCAACGGGCACGTTGAAACTCGCGCTGATTCCCGGCGTCATCGGCGCTATCCGTTTCAGTGATCCCGATTTGTGGGGCACGTGGAAGACTGCTTTCCCGACGGCGCCAGGCGAATTGCTGAACCTGCGCGATCTGGAGCAGGGGCTGGAGCAGATGAAGCGTGTGGCGAGTCAGGATGTCGATATGCAAATCGTGCCGACCTCAGTCCCGGGGCGCAGCGATGTTGTCATTGCCATCAAGCGCAACAAGCCGTGGACGCTGGTGGCATCGGTCGATAACTCAGGTTCGCGTTCCACGGGGAAATGGCAAGGCAACGTGAGCCTGGGCATCAACAATCCGCTGGGGCTGAGCGACATCTTCAACATTGGCTACAGCCAGGATTTGCAGTTCAACAACAAGGAACACGGCACGCGCGGCTGGAACGGCTACTACTCGGTGCCGTGGGGATATTGGACAGCCACGCTGTCGGCTTACAGCAGCAACTACTTCCAGCAGATTGCCGGGGTGAACACCACATTCGTATCGAGTGGAAAATCCGAGAACGTGGATTTGAAGTTGCATCGCGTACTGAGCCGTAGCCAGAGCGATGTCTTCGGCATGCAGGTGCGACTGACGCGCCGATTCGGCAAGAGCTATATCGAGGACACCGAGATTCCGCAGCAGCGCCGCAACAACACGATCCTCGAAATTGGTATGACGGATCGGCACTACTTCGGGCAATCGCAACTGGACGCGACGCTCTCGTTCCGTCAAGGCATCGGGGCGATGGGCGCGCAGCCCGATGCGCTGGCCGCAGACGATGGCCCCACATGGCGCTTCCGCATGGCCGTCCTCGACGCCAACCTCTCGGTCCCCTTCAAGATTGCCGCGCAGCCATTCCGTTACGTGACAACAATCCGCGGCCAGTTCACGAATGACCGTCTCTACTATGTCGATGACCTGACCATCGGCAGCCGATACACCGTGCGAGGCTTCGATGGAGAAAGCCTGCTGGCGGGCGACCGCGGATTCTATTGGCGCAACGAGTTGCAAGCACCACTCGGTTCAACCGGCCAGGCCCTTTACGCCGGCCTGGACTATGGCCGAGTCTACGGTCCAGCCACGGCTGCGCTGGTAGGCACTCAATTGGCCGGTGCAGTCATCGGCGTTCGAGGCGGCGTGGGTTCGCAGAAATTCGGCGGTGTCTCGTATGACGTGTTTCTGGGAGTGCCCGTGTACAAGCCGGAGCAGTTCCACACGGCAGGGGTGACGGGCGGGGTGCAGGTGGTTTATCAGTATTAGCGATATCGGCGGCGACGCCAATGGCTGGTTCATCGGCACTGGGCAATTCGTTTAGTGCGTTGCTTCCAAAATCGATGGGTGCAGCGGAGAATAAAATTATCAAAATTACTCCGGGCCGATGTAGACAGCAATTGAGAAGGATTTGAGCAGGATATAAAAGTCATGACTACTGATCGGAAGAAGCTGGCGCAGATCACGCTACCGGTAGCGCAGTACTTGTACGATCACGGCACAAATAGCCTCCCGGGTGCACCAAATTCCGTTAACAAACTTCTCGACAATCCTAGTTTTAGCAATGCTATTCAAAAAGGTCTTACTAAATATCTCGGAGCGAAGTGATGAAGCTCAACAATGAGATGCAGCGCCTACTAGTGAGTTCTCCAGTAACCCGCGAGCTCACTTCTGAATTGGTGTCGATAGCAGAACGAGGATTTCAAGTCGTCGGAGACTGCTATCTTCTGGCTTCTTTGTTTGAAAGAGAAATAAACGTTAGCCGGAGAGACTTCAAAGACGCTACAGGGTATGAATGTTTCATTAATTCACTTCATATCGAAGATTACGATGAAACATTTCCTATACCTCAAGCAATCCAATTCATACACTGCATCTTTCAAGTCTGGAACAAATTCACAAGTCTCGTTCTCGTCGCCGCTCTTTCCGCTGACGAACTTTGCGTTGTTGTGAAGTTCCACGTAAAGAGAGATGGGGAAAGCTGGCTGAGTGCCGATCTTGAAGGCTACATTGATGCAACGATGTTGATGAATTCAACCGAGGACGTGAAAGGAGCTATTAGTGCCGTTGCAGGTCCATCAAAATCGAAGAAATAGCTCACGAATCCACGTCGTTTTATTCGAAGATCGATTTGCGCGATGCGCAGCGTTGCTCTGCTGTTCCGACTTCGAAGACTCCAGTACGTACGGAATTTCACTAGTCCGACAACCTTCTGTGGCGCGTTAGTAGGGGCACGAGACTACTTCGGTGCTATACGACCTACTTTTCCCTTCGCCTCATTTTGGTGTTCCGCTGAGCGAATGAGTTTCCACCCCGAGACCGCTGGCCATCATCAAGTCATGCCGCTTGTCCTTAGCGCAAACGGCAAGCCCATTCAAGACTATACGAATCATGCCTTTTTACACCTTCGCAAAGTCGCTCCGGAGCGTGGCGCTTGCCATGTTTGGGTTCATCGGCGCCAGTGCATCACTGGCGTCCTCGGGCGACGGGACGTTCCAAGTTCATCCCATTACCGACTCCGTGCTGATCAATCGAAGCCGATTGTCGATACAGCAGATACCATTGGGGCAGCAGTTGGTGGAATATTGCCCAACCCGCTAAAGATTGTTGAAGGACTCGGGGCGATCTTCAGTAGCGGGAATGACGCACCCAAGTACGCGCCGAGCCCGAAACACGACGTTGGCGGATGGGGTATGCCCATGGATCTAGAGGATTCAGCAGCACAGCAAGTGCTGAATAATTCCGTGCAAGGCGGAAAGCAGCGTTACGGCGTTTCCGATGGGAGAGTGTATGAATTCCAGCCTGATAATGTTGGAGGATGGCATGGCTATCCAGTTCCGGGCAATGAAGTTCCGGCAAGTGTGTTGAGAGCGCTATTGCAGCGCGGTGATATTAATAAAGCCGAATATGGAAAACTTATCAAGGGAAAGTGATGAGCGAACTGAATCTTGAATTCTTCCTGTCGCAAAATAAATCCGCAACAGATTTGGGATTCCCAGCAGGAAACCGCGTGGGTCAGATTGTGCTATCTGTTCTCGACAGTGGAAAAAGTTATGTCATTTTGGACGTCGAATGGAATCTTGATGAACTGGTAGGTTGGTTTAAGGACAATAAGTCCCACATGGAAAAAGAATCTCTTCCAAAGTTTGTTCAATGGTGTGGATCAATTCACAGGTCCATTGAGACTACGTATGAGAACTTCGATGCCTATCTAGATGAGCAACTGGACGAGCTGTTCGAATACAGGCGCCGTCACGAAATCTGCTTTGGAATGCGGGGAGTGAAAATTCCAGCAATCTACATAGGGATTGGCGAATTAGGTTCGGAAGTGTCGGGTGAGCGCAACGGCGTTCCGTTTTGCTATGCTGTAGATCTGAAAGCTTTCTTAGGAAGGCTGGCGAATTGACTATCGAAGAACACAATGCCCTGTGTCCGTATCCGTACGATATGTTCGAATTCTTGAAGCCTCTTGTCCGCATCCCTTCGTCAACCTTGCGTCTTGGATTGTTCGAAAATGTTTTTTCCAGTCAATAATGACCTGATATTTGAAGCCGAAAAGAAGCTCGACTATGCGTTCCCAAACGAATTGCGCACTTTCTACCTTGAAATCGGCGAGGGACGATTGCAGTCAGGGGAAGAAGCCCGCTTTGTTTCACATTCACATAATTCCGTGATTCACCCGACGGATATACCGAAGTTGCTCGACGGAACATGTGAATGGATGATGCCGTACACTGAAATCCAACCTGACGTTCTCCCATTTTTCGATCGGGACCTCGATTTGTTTTTGTGTCTCCGACCCCGCAGTGGCAACCCAAATGCCGTCTACTGGATGTGGGGTGACAGAATCTGCGACTCGCTAATTGAGTTTTTTCAGCGGCTGATGGTGGATCCAGATTGGTTTAATCCGCCAAAAAGCCGATCGACAGAGCATTGACCGCAGCCAAGCCTGCCAAGGCTACGGCCGAGTAATCTTATCACCCTAATCATTCGTATGCTGCAATGGGCATGACTAACCCAGATTCGACTGAATTCAGGAGGAATTAGCGATGTCATCGCGCGTTGGGATTTACGGGGGCGGTTCAATTTTCGAACTCTGGCCGATTCGCTTGGCAAGGGCACTTCCGGAACCGAGAGCGCGAGAGCCGCACTTCATGCAATCGTAGTTCACTCCGCCGAAAATGATATCCGGCGGGTTAATAAAGTTGCAGTGAATATGACTACATTGAATAACTTAATTTTGCTTCAAGTTGTGAGCGTAGAGGAGCTTATCCGGCCGGCGGCTGGAGAGGACGCGCAGCTTAAGGAATTGTATGAAGTCAATTTGGCTCCTGTCCTTGATGGAATAAGAAGTGGCGCCGTTGCTCCTCCCAGTGATGCATTGACCGGGTATTGGTATTACTTTTCTCCAGAAGGTCCTTGGGATTTGTGGTCGAGATTTCCATCGATATCTGAGGCGGTAGCGAAATTAATCAATCTACTTGAGATTGATGGTGACGATCAATTTCGCGCGTATCTTCTTCGGAGAAATATGAAACATGATGATGAGTACTGAAGACATTACGCGCCGGCTACTTCTCGCCATGCAGACAGCCTTGCTAGGAAGGATCAGCCCCAACATACGCGCCATAAGCTGCGAATTTGAAGGTGGGGACGTCAAAATGAAGGCCGTCTTTGATGGTCCGATCTCGGATGTCGATCGTGAGATGATGGACGAGGTCGGGACAGAGGTGGCTTCGCACTTTGAAGAGGCATCCGTTGAGGCGGAGTGCGTAAGACTCGATGCCCCGCAAACTTATCGAGACTGTATGCTTGCTTGGTACGTGTATTTGCGTAAGGAGTAGTCAATACACTGCTGACTTGGCATCCATTGGCCTGCAGCATAGGCCTGTGGCACACATGCATGCAAAGATCCGAACCCGGCCGTGTGAAGCCGGGTTCGTCGTTAGAAGTTGGCGGACTTGCAGCGTGGTAAGAGCCAGGAAGAGCAGCAGCGCCTAGATGACCCTAGCTATGCAGAAAAGCAGCGTGGCCAGCAATACACGGCTGAACAGGCGCAGCTGAAATCCACGGGGATGTATCAGTATGACCCGGTAGCTCACACCGTGCGGGATCTTCAGACACGCGAGCTGAACTACGTTGGTAACGAGTTGAAGAGTGCTGGTCGAGGCGCGAAGAACTTTCACGCAGGCACAGAAGGCGAAAATTTACCAGCAGAACCTAGAAAGAAAAAAACGGTGGAGTGCTAAGATCAGATCTTGACGGCCAAGAATTGGTGACGCCAGAGAAAAGTCAGGCGGGGGGTACTCCTCCCCAAAATGCTGCACAGATCGACCATATTGTGCCGAAGAGTCCGGCTGATCCCGATGTTGCCAGAGGCAGTAATCGCTACAGCAATGCGCAAGTGCTCTCTCGTGAGTAAAACCGAGCGAAGTCAAATAAATAGCCCATGAGCCTAGAAAGCTGGCCCTTTGGCGATCAGCCAAACGTAGCGGTCATCGTCAATCGAACGATTGTCACGGAGCACGCTTGGATTGCGTACGTGTCGCATGATAGCGATGATGGGGCATGGCAGTTTTACACCAGTCAGACAGAGCCAGTAAGCGAGTCCGATGCGATGCTCGTTAGTCTGCGATGCGTTGTAGAGATTGATCCAACCGTGCAGCAGCTTTCTGATCTGCCATTGGGGTGGCATGCTTGGCGCGACTCTGCTAGCGCCCCGTGGACAAGGGCGAAAATAGCAAGCTAACAACCTGAACCCGGCCTCGCTGCCGGGTTCTTCGTTTCTATGGCTGCTGTTGCGGTCCTGCCCGCCACGCGAGGCCTGCGGCGATGGCTTCCTCGCGCGTGGGGTAAGTCTCGCTGGGGCCGCTGGTGATGTTGTCAATGCGAACCCACGACTCCCACCGGCCGTCCTTGCGCCAACTGGGCACAGCGGCAACGCCGTTGCGGCGGCGAGCGCATGTGCTGCCAATCCTGTTCTTTGTCTCAACAACGCAGGCATTACTACCGGAGAGATTGTCGCTGGCGGAGCTATGCCGGCCGGAACGGGAGCGGTAGTGACCGCAAGTGCAGTCGGCTCGCTCGTGGAGGGAGAGGCCGCCGCTCTAAGGCGCCTGGCGCAGAATCCAGCGGGGCCGACGTTGACGGGCAAGGGGTCGAGGACAATCCTTCAATTGCAATCTCAAAGGAGGATTGACGAACTTGCCTGCACAGTTCAACAATCCCGCAGTCCAACCAAAGGATCTTCAAATAAAGTTTGGATGGAAAGGTATTGAAAGCGGACCCGGAGGTCAGCTTGGGCGCGCCAGTCTATGCGGGAGCCACAACCGCCGACGTGATGAGCTACTTCAGAAAACTGGCTGGTGTCGACGAGATGCCAACAGTAAGAACGGTGGCGGAAAAAGGCGATGTTTTTTCGGCAACCACGGAATCCGGTGCAAAGATAACGCTACGTAATTTTTCGACATCTGGCCAGCAGAGTGGTGCATCGTGGACCATTGATGTAATCGATGCATCGATAAATAGCGGGCGTCGGGTGGAGATCAAATTTAAATGAAGAATGATGAACTGATTGAACGCGTCCGTCGTAGTGCATTTGGGCTTTCGATGGGTGCCATCTGGCAACATATGACGGTTGGTCTAGAGTCCGAGGGGATCTGTGTGGACAGGACTGCGATGTTTTTTTCCATACTGCGAAGCCTCATGTCGGCAGGAGTTGTGAGGCTCGGCAGTGGTGGCATCATGCTTGCCGGAAGCGAGGAGGATCAGCTTGCCCTGCTCAGGGCTTCGTGGCCCACGGAACCCAACGAGGATGATCTTGATGGCTTTGGCATGTGGTTTCTAGCTGATGCGCCGGCTGGCGTTGTCTGGGTTGACGCGAACGGAGCGGAGGTATGGACTTAGATGGTCCATGAACATCTTAACTTTCCCAACTGAGCGATCGCCATGTGCGAGCTGTTCCAAGCTTATAAAAATGTTTGGTGATAAATATCAAAATAAGCGTTTACGACAATAATGGTGCGATTGTGCGCCGTCGATGAGGTTGGAGATGGAAGACAGGACAAGTTACTGTGAAATGAAAGCTTGGCTTCTCGAAGCTTGCCGTTATCCGTGATGGCGCAGGTCCCGTTGCCTTCAGGTCAAGCCGCCGCCCTGACCAACGCCGAGCAAGACCAGCGCAACCGCCAGCAATGGGAAGCCCGCGAACGCGCCGCAGCGGTGAATGCCCCTACAGTCCGCGCCGAGGCAATCGCGCGCGCTGAGTGGAGGTCCGCCGGAAGATCTGTGGGGACTTCCAGTGCGAAGTGGTCAACGCGGAAACATGGAGTTTCCGTTGTCAGCGCCGGATACAGTCGGCTGGCGCGTCCACTTTTTTTGCCGATGGACCCCTTTGCATTTGCGAGGCAGTGGCTAGAACACTATCAAGGCCAGTGCGTTGGCAAACAGGGCGTTGAAACATTGGTGAAGGGCCTCTCGCAAACGATCCTGTCGAAAGGCTACGTCACCACCTGCGTACTGGTGCCCGAGCAAGACCTGTCATCGGGCACGCTGAAACTCGCGCTGATTCCCGGCGTCATCGGCGATATCCGTTTCAGTGATCCTGATTTGTGGGGCACGTGGAAGACTGCTTTCCCGACGGCGCCAGGCGAACTGCTGAACCTGCGCGATCTTGAGCAAGGGCTGGAGCAGATGAAGCGTGTGGCGAGTCAGGATGCTACGCCAACGTGAGGGGGTAAACCGGGATTCTCGCGGGCGATGGTAGCTTCGACATTCACGTCAAAGGACACAAGCGGTGTCAGTCCGATGATTCCGCAGCATGAGATTGCCGGGCTGGGCGGTGGCAATGCTCATGCGGGTGCGGTCGGGGCGGGCTTGTCTTCGCTGGCGGCCGACAAACTGGCGTCAGTGGGCCCCGGAGTTAGTTCGACGAGTGGGACGATTATCAAACTAAAGTGAGTCTGTCGTGGAAAATGAACTCTTGAAAACCAAACTTCGCGGACTCCATTTTGCGATGGATCACATGTCTGACGTCGTCAAGAAGATTCGTCACAACCGTGACAAGATTGATTTGTCAGCGTGTTACGGTAGTCTTGCCGCCGATAATTTGATAATTGGATTTTTTAGGTATTTTGTCGAGGGAAACGTTGATGATTTCAAACAACATCTCTACACGGCTTGCCAACTAAAATTGGCGGAATTTGAAATCAATAGTCATCAGCGATTCGAAATCGGGTACGAGATACTTTTTGCACTTTTTTCTGATTCGCCTGCCATGATCAGGGCTGTGGCAAACTTTGAATCGAAGGAATTTGTTGATTCGTGTGAGAACCCTATTCGTCCGCAATTTAGAGTGCATATGTGGCAGCTGGCACTGCGAGGGGAATACGTCGCACTGGAAGATAAGATACGCCGGCTTGCGAAGAATGGCCGCAAGCCGGAGCGAACGCTTGCTTCGGAAGGAAGTGACTTTTTCTCATTGCTAATCAAGAATAGCAAACCGGATCTGGAAGCGCGCATAAAAGAGGATGCCAATGCTCAGAATGCGGACGCCATTACGGAGGGCTATATCTCGTTTCCGGCTGCCTTGGAGGCAAAGCTGTGCTGGTATCGAGGTATACGGGTAGGAGTTGATCATCCTTTGGTGCCGATGGAATTGATGCCAATCCTTCCACTCGAACATTATGCTGAAGTCTACGATTTTCTCTCGCCTAACTATGTGCCGTCATCCCGTGGTCTTATTGGAAGGCTGTCTGATTTTTTAAAAATCTGACTCGCCGTTAGGTAGCAAACATGTTGCTCGATAATGGCTATCGTCTGGTGGATGACGGGGCGACCAAAGGGTCAAGCGGTGATAGGTATGCTGTCGCGTATATCAGCCAGAATGCGGATAATCTGTTCACGGTAACGGTGCCTGAGCGGTGTGGACAGTCTCCGGATAGCATTATCGATGCACGCAACCAACCTAGCATGAGCCCCGATATCGCTCAGCGCGGAGTGAACCGTGCATACTCGGCAGATTCTAAATCTGGCGTAAAAATTAAGAGTATTACGCTTATCACTTCCCAGAGAAGCGTGTACGTTCCGAGGTTACCACAATGACAGCAATGATGACTGGCTATCCGACGGAAAGCGAGTTGCGTGAAAGAATGAAACGTCAACTCGCGAGGCGGGGGGCAACGGAGAATGTTGCACTGCTGTGGCATGGATATTTATCTGGCTTATTGGAATGGGGGCTAATTGAATTAGTCGTATTTGATCGACTTAGCTCCTTGCTTCCAAAAGTCGGTCGTAAGGAGATCGTAGAATTATCGATGGATGAGTGTATTTCGCCCGAACTTGAACGCGAAATCGAGGAATCAATGCGCAAGCCTCAGTAACGCCGAATCCGGTTAAGAAGTCGGGCGCGGTATCGCGGGGGCATCTTGGAACATTCGGTTCGATTTCCGGGCAATCCGGCAACCAAAGACGTTATTTCGCGATCTATGGCAAATGACAGGCGCGGTCTCATGGTGCTTGGTTCGGTGGCGCCAGCTATTGCGACTGGCTGGGTTCACTTGATAGCAACGTTAATTTTGCTGGAGCACAGATAAATACAACTAGGCAAGGGAATGGTCAGCTCACAGAGCTAAATTCTCTGCTGCGTGGTGGCGCATTACACGCGCAATTTTTGATTCCTCCGGCTGAGCGCCTGGAACATTTGAAGCCCACTACGCTGCCGCGGCAACTTGGATATTAATCATGGAAAAAATATGCAGCGTCCTTGAGATATGGGACACAGGTGCAACCTCCTCTAAGGAAGAGCGTGAAGCGGCCAGCGATAGGATGCAGTGGTGGGATGACTTCTATGCTCGGACTGGTGCGAGAAAGATTGTAGGGACACGATGGACTTATAAAGGGATAACATACGAAGATAAAAATCGTCCAGTACCGGTCCCCGACATGTCTGGGCTGGTTTACGCTGCTCCCGACTTGAAGAGTTGGACCGTTTTAAATCCGGACGGTACACGAAGATTTTGTATTGCCGTCCCAAAGCTCAGTGAAAATTCTGTTCCGCAGAACGGCGAACTTGGCATTCCGAAGCACATGAAAGGAGACCCGACTAACGTAATGTATGGAGAGGGTAGCGACGGTGATAGATGTGATTGCCGATTCATTTTTGATATGAACAACGGGGAATTAGTCAAGGTTGAATTCCTGGGTAAGCACTGGTGAAAATAAACTTCCATCTGCGCCAGCGCGCTCTTCCCTATCACGGGTGACTCAGGCTCCATCCTCTCCAATGTTCTAAGGAGTGCAAGCGGCGCACCCTGCGTTTCCTTGTTTGAAGCAGACGAATGTCGATGCAGCGTCTGTATTCGGTACTAACAAATGAAGCTTAAATCTATCCTAATTATCGCGAGAGGCATTCTCTCACCCTGGATACTTTACGCCATCGCTTGGTCGCCAAAGATCTTGGGATTCAACGTGGATGCGAAGCAACTGCATCTCGTATTTCTATTTTGTCTCTACTTCATGCTGGGGCTAATCGCAATTGGATTCGTAGGTTTCGTACTGAGGGTGTTGCATCGCGCTAATTGTAAACGTTGAAATTTTTCCTTGGCATCCTCTCATTCTCCATAATGCCGATGTCAAAAAAAGCCGGGCGATGGCAGGCGTACCTATTACCATTCTCATTCCGGCAATCCGGGGCAGGGCTGCATGCGTAGAAAAGGACAGGCAACGTAGCTATGAAATTGAAAAAACAAAACTTAGAAATTTCATGCGACGGAAAGTCAATTTGTTATTCTGATAAAGAAAATAATTTAATATGGAGAAATACTGCGCCGAGTCTTGAAAAATGGAAGTCGCTTAATCGTAGCTCGCAACCTATTGAATCTTTAGAGAAGGGAGTCTATCTCTGGTTGAACGGAATAAGCGCGGAAGAAGTAATCGTCGTATTTCGTCCATATAAAGGGTTGGACTTCAATTTAGTGTATTCGGCATTGACCGGAGAGTTGGTGGGAATCCACGAGGCGCGCTAATAAATTCAACGTGCCATGGCTGGGATCGGCGCGCTGAAATCCGGGACGTTGAAGCGGAAATGGAATATCACCTGCTTCCAATTGGTCGAGTTTCCGTGCAGAGATCATCATCCCTCGCCCCATGCCCGCCCGGCATGCCTGCCATGAATGCCAGTCCATGGCGTCCGAGGCATCTGCCTTCCATACTGCGTAGTTTCCAAAAACTACAAAACACATACCGTGAAGCGCAATCTAGTTCGGGCGGGTCTGATGGCCGCCGCATGCATCCTTACCTCCATGGCTCACGCGGAGGTTATCAAGCCCATCAAGGACTCGCGTGCCGACATCGGCGGTGCGATATTCAGGCAGCCGGAAGTGAAGGTGGAGCGTGCGCCGGATGGCTCGGTGTCGGCGGATGCGCAGCGCTATACCTCGGCGGATGGTGCCTTTCAGACGGGCATGTACAAGTCCGGACCGTTCCGGGAAGAGATCGCTGCGAACCCCGGTTTTCCGTATGACGAGTTCCTGTATTTCGTCTCGGGCAGCGTCAAGCTGACGTCGTCGGATGGCTCGTCGATGACGGTTCGGGCTGGCGAATCCGTGACGATCCCGAAGGGATGGAGCGGGGTATTCGAGACCCAGGGCTATACCAAGATCTACGTGGTGTACGATGCCGCCGCGGTCAGCGAATCAGCCAAAAAGTAGCGCAAGAAGTCAGTCAGCAACGCCGCCGTTCGCCACCACCCGGATCAGCATTTGGCGAAACATGGCGATCTCTTCGGGGCTGAATCCCGCAAAGCCTCTGTGTGTGACGTCGATGAACACCGACGGAAGCCTCTGGACGATTGCATGGCCTTCATCGGTCAGCGTGAGATGCACCATGCGGCGATCTGCCTCGCCGCGGCTACGCGTGATGAGGCCGCGCCGCTCCATGCGATCGACCAGACGCGTCACGGCGCCGGCATCGATGTCCAGCCGCCGGGAGAGTTCGGTAGGTGTCGTGGAGTGGCCATTTGCCAGCATCATGAGGCAGCATGCCTGCGCATGCGTCAATCCCATATGGCTGGCTCCCTGCTCCACGTACTGGGACAGCGTGTTCTTCGCGCGAACGAGCAGATAGGCAATATTGCCGCTCAGGTCAAAGTCACCGGCATCGATCAGGCTGCGCGGGACTGTGGGCAAATCTGTCAATGCGTGCCCTTTTCGCAAGTGGCCTGTTCATGGGGCTGCGATGCCGTGGCGTTGGCCTGACGCGCGGCTGCCCGGGCGCGCTCGATCACTGTCCAGTCCGGGCCGGCGAAGGCCGAGATCGACAAGCTGGTGAACGCCAGTGCAATGAGAACCTTCATGAGTCGCATATCTGGAATGTTGAGGGTGCCGATGTGAGGCGAGATTGTGGCGCCCGTAGTGGTTGCGAGCCACCCACGGACGTTCATAGCTGCTATTGCGTTTCTACATGTCCTACCGGGCGCAAAGCATCTGGACGCTTCGACGCGTTGGGCTGGCCGTGGTCGTTCACGGTCCAACCGCCACCTAGTGCCCGATACAGCGACACGCTGGCGGCCAACTGGCGTCGATGAATGGATTCCAGTGCGCGCAGGTTATCGAGCGTGGTGGCCTGCACGACACTGACATCGAGATACGCAACGGCTCCCAGACGATAGCGTTCGGTCACTTGCTGGAGTGCGCGCTCCGATGCCGCCACCGCTGTCTCCTGGCTTCTGGATTCATCGGCGAGAATCCTGAGGGCGGCGTAGTTGTCCTCCACGTCTTGCACGGCCTTCAAGACTGTGTCGCGATAGTCGGCCGCACTGGCATCGAATTGCGCCCGCGCGCTGTCCACCCCTGCTTCACGCTTGCCGCCGTCGAACAGCGTTGCAGCCAAAGCCGGGCCCACGGCCCAGAAGCGGCTCGGGGCGGTTAGCCAACCCGCAAGGCCGGAACTCTCCAGGCCGCCGTTGAGATTCAACATCAGGGTAGGGAAGAACGCTGCGCGCGCCACGCCGATCTGCGCATTGGCCGCCGCCACGCGTCGCTCTGCTGCGGCGATGTCGGGCCTGCGTTGCAGCAGCGTGGCGGGCACCGCATCGGGCGTGGGTGGAACCTGAAAGCGCTGTCGGTCGTTCTCGTCCGGTACGGAGAAGGACGTTGCAGGCTCCCCGACCAGTGTGGCCAGCGCATGAAGAAGCTGTGTGCGCGCCAACTGTGCGTCCGCCAGTTTGGTTCGAGTGGTTTCCAACTGGCTGCGCGCCTGATCTACGTCCGATTCCGCAGTGATGCCGCCGCGATATCGGTTCTCTGTCAGTTGCAGCACGGCTTCATAGGTGGCTATCGTCCGCTGCAACAATGCCGCTTCCCTGTCGAGTGAGCGAATACCGAAGTACTCGATGGCGATTTCTGCCTGCAAGGCCAGGCGCACCGCAGCCACGTCATCCACACTGGCTTGCTCGCGGTCCTTCGCTGCATCCACGTTCCGTCCGATGCGACCGAACAGGTCGGGCTCCCAACTCGCGCCTAGTCCCAGCAGATGATCCGGGGTAGTCCGTCCAGCCAGCGAATGGCCCAGCACGTTGGCAGACAGATGTGTGCTTGTGACGCTAGCCCCGGCGCCTATCGTAGGGAAGTAATCCGCTCTCGCCGCTGCAACCTGCGCGCGCGCATCGTGCAGCAGGGCGATCGACTTCATCAATGTCGGACTGCCGGCGTCGATGCGTGCGATCAGGGTGTTCAACGTCTCATCCTGATATGCCTTCCACCAGTCTTGCGTGATGACCTGATGGACGGTATTGCCCGCCTCGCGATACGCGGATGGCATTGGCATGTCGGGCGCGTGATACGGAGCCGACGCGCAACCCGCCAGCACGACGCAGGCCAGCAGTATCGAGACCCCCTTCATGCCGGTGCTCCCTTGGCCTTGACGGCGGATGCGACGCGGACAGTCGCGCCAGCCACCAGTCCATCTCCAGGGTTCGTCACAAGTCTTTCGTTTCCCTGCAGTCCGGCAAGGATCTCGACGTGAGAGCCGTAATCGCGACCGAGCGTTACGCGGCGTGTGGCCAACCGGTCCTGATCGTCGACGATCAGGACCGCTGCGCCATCCTTGCCGAACCTCAGCGTGTTGGCCGGCACATCCAGCCCGGCATGCGGATTGGCGATGACGAGGTGCACCTCTGCATAGGTGCCCGGCAGTATTTCCACCTCCTGGCTGTCTACGTCCAGTTCCACGCGCAAGCTGCGTGTGACAGGATTGATCGCGCCAGCCGTGCGCGCCACGGTTGCCGGGTAGCGCTTCGCGGGTGATTGCGGCAACGTCAGCCACGCCTTGGTGCCGGGTTCCAGTGCTGCGCTGATGTCCTGTGGCACCTCGGCATAGACGCGCAGCCGTGACCCTGCCGACAGGTGGAAGAGTTCGGGGCCTTGGCCCGTACCGCTTCCAGCATCCACCAATGCCCCCGTGTCCACGTTGCGCTGCGTGACCACGCCGTCAAACGGCGCGCGAATCTGCGCGAAGCTGGTCAGTTGCGCAAGTCGGGCCGTGTTGGCGTGCGCGGCGCTCAAGAGGGCCGCCTTGGCGTTCATGTCGGCAACCTTCTGGTCGGTATCCTGCTGCGCTACGGAGTTCGTCGCCTGCAGGGCCTTCCATCGCAGCGCGGTAGTCCGGGCAAGGTCATACTCGGCCGATGCCGTGGCCTCGGTGGCGCGTGCCTGGCGGAGCTGGTCGGCAATCTCGGGCACGTCGATGTCTGCAAGCAACTGACCTGCCTTGACCGGCGTACCGATATCCACGTACCAACGGCGCAGGTATCCGCTCACGCGTGCGTGGATGGCGGTGTCCTCGTAGGCGCGGACGTCGGCGGGAAGCACGATATCGTAAGCCTGCGCCCCATTGCGAGGCGCCACCACATTGACGATCGGTATCTGCGTTGCCTGAACGCGTTCCTGCAAGACCTTCTGTCCGTGCAAGCGTGGCACAAGACCGACAGTCAATGCCGCCGCAGCAGCCAGTGCCATGACAAGCAGCGCAAGCAGGCGCCCACGGGAGCGGCGCATTGGCGTGGTATGCGTTTCCAGCGCGCTTTCGGAAGGGTCTTGCTGCGGCTGTTCAGACGCGGAGCCAGATTGGGGCGAACTCATGCCGTGCCTTCATGAAGGTTGGGAGAAGCTGCGGGGCGCGAGCGCGCTGCCATCCAGCCGTGCAGCGCAGCGAACAGCACCGGTACAAGCACCAGCGTGGCAGTCGTGCCGAAGGCGAGTCCGCCGATGACCGTACGGCCCAACGGGGCGTTCTGCGCGCCGGCTCCACTGGAGCCCAATGCCATGGGGACCATGCCGAACAGCATCGCCAACGCGGTCATGGCAACGGGGCGGAAGCGGCTGAATCCCGCCTCGAAAGCCGCGTCCCGCGCCGATTTGCCGGCAGCGAGCAGGCCCCGAGCATGACTGATGACGAGAATGCTGTTGGCGGTGGCTATGCCGACGCAGATGATGGCCCCCGTCATTGCGGGAACGCTGATAGTGGTGTGCGTGGCAAAGAGTATCCACGCCATGCCGGATAGCGCCACCGGAAGGGCTCCGACAATCGTCAACGGATCGAGCCACGACTGGAAATTGACGACCATCAGCAGATAGACCAGCACGATTGCGATGGCCAGCCCGGTCAGCAGCCCGCTGAACGATGTGTGCATGGTTTGCACCTGGCCGCGCACGATGATCTCCGAGCCGGCAGGCAGATGAGGCCGCGCCTGATCGACAATGCGCTGCACATCGGCAGCCACACCTCCGAGGTCTCGTCCTCTCACTGCGCCAAAGATATCGAGTACGGGCTGGACGTTGTAGTGCGAGACGACGCCCTGCTGCGAATACCGCCTGACGCTGCCAAGCTGGCCGATTTCACCTGCCCCGCCTTGCTGGGGCGCATTGACCCCCAGGCGGACGGGAATGTTCGATAGCGTCTGGAGGGAATCCATCGCGTACTGCGGTACGGACACGGCAACCGGATAGCTGACGCCATTCTTCGGATTCAGCCAGAAGTTTGGCGAAGTCTGACCGCTTCCGGACAACGCAATCAGCAGGTTCTGCGCCACCTCACGTTGCGTCAGCCCGGCTTGCAACGCCCGCGTCCTGTCTACGTCGATGGCCAGGGCGGGTTGATCCGCCGGCTGCTGAAGGCGAAGATCGGCCAGCCCCGGCACCGCCGCCAGGTTGCGCAGCAAGGAGTCCGCAACCTGCCGGTTGCCATCCACGTCATTGCCAACGATCTGGATGTCGATCGGTGCGGGCAGCCCGAAGTTCAGGATCTGGCTCACCATGTCTGCGGGCAGGAACGCGAAGCTGACACCTGGGAAGGATGTCTGCAGCGCAGCGTCGAGACGTTCCACGAGTGCTGCGGAAGAACCGGCGCCGGGTTTCAGGGAAACAAGAATCTCGGCATCGCCCGTGCCGATGGGCAGCGAGGAGTCGTATGTGAGATTGATGCCGCTTACCGGCAATCCAATGTTGTCGACGATGCCGCCGACATTGCCGGGCCCGGCAATGCGGCGTATCTCGTTCTCGACTTCATCGGCGATGCGCGCCGTCTCTTCGATGCGCGTGCCAGTGCGGACGCGCATATGCAGTCGAAGCTCTCCGCTATCGATGGCCGGGAAGAAATCCTGTCCGAGAAACGGCACGAGCGTCATCGAGCCCGCACACAGCAATGCGAATGCCAGCGCGGTACGGCGCGGCGCGGCCAGTGCGGCCGACAGCATCGCGGAATAGGCGCTCCGCACGCGCTCGAACGCCGCTTCAAAGCGCTTGTGTGCGACATCGAACCAGTAGGCGGGGCCTCGGGTAGCTGCGGGGGCGCGGCCTTCGCCACGCAGAAGATAGTGCGCCAACGTGGGAATCAGCGTGCGGGACAGGAAGTACGAGGCCATCATGGCGAACACGACGGCTTCGGCCAGCGGTACGAAGAGATAGCGCGCCACGCCGCTCAGCAGGAACATCGGCAGGAACACGATGCAGATGCACATCGTGGAAACCAGCGTGGGAAGCGCGATCTCGCCGGACCCGTCCAGGATGGCCTGCTCCAGCGGCTTGCCCTGTTCCCGATGATGCGCAACGTTCTCGATGGCCACCGTCGCGTCATCCACCAGTACCCCGACGGCCAGCGCCAGTCCGCCGAGCGTCATGATGTTCAGGGTCTGGCCGAAAGCGGCGAGGGCGATCAATGCCGCAAGCACGGATAGCGGGATCGTGATCGCGATGATCAGCGTCGCCCGCCAGCTTCCAAGAAAAAGCAGGATCATCGTCGCTGTCAGGCAAGCCGCGACCAGCGCCTCGTGCAGCACGCCGTCGATTGCGGATGTCACGAAGACCGACTGGTCCGATAGCGGCTGCACTTCAAGGGACTTTGGCAATCCCGCCGTGATGTGGGGAAGCAAGGCCCGGATCTGGGCCACGACGGTCAGCGTCGAGGCACTGCCCGTTTTCTCGATCTCCAACAGGGCGGAACGCAAGCCGTTGTGACGGACGACATTGGTCTGCGGCGCATAGCCATCGTGTACCTGCGCCACGTCGCGCACAAAGATGGTGCCATCGGGCCCGGAGCGGACCGGAAGGTCGTTGAGCGCCGCAACGGTCTGCGTGCTCCCGTTCAGGTCCACGCGATACTCGAGCGTGCCAATCTTCGCTGTGCCGCCTGGCAACACCAGGTTCTGGGCATTCACGGCGTTGACCACATCAAGCGGCGAGAGGCCGCGCGCCTGCAATGCGGGCACGTTCAGGTCGACGGTGACCTCGCGCACCTTGCCACCGTACGGAAGTGGAACAGAGGCGCCTTCCACTGTCGCAAGCTGCGTGCGGATAAAGCTGTTGCCAAGGTCGTAGAGTTCCTGCTCGGGCAATGTGGTGCTGCCCAGGGCGAGTCGCAGGATCGGCACCGTCGAGGCGTTGTAGCTCAGCACCAGCGGCGGAGTGGCACCCGGTGGCATCTGCTTGAGGATGGACTGTGCGCCTGCGGTGGCTTGCGCAATGGCCCGGTTGATGTCGGCACCGGGATGAAAGAACACCTTGATGACCGCTACGCCCGCCAGCGATTGCGATTCGATGTGTTCGATGTTGTCGACATCCGTTGTCAGCGAACGCTCGTAAGGCGTCACGATGCGTTGCGCCATGTCCTGCGCCGACAGCCCGTTGTAGTTCCAGACCACGCTCACTACAGGGATATCGATCGCGGGAAAGATATCCGTGGGCATGCGCAGGACGGCCAGCGTTCCGCCCAGCATGAGCAGGATCGCGAGAACGATGAAGGTATAGGGCCGACGCAAGGCGAGCCTGACGATCCACATGCCTGTTTTATCCGGTTGGGGGACTTCCGTGAAGATTCGCGAAGTCTAGGGATACCGCGTGGGGGCGTTTAGCAGCCAGATCGCAGGGCTTTTCAAATGCCACTTCGATACGACAGAATCCCCGGGCATGTACGATACGCAAGCGGTTGATCCGCAACCTGCGTCATCCTCAATCCTTTGCCCCACCCAGCCCATGGACAAGTTGCTCGCCCTGAAAATGTTTGTCGAGACCGTCGATGCCAAGGGTTTCTCTGCGGCTGCGCGACGCATGAATCTGGCGACCTCGTCTGTCACGCGCGCGCTCGACGGACTGGAAGGCGATCTGGGCGCCGTGCTGTTGAACCGATCCACACGCCAGGTCACGGTGACGGAAGCCGGTGCGAGCTACTACCAGCACGCGCGGCAGATACTGGAGGCGGTGGAAGAGGCCGACGCGCTGATCGCGGACCGTGGCGAGGCGCCGGTGGGTCAGTTGCGCGTATCGCTACCGGTCGCATTCGGCCGGTGTTGCGTGTCGCCCTATCTCGGTGCGTGGATGGCGCAGCATCCTCGGCTGGAAGTCGAAGTCCAGCTTACCGACGAGATTGTGGATCTGCTGGATGCACGCGTGGACGTGTCCGTCAGGCTGGGCAGCGCTGCCACTTACGACAATGTCGTGGCAAGGGAAGTGGGGTGGTTTCGCCGGCTGGTGGTGGCAAGCCCGAAATACCTCGACCAGCATGCGGCGATAGCGGAGCCTGCCGACTTGCTCGATCACTGCTGCCTTCGCTTCAGCTTTGGACGCCGCGATCAGGTCTGGACGTTTCGCCAGGACGCGCACAAGGTGGTGGTGCCCGTCAACGGCAGCCTTCGCAGCAACAACATCGAAGTGTTGAGGGATGCGGTGCTGGCGGGCCTGGGCGTGGGATTGCTGCCAGACTGGCTTGTGCAGGATGACATTGCCGAGGGCAGGCTGGTGACGTTGCTCGCGTCGTGGGACGTGACACCCAACGATTCGAGTTCGGTCATTACGGCGCTCTATCTTCCGAATCATCGCGGATCGCGCCGCGTGGCCACGTTCCTTGAGTTCCTGTCGTCGCTGCCGGGGCCGACCGGCCAGGCAAGGCCCACTGCGGAATAAGCAGCGGTCAATCCACCCATTGCCCTGCGCGCAACGCTGTCTTGCGCCGTGTTGCGATTCCCGCAACGTCGCCTGACGACTAACCTCCGGTCATTCCCTTTCAGGAACCGGAGCCATGTCTACCCAAGCCTCTCCCTCCCCCGCTGGCAATGTGACGGTGTCGCCGATGTCACCCGCGCTCGTCGCGCTGTTTTCGCTCTGCGCCGGCGTCCTGGTGGCCAACCTCTACTATGCCCAGCCGATTATCGAGCTGATCGCCCCTGCGATCGGACTCTCTACCGACCGCGCGAGCGTTATCGTTTCGCTGACGCAGATTGGATACGCGGTCGGGCTTTTCTTCCTCGTGCCGCTTGCCGATCTGCTGGAGAACCGCCGCTTGCTGGCCATCAGCGGAGTGGCCGCCGCTGCCAGCCTTGCCGGTGCCGCCTTGTCGTCACAGCCGAGTGTCTTCCTGCTGGTCTCGCTGCTGCTGGGGCTCAGTTCTGTGAGCGTACAGATCCTGATTCCCCTTGCCGCCCACCTCGCGCCGGAGGCGCTCCGTGGCCGCACCGTCGGTACGATCATGGGCGGCCTGCTGTCGGGCATCCTGCTGTCGCGCCCGCTTTCAAGCATGGCGGCGCAATGGCTGGGTTGGCGCGCGGTATTCGTGATCGCAGCGGCCCTGACGTTGCTGACCGTCGGGATCATCGTGATGACCCTGCCGCGTCGCGTGCCGCAACATCGCGCCACCTATGGCAGCTTGCTGGCGTCGCTGTGGCATCTGCTCGCCCGCTACGCGCTGCTGCGTCAGCGCGCGCTGTTCCAGGGTCTTCTGTTCGCCGCGTTCAGCCTGTTCTGGACCGCGGTGCCGCTGGAACTGGCTGGGCAACATGGCCTGTCGCAATCGCAAATCGGTTTGTTCGCACTGGTCGGTGCGCTGGGTGCCGTGGCCGCGCCCATTGCTGGACGCCTGGCGGATGCCGGACATACACGCGTTGCCTCGCTTGCGGCGATGACCGTTGCGGCACTGAGTTTCCTGCCGGGACTGACAAGCGGTAGCGGTGCGGTGATCGGTCTTGCGCTCACCGGCGTCCTGCTCGACTTTGCCGTGCAGATGAACATGGTGCTGGGCCAGCGGGCCATCTACGCGCTGGATGCGAACAGCCGTGGACGCCTGAACGCGCTCTACATGACGGCGATCTTCGTCGGCGGCGCGGCAGGCTCCGCGCTCGCCAGCTCGCTCTACACGCACTTCGGCTGGCACGGCATTGTCGTGGCGGGAGGCAGCATGGCGCTGCTTTCACTGGCGGCGTTGATCGCGACGTCGCGCCGTTGAATCGAGTCGGATGCGGTATGCCTTTGGGATACATCCCTAGGGCATACCGCCGCATCGCGCTTCCGGACAACGCCAACGATTTCTGAATCGCACACCACACTGAGCCCGTGCACAGACCGCCAAGGGATTGGTTTATCGCAGCCCATACCATGGTGTCAGCCGTGCTCCACTACGTGCCAGTTGTCCGCCTTCCCCGTGTTTTCTACGATTGCCGCAACCCACAGAAGAGATGGCGGAGGTCCACCACATGTTGTCCAGATTCCGATGGAAGCCCATCGTCATTACCGGAGCGGCCGTTGCCGTGGTCGGCATAGCCGTGGCGGCATGGCTGATGTGGGAGCCGGCCATCGCGCCAATCCAGCCGCCCGCACCCTCAACCATCGACCGCGAACTCGCACTACGCGGCGCACGCGTGGTGGCACTGGGCGATTGCGCGGTCTGCCACACCGCACCAGGTGGCAAGTCCTATGCGGGCGGCCTGCCGCTGGCCACGCCGTTCGGCACGCTGTACACCACCAACATCACGCCCGATGCGGAGACGGGCATCGGCACGTGGTCGCTCGACGCATTCAAGCGTGCGCTGCGTCGTGGCATTGCGCGCGACGGTCACCAGCTATATCCCGCGTTTCCGTATGTGCACTACACGCGCATGTCCGATGACGACATCGCTGCGGCATATGCCTTCCTGATGCGGCGCGATCCCGTTGTTGCCAAGGCACCGGCCAACGACCTGATGTTCCCGCTGAACTTCCGGCCGCTCGTCGCGTTCTGGAACGTGCTGTTTCTACGCACGGGTCCCGAAGCGCCAGATACCACGCAGAGCGCCGCATGGAATCGCGGGCGTGAACTCGTGACCGGACTCGGCCATTGCGCAGCGTGCCACAGCCCGCTCAATCTGATTGGCGCGGAAAGCTGGGGCAAGTCCTTGCACGGCGGCGTGGTCGATGGTTGGGTCGCGCCTTCGCTGGTGTCGCTGGCGAATGCGCGTGCGCCGTGGACCGAGGTTGACCTTGTGACGTATCTGCGCACCGGCATGTCGGCGCGCCACGGCGCGGCGGCGGGTCCGATGCTGCCCGTCACGCAAGAGTTGGCCACCGTGCCGCTGGCCGATGTGCAGGCCATGGCCACCTACCTGTTCTCGTTGCAGCAGCCCGTGGAGCATCCGGCCGCTACCACTTCAACAGATGCCGACCGCCAGTCCATCGCTCGCGGTGCGGTGCTGTTCAACGGCGCGTGTGCGTCGTGCCATGGCGACAAGTCACCGATGCAGAGCGTGGGCGACCGCCCGAGCCTGTCCACCAGCAGCGCGGTGCTGGCCAGCACGCCGCGCAACGTGATCCAGATGATGTTGCTCGGCGTGCCATGGCAGGGCGAGCAGCCCATGCACTACATGCCCGCGTTCGGCGAGTCGCTGGACGATGCGCAGATCGCCGATCTGGCGTTGTACCTGCGCGCCACCTATACGACGCTATCGCCGTGGCAGAACGTGCCGCAGGCGGTGGCGGATATCCGCAAGGGAGATGCATCGCGATGATCCAGCTCACAGTCAACGGCGTCAGCCACACCCTCGACATCGACCCAGCCACGCCGCTGCTCTACACACTGCGTGAAGACCTGGGGCTGAACGGCGCGAAGTTTGGCTGCGGCATGGGCCAGTGCGGCGCATGCACGGTCATCGTCGATGGCAAGCCCACGTTCTCGTGCGTGACACCGGTTGCGGCCATCGGCAAGCGTCCCGTGCGCACGATCGAAAGCCTCGGCACGGCGGAGAAGCCCGGCCCCTTGCAGAAGGCATTCATCGATCATCAGGCCGCGCAGTGCGGCTACTGCATCGCCGGCATGGTGATGCGTGCGCAGGCGTTGCTTGATCGCAACCCACATCCCACCGATGCCGAGATCCGCGCGCACATGGAGCCGAACCTGTGCCGCTGCGGCACGCATATGCGCATCCTTGCTGCCATCCGTGCGGCATCGGGCGCAGCAAGTGGTGGTACAGCGGAGACAGCGCTATGAGCCACGACGAACAGATCGACAACCCCGGCCGCAGGGCTTTCATGGTGTCAGGCGCGCTCGTCGTCGGCTTCTCGCTGGTGCCGGGGCACGAGGCACTGGCGCAGATGGTGCTTGCCGACGAAGGCGCGGCGGTAACCGTGGGCCGTGAATACACGAAGCTCGCCGGCAGCCTCAAGACGAATCCGTATCTCGATGCATGGATCAAGGTGGCGCCGGACAACCATGTCACGGTCTACACCGGCAAGGTGGAACTCGGCACCGGCATCCGTACGGCGCTATGGCAGGTGGCCGCCGAGGAACTGCAGATCGCGCCGCATCGCATGACGTTCCTGACCGCCGACACCGCGCACTCGCCCGACGAAGGGTTGACCGCCGGCAGCCATACCATGGCCGATAGCGGCAGCGCCCTGCTCAACGCCGCCGCGCAGGTGCGTGGGCTCATGGTCGATGCCGCCGCGCGAATGTGGCGCGTCGATCCGTCCACGCTCAGGACGAGCGATGCGCACATCATCGCAGCGGATGGACGCGCGCTGACCTTCGCAGAGCTGCTGCCGCGCGTAAACCTGCATGTGGTGGCTACGCCCACATCGCCGTTGCGCGATCCGTCTACGTTCAACGTAATCGGCACATCGATGCATCGCGTGGACATCCCGGGCAAGGTCTCGGGCGGACCGAGTTATGTGCAGGACATGAAGCTGCCAGGCATGGTGCATGCGCGCGTGGTGCTGCCCGCAAGCTATGGCGCGCAGTTGCTCTCCGTCGATGATGCCGCCGCACGGGCGACGCCGGGCTTTGTCGCCATCGTCCGCGACGGCAACATGCTGGCCGTGGTGGCGCGCCGCGAATGGCAGGCCGTGCTCGCGCAGCGCGCGCTGTCGGCGGGCTGCCGATGGGGGCCGGGGCGCACGCTACCTGCGCCCGATCAGGTCAACGCGCAGCTCAAGCAGATCAGCACGGAACACATCGTCATCGCCAATCAACGCGCGCCCATGGCGCCTGCCGTGAAGACGCTGTCCGCCACGTACGCCAAGCACTATCTGATGCATGGTTCGATTGGCCCATCGTGTGCGGTCGGGTATCTCGACGATGGCATGCTCACTGTCTGGACGCACTCGCAGGGCGTCTATCCGCTGCGCGACGGCTTGGCGGAAATGCTGTCGATGCCCAAGGACAAGATCCGCTGCGTACATGTGGAGGGCTCGGGCTGCTACGGCCATAACCCCGCCGACGATGCCGCCGCACATGCCGCGCTGCTGGCCCGCGCGCTGCCCGGTCAACCGGTACGCGTGCAGTGGATGCGCGATCAGGAAAACCTCTGGGACCACTTCACGCCTGCGATGGTCACGCAGGTCAAGGCGTCGCTCTCGGCGGACGGCACCATCGTCGATTGGGACTATGCGTTGTGGAGCAGTTCGCACAACGAGCGCGTGGTCAACGCAGGGCGCCTGCTTCCTGCCACCTTGCTTGCCAAGCCCTTCGCGCCCGCGCCGTCCACGCCGATGTTGCAGCCCGAAGGCGGTGGGGATCGCAACGCGATTCCGCTCTATCGGCTGCCGACCAGCCACATCGTCAACAACTTCTCGCCGACGATGCCTTTGCGCACCTCGGCCATGCGCTCGCTGGGCGCGCACATGAACGTGTTCACGATCGAGACCTTCATGGACGATCTCGCGCATGCGGCTGGCATCGACCCGGTGCCGTTCCGCATCCGCCATATGGACGATCCGCGCGCGCTCGACGTGATCCGCCTCGCCGCACAGCGCTTTGGCTGGCCGCGCCCCGCGCGCAAGCCAGGACACGGCGTGGGCTTTGCATTCGGCAAGTACAAGAACCTGATGGCGTATGTGGCGATGGCCGTGGAGGTATCGGTCGAGCGCGACACCGGTCAGGTGAAGCTCGAACGTGCCGAAGTCGCGGTGGACTGCGGGCAGATCGTCAATCCCGATGGCGTGCGCAACCAGATCGAGGGCGGCATCCTGCAGGCGGCAAGCTGGAGTCTCTACGAACAGCTTCGCTTCGATCCGCAGGGCATCCGCAGTTTCGACTGGGGCACATACCCGATCCTGCGGTTCTCGGCGGTGCCCGCGCAGGTCAACGTACACCTGATCGACCGTCCCGGCATGCCGTTCCTGGGCGTGGCCGAAGCAGCGATGGGTCCGACGGCGGGCGCCATCGGCAATGCACTGTTCGATGCCACGGGTCACCGTCTGCGCGACATGCCGCTGGCGGGTGAGCGGCTGAAGAACCTGATCGCTCCCTAGTTACCGCGAGGCGCCTTCACGGCGCTCTTTCCCCCACATCCTGGAGATTCTCATGGACCGTACGCTTTCGCTGTTCTCGCCAATCACGATTGGATCGCTCCAGTTGCCGAACCGCATTGCCATGGCACCGTTGACCCGGTCGCGGGCAGGCCAGCCCGGCAACGTGCCCACCGCGCTGAACGTCGAGTACTACCGGCAGCGCGCATCGGCTGGATTGATTATTTCCGAAGCCACGCAGATTTCGCCGCAGGGGCAGGGATATGCGTGGACCCCCGCATCTATTCGCTTGAACAGATTGCCGGGTGGCGTGCCGTGTCCAAGGCGGTGCATGAAGCCGGTGGCCGGATGTTCCTGCAACTCTGGCATGTCGGGCGCGTGTCGCATCCGTCGTTCCAGCCCGGCGGTGCACTGCCTGTCGCGCCCAGCGCGCTACCCGTTCCGGGAAAGACGTTCATCGTCGATGAGGAAGGCAAGGGCGTGTGGGGCGATGTGCCGACGCCGCAGGCGTTGACCCTCGAAGGCATTGCGGCCATCGTGGAGGACTACCGTTATGCGGCCCGCAACGCGATCGAGGCGGGCATGGATGGCGTGGAGATCCACGCGGGAAATGGCTACCTGCTGGACCAGTTCATCAATTCGAACAGCAACCATCGCGACGACGCCTATGGTGGCAGTCTGGAGCATCGGGCACGCCTGCTGCTGGAGGTGGTGGAAGCGGTGTCGAACGAGATTGGCGCGTCGCGCGTTGGCGTTCGGCTGACGCCGATGGGTCGCTTCATGGGCATGGGCGACGAGACGCCGATGCAGACCTTCGGTTACATCGCGCGGCGTCTGAACGAGTGGTCGCTGGCCTATCTGCACCTGGTGGAACCCGCGATGGTCGGCAACGTCCGGGACGAGGCCAACGATCCACGGTGGGACGAGATGATCCTGTCCATGCGCAAAGCGTGGCACGGTGTCCTCATCCTCGCAGGTGGCTACGATGGCAAGACGGGGCAGGAGGCGTTGGCCTCGGGGCGGGCCGACATCATCGCGTTTGGCCGTCCGTTCATTGCCAACCCGGATCTTCCTGCACGAATCCGCCTGGCCGCCTCGCTGAATGCACCTGACCCGGCAACCTTCTTCGGCGGCGGTGCCGTGGGCTATACGGACTACAAGGCACTTGCGTAGGGCAGGTTCTACCCGCGCAACTTCTTCATCGCCGCTGGCGCACCGTACAGGAACAGGTCGACCTTCTTTCTTGATAAGAAAAAATGAAGGCTGCATCCATACCGGCGTGCAGCCTTCATTCCGGAGAACCGGCGTCCAACGATTGCGGATTCTGGTTTCTTCTTGCTCGACTTGGCTTAGCGCTCGATCACCGGCGCATGCACCGGAGCAATCGACTCATGCGTCGTCTGCGTACGTTGCGCGGCCTTGTGCACCATCGTGTAGGCGTAGTCGATGCCCATGCCGTAGGCGCCCGAGTGTTCCTTGGCCAGGCTCGTCACGGCGTCGTACGTTTCCTTGTTCTTCCAGTCGCGCTGCCATTCGAGCAGCACTTGTTGCCACGTCACCGGCACCACGCCGGCCTGGATCATGCGCTGCATCGCGTAGTCGTGCGCTTCCTTGGTCGTGCCGCCCGAAGCGTCCGCCACCATGTAGATCTCGTAGTCGCCTTCGAGCATGGCGCACAGGGCAAACGTGGTGTTGCAGACTTCGGTCCACAGGCCGGCGACGACGATCTTCTTGCGGCCGTTCGCGGCCAGTGCGTCGCGCACCTTCTGGTCATCCCAGGAATTCATCGAAGTGCGTTCGAGCGTTTCCTTGCCGGGGAACACGTCGAGCAGTTCGGGGTAGGTATAGCCGGAGAACGATTCGCTCTCGACGGTGGTAATCGTGGTCGGCACGTCGAAGATCTTGGCTGCCTTGGCCAGGCCCACGACGTTGTTCTTCATGGTCTGGCGGTCCATCGACTGCACACCGAAGGCCATTTGCGGCTGGTGGTCGATGAAGATCAGTTGGCTGTTGTGCGGGGTCAGGACTTCCAGCTTGGCGTTGTTGGCGTTCGACATGGTGATTCTCCGGTATAAAAAATGTATTCAATAAGTTTGAGGTTTTATCGGGCAGCGCTGGCTTCGCTTTGTTTTGCTTCGTTGCGTTGCTGCGCTGTCCATGTGCTGAACTATAGCGGCCGCCCCGTCGGAGAAAAACGGGGGTTCGCTGTCATAGTTGTTCAAATTTATTGAATCGATAGGAAGGGGCTAATTCATCGCGCAATTCTTCGGCACGGGATCAGAGATATTCGACGTTGCCATCGACACTGATGGCCTGTCCGGAAACGTTGTGTGCAGCGGGCGATGCCAGGAACAGCGTCATGGCTGCGATGTCTTCCACGGTCACCATGCGGCGCAGCGAGATTTTCTGGAGATACTGTTCGCGCATCGCGTCGAAGCCGATACCGAGCGATTCGGCTCTCGCTGCGATGACGCGGTCCATGCGCTCGCCTTGCACCACGCCGGGCAGGATGGCGTTGACGCGGACATTGCTGGGTCCGAGTTCGATGGCCAGTGATTTCACCATGCCGACAATGGCCCATTTTGTTGCGGCGTAGGGCGTACGGTAGGCGTATCCGAGACGGCCTGCGACGGACGACATGGCGATGATGCCGGGGCAGTCCGATGTCTGCTTCATCAACGGTACGACCCCACGCACAAAGTTGAACTGGCTGTGCAGGTTCGTTGTGACGGTGCGTTCCCACTCCAGTGGATCGATAGTTTCGACGCCACCGGTGGGCCCGGCAATGCCCGCGTTGTTGACGAGAATATCGATCCCGCCCAGCCTGGCGCCGGCATCGGCCACGATGCGGTCAACGTCCTCCCGTTTGCCGACATCGGCGATGCCCGTGTGCAACGTGCGGTTTGTCGCTTTCAGCGATTCGAGCGCGGCGCCGTCGACGTCGCAGACGTAGACGTTGGCCTCGGCCTGGAGAAAGGCTTCGGCGATGCCGGCACCAATGCCGGAGCCGCCGCCCGTGATTAGCACACGCAGACCAGGGCGTGGCCGTAGCAGTGCCAGTGCGTTCATATGTGTCTCCTCATGTTGTAGGGCATGCAATCAGAGCGTCATGCCACCGGATGCTTCGATGACGGCGCCGTTGATATAGCTTGCATCAGGGCCGGCAAGGAAGGCGTAGATACTAGCGATTTCTTCCGGCTTTCCCAATCTACGCAATGGCACCTGATTGCGCATCTTCTCCAGTACCTCGTCGGGCACGGTGGACAGGATGGGCGTCTCGATGAAGCCCGGTGCCACGGCGTTCACGCGGATGCCCTTCGGCCCCAGTTCGCGGCTCCAGGTCTTGGTGAAGCCGATGACGCCAAACTTGGCGGCGGCGTAGTTTGTCTGACCGAAATTGCCATAGAGGCCCACCACGGAACTGGCATTGAGGATGACGCCCGAACCGCGCTCCACCATGCCGTCCACCACCGCCTGCGTGACATGGAACACGCTGCGGAGATTGACGTCGATGACGTCATCGAACTGCTGGGTCGTCATCTTTTGGAGCTTGGCATCGCGCGTAATGCCGGCGTTGTTCACCAGGATATCCACGCGTCCGAACTGGGCGACCACTTCTGCAACCATGTCGGATACGGCGGCGGGATTCGCCACGTCCAGGCCGAATCCGATGGCGGTCGCGCCGTCTTCCCGACAGGCAGCGACCACCTCGCCCACGGCATCCTGCTTGAGGTCGCATAGCACGACGATGGCGCCTTCCTGCGCAAACTTGCGTGCCGTTGCCGCGCCGATTCCCTGTGCCGCGCCCGTGATGATGGCGACCTTTCCTGCTAGCTTCATGACTGCCTCTCTTTCGTGCTGCTTGCCAAGTGTCAGGCGTTAGCCTTGGTGATCGTGCGTGACCCGGAGTTACGCAGTTCCGCCGTCGCGTCGCCGGAAGCCACCGGGTGGCCTTCGGTACGGATGGCGCGGGCGAGCATCGGGATCATGACAAGGCCGAGTACTGCGGCGGCCAGGATGACGTAGAACCCGCTGGAACTCTTGCCTGTCGCCGTCTCGGCGAGGCCAAACAAGTAGGGTCCGACAAATCCGCCGAGCAATCCGATGGTGTTGATGAACGCCAACCCGGCTGCTGCCTGTACGCCGTGCAAACGCTTCATGGCGATGGACCAGTAAGAGGGCAACACGCCGCCGCCGAAGAACCCTGCCGCTGCCAGCAGTGCAATCTGCGCGGTCTCATTCGACGTGGAGATAAATGCGGAAGCTGCCACGACCACTCCCATGGTCAGGATGCCGAGGTAGACACAGTCGCTGTGCATCCGGCGATGGATGCGCGGCAGCAGCAAGACGCCAATCAGAAAACCAAAGCCCACGCTGCTCGACAGGATGGCGATCAGCACCGGAGACTTCACGTTCATCTGCGAGACGATGGAGGGCGTGAAGAAGTACAGCCCCACAAACGCAATCTGGTTCAGGAAGTAAATCAGGCTGATGCAGAGCGTGGTGGGTCTCTTGAGCGCCGACACCCAGTCGCCGGAGAACAGATGGGCGTGGCCATGCGCGTCGATCACGGCATGTGCCTCCAGCGAACGGCTTTCTTCTGGCGTCAGCCATTTCACATCGGTCGGCCGATCGGGCAGGATGAAATAGAGGATGCAGCCGATGACCACGGTAGGCAGCCCTTCGAGCAGGAACATCCATTGCCATCCATGCAGTCCGCCAAGACCGTCGAGTTGCATGAGGCCGATGCCGATGGGATTGCCGATGATGAGCGCCACCGCCGGGGCCGTATAGATCCAGCCGACCGCAACCGCGCGATCCTTGGGCGCGAACCACAGCGTGACCATATACATCAGCGCCGGGAACAGGCCCGCTTCCGCGATGCCAAGCAGCACACGCAGCGCATAGAACGACCATTCCCCCTGCACGAACATCATGCCCGCCGACAATGCGCCCCAGGTGACCGCGATGCGCGCGATCCAGCGGCGCGGTCCGATGCGATGCGCGATGAGGTTGCTGGGCACTTCCAGCAGTGCGTAGCCCAGGAAGAAAATGCCGGCGCCCAGCCCATACGCGGCGGCGCTGATGCCGAGGTCTGCCGCGAGATGGGCCTTGGCCAGCGCCACATTGGTTCGATCGATGAACGAGAGGAAGTAGATCCCGCACAGGATCGGGATGAGTCGCAGCATGGCTTTGCGCGTGGCGCGCGCATGCAGGCCATCGGCACTGCGCTCAGCGGTGTTCGTTGTCATGAGTTGTCTCCGGTGTGGATCCCATGGCTTTTGTTGTTATGGCCGGATGCTGGTAGCAGGCGTCCGGCCTTGCGCATGGGACGATAGAAATGAAGCGGGATGATTAGAACGAAACGGCGTCCCTGCCTTTGAGGCACAGCATTTGCCGTGCCTCGGCGGGCGTGGCGATCTCGAAGGAAAGCTCCTCGAGGATTCGTCGGATCTTGCGAACCTGTTCCGCATTGCTTTTCGCCTTTACGCCCTTGGATAGGTAGACACTGTCCTCGAGCCCCACGCGAACGTTCCCACCAAGGATGGCGCCCATGGTGACGAGCGGCATCTGGTGGCGGCCTGCGCCGAGTATCGAGAAGTGATAATTTTCGCGGCCGAAAAGCCTGTCGGCCGTGGCGCGCATCAGGGACAGGTTCTCGGGGTCGGCGCCGATACCACCCAGGATGCCGAACACAGACTGGATGAAGAACGGAGGCTTGATCAGGCCCGCGTCGATGAAGTGGGCGAGATTGTAGAGGTGGCCCACGTCGTAGCACTCGAATTCGAAGCGTGTGCCGTGGTCGCGGAACTCGGTCAGGATGTTCTTGATGTCCCGGAACGTGTTGCGGAAGATCATGTCCTCCATGCCTTCGACATACTCCTTCTCCCAGTCGAAGCGCCATGACGTCATCTTCTCGGCAACCGGATGCAGCGAGAAGTTCATCGAACCCATGTTCAGCGAGCACATCTCCGGGCGGGCGACGCGCGCATAGGCCAGTCGCTCGTCGAGTGACATGCGCGTGCTGCCGCCGGTGGAAATGTTGATGACCGCGTCGGTTTCACGCGCGATATCGGGCACGAACTCCCGGAAGACTTCCGGTTTCGGGGTGGGGCGGCCGTCCGACGGGTTGCGCGCGTGCAGATGCAGGATGGCCGCGCCGGCTTGCGCGGCTTCCAGTGCTTGGGCGCGGATCTCGGCAGGCGTGATGGGCAGGTATTCCGACATCGACGGTACGTGTGCCGAGCCCGTCACGGCGCAGGAAATGATGACTTTGCGGTTGCTGCTCAAGGCTTGTCTCCAGTGTCCTTCGGGCGGCGCCAGTCCGCGCTCGCCCGAATCTTGTGATACGGATAGTAGTGAGATAGGATGCGCCCCGTAAGGTCATTTCCGGACAAGAGGGAGTCCTTGCAGGACAAACTGGAACAAAGCCGTGACGTCGAAACTATCGCTTCCCAATGAGCGCGTGCACGCGCCGTACAAGATCGCGGCATTGGTCGAGGTGCTGGCCGAGCAAGGCATCGAACCCGTTGACAGTTTGAAAGGGTCCGGCATCGAACCGGATGAGATCTACGATGCCGCGGTGCTGACTTCCGTGCGACAGTACGCCGCCGTCTGCAGCAATGCCGTGGCGTTGTCGTCCGACCCTGCGACACCTTTCCGGACGGGGTCCCGGCTGCATCTGTCCGCCTACGGGATGTATGGCTACGCGCTGATGTCGTGCCTGTCGCTGCGCGACTATTTCAGGCTCGGGGTCAAATACCACCGACTTGCAACGCCCACGTTGACCATCGCCTGGACGGAGTACCCAGACCGGGGCGTGTGGACGTTTCCCGATGCCTTCGCGTCGAATCAATCCCGTGAAGTCCAGCAGTTCCTGCTGGAGCAGCAGTTCACGCAGCACGTCACGCACTTGCAGGACGTGGCCGGGAAGAGTTGCCCGCCTGTGCAGGCAAATTTCGCCTATCCGGCGCCGCACTACGCTGCCATCTACGAGGAATACCTGTGCTGCCCCTGCGCCTTCGACCAGCAGGCTTGCGAACTCATCTACGACAGCGCGATCCTTGACCACAAGCCGCAACTCGCGCACCTGCACACCGCGGCATTGCTGCAGGAAACCTGCGACCGGCTGATCGGGCAAGCCAAGACATCGATCGGTGCGTCGGGCGAGGTCTACCAGTTCCTGATGCGCAGCCCCGGAGAGTTTCCGTCGATGGAGGCGGTTGCGAGCGCATTCAATATGACAAGCCGGACGTTGCGTCGACGGCTGGATGCGGAGGGCACTTCATTCGTCGCCATTGTCGATGACGTCCGGCGCTCGCTGGCGACGGAATACCTGAAGACGACCAGGATGAGCGGCGACGATATCGCGATGCTGCTGGGCTTCAGCGACACCGCGAATTTTCGTCGCGCGCTCAAGCGCTGGACGGGAAAGAGCCTGACCGAACTGCGCGGACCCTGAGCGCGAGATGCTCGGTCCGGAAGCGTTTATTGCGGCTGCAGATTGATCCGCTTCGCCATGGCGCGGAATTTACCGGTTTCTGCCTGCAGGAAGCGCTGGGCGTCTGTCAGGGAGCTTGGCTTGGCCACTTCCGCGCCCGTTGCTTCCAGGCCGCTGGCTACCTGCGGATCTTGCAGCGTCTCGACGAGGGCCTGATACAGGCGCGTGACCACCGCCTCCGGCGTGCCCTGTTTGACCATGATCCCGGCCCAGGTTGCCTGGTCGAAATCCTTCAACTGCGTGCCTTCACCGAAGGCCGGAATGGCCGGATCGGTCTTGCTGCGGCTGTTTCCCGCCCAGCCTACGAGTTTCAGCCTGCCCTGGTCTGCCAGGCCACGGAAACTGGTGGCATAAGGAAGGATCGCGAAATCGACATTCTTCCCGGCCAGGTCCTGGACGAGCGGTGCCATGCCTTTGTACGGGATATGGCTGACGCCGATGTGTGTACGCGTTGCCATGTCTTCGGTCACAAGGTGATACATCGAACCTGGACCGACGCTGCCATACGTCAGCGGCTTGGCAGGATTGGCCTTGGCGAGCGCGATGACCTCATCGACTGTGCGCGCCGGCAGGTCGGGCCGCGCCACCATCACAAGCCGGTTGACGGTCACCGGAGTCAGCAGCCGGAAGTCTTCGGTGCGCAGCTTGACCGCCGCGTTCGAGAGCGGCGCAAGGATGACCTCGTTGGGCGAGCCGAGGAAGATCATGTAGCCGTCGGCAGGCGCGTTCAATACCTTCTGTGCCGCCATGGCGCCGCTGACGCCGCCCAGGTTCTCGATCACCACGGGCTGGCCCAGCGCCTTCGAGAGGCGCGCGTTCATGCTGCGTGCAATCGCATCGGAGAGTCCGCCAGCCGGATACGGCACCATCAGCACCACCGGTCTGGAGGGATACGCGTCCGCCGCGCTCGCGCCGGGTGTGGCGAACAGGCCAACCGTGGCGACAGCGGCAAACGTGCAGCGGGCAAGCATTCGGCGAATCGGGTTCATGGCAGTCAGGCGGTGGGGTGGAAGAATTCGGTGGCAAGTGCCACCCAGAATGCCGCGCCCGTATCCAGGCAGCGGTCGTTGAAATCGTAGGAAGGGTTGTGCACGCTGCACGGGCCGGTCGGCACACCGGCCGCGTGGCCATTGTCGCCATTGCCGATCATCAGGTAGCAGCCGGGCCGCTCCGCCAGCATGTAGGCGAAGTCTTCGCTGGCGCAGAGCGGCGTGGCATCGTCATCGACGCAATCGTCGCCGTACAGCTTGCGCGCGACCTTCACGGCGAGCGCTGTCTCTGGCCCGGTGTTCACCAGCACGGGATAGCCGCGTTCATAGATGACGGTATGCCGCAGCCCGAACGTCGAAGCCTGGCCGGCAGCTACCTCGTGGATGCGCCGCTCGAGTAGCGCGCGCACGTCCGGCTGCAAGGCCCGGATGCTGAGTTCCAGTTCGGCGGACTCCGGGATGATGTTGTACGTGGTGCCCGCCTCAAGGCGCCCCACGGTAATGACGGCGGCGGCCTGCGGATCGACATTGCGCGCGACGATGCTTTGCAGCGCCATCACGGTCGACGCGGCGGCAATGGTCGGATCGGCCGCCAGTTGCGGCATGGCGCCGTGGCCGCCGACGCCGTGGAAGGTAATCACTGCACGGTCGGATGAAGCCATGAACGCGCCATCTCTCACATAGAAGCGTCCCACTGGGCGTCCCGGGTAGTTGTGCATGGCGAACACGGCATCGCACGGAAAGTTGTCGAACAGACCTTCGTCCATCATCCGCCGCGCTCCACCAGCGCCGCCCAGCTCCTCCGCCGGCTGGAAGATCAGGTGCAGCGTGCCGTTCCAGTCCACGCCCTGTTGCTGCATGGCTGCCAGACGCTGCGCCGCGCCCAGCAGCATGGCCGTGTGGCCATCATGGCCGCACCCGTGCATCTTGCCGGGCACCTCACTGGCCCATGGCAGCCCCGTGGCTTCCTGGATCGGCAGCGCGTCCATCTCGGCACGCAGACCGAGGCGGGGACCGCCATTGCCGAAGCGCAGCCGCCCGACGAGTCCTGTCCCCGCAATGCCGGTGGTGACGTCATAGCCCCACGTCTTCAGCTTCTCCGCGACAAAGGCGCTGGTCCGGAATTCTTCAAAGCCCAGTTCGGGATGGCGATGAAACTGGTGACGCCAAGCCGTCATGCTGTCTGCATCGGGAGTACTGAGGGTGGCGTGTGTCGCTTGGTTCATGGGCAATGGCGAGCGATTTGGTCTGCTCCATCATATGGCCCACGACGAAAACCAATTAGCGGTATATTTTCCGAGGTGAACACCCATGGTGTTCACCCCCTCCCGACATCCGCGAGTCCTTGCCATGCGCCAGCATCAGCTCCGAGCCCTTGTCCAGGTTGCCGAAAGCGGCACCATCCGCGCGGCCTCCCGCAGCCTGCATCTCAGCCAGAGCGCGCTGACCAAGGCGTTGCGCGAGTTGGAAGACGATGTGGGGACGGAGCTGCTGGTGCGCAGCCACAAGGGCGTGGATTTCACGGCGGCGGGACGCGTGCTGCTGACCAACGCGCGGCTGGCGCTGGCGTCTCTGGAACGGGCGCGTGACGAGATTCGGGCGCTGCAGGGTGGGGCCGGCGCGCATGTGACCGCCGCCGTCACGCCTTTGCTGGCGCTCGATGTGCTGCCCCGGGTCTGGGAGGCTTTCACGGCTCGGCAGCCCGACGCGACACTGTCGTTGAGCGAGGGCTTTCTTGCCGACCTGATTCCGCGTCTGATCGAAGGGCGGCTGGACTTCGCCATTGCCATTGCCGATCCAGAGGACCTTCCGCCCGAACTGACTTTCGAGCCGCTGCTGGCGGTGACCGCCGTTCCCGCCGGCAGAGTGGGGCATCCGCTGGCCGGCGCGACGCACTGGGACGCATTGGTGGACGCCCAGTGGACGCTGAACCTCTCGCCGGGCAGCCAGAGCGAAACGCTGCTGGCATGGTTGCGGGCGAGCGGCCTGCCTGTGCCGCACCGGATCACGGCGTGCACATCGCCAACGCTGATGACGGAACTGATGCGGCGCACCGATGCGATCGGCTATTGCCCCACGCGGTTGCTGGCCGATCCGCTCTACAGCAACGGCCTACAGGCTTTCTCTGCCGTGTCCCCACTACCGCCCGCCATGCAGGCGGGTCTGATCCGACTGCGCGCCATGCCACTGGGCACGTCGGCTCGCATGCTGGCCGAGCTTTTCGTCAGGCAACTCGGGCGGTAGCGCGCGGGGATCGATCTGCCCACGGCACTGATCGATCGACAGGCGAAAAAAAATCCCGGCAGGGCCGGGATTCTTTCTTACAGCGGTACGACTCAGAGACTTAGATCGGCTCGATCTTGGTCGCTGCCGGGCCCTTTTGGCCAACGCCTGCGACGTAGCGAACCTTCTGGCCTTCCTGGAGCGACTTGAAGCCGTTGCCCTGGATTTCCGAGAAGTGAGCGAACAGGTCGTTACCGCCTGCGTCCGGGGTGATGAAGCCAAAACCCTTCGAGTCGTTGAACCACTTAACAGTGCCGGTTTCCATGTGCGGATTCCTTAAAAAATAGATTCTCGCCAACCGATAACTGTTAGCGAGGCATGACGATCAAGGAAGAAACATGGAGAAAAGTGGCGCCACAGAGGGCTGGCACCTTGTGCTTCGGGTTGCTGCTTGAAGATCTTGCGGGAGTTTTTATACCCGTAACCGCAAAGGCTGTCAACACGGCTTCGGCGAATTTACGGTGACGCACGTGCGGTCGGCTGCACAACCTGCCTGGGTTCCGCGCCGAAGCCGCCGCCACGAATGGGTGGGGGCCGGTGGGCTCCCCCCATAGGTGGTATGATTCGCCAGCGCTCCCTTCATCGACATGTGTCGAACATCGCGCGCCGGCCGCAAGACAACATCACTAGAAGAGCAATAGCGGTCGATCGGGCTTGTGCCCGGTCTGTTCACGGCGACAGTCGCCGGCAAACCTCACCCCGCCCAGCGGCGCGTCCGCTCCGCAACCGATTCGCCAATACCGGCGCCGGTTGTGCAAGCAAGGCCTCCCTCACGACAGTTCGGTTTTCGCGATTTGCCATCCGGGCGAGATGCGGCACCGATCACTGATTTCTGCAATGGCGACCGGCTGCCAGGAAAGCAAGGAACATCGCATGCCCCAGGGCATGAGGCATGTGCGTGCTGCACCCTGACCCGCTCCGCCACAACAAGGAGCATTTTTGGCTAAAGAAGAACTGGTGGAATTTGGCGGCAAGGTATCTGAAGTCCTGCCCGACAATCGCTTTCGCGTGATCCTGGAAAACGGCTTCGAAGTCTGGGCGTATTCGTCCGGACGCCTGAAGAAGAATCGCATTCGCGTGCTGGCTGGCGATCGCGTGACGCTGGAAATGTCGCCCTACGACCTGACAAAGGGCCGCATCAACTACCGCCACAAGAACTGATGGCGCAGCCAATGTCGACCAGCGAGGAATGGGAAGAATTGCATCTCACGCCTGCGGGCTGGGTTGCCGGTAGCTATCGGCATACTCCCTGGCCCGTGGTTGACGTGAGCCCGCCAGAAGGTGGTGTGCTGATGGTGCGCCGCCACGTCACCGCTACCTATTGCGGTCCGTCGCGTGCGGTGGAAGACCGCACGCCGCAAACGCAGGACATGGCGCTGATCGAATCGCTGCTGGCCCAATACGGCGGGCCCGAGTTCGGTATCTAGGCAATTCGCCGACCGGCGTTTTCAGCCCGGGCGATGGCGTCCTGCCCGGGTAGTCCTGCACATCTTTATCGTCCCGCCCTCACAGTCCTGCCACCGACTCGCCGGGCACCAGTCCGTCGATGATGTCGGAGCCGTGCTGCACGGCTGCGCGCTTGGCTTCGCCCACGTTTCCCCATTGCGTCACGGGAACGTGGAAGACCCGGCCATTGTCTGCGGATGGCTGTACGCCTTCGCGGCAGATCACCACGGAAGCCTTGTACGACCGATCCGGCCGGCGCTCGTGCCATTCGCGCGGCGGCTCGCATTTGTAGACCAGCGGATAGAGATCGAACCCCTTGCTATTGGCGGCCGGATGATTGTCCATTGCGTGCTCCTGTTCGTCTATCAGACGACTGTACGCTCTTTCCGCCCGGCCCAGTCAGTATTTCAGGCCCTTCCCAATTACTCCACCCGTGCGCCCGATCGTTCGACGATGGATTTCCATTTCCGGTAGTCGCTATCCACCAGATCGGAGAATTGCTTCGGCGTCATGAGCTTGGCCTCGGCGCCCTGGTCGTGGATGGCCTGGATGACTTCAGGCGTGGCGAGTACCTTGTTGACTTCGGCACCGATGCGTTCCACCACGCTGGCCGGCGTCTTGGCCGGCGCGAAGATCCCGTACCAGGTACTGACGTCAACGTCCTTGTAGCCGCTCTCCGCCACGGTGGGCACATTGGGCAGCGACGTGCTGCGGCTGGCCGATGTCACCGCCAGCGCGCGCAGCTTGCCGGCCTTCACTTGTGCAAGGGCCGAGGGGACGGATGCCACCATCAGGTCCACGTTGCCCGCCATGGCGTCCATCATCGCGGCGTTCGAGCCCTTGTATGGCACGTGCAGCAGCTTGATGCCGGCAGCCTGGCTGAAAATCTCGGCGGCCAGGTGGATCGTGGTGCCGTTGCCGGGCGAACCGTACTTGATGGATTCCGGATGCGACTTCGCGGCGGCCACCACATCGGCCAGCGTCTTGTACTTCGAATTGGCCGAGGTGACGATGACGATCGGGGTGTAGCCAACGTGGCTGATCGCGATCAGGTCACGCGACGGCACGTACGAGACGGTCTTGTAGAGCCACGGTGCCACGACGAGATTGTCTTTCTGGCCCATCACGAGTTCGTAGCCGGTGGGCGCCGCGCGTACGACTTCCGCGATACCCAGCGTGCCGCCCGCGCCGGGTTTGTTGTCCGGCACGAACGTCCACTTGGTGGACTGCGATACCTGGTTGGCCACAAGGCGCGCCAGGATGTCGGTACCGCCGCCCGGCGGGAACGGAATCACCAGGCGGATCGGCTTGGCGGGAAAGCTGGTATCGGCAAGCGCCGGGGCCGTAGCCAGGCCGCTTGCTGTGACGACCAATGCGAGCGCCACGTTCAGGAGGGTTCGCGCGGCGTTCCGGCGATCGATGTTTCGGAGGCGCGGCACCGCTGCGCAGGTTTGAGGCATGACAGATCCAGACAACGCGTGTTGGGTAATGACTAGCAGCGGCGGATTATACCGGCCGCGCCGCATCGATCTGTCCGGACTCGGAATACTCAGAACGTGGCTGGGGAGTTCACCCAGAGCACACGCGCTACCACGTCGCCAACATTGCGATAGCCGTGCGGCACCTGACTGGAAAACGTGAAGGCGTCGCCGGGACCGATCCGGTGGATGTCGTCGCCAAGCATCAGTTCAAGGTGTCCTTCAAGCACATAGCCCACTTCCTCGCCCTGATGCTCGATCTGCCCGTCGCTGGCCTGACCGGGCCAGACGATGTGGATGTTGGCCTGCAGCAGCCCGCCGCGCTTGGGCAATACCACGCGTTCCAATGCCACGCCGCCTGCGCGGATGACGGGGCGTTCGCCGTTGCGCAGGATGGGCGACTGGTTGGGTTCTTCTTCGCTGGTCAGCGTGCCGATGTTGGTGTCCAGCGCCACAGCCAGCCGGTGCAGCGTGGTGAAGGACGGCGTGGCCAATCCGCGCTCGACCTTGGAGATCAGGCTTTCGGAGCAGCCGGCCTTGCCGGCCAGTTGCAGCAGCGTGTAGCCGGCAACCAGCCGGGCGTGGCGCAGTTTGACGCCAAGCGTCAGCGTGGCCGACTTGCTGTCGGCCGGTTCGGGAGTGGGGCGCGCGGTCTTTGCCATGCGGTCGATATCGTTGGGGGCGGAGGCCGGGCGCCGGAGCCTCGGGGATTTCAGCGGCAGGCCAGTTCCGCGACAGTGTAAGCCAGTGCCTTCGCCCCGAGGAACAGTTCGGTAGCGTCGGTGTCTTCGGCGGCATTGTGGCTGATGCCGCCCTTGCTCGGGACGAAGATCATCGCCGTGGGGCAATGGTCGGCCAGATACATGGCGTCGTGGAAGGCGCCCGATGTCAGCCGCATCGGCATGGCCCGGCCCGCCTGTTCGCTGGCGCGTGTGCACGCGCGTTCGATCGCATCGAGCATGGTGCCGGGAAAATGCGTGGGCGTGCGATGGAAGAATCGCTCCACGGTGACGGCATCGCTCGCCTGTGCATGACGCACGCACGCAGCGCGCAGTGCGGCTTCGGCGCGGTCCAGCGCAGCGTCATCGAGGCAACGCATGTCCACCGTGAACGACACATGGCCCGGAATCGTGTTCACCGAGTTGGGCGCTACGGTCCAGCGGCCCAGCGTGAGGCGCAACTCGTTGCTGCCTGCTGCGGCATCGCGCGGTGCCAGCGCGTAAAGCTCTTGTGCGATGGCGACGGCCACGGCCATGGCATCGCGTCGCACGGCCATTGGCGTGGTGCCTGCATGGGCCATCGTGCCGGCACAGTCCACGCGGAACCAGCGCACGGCCTGGATGCCGGTGACCACGCCCAGCGGCACATTCGCGGCTTCGAGTACCGGTCCCTGTTCGATATGGAGTTCGACGCAGGCCGCCATCGGGCGCGGCATGGGCAGGCGCGGCACATCGGCGCTGGCAGTGAGCGCGGCATCCAGTGCGTCGCCAAAGCGCACGCCAGCCGGATCCACCGCGTCGCGATAGGTGGCCAGCCGACCGGGATCGACGAATGCACTCGATCCCATGGCACCGGGACCGAAGCGGCTGCCTTCCTCGTTGGTCCACGACACCACCTCGATGGGTCGCCGGGTTTCTACACCGGCAGCGTTAAGTGCCGCGATGACTTCGAGTCCGGCCAACACGCCATAGGCGCCGTCGTACTTGCCGCCGACGGGTTGGGTATCGGCATGGCTGCCGGTGAGCACCGGAGGCAGGTCTTCGCGACCGGGGCGGCGGAAGAACAGGTTGCCGCAATCGTCGGTACTGACTTCACAGCCGAGTGCGCGTGCCTGTTCGATCAAGTGGCGACGTGCGGCAAGGTCGATATCGGTCAGCGTCTCGCGAGAGACGCCGCCATCATCGCGTCCGCCAAAGCGGGCCAGCGCGGCCATCGATGCGGCCAGTCGCGCGGCATCGACGTGATCCTGTACGGTACCTGCAATCTCTGCGTGCGCGGAAGGCGAGTCGGTGAAATTCAATCTGTGCTCCGGAATGCGTGGAAGGCAGGCGCTTATCGCGCTTGCAGCGACATCTCAAGTTGATGGGCAACGGCCAGTACGCGTGCATCGGCATGGCGCGCGGCGGTGACGGTCACACCCACCGGCATGCCCGTGACACCGGTACCCGTCGGCACATGCACGCACGGCGTGCCGAGCAGCGTCCACATGCGGCAGAAGATCGGGTCGCCCGTGGCTTGCAGGCCCGCAGGCGCTTCGCCTTCCGCGCTGGGTGCGAGGATGGCGTCGAACCCTGCCAGGGCATCGGCCAGTGCCAGCCGTGCACGCTCGGCCAGCGCCAGTGCCGCGTGAAAACGCTCGCCCGATACGGCACGTCCGGCTTCGAGCTGTCGAACGAACGCGGCGCTGAACTGTGCCGATGGATTGCGCGCTTCGGGTGCAAAGGCGGCCACAGCCTCGAAGGCCATGATGTCCATCTGTGCCTCGGTCAGGCCATCGCAGGCAGCGGGGAGGTCGAATGCATGGACAGTGGCACCCGCGCGTTCCAGTGCGCGCACCGCGGTGTCGAGCGCGGCACGTGCATCGGCGCCAGCGCGCTCCCAGTGCGGTGTGCGGCAGACGCCGATGCGCAGCGATGTCTTCTGGGCCAGTGTCGCGTTGGCAATCGATGCATCGCGGGCCAGTGTACCGATGAACAGCGCGGCATCGTCCACACGGCGCGCGAGCACGCCCACGGTGTCGAGACTCGGCGACAGCGGCTTGATGCCAGCCAACGGCAAGGTGGCATGCGTGGGTTTGTAGCCGACCACGCCGCAATACGAAGCGGGGCGAATCACGGAGCCTGCGGTCTGTGTGCCAAACGCGAGCGGCACCATGCCAGCCGCTACGGCAGCGGCCGAACCACTCGACGAGCCGCCCGGCGTATGAGGCCGATCCGCAGGCGCACGCGGGTTACGCGTGGGGCCGGGCTGGAACGTGGCGAATTCGGTGGTGACCGTCTTGCCGACGATCACCGCACCGGCATCGCGTGCCAGCGCCACGGCAGCCGCGTCGATGGTTGGCCGGTGCCCGCGATAGATCGGCGAGCCATAGGTCGCGGGCATGTCGATCGTATCCATCAGGTCCTTGACGCCGATGGGCACGCCCTGCAGCGCGGCAGTGCCGCCAACGGTGTCGTTGGCCCGTGCCTGTGTAATAGCGGCATCGGCGTCCACGTGCTGCCAGGCCAGGATGCCCGGCTCCAGCGACGCGATGCGGGCCAGCGCCGCGCGTGTCACAGCCTCCGCCGTGAGATCGCGCTGCGCGATCATCGTGGCCAGCGTGCGTACCGGAAAATCGAGAAAATCGTCCATGATCGTCTGCCTCAAATCCGTGGGTCAGCCGAAGTACGCTGCGCGTACTTCGTCGTTCTCGCGCAGCGCCTGTGCCGTACCTTGCGCCACTACGCGGCCCTGCGAGAGCACATAGCCGTGGTGCGCGATGGCCAGCGTCTGGCGCGCGTTCTGTTCGACGAGCAGCACGGTCATGCCCAGGGCGTTGATCTGCTGGATGACCTTGAAGTTCTCTTTCACGTACAGCGGCGAGAGGCCGAGCGAAGGCTCGTCGATTACCAGCAGGCGAGGCTGTGCCATCAGCCCACGGCCAATCGACACCATCGCCTGTTCGCCGCCTGACATCGTGCCCGCGAGTTGCCCAGACCGCTCGCGCAGGCGCGGAAAGATCTCGTAGACATTGGCGATGCGTTCGCGCACCGTGGCGGGATTCGCTTCGAGAAAAGCGCCCAGCGCGAGGTTTTCGGCGACGGTCATGCGCGGAAACACCTTGCGGCCTTCCGGGATGCACGCAATGCCGCGCGCGATGATGTTGTGCGTCTTCTCGCCCGCGAGGTCGTCGCCATCCCACAGGATGCGGCCTTTGCGCGGCGGCGTGAGACCGAGGATCGAACGGATCAGCGTGCTCTTGCCCGCGCCGTTGGCGCCGAGGATGCAGGTGATCTTGCCCGGCGGCACCTCGATGGACACATCGTGCAGCACGTTGACCTTGTCATAGCCCGTGGTCAGCCCTTCCACGCGCAGTGTGGTGTCACTCTGGCTCATGCGGCTTCCTCTCCCAGGTAGGCGGTCTGCACGTCGGGGTCGGCGGTGATCTCTGCGTAGGTGCCTTCGGCAATCTTCTTGCCATAGTTCAGCACGATGCAGCGATCCGTGATCCGCTCGATCACGTTCATCTCGTGTTCGATCAGCACGACGGACAGGTCCTTCAACTTGCCCCGCACCTGCAGGATGTCGTTCATCAGTTCGTGGGTCTCGTCATGCGTCATGCCTGCCGAGGGTTCGTCGAGCAGCAGCAGGCGCGGGCGGCTCAGCAGCGCGCGGCACACCTCGATACGGCGGCGGTCGATCATGGTGAATGTTTCCACCGGTTCGAACAGTCTCGCCGCCAGCGGCGGACTGAAGATGTTCAGCAGTTCCAGCACGGATTCCACATAGCGGTCGTATTCGGCCTTGAACGCCTTGCGGCGGAACAGGTTGAACACAAGACCGTGGCTCATGTTCTGGTAGTCGCCGATCACGATGTTGTCGAACACGGTCAGCGGCAGCGATAGCCGCGAGCGCTGGAACGTGCGCGCCACGCCGCTGCGGTAGATCTGCTGCGGCGTCTTGCCGATGACCTGCTCGCCGTCATGCGTGATGGTGCCGGCAGTGGCCTTGTAGATGCCGGTCAGGACATTGAAGAACGTAGTCTTGCCGGAGCCGTTGGGCCCCAGCAGGCCAAGGATCTCGCCGCGATGGATCTCCAACTGCAGCTTGTCCAGCGCGGTCAGCCCACCAAAGCGCATCGTCAGGTCGCGTACCTCGATCATTGCGTGGCTCATTGCGCATCCTTTCGCGGGAAGAACAGCCGCGTCTTGCGGGGCATCAGGCCATCAGGGCGGAACAACAGGATCACGATGACCAGCGCCGCGTAGAACAGGAAGCGGTATTCCTGGATGAACTGCAGCTTCTCTGGCAGCACCAGCACGATGATGGCGGCGGGCACCAGGCCCACCACATTGCCAAGGCCGCCCAGAATCACGATCGACAGCATCAGCAGCGAGTCGGCGAACGTGAAGTTGTTGGGCGCCACGAACGCGGTGACCATGCCGTAGACACTGCCGGCCACCCCGGCAAAGAAGTTGCCGAGCATGAAGGCGATGACCTTCCAGCGCGCGATATGCAGGCCGAACGTGGCCGCAGCGGTTTCATCGGTGCGCACCACGTCCATGGCCAGGCCCACCCACGACCGTTCCAGCGCCTTGACGATTGCGAACGTACCGGCGCAGATCAGCAGACTCAGCAGCGCGTAGCTCGCATAAAACGAGATGTCGACGCCAAACAGCGTCACGCCCTCGTTGAACTGGAAGCCGAACAGCGTCATGCCGGGCACCTGCAAACCTTGCGGGCCGCCGAGCACGTCGTTGACTTCGAGGAAGGTCTTGAACAGGATGCCGAACGCAATGGTCACCAGCGCGGCGTAGTGTCCGCGTGTGCGCAGCACTGGCGCGATCAGCAGCGAGCCGATCACCGCTGCCGCGATGCCCGAGAGGGCGATCACCAGCAGATGCGGGATTGGCGTGTGCGCAGCCAGTACGGCGGTGGTGTAGGCGCCGATACCGAAGAACGCCGCACCGGCAAAGTTCGAAACACCGGCAAAGCCGAACTGCACGGTCAGGCCCAGGCATGCGGTGGTGTAGAGCAGCACCGCGCACAGCATCAGCAGCACGAAGTGGCTCTCGTGGAACAGCACGATCAGTGCGAGCGTACCGCCCAGTGCCCAGAGGCGCGATTGTCCCGGACGATGTGCGGCGGCTTGTTCGACGGTTTTCACCAGCCCCAGCTTTCCGGCTGCGAACAACGCCACCACGGCCACGGCCAGCAGCACGCCAACGGCGATCTGCGATTCAGCATGCAGGAAGAAGTACAGATAGGCGACCAACGCCACGGCTGCGATGGCGAGCACGGCGGCCGGACGGCGACGCAGGCCGCCAGTCTCTGCGGCGGATGGCGTGATCGGTTGAGAGACGTTGTCAGACACGTTCACTGGCTTTCTCCGCGATGAGTCCGGTCGGTTTGAAGGCCATCAGCACGATGACCACGGCAAAGGCGAACACGTCCTTGTAGGCGCTGGGAATGTCGGGTACCAGTGCAGGCAGCAGGGCACTGCCGAGCACCTGCAACGCGGCAAACAGGAAGCCGCCCAGGATGGCGCCGTAGAGGTTGCCCAGTCCGCCGAGAATGGCGGCGGCAAAGCCGATCACGCCCAGCAGCAGACCCACATTGAAATTGATTTCGTTGTAGTAGAGGCCGTTCATCACACCGGCCAGCGCGGCCATGGCCGAGCCCAGCGCAAACGTGGCCAGCACCACCACTTCGAAGTTGATGCCCATCAGCCTTGCGGTCTCGCCGTCCTGCGCCACGGCGCGGATGGCCATGCCGAAGCGCGTGCGGGTGATCAGCAGGTGTACGCCGATGATGATGGCTACGCCGGCGGCCAGCAGGATCAGGTTGTCCACGCGCAGCGTCAGTGCGCCGAGCGAGAACTGGCCGCTTGGCAGCAAAGCCGGAAACGGCTTCGGGTTCGAGCCATCGGGGTAGAACAGGCGCACGGCTTCACGCAGCACCGTGCCCAGCATCAGCGTGGCCAGCAGCGTGTTGAGCGGCGGCGCGCGGCGCAGCGGCAGGATGAGCAATCGCGCAATGCCGGCACCGAGCAGGCCGGTCACCACCACGGCGCATACCACCACGGCCAGCAACTGCAGCAGCGGCGACTCCACATGCAGCGCCACCACGCCTGCCGAGGCGGCCAGGCCGGCGAAAGCGCCCACCATCAGCACGTCGCCGTGCGAGAACTTGATCACGTCGAGCACGCCAAAGAACAACGTGAACCCCACGGCGACCATCGCGTAGATCATGCCGAGCATCAGCCCGTTGAATACGTACTGCCCCAATACACTCATTCGCTTTCCCCCGAATTCCGGATGGCACGGTCCGGGCGGCGCACGTTGCGCGCTGCCCGGACGCAACGCTTACAGGCCGGACAGCTTCTTCTTGCCGCGGCCATAGGCGCTGTCTTCCCAGATCACCCACTTGCCGTCTTCCACCACGTACTTGGTGATCAGCGGCACGATGTTCTGGCCGTGCTCGTCGAAGGTGACCTTGCCGATGATGGTGTCCACGTCCTTGGTGCCGTTGAGCATGTCACGCACCTTCTTGCGGTCCGGGCCTACCTTCTCCACGGCATCCATGATCAGGTTGGCTGCGGAGAACGCGAACGGGCCGTAGGCTTCGGGCGGCTCGCCGTATTTCTGCTGGGTGTAGCGTTCCATGAAGAACTGGCCGCCTGGCAGCTTTTCCAGCGGGGCGCCTTCGATGAAGGCCAGCGAGCCTTCGGAGAGCGGCTTGCCCACGCCTTCGATATAGGCGTCGGACTTGATGCCCGAGGTGCCTTCGAACTGGGCCTTGATGCCGAGCTTCTCCATCTGGGTGCGGATGCGCACGCCCAGCGGCGTGAGGCCGCCGAAATAGACCACGTCCGGCTTGAGTTCGCGGATCTTGGTCAGCTCCGTGGTGAAGTCCTGCTGGTCGGCGGTCACGCCAAAGGTGCCGACGATGGTGCCGCCGTCCTTCTTGAGGAATTCACTGAAGTACTTGTTGTGGCCTTTGCCGTAGTCCGTGGTGTCGTGGATGATCGCCCACTTCTTGTACCCCAGGCCCGTCATGAACTTGGCGGCCACTTCGCTCTGGTTGATCATCGTGCCGTTGACACGCATGATCTCCTTGAAGTTGTTGCCGTAGGTGACTTCGGGCAGCACCGCGCCCCACACCACGGCCGGCATGCCGAAGCGGTTGTAGACGCCTACCGTGCCCATTGCCACGGCGGAGCAGAAGTGGGTCACACCGCCGACGATGGACTTGTCTGCTGCGATCTTGGTGGCCACTTGCACGCCCACGTTCGGGCGGCACTCGTCGTCCTGGACCACGAGTTCGTAGGTGTATTTGGCTTTCGGATCGGCATTGCGCAGGCGCACGGCCAGGTCTGCCGAGTTGCGGCCACCGAGGCCGATCGACGACACGCCACCGGTCAGCGGACCCACAAACGCGATCTTGACGACTTCCTTGGCCTGCACGGGCGCGGCCATCAAGGCCATGCCGGCGGCGGCTGCCACGGCGGCGGCTACTGCGATTTGTTGCTTGCGCACTCTCTTCCCCCTGGGTTGGACGACATGGTCGGGACCCAAACCGATGCGGAAAGTCTTCTGCACCGTATTCAAGTCACTTGAATCCTATGCAATGCCCATGCCAGACCGCAAATATCGCTAACCCCTAGTGCTGAGGGAGGGTGGCGGACGGTTTTTCCTCTTGTGGTGCGGGCTGGCGGTGCGCGGCATGCCCGATCGGCGCGCATCGGGCACGCTCGCGGTGCGCCGCACTGGAGGAACCGGGAACGGAAGTAGCGGACAAGGGCCGCAATCATCCCTTCGTATAAGGCCGGCATGCGAGTGCGCTACCAGGGTTGTGCCATCGGGCAATGCACAGGCGGGGCCCGCCTGCCTACTATTGGCTCACAGGGCGCGCGAGTGTGCCGCCAAGGGGGAAAACATGGATCAATCTGCCGGACTCGAAGTGATTCGCCTGCGCGCCGCTGCGTCGGCCCTGACGCAGGATGCGCGGTTGTGGCGCTGGTTCTCTGACCAGATGGAAGAACATCGCCTGAACTGCGAGCGCAACCGCGATTTCTGGCGCATCACCGTCGCGGGACGTGAACTGGCCTGTGACCGTTCATTCGACGTGGCCGTGCGTGCCGCCTACACGTTGAGCCGCGCGCTGGAGGCGCTGTAGTCACCCGACGTGCCTCGTCGTATCGAGGACGCCATCGCGGTGCAGTCAGTCGGCGTCCATGCCGATGACGCCTGGCGTTTTGCAAAATCTGAAAAAGCATTGATAATCCGCCTCGCGTAGGGCGGATTCACGTCGGCGGCGGGCGCTTACCTATCAGTGGCCCGCGTTATTTCGTCGCGTCATTATGCAGCTCCGGCTTATCCGCCGCAGCCTGTCCGCCCGCCTGCGCCACGCGCTGCGTGCCTCGGGAAGATCCCCGGAGCCGGGCAGGATGTCACACCAGATGCATAGTGAGAGTTGCGATGAACGGCAGGGCCGCCATGTTGAGCGAACAATTTGACGATGCCGCCGACGGGATCGACGAAGGGGATGGCGTGGTGCTGGTCGTGGACGACGACCGCGACGTGCGGCATGCGTTGTCTGGCCTGTTCCGCTCGATCGGACTCGCCACGGCATCGTTTGCATCGGGCGAGGAACTGCTTGCCCATGGATTCCCGGACCGGCCCACCTGCATCGTGCTCGATGTACGGTTGCGCGGCGCCAGCGGACTCGACCTGCAACATCAACTGAACGACGCGGGCAAGCGTGCCTCCATCGTCTTTATCTCGGGCTACGGCGATGTGCCGATGACCGTGGCGGCGATGAAGGCCGGCGCCGTCAACTTCATCGCCAAGCCCTTCCGCGAACAGGACCTGCTCGACGCAGTGAACGAGGCGCTGCAGCGCGATCGCGAGCGCCGTCAGGCCACGTCGCAGACGCGACAACTGCGCGAACGCTTTGGCGGACTGACCGGCCGCGAGCAGGAAGTCATGCAACTGCTGGTGCGCGGGCTGATGAACAAGCAGGTGGCCGACAGCCTCGGCATCAGCCAGGCCACCGTCAAGATCTATCGCGGACAGGCCATGCGCAAGATGCAGGCCCGCACGTTCGCCGAACTGATCATCATGGCGCAGACACTGGGCCTGGTGCAGGCCGACGATATCCCGCACGTCCAGCCGGTGGGTGCCGGCCAGCGTCAGGCTACGGCGTAGCGCATCAATCTTCCGGACGGGACTTCAGGGCGTTCTCGATGCAGTCGAGGATATCGGTGTCCTGGAACGGCTTGCTGAGAAAGCAGGTGGCACCAGCGGCGCGGGCCCGCTGCTCGTAGCCTTCGTGGGCAAAGGCGGTCATGAAGATCACCGGCATCTTGTGTCCGGCCGCACGCAGGGTCTCGCACAGCGTGAAGCCGTTCATGACCGGCATCTGTACATCGGTGATGACACAGGCGATATCCGCCAGCAACGGCGATTGCAGCAGTTCCGGACCGCCGCCATAGAGTTCGACAGCCATGTCGAGGGAGCGCACCAGTCGTCCGATGGCATGCCTGACTGAAGCGTCGTCATCGACGATGGCAATCATGGGGATGGCAGTCACACGCGTTCCTTGAATAGTCTTGAGCGGCGATACAGCTCACCGCTTGCTCGCAGCATAATCCGGGTGGCTCCTGCCCCCAATCATACGGTGGTATTGCCAGGGCGCCGGAAGCCCCTCCGCTGACTGGCGGGAGACCCTCCGCAGGGCCCGCCCGCACGCAAAAGCCGCACAAGGATATGCGCTTCGGAACGACTCCGCCACGATTCAGCGCAGATTCATACCATGGTATGAGTTCACGATGGAGCGTGCCCAGCGGTGCCGCCAATCATGTCAGAAGCTGTGCCGCATGCCGAGTGCAAAGGTCTGCGGATCCGCACCGGCACTGACGCCGAGTTCGTTGATGGCAAAGTCATACACGGCATTGCGCTTGTTGTTGATGCGGCTGTAGAACGCGAACAGCGCCGTGCGCTTGGACAGCGGATAGTCGTAGCCCACCGTGAATTGCGTGGCGCCCGTTTGCGAACCGCTGCGGAAGAACCCGACGGTATCGGTGGACGAGCCCGTGCCGTTGGCGGCAAGCGCGAAGCCCAGCCGCAAACTGCCCACGCCGATCTGCTGCACCAGCGACGCGTAATAGCCATTGCGTTGCAGGTCACCGGTATCGGTGCGGTAGTGCAGGTGTTCGTAGAGTGCCGAGATGCGCGTGCCTTTGAACAACTGATAGGCCACGCCGACCTTGATCGCATCGTCATTGCGTCCTGCCGCCTGATAGTGCTGGTGCATCTCGTAGGCGACAGTCGCGTTCAGCGGTCCCTTGTCGTAGACCACGGCCGCCGAATAGAGCGCGGGATTGCGCGGCACGGTGGTCTTTTCTTCGGGCAATCCCCAGCCCAGCCAGACGCTGACGCCGGCCATCTGCGGCGAGCGGTATTGCACGATGTTCTTCTGGCGCCGGTCAAACGAACTGGTGTCCTGCACGTTGTCCGACGTCGAGGTCGAGCCATTGCCGATCAGCGCCATATACCCCGCGGTGGTGGGGTAGTACGGATCGTAGGCCATCGTCGATTCGGTGTACGGCGTATGCCAGTGGCCCATGAACAGCAGGCCGTAATCGCCCTGCAACCCGATGCGCGAGTTGCGTGTGGCAATGCCGCCCTGGCCGTTGTCGATCGACAGGTTGCTTTCGATCTGCCACAGCGCCTTGAGCGAGCCACCGAGGTCTTCCTCGCCGCGCAGGCCCCAGACGGAGCGGTAGTTGGTCTGGCGCACTACGCTGCCGAGCGAGGTGCCATCGGTGGCCGTGCTGGCGCGCGAGTACTCGATGGCGGTGTTGAGACGGCCGTAGAGGGTGACGGTGCTGGCGAGGGCGGGAAGCGGTAGTGCGGCGAGAACGGTTAGCAGCAGACGCAGGCGCTTGCCCTCTCCCCCGGCCCCTCTCCCGCCGAGCGGGAGAGGGGAGCAAATATCGCGGGAGAGGGGAGCAAACCGTCGGGAATGCAATCCTTCAATGTGCCGACGCATCGCCATCCTTCTTCTCGTTCGATGCCACCAGCGGGCCCGGCGTGCCGGTGATCTTCGGCACGCATTCCGAGTGGAACCACGCGGCCGTGACCGGTTCGCCGGCGATCATGCGCTTGATCGGCGGCACGACCTGTTCGCCGATCAGCATGCCCAGCAGGCCGAGCAAGGCCACGGCGGGCGGCGCAGGCGAACGGACCTGCATCAGCGCATAGATGATGCCGACGAGCACGCCGGCGCCGAGGGAGACGAGATAGATTTTCATGGTGGCTATCGATATGTTGTGAAGGATCAGCGTGCGTCCGGCGGCAGTCCCACGCCCAGCAGGTGGCGCACACGCGGCGGCTCGGTGCCCACGTGGAAGCCCGCCACGCCACGCTGCAGATCGGCATCGGCATTGGGCACGCGACGGTGCTGGCGCATGTGCTCGGCCCACGATTCGACGAGGAACCATTCGGTCAGCAGTTCCGGATCGGTAGGATCTTCCATTACGCCCCAACTGAACGCGCCATCGCGCAGGCGTTCTTCGGAGAGGCCATGCACGGCGCGCAGGAACGCGTCGCGACTGGCAGCCGGGATGCAGTACTCGATCAGGATCATGACGGGGCCACGATCATGCGCGATCTCGTCGGCCATCTCGGGTTCGGCCCAGTGGCGTGCAGGTGCCAGGTCTTCCTCACCGCGCGGCAGGCGGATGCGATGCAGCAATATCGCCGCCACCACCAGCCCGATGCCCGCGATCAGCAGCGCATGGGGCGTGCCCATGGCTTGCGCCACGAAACCCCACAGCAGGCTGCCGCCAGCCAGCGCGCCGTTGAATACCATCTGGTACACCGCCAGCGCGCGGCCACGTACCCAGTTCGGCAGGATGGCCTGCGCGGCACCGCCCAGCGTGGTCAGCGCCATGATCCATGCGGCGCCGAGCACCAGCAGCAGCGGCAGCGCCAGCCAGACCGGTGGCGCAAACGACAGGCCCGCCATGACGGCAGCCGTGGCGATGGCCGAGGCAAGCACCACGCCGTCGCTATCGAGCTTCTTCTGCAATGCAGGCATCGTCAGCGCGCCGACGATGGCGCCCGCACCCACGGCGCCAAGCAGCACGCCATAGAGTCCGGCGCCGCCGTGCAGCAATTGCTTGGCGACGAGCGGCAACAGCGCCCAGACACTGCTGCCGAAAGCGAAATGCACCGCCGCGCGCAGCAACACGATGTGCAGTTTGCTGTGCGCGCGTGTGAAGCGCAGCCCGGCGCGGAAGGCGCTGAAGAAGTGCTCGCGCAGCGGATCGCTGGCCTGCTTCGGACGCTTCCACCACACCAGTGCGCCGATCACGAAGATATAGCTGACGAGGTCCGCGCCATACGTCACTGCCGCGCCAAAGCCGGCCAGCAGCAGGCCGCCCGTGGCGGGGCCGATGGCGCGTGCGATGTTGACGCCGAGCGCGTTCAGCGCCACGGCTTGCCGCAGCGTGTTGGATGGCACCAGTTCCGGCACGATGGATTGCCACGTCGGTCCCATCATCGCTGCGCCGATACCGCCCACGAAGGCCAGGCCGATCAGCAGTTCGATGGTCAGCCCGTTCTGCCACGAAAGTAGCGCCAGCGTGCCGCTGACACCCGCCAGCAGGAACTGGATGGCGATCAGAAAGCGTCGGCGGTCGAGGATGTCTGAGAGTACGCCGGCCGGAATCGCCAGCAGGAAGACGGGCAGCGTAGCGGCAGCCTGGATGGTGGCGACGGCGGCGGGCGACGACGAAAGATCGGTGGCCAGCCAGGCGCTGGCCACGTCGCGCATGAAGCTGCCGACGTTGCCGAGCACCGTGGCTACCCACAGCACGGCGAACGTGGGCTGCGCCAGCGGCGCGAACGATCCTGCCGGCTTGGCGGTCGCGGTGGCCTGCGTCATGCGCGGCCCCGCTGGTTCAGGTCATGCCAGGCCACGAGGATGAAGGCGCCCACGAGACCGAGATGCTCGAAGAACGCGTTCATCAGCATGAATTCGGCTTCGGGCGGTGCGCTCCAGAAGCGGTTTGCCATGAACGTTGCGGCCAACGTGAAAGCCGCCAGCGCGAGTGCGCCGAGCCAGCGGAAGACGCCGAGCAGGATCATGGCCGGTGCAGCCAGTTCGAGTGCGATGGTGGCGGCAGCCAGCGGCACCGCAGGCGACAGGCCAAAGTGCTGCATCTCGGCCACGGCACCCGGGAAATCGAACAGCTTGACGAGTCCGCCTTGCAGATAGGCCGCGCAGAGCAGCAGCAGGGCGAGCCAGTGGAGCCAGCGGAGGAGGTGCCGCTGATGACCGCCGGCTACCGCCAGCGAGGATGAGGAAGGGGGCATGGCGGGGTCTCCGGGGAATTCAGAAAATCGGGTGAGGCGTTTCTTGCTCCCCTCTCCCGCGAAGTGGGAGAGGAGCTGGGGGTGAGGG
>NZ_SCMX01000046.1 GCF_005503625.1 Cupriavidus sp. 2SB | reverse complement strand
GCCTGCCTGCTTGCGCAGCCGGGCGTGCGCGAGGCGGTGGCGCTGGCGCAAGGGGCACCGGGCGGGGGCACGCGACTGGTGGCCTATGTCTCGCCGCAACCGGGTTACGAACTGGATGGCGACATCCTGCGTCAGGCGCTGGCCGCCGAACTGCCGGACTATATGGTGCCGGCTCCGCTGGTGGTGCTCGCACGCCTGCCGCTGAACCCGAACGGCAAGGTGGACCGGCATGCGCTGCCGGCGCCGGAAGCGGTCATTGGCGATAGCACGCAGCCGACCGAACCGCCGCAGGGCGAGACCGAGCAGGCGCTGGCCGCGATCTGGGCCGAGGTGCTGGGCCTGCCTGCCGTGGGCCGGCACGACAACTTCTTCGCGCTCGGTGGCGACTCCATCCTGAGCCTGCAGATCGTGTCGCGCGGACGTGTCGCCGGTTGGCAGATCACGCCGCGCCAGATGTTCGAGCATCAAAGCGTTGCGGCGCTGGCATCGGTGGTGCAGCGCATCGGGACCGCTGCGCCCATGGCGAAGGCCACGGTGCGCGGCAAGCTGGAAGAGTATCTGGACGCCGCACAGATCGCCGCGCTCGGCTTCGACGCGAACGAGATCGAGGACGTCTATCCGCTGTCCCCTACGCAGGAGGGGATGCTGTTCCACACGCTGGAATCAGCGGGCAGCGGCCTCTACATGAACCAGCGCAGCGTATCGGTGCGTGGGCTGGACCCTGCGCGTCTGGCGCAGGCGTGGCAGGCGATGGTGGATCGGCATCCCATCCTGCGCAGTGTTTTCATCTGGGAAGCCGGCATGGCGCGCGCGGTGCAGGCGGTGCGGCGCGCGGTGCGGGCGAGCATCGCGCAACTCGACTGGCGCGGGCAGCCCGACACGGAGGCGCGGCTCCAGGCGTTGGCGGACACCGAACTGCGTCGGGGCTTCGACATGATGGCGCCGCCGTTGTCGCGCGTTTGCGTGGTGCGGCTCGATGACGATCTCTGCCAGATCGTCTGGACCGGCCACCACATGCTGCTGGACGGCTGGGGCGAGACGCGGCTGATGGGCGAATGGCTGCAGTCCTATGCCGGCGAGGCACTGGGCGCGCTGGCACCCGGCTATGGCGAATACGTGCGCTGGCTGGCCGCGCAGGACAAGGCCGTGGCCGAGACGTTCTGGCGCGATACGTTGCGTCGCGTGGACGGCCCCACGCTGCTGGCCGAAGCTTCGCGTGCCCCGCAGCGCGAACCGGGCTACGGCAAGATCTACACGCGGATGACGCCCGAAGCATCGCGCGACCTGCAGGCGTTTGCGCAACGCGAGCGCGTCACGATGAACACGGTCGTGCAGGCTGCCTGGGCGTTGACGCTGAAGCGCTGCCTGAATCGCGATACGGTGACGTTCGGCGCCACGGTGGCGGGGCGTCCGCCATCGCTCGACGGCGCCCAGGAAATGATGGGGCTGTTCATCAACACGATTCCCGTGCCGGTAACGATGCCGGCGGCCCAGCCGCTCGGAGACTGGCTGCGCGCGCTGCAGGGCCTGAACCTGGGCCTGCGCGAGTTCGAACACACATCGCTGGCCGATATCCAGCGCTGGCAGGGGTCATCGGGCCGTCCGCTGTTCGACACCATCATCGTGTTCGAGAATCACCCGATCTCGCAGACGCTGCGCAATGCCGAAAGCTACGGCCTGACGTTTGGCCCTGTGGACAGCCTGTCGCTGACCGGCTACGCGATGGACCTGCAGGTGCTGATGCACGACCATCTCGAAATCGAGTTCTGCTACGCCAGTCACCAGGTATCGGACGAGTTCGCCGTGGCACTGCGCGCGCAGATGGAGCAGTTGCTGGCTGGCTTCGTGCAGGCTGCCGCACGTCCGCTCGGCGAATTGTCGTGGCTGGGGACGGAGGCTGCGCAGGCGCTGGCCGTGCTGGCGCACCAGTCGCAGGGTGTGGCCGATGCGGCCATCGAACGTCCGGCCGCGCTCGTGCATGAGTCCATCGCCGAACATGCCGCCGCACGCCCGGACGCCATCGCGGTGCGCATGGGCGACGCAGCCATCAGTTTCGCCACGCTCAATGCCCGCGCCAACCAACTGGCGCACGCGCTGCTGGCACGCGGCATCACGTCGGAGAGTCTGGTCGGGGTGGCGTTGCGCCGCACGCCGCAGATGATCGTCACGCTGCTGGCCGTGCTCAAGACGGGCGCGGCCTATGTGCCGCTGGACCCCGCCTATCCGGCTGACCGGCTCGCGTATATGGTGGACGATGCGCGTCTGAGCCTGCTGGTCACGCAGCGCGATGTGCGCGCCGGACTGGGCCTGGGCCACGCCGTGGACGTGCTCGAACTGGAAGACCTGCCGGGCCATGCGTGGCCCGAGACCGATCCGCGCGTGGCGGTGCCGCGCCAGGGCCTGGCGTACATCATCTACACCTCGGGTTCCACGGGGCGTCCGAAGGGCGTGGCGGTGTCGCACGGTCCGCTGGCGATGCACTGCCGGGCCACATCGCGCATCTATGGCATGACGCATGACTCGTGCGAGATGGTCTTCATGTCGTTCTCGTTCGACGGCGCGCACGAGCGCTGGCTGACCACGCTGACTACCGGCGCCACGCTGGTGCTGCGCGACGACGAACTGTGGACGCCGGAGCAGACCTACCACGCGCTGAACCGCTACGGCGTGACCCACGTAGCGTTTCCACCGGCCTATCTCGGACAGATCGCCGAATGGGCCGTGGGGCGCGACGATGTACCGCCCGTCGAGGTTTACGTGTTCGGCGGCGAGGCGATGCCGCGTGCCACTTACGACCTCGTGCGTCGCACGCTGCGTCCGCGCTTCATGCTGAATGGCTACGGCCCCACGGAAACCGTGGTGACGCCGCTGATCTGGAAGACGCCGGCTGACAGTGCCTTCGATTGTGCCTATGCACCGATTGGGCGGCCGGTGGGCGAGCGGTCGAACTGGGTACTTGACGAAGACCTTCGGCTGGTCCCACCGGGCGAGGTGGGCGAGCTGTATGTGGGCGGGGAAGGCGTGGCGCGCGGTTACCTGCGCCGTCCGGGCCTGAGCGCCGAGCGCTTCGTGGCCAACCCGTTCTCGAACGATGGCGGCCGGCTGTACCGCACCGGCGACCTCGTGCGCTACATGGACGATGGCGTGATCGAGTACATCGGCCGTGCCGACCATCAGGTGAAGGTGCGCGGGTTCCGCATCGAACTGGGCGAGATCGAGGCGCGCATGCGCGAGGTGCCGGGCGTGCTCGATGTGGCCGTGGTCACCCGGCAGAGGCCGTCCGGCAACCAGCTTGTGGCCTACGCGGTGCCGCTGCCGGGCGTGCCTGCTGGCGACCTGCCCGAGCGGGCGCGCCAGCAGCTGGGTGTCCGTCTGCCGGAGTACATGGTGCCCGCGCACGTGGTGGTGCTGCCCGCACTGCCGCGCCTGATCAGCGGCAAGCTCGATCGCGCCGCGCTGCCCGAGCCGACGGTCAGGACCGAAACAGTGTGGGAGGCGCCGCGCAACGAGATCGAGCAGCGGATGGCCGACATCTGGCAACAGGTGCTCGGAGTGCCGCGCGTGGGGATTACCGACAACTTCTTCGAGCTTGGCGGCGATTCGATCCTCAGCCTGCAAGTCATTTCCCGCGTGCGCAACGCCAGGATTGGCCTGACGCTGACGCTGCGTGACCTGATGCGGCACCAGACCATTGCTGCGCTGTGTTCACGGGATGACGCGCCGGCTGTCGTCGGTCCTGCATCGCCATGGCCGGCCACTGCGGCGGGCCATGTGCCGTTGATCCCGATCCAGTCGTGGTTCTTCGACCAGCCGATTCCGGAGCGTCATCACTACAACCAGTCGGTGATGTTGCGATCCGAACGTCCGCTGGATGGCCAGCACCTGCTGCGTGCACTGGACGCGCTTGCACAGCGTCACGACGCGCTGCGGCTGCGTTTCACGCAACGCCCGGATGGCACGTGGGAGCAGGGCTATGCCGTGCCGCGCGATCACGCGGCAGACGTGCTCTGGACGCGCGATGCGGACGGAGCCGCCGAAGTCACCGAAGTCGGGGAGGCCGCCCAGCGCAGCCTGAACCTTGCCAGTGGCCCGCTCTGGCGCGTGGTCCACATGCGCCTTGCCGATGGCAGCGCGCGCTTGCTGCTGGTGATCCATCATCTGGTGGTGGACGGCGTGACGTGGCGCGTGCTGCTCGACGACCTGCAGGCCGCTTACGCGCAACTGTCGGCCGGAGAAACGGCGGTGCTGCCGCCTGCCGGCGTCTCGTTCCAGTCCTGGGCCAACTACCTGCGCGACCACGGCAAGTCGGCGGCCTTGCGCGCCGAGGCCGGCTACTGGCAGGCACAACTCGCCGATGCGCAGGACCTGCCGCGCGATGACGCCACCGTCTCTGCGCTCGCGGCACACACCGCATCGGTGCGCACCATCCTCGACCGCGATATCACGGCCCGGTTGCTGCGCGCCGTGCCAGCGGCTTTCGAAACCGGTATCGAAACACTGCTGCTCGCAGCGCTGTCTCGCGTGCTGGCACGCTGGACCGGCCACGACGCCACACTGGTCAGCCTGGAAGGGCATGGCCGCGAGGGCGATGCCGCAGGACTCGACCTGAGTCAGACCGCCGGCTGGTTCACAAGCGTCTATCCCGTGCGGCTCGCGCACGGACGCGACAGCACCGGCCAAAGCATCCTCGGCGTGCGCGATACACTGCGCGCCGTGCCTGGCAAGGGCATCGGCTACGGTGTGCTGCGCTACCTTGGCGAGGACCTTGCCGTACGCACCGCACTGGCCGCCGCCGAACCACGCATCACCTTCAACTACCTGGGCCAGTTCGACCAGACCTTCCGCGACAGCACCGATTTCCAGCCAGCCGAGGAAGCAGGCGGCGCCATGCGCAGCGCCGCAGGCCCACTCCCCAACTGGATCGAAATCGTGGGCCGCGTGTACGACGGACAGTTGTCCGTCAGCTGGATCTTCAGCGACGCCATGTTCCGGCAAGCCACGGTGCAAAGCCTGGTGGACGCCTATCGTGCGGAATTGGAAGCGTTTGCGATGCTGGCGGAGCAGGAGGTCGTGGTGGTATAGGCCCGTATCGAAAGCCGCGCTACCCGTCGCTGTGCGCCCCCCTCTCCCGCGTTGCAGGAGAGGGGGGTAAGACAAACCGCAACGTCTACCGCATCGTCCCCCACCCGCCGCCCAGCGCCCGGTACACCCCCACACGGGCCAGCAACCGTGCCTCCAGCCGTTGCACGGCCTGGTCCTGCGCCGTGTAGTAGCTGCGCTGGCTGATCAGCAGGTTGAGCAAGGTGTCGGCGCCTGCGCGGTAGCGGGATTCGGCGAGGGATACGGCCCGTTCGGATTGCGTGAGTTCTTCGGCCTGTTCCCGTGCCTGGGCGTCTGCGCCATTGACATTGCTCAGCGCAGTCTCTGCGTCGGCGAAGGCGTTGACGATGGTGGCGCGGTAGCGCACCAGCTGGCCGGTGCGCTGTGCCGCGGCGAGGTCGCGTTGACCGGCCAGGCGGCCGCCGTCAAAGATCGGCGCGGCCAGCGCGGCGGCCAGCGTATAGGCCGGGCCGCTGAACAACGTGCCGAGCGTGGTGCCGGCAAAACCAAGACCGGCGCCAAGGCTGACAGTCGGAAACAGTGCCGCACGCGCGGCGTCGAGATTGGCATCGGCGGCGGCCAGCCGGGCTTCGGCGGCGGCGATGTCGGGCCGGCGGGCGAGCAGCGACGATGGCGTATCGGGCGTGATGTCGGGCAACTGCAGCGTGGCGAGCGTGGCATCTGTCGAAGGCGGCAGCGGTACGACTTCGCCAAGCAGGGCCGCGATCGCCATGTTCAATGCGTCCTGTTGCTGGCGCAGTGCCTCGATGGTGCGGCGCTGTGCCGCCACGAGTGCGCGTTGCTGGGCCAGTTCCAGTTGCAGCGCGGCGCCGGCATGGCGGCGGGCCTCGACCAGCCGCAGCACGCGATCGGCGCTCGCGAGGTTCTGTTCGCCGATGGCGATACGCTCGCGTGTGGCCTGCCGCTGGACCCATGCCGACGCCACATTGGCGGTGACGGTCAGCCGCACGGTATCGAGGTCGAACGCCGATGCCTGCACTTCCCGGCCGGCCGTTTCGCGCAACGCGGCCAGTCGGCCCCAGAGATCCACCTCGTAGTTCGCCACGAAGCCCAGTTGCCATGCATTGCCGGCCACATTGTTGCTGCCGCCGAGCCGTCCCTGGCGAGACGCCCTGCCGTCAGCCGACAGCGACGGCCACATCGATGCGCCAGCGATACGCGCCAGTGCCTGCGCCTCCTGCATCCGTGCGGCCGCTTCGGCAAGGTCCAGGCTCTGCTGGCCGGCGCGTGCCACCAGCGCGTCGAGTTCCACACTGCCGAAGCTTCGCCACCAGGCGTCCGTCACATCGTTGCCCACCTGTTTGGACGTGGCATGCCATGCAGCCGGCACGGCCACTGCGCGCGGGGCGGGATCGCCATGGATGGCGCAACCGCCCAGGACCATGACGCCAAGCAGGTACGACACGCGTGAAAGGCTTCTCCAGCCGCAGTGAGGAAATTCGATCATGTCAGTCGCCTGCCAGCGCCACGACCGGGTCAAGCCGCGCGGCGCCGCGTGCGGGCGTGTAGCCGAACACCAGCCCAGTGAGCACCGCGAAGCCAAACGCCAGTGCGCACGCGGCGGGGGAGTAGGTAATCGGAACGCCAGCCAGTGCCATGGCTGCGACGGTCACGAGTCCGATCGCCACGCCCACACCACCGCCCACGGCGGTGACCAGCATCGATTCGGCCAGGAACTGGCGCAGGATGTCGCGCTGCCGCGCGCCGGTGGCCATGCGAATGCCGATCTCGCGCTTGCGCTCGCGCACGGTCATCAGCATCACGTTCATCACGCCGATGCCACCGACCACCAGCGACACCGCAGCGATCAGCCCGAGCATCACCGTCATCGTCCGCGCCGTGGCGGACTGCACGCGAATTGCTTCCGCCTGGTTCCAGATCCGCACGTCGCGGGCCCGACGGGCCGTGGCAAGGCGCGCCTCGATCTCGGCGGCGGTCTCGGTGGCGCGATCCAGATTGCGGATCTCCACGGCGATCCAGGTCGGGTTGGGTTGCCCAAACAGACGGGCGATGGCGGAAGAGAGCGGCACCAGCACGCGGTCGTCCTGATCTTCGCCACCGGTCGATCCCTTGGAACCCAGTACGCCCACCACCTCGAAAGGCACCTTGTCGACGAGGATGTCCTGGCCGAGTGGGTTGCTGCCATCCGCGAACAGCCGCTTGCGCACGGTTTCGCCGATCACGGCCACCTTGGCGGTGCGGGCTTCATCGGCGGAATCGAACATGCTGCCCGCCACCACCGGCCAGCGCAGCACCTTGACGAAGGCGCCCGTGGCGCCGCCGCCTTCGGTATTGTGATCGACGCCGCCCCGGCGCACGACCACCCGATTCTCGATATAGGGCGCCACGGCCTCCACGTTGGGCGTTTCGGCAATGGTGCGCACATCGTCGAGCGTCAGCGGCGTGCCACGTTCGCGCGACGATGCCGGATTGGCCGCGACGAACATGGTCCGCGATCCGAACGTTTCCAGTTCCTGCATGACCTTGTTCTGCGAACCGCTGCCAACGGCCAGCATCACGATGACCGATGCCACGCCAATCACGATGCCAAGCAAGGTCAGGCCCGTACGGAAACGGTTCCCCCACATCACGCGCCATGCAGCGCGCATGGCCTCGCGCAGATCGGTGACCAGGCTCGCGTGTCCGTGCGCGGAAGCCCCCGGCAGTGGCTCGCGCGGCGATTCAGGCGCCACGGCACCGGAGTCGGCAATGACCTGCCCATCGCGCACCTCGATGACGCGACGTGCGCGGCTGGCGATCTCGCGGTCGTGGGTGATCAGGATGATCGTGTGGCCTTCGGCGGCCAGTTCGCGCAACAGCGCCATGACCTCGGCGCCGCTCCTGCTGTCGAGCGCGCCCGTGGGCTCGTCGGCCAGCACGATGCGGCCGCCGTTCATCAGCGCACGCGCGATGGCCACGCGCTGCTGCTGTCCGCCCGACAACTGGTTAGGCCGATGATTGACGCGAGCCCCCATGTCCAGCCGCTCCAGCAGCGCCGTGGCGCGCGCACAGCGTGCAGCGTCTGGCATGCCCGCGTACAGCGCCGGGATCTCGACGTTCTCGCGCGCGGACTCGCTGGGGACAAGATGATAGCCCTGGAACACAAAGCCGAATGCCTCGCGGCGCAGCCACGCCAGCGCATCGGCATCGAAACCGGACACGTCCTGCCCTTCGAACAGGTACTGGCCAGCGCTGGGCCGGTCGAGGCAGCCCAGGATATTCATCAGCGTGGACTTGCCCGAGCCCGATGCGCCAACGATCGCCACGAACTCGCCCGCGTGGATATCGAGCGAGATACCGCGCAGCACATCGGTGGCCGGCGCGCCGTTGCGGTTGCCATAGGTCTTGCGGATGTCCCGCAGCGATATCAGCGGTGTGGGCGATCCAGCCATCACGAACTGGGCTCCGCCTCGCCCGTGGACTGTTGCACCAGTACGCGCTCGCCGGGAGACAGCCCCTTGAGCACCTGCACCTGAAAGCGGCTACGGACACCGGTCTCGACTTCGCGCCGCTCGATGCCGCCATCGGCGCGCAGCACGCGAGCCACCGAGCGGCCGCGTCCTTCGGCGGGTGCCAATGCGGCAACCGGCACGACGATGGCGTCTCTTGCACTGGCCTCGACGAATGCCACTTGCGCCGTCATCTGCGGCATCAGTTCGCCATCGGCATTGTCCACGTCGAACAGGGCGGTATAGACAATCACCCGTCCGCCCGCCTTGGCCGGCGTCGCGGCGTTGTCGCCCGATGCCTTTTCAGGAGGTGGGGGCGGGGCAGGCAGCACCTGCCGCACGCTACCGTGCCAGCGGCGTCCCTCGCCGCCGAGCGTGGTGAAGTAGACCGGCATGCCTGGCTTGACGCGCCGGACATCGGCCTCGGAGACCTCGGACCAGACCGTCATCGTGCCCAGGTCCGCCACGCGCATCACGTTGGGCGTCTGGTAGGTGGCGTTGAGCGTCTGGCCTTCGCGTGCATCGATCGACACCACGGTGCCGGCCAGCGGCGCATAGATCCGCGTGTAGCCCAGCCGGGCTTCATCAGCCTTGAGGGTGGCCTGCGTCTGCGCGATCTGCGCCTGGAGATTGCGGATATTGGCGTCGGCCAGCGCCAGCGCGGCCTCGGCGGCCTGTATGTCTTCCTCGCGCGTGGCGTCGGCGCTGGCCAGCTTCCGCTGCCGCGCATGCTGCTGCGCGGCCAGCCTGTACTGGGCCTGATTGCCGGACAATTGGGCGCGTAACGCCGCCAGTGCCGCGCGTCCCGCATCCACGGTGGCCTGCTGCACGCTGGGGTCGATTTCCACGAGCAACTGCCCCTGGCGTACCACATCGCCTGGCTGGATCAGGATCTTCTGGATCTGTCCGGATACCTGCGCGCCGACATCCACATAGCGGCGCGGCTGGATCATGCCGAGTGCCGTGACTTTGGATTCAAGCGTCTCCACACTGACCGGCGCCGATGCGGGCGGCGTCTCCTTGCTCCGCGCCATGACCGCAGCGACTGCACTTGCAATGGCCACACCGGCGATCAGCGTCGCCCAACGCTTCATGCGTGTGTTCCGTGCAGGACTGCCCTTCAACACTGCGGCTCCTCATGCTTGGCGGGATGCAAATCAGGCATTCCGTCGATTTCTATTTCACAACGATGGCCGGGCGAAATGCCGCATTGCCGCAGGGCGTCGAGCAGGATCTCGCATTTGTTCTTGTCACCAACGGGAATCCACACGTTCGCATCGCTGTCGCGAATGCGCAGTCCGCCAGGCGGCAGCCCGGCCGGCGCGGGTTCGTTGGCGCGCTGGCAATACAGCGCGCGCCGGCTGCCGTACTGCTCCTGCCACATGCGCACCACAATGCCGCAGCTCACGAGCTTCTTCACGACGCGATAGATCGTGGCAAGCGAGACGGGCTGTCCGCTCATCATCAACTGGCGATAGATATCCTCGCCGCCGAGCCACTCGCCTTCGGCCCGTGCGAGCACGCGGAGGGTGGCCACCATCTGGACCGTCGGCTTGAGCTGGGCGCGGCGCAGCGCCTCCTTCAGCGGCTCGTCGCCGCTGGCCGGTGTCAGGGCGCGTCGCGTCACGCGGTAACGGCCTCGTTGTCCCCCGCAGTGCTGCGCGCAGGCACGTCGATGGCGCGGATGCGGCCCGCCTGCATGTGGATGACGCGGTCAGCCAGCGGGAAATAGCGGTCATCGTGCGAGATCACAATGACGAGATGACCCCGGTCTCGAAGTTCGGGCAGCAGCTCGGTATAGAACAGTTGCCGGAAGGTGGGGTCCTGATCGGCTGCCCATTCGTCGAAGACCAGCACGGGACGCCCCTCCAGATACGCGTGAACCAGCGCCAGGCGCTTGCGTTGCCCGGTAGACAGGTCAACGGTACTGAACACGCCGCCTTCGACGCTGACCTTGTGGGCAATCTCGAGCCGTTCCAGATAGGGGCGCGCCGCTTCGGGCAAGACGGCGCCGCCGTCACCGGGCGCGACCAGATCCTCGAACAGGTAGAAATCGGAGAACACGGTGGTGAACAACTGCCGGTAGTCGTCGCGCGTCTCGGCGGTGACAGGCGTGCCGTCTAGCAGAATCTGGCCGGAGTGGGGGGCGTAGAGACCGAGCAGTAGCTTGATAAGGGTGGTCTTGCCTGACCCGTTGTCGCCGACGACAAACACCAGTTCGCCCGGATGTAGATCCAGATCGATGGGGCCGAGTACGAAGGCCGTCTTGCCCTCGGGCGCATCGAAGGCATAGCCGATGCCGCGCAGCGCGATCGACTGGTCGAACCTGACCGGAGCCGGAGGCTGCTGCAATGCAAGGTGGGGTTCGGGGTTGGCAAAGCGGGCCGACAGATCCGCGATACGCGAGAACGCAACCTTGGCGCGGCCGATACCAGGCAGGGCGCCGACGATCTGGTCGACCGGGCCTTTCAGGAACAGCAGCACCAGCACGAATCCGCTCAGCACCTGCGGCTCGACCTGCCGGAACGCTGCCCAGCCGAGGATCACGGCAATCAGCAGGAAATACAGCGCCGAGCCGAAGGCCATCGCCAGCACATAGGTATTGATCGCGCGGCGGTTGATGTCGCGGATGGCATCGACGATCCGTTCGACCTGCCCATCGAGTATCCCCATGCGGCGGGACCGGTGCATGCGCAGTTCCTTGGCCCCTTCGCTGATGCCGCGATAGCTCTTGTGCAACTGCTCCTCGTAGTCGCGCGCCTGCCAGAAGCCCGCCATGCCGCGTGCCATGGCGCGGGTCTGGATTGCAGCGCCGAGCACGAGCATCACCACCAGCAGGCCGAACAGTGTGGGCGACAGGTAGGCCAGATAGCCGAGGCATCCCATCACGACCGCCATCGAGATCACGGTGGCAGACAGGCTGAAGGCCACATCGCTGATCATGTCCACGTCCTGGGTCAGTACCGGCATCAGGCGATGGGTGCGGTAGCGCTCCAGCGCATCGATGGGCGCGGCCAGGATCTTGCGGGCCAGCCCCTTTCGCACCATGGCGACGAGCCGCTGCCCCACGAGATTGGTGGAGATATCGGAGATCGCACGGCCCGCCAATGCGAGCACGCAGAGGCCCACGAACGTCAGCAGCAGTCCACCGGCCATACCGCCCGGGCGGTTCAGTACCGTATTGATGGTCGAGAGCAGCGCTACGGTTGCCACGCCCGCCGTGATACCGGTGACCGAGGACAGCAAGATCCACGGGGCAAACGGTTTGAGCAGGTTCAGGGTTTCAGCGGCGGAACTGCGAGAAGCATTCATGGCGAGGCATGGCCGCGGCGGCGGCGCTGGGCGGCAATGGGCGGCGATGGGCGCCGGATACTGTGTAGACGAGAGGCCAACTGGAATGTTCAGGCCGTGCCATGCGGCGTCACGTTGCCTGAACATTTTTTCATGCGGGCCGTCTTGTGGGGTATGCACGCGGACGGCTGCCATGGCGCCGGACCGCGCTACCTATCGATCACGTCCGACGCCCGTGCCAGACAACGACACCACTTCCTCCCTTGCCGGACATCCGGCCATGCAGTGGCAGCGGGCTCGCCCCTGGCTGAATGCCCCGTGCGAGCCATTTCCGCAATATCCCGTCACCACCGCCGGCACGCGCCACCCGCTGCGGCCGTCCAAGCCTGACGGGGTGGTCTACACCCGCCATATCCCCTGGCTCGACCAGACACTGACGTTCCGCGCGCTCGATATCGACGAGGACGTGACGCGCATGCACCGCTGGATGAACGATCCCGACGTGGCGCATTTCTGGCAGGAAGAAGGCGACATCGACCATCAGCGCGCCTACCTGCAGCGCGTGCATGCCGATCCACATGTCACACAGTTGATCGGATGCTTCGATGGCGAGCCGTTCGGATACTTCGAGGTCTACTGGGCACGCGAGGACCGCATCGCGCCATTCTGCGACGCCACCGACTACGACCGGGGCTGGCATGTGCTGGTGGGCGAGCCGGATTTTCGCGGCAAATCGTGGCTGACGGCATGGATGCCTTCGATTTCGCACTATCTGTTTCTCGACGATTGCCGCACCCAGCGGCTGGTCATCGAGCCGCGCGCGGACAACGCGAAAATGCGCAAGAGCCTGTCGCGCTGCGGCTACGACCTGGTCTGCGAGTTCGATTTCCCGCACAAACGCGCTGTGCTGGGCGTGCTGCCACGCGAGCGCTTTTTCGGCGAGGCGCTCTGGATGCCGCAGTCAGACGACACGGCCGATAACGTCGGCCATCCGACAACACTATCGCCCAAGGCTTCCCATGCAAGTTCATGACCTGATTGGCGTCGGCTTCGGGCCGTCCAATGTGGCGCTGGCCATCGCACTGGAAGAGCAGTGTGCGGGGCAGCAGCGCCCCGATGCGTTCTTCATCGAGAAGCAGCCGGCGTTTGCGTGGCACCCGGACATGCTGCTCGACAACTCGCACATGCAGATTTCCTTCCTCAAGGATCTGGCCACCCTGCGCAATCCCGCGAGTCGCTTCACGTTCATCGGCTATCTGCATCAGAAGGGGCGTCTGCAGGATTTCATCAACCTCAAGACGTTTTTCCCGAGCCGTCACGAGTTCAATGACTACCTGTCCTGGGCAGCCAGCCATTTCCAGGGCCAATGTGCCTATGGCGAGGAGGTGGTGGAGGTGACGCCCGAGCACCGGGACGGCGAAGTGGCGCTGCTACGTGTGCGATCCCGGACCGCGGACGGCGAAACGCGCGAACGCCTGGGCCGGAATCTGGTGGTGGGGGTGGGCGGCAGCCCCAATATTCCAGACAGTTTCCGCGCGTTGCGCGACGACGCTCGGGTGCTCCATTCGAGCCAGTACCTGCGCCGTATCGCGCAGCACGCTGCGCCCCGGCGCATCGCCGTGATCGGGGCAGGGCAGAGCGCCGCGGAGTTGTTCATGGATCTGCATGGCCGCTACCCCGAAGCACAGATCGACCTCGTGGTGCGCGCACATGCCATCCGGCCGTCCGACAACAGTCCATTCGTGAACGAGATCTTCAATGCAGACTATGTCGATCACGTGTTCCACCGTCCCGAAGACGAGCGCGAGGCCATGCTGCGCGAGTTCTGGCATACCAACTACGCCTGTCCGGACCTGGAACTGATCGAGAGCATCTTCAAGGTGTTCTACGAGCAACGGGTGCGCGGCGATCAACGCCACCGTCTGCTGCGCCGCCACGAAGTCTGCGGTGCGCAGGCCGACACCGACAGCGTCCGGCTCGATCTGCGCGACCTCAATGCTGGCCGCGCGAGCCAGAACCCCTATGACCTCGTGGTGCTGGCCACGGGCTATGCACGCGAACAGCATCGCTCGATCCTCGCGCAGCTCGAACCATGGGTGGGCGAATGCGCGGTAGACCGTGACTACCGGGTGCTCGCCACACCGGGCTTCCGGCCGGGGATCTTCCTGCAGGGTGCGTGCGAGACCAGCCATGGCATCAGCGATACCTTGCTGTCGGTGACTGCGATCCGCACGGGGGAAATCACGACGGCGCTGGAGGCAGCGGGGCGGCAGTCAGGGCGCTCCTTCGATGGCGAGCGACGCGCGGCGACGATCATGGCGTAATGCGGAAACGAAGCCTTGCTGCATAAAGAAATGCCACCGTCCAGGTGGCATTTTCTATTCCGTGGCGTCGCGTGGCCAGGGGGCGGGTGGCGAGGGTTCGGGTGCGCCGTCGAGATCGTTCACCGGCGGCACCAGCCCTGCCAGCAACCACAGCCGCGCGGCCTTGTCATAGGCGCGCCGGTGCGCGGGATCGGCCGCGAGCCATTCCATCATCCGGGCCCGTGCATCGTCGCTGAATCGCTCACGATCATGCTCACGTTGCACCCATGCCCAGGCCGTTGCCCAGGCGGCATCCTCGTTGTGTTGTGTCATGCGTGCCAATCCGATCCAGCGAAACGAAGCAAAGTGGCGGAATTTTGACACGTCAAGCACGCGTTGTCGCCCACGCCCTGTCACGGGAACATTTCAGCCGTTTACGAAGCTGGGCAGCGCGTCACGGAGTTAGTCCGCGTACATCAGCGTGCGGCAGGACTCGATGGCCCGCGCCGCGTCGGCCAGCAGCGCATTGACGAGGCCGAGCGCACAGCCCAGGTGTTCGGCAATCTGCCGCTGCGTCAGGCCCTGGATGCGGTACAGCTCGTGGGCTAGCCGCGTGCGGGCGGGAAGCTTCGACAGTTCGCGATCGATCGCGCAGAGCACCTCGTAGTCCTGGAAGGACTTGTGCGGCGAGGTGGCGCACGGCAACTCCAGTGTCTCGACCTCTATGTCATAGCAGCGATAGGACGATTCCAGGCTCTGCCGGCGGCAATGGTCCAGCGCCAGGTTCCGTACCACCTGGCAGCAATAGCAGAAGGGACGCTGGACTTCGCCCAGCCGGTCGCCATCCGACAAGCGGATCCAGGCGTCCTGGAGGATGTCTTCAGCGGTCTCGGGACTCCTGACAATGCCATGGGCAATCCGCCGCAGTTGGGCGCGATTGTCCATGAATACCTCGGCAAGCGTCGCTACGGGGGCGCTCGTCATCATGCTGGTCTCCCTGGTTGCAAATGCCAATACAAATGCAAATCATTCCTAATATGTCGCGAAGGACATACATTTAAAACTTGCCATCCGGGATGGCTTTGCTTTTTTGGATGCTTCTCAAGGTATGACGGACGAGCTTTCGGAATCCGCCAACTTTTTTGCGGAATCTCGCCATCGAGGATGTGCGGTCAGAACTCGAACTGCGCGCCGAGCTTGAATGTGCGGGGTGCGCCCTGCGTGAGGTAGGACGCGCTGGCCAGCCAATAAGCCCGGTTGGCAATGTTGTCGACGTTGAAGCGGACGATGGCGCGCGTACTGCCGAGACGCGTCTCGTATCGTAGACCCGCGTCGAATAGCGTGAACCCCGCCACGGTCGCGGTATTGGCCGCATCGATCGGCCGCGACCCGTAGTACTGGACACCGGCCGTGAGCGTGAAGCCGGTATCGGCCAGCCGGTACTCCGAATAGAGCTTGGCCTGCTGCCGCGGCGTGCCATCGACAAACTTGCCTGCCAGCCCCGCCGTGGCGGTCTCATTGCGGGCGTCGAGGAACATCACACTGCCGATCACCTGCCAGCGCGACGTCAGGCGGGCCTTCGCCAGCAGTTCCAGCCCGTTGTAGCGGGATTCCCCGTTCTGGGTGAAGACATTGTTGGCATCGGTATAGGTCAGGCCACGCCGAATCCGGAATACGGCGGCGCTGGCAGACCACCGGGCGCGTTCGGCCTTGATGCCAGCCTCGAGCTGTTTTGTCTTGAGCGGCGCGAACACCTCCTGCGCGTTGGCCGCGCTCAGAGGCGCCGTTGCGCCTTGCTCCAGGGCCTCGACGTAACTGGTGTAGACCGAGAGCCACGGCGACGGCTTCAGCACGACGGCGGCGGTTGGCGTATAGGCGCCCTTGTCGTAGCCGTTGACCGTATCCTTGAGGCCGTTGTGCCGCAGGCCGAGGATGACATCGACGTGATCGCCAAAATGGGCGGTGTCCGAGATGAACGCCGCGCGCTGGATCGTGTCGCTGCCCAGCGCATCGGCAGGCGGGACCGTGAGGCCGGGATTCGGGAAATTGCCGGGGCGAGACAGATTGCCCGTGCCGAGCACCGCCGAGGTGGAGCCGCTCGAATAGAAGGTGCGAATGCGCCCGTAGGAGAGTCCGAAAGTCAGGTCATGGGAGACCGGCCCGGTGCGCACCTTGCCCGTCACCAGTGCGCGGACGTCATCGGTGTCGAAGCGGTCCGTGCCGGCGTACTGGACTTCCGTGTAGTCGCCCGCCGCGTTGGCGAAGATCGAGCCATTGAGATAGCCACGGGTCATGACCGAACCACGATAGAGCAGGCTGGCACGCCAGTCGTCGGCAAAGGTCCATTCGACGCCGGTGCCGTACACCCACGAGCGCGTTTCGTAACGCGTGAATGGCGAGAAGATCCGCTTGCTGCCGGGGATGGCGGCCGGCGGTTGCGCCACGACGAAATCCGTGTCGCTGCCCGTGGCATTCGGAAAAATACCCCAGGTCGACGAGGCGGTGACCTGGCGATCGACGGCCAGCACATCGGCGCGCCAGACCAGCTTCGGCAGGATGCGCCAGTCGAGCGCCAGCGACGCGGAACCGCGCTGGACTCGCCCCCCGTCCTTGACGTAGCTGTCGCCGGTCTCGCCCACCACATTGACGCGATAGCCGAATCGGTCTTCCGATCCGAAACGTCCGCCCAGATCGCCGCCGAGCAGGAACGTGCCGCTATCCGTCACGGACGTCAACACGTTGCGAAGCGGGGTATCGGTCGGCCGCTTGCTGATGAAGTTCACGATCCCGCCCGGCTGCGCAAAGCCGTACAGGAAGCCACTGGCGCCCTTGAGCAACTGAATCTGCTCGAAGTGTTCAAGCGGCAGATCGCTGCTCCAGCTAAAGATATTGAGGCCGTCAACCTTGCGCCCGCTCAGGAGATCGAGTCCCACACCGCGCACCGCGATCTGCGAGGAGAGCCCGCCAATGTTGTTGCTGATCGGCGTGACCGAGGCATCGTTCTTCAGTGCGTCCACGAGCGAGTCGGCCTGCTGGTTATCCATCAGGTCTCGTGTCACCACCTCGATGCTGTAGGGCGCTTCGATGATGGGCCGGTCTCCCAGCACGCCCAGGCTCGCGGCCGGCGCGCGATAGTGGTCGATGTCGTCGGCCGCCCCCGTGACGATGACCGGCGTCAGGGTCGGGATCGGCACCGATGTCTCGGCGGTAGCGGGCGCGGGCAATGTGCGTGGGCGCAGCCAGTAGCTCCCGCCGGGGTTCGACACCGCCTCCACCGGCTGGCCGGCGAGCAGCACACGCAGCGCTTCCTCGACGGTATAGGTGCCCTGCAAGCCGGGACTGTCGAGTCCCACGGTCAGCGCGGGATCGACGGCGATCGGCACCCCCGCTTCATTGCCGAAACGGGCGAGGGTCACGTCCAGCGGACCGGGCCCGATCGAGAACGAGCGTGCGCCGGCAGCGGTCTGCGCCCAGGCGTTGCCCGCCATCGTCAGCGCAGCCGCGACGGACGCGGCCATGACGCTGGCGCGAAGCACGTCGGCGAGATGCGCGCTCACGAAACTGGGACGACCGGATCGACGAGGCACGATGACTGAGGCGGCGTAGGACTTCGGATGATTCGGGGTGCGGCGGGCCGTGATGGCACAGGGCTAGCGGGGGACGACTGTTACCCAGTACGGCGTGACCGAGCGTGTGCGCACGGGCAGGGCGTTCTCCAGTAACGCCAGTGCCGCGTCGGTGTCATCGAGGGGAAATGCGCCGGAGACACTGAGCGAGGCCAGCGCCGGATCGCAACGTAACAGGCCGGGACGATAGCGGGCAAGTTCCGCCACGAAAGCCGGCAGCGGCATGCGGCGCGCCACCAGCATCCCGTCGATCCACGACCGGATGGCGGGGTCCATCGGTGCGGGATCACCCACCGCGAGGGAACCAAAGCTGATTTGCTGACCCGCATCGATGCGCGACGACGCGCCGCCTTCCGACATCACACGCACGGCCCCGGCCGTGACACCCACCGTGATCGAGGCATCGCCCGTCGCCACATCGCGCACCACGAAGCGCGTGCCGAGCGGCGTGATCGTGCCGAATCGCGTGGCAACCACCAGCGGGCGCCCCTGGGCGTCTGGCGCGGTATGCACCTCGATCTCGCCTGCCCGGAGCCGAATCCGGCGATGCTGCGCGCCATATGCCACATCGATGGCGGACGCAGTGTTGAGCGTGACGACGGTGCCATCGGATAGCCGCAGCGTCCGTCTTTCTCCTGGCCCTGTGGAATGATCCGCAGCCATGCGGTCATAGGCGGCGGTCCGGGTCAGCATCCATCCGCTGGTCCCGGCGAGCGAAAGCGCACCGATGCCCGCCAGCGCCTTGAGGGCGCGGCGGCGCGAGGGAACGCGGGTATCCGCCTGCAAGGTCCGCCGCACGACGGCGGACGGCACACCGACCAGCCCCTGGCGAAGCTGACCGATGGTGTCGGTCATCATCTGCCACGCCATTTCGTGGCTGGGATCATCGACACGCCAGCGCGCACAGGCCGCCTGGTCGGCCGCGGTGGCTTCACCCGATTCAAAGGTGACCAGCCACATCGCGGCTTCTTCCAGAACTTCGTCGCTGGGTGGTGCCATCATCGTTGCAGCACGCGACAGCATTGCACGTAGGCTTTCGCCATCGCCTTCTGCACCATATTGACGGTGATGCCCATCTCGTCGGCAATGTCCCGATAGGGCAGACCATCGACCTGCGACAGCAGAAAAATATCGCGCACCCGCGCGGGCAGGCGATCCAGCGCGCAACTGATGGCGGTCAGGGATTCGAGAATCAGCGCCCGATCCTCAGGCGACGGGACGGTGGGCTCGGGCAGGCAGGCGAGCGCTTCCAGATAGGCACGCTCCAGCGCCTGCCGCCGAAAATAGTCTGCGGTCAGGTTCGTGGAAACGGTCGTGAGATAGGCGCGCGGCTCCCGCAGCGAAGCCGCATCGCCCGCATGGATCAGGCGTGCAAACGTATCGTGCGCCAGATCGGCAGCGCACTCCATGTTGCCCAGCTTGCGCGATAGCAGATTGAGCAGCCAACCATGGTGACTGCGGTAAATGCTCGCGATTGCATGCCTGCCGCTTGAAGCAGCCTCTGTCCCAGCCATGGCGTCGATCCCGTCGCGGCGCCACGGCGCCCTGCGTTATTGAGAACGATTTGCATTCTAAAGATTGTGCGATGCCGCTGCAACCGCGCAAATGGCAATTCTGCAAATTCTGCAAATGTGAGCGAAAGGGCGCGGCGCGGGGTGGCGGCATGCGACGTCTCCAGCCTTCCTCCCCGCCTTGGGGCCACGCATGACGCACATAGGGGAGAAAATGACCCCGGTGTTGGATGCTCCGGGTTTTCTGGCGCCGCAATGGCTACGCGTTCCGCTGCGACAACCGCGCCGGGGAGGCACGGTGCACGGCGCCCAGCACGTGATAGCCGGCCGGGGTCAGTTGCACCGCAGGCGACGCGGCCGGTGCGTGGGTCATGTCGATCAGGCGGCGGGTGGCAAGCGCGGCCAGGTCGCGCGGGTCGATATCGCGGCACGAACCCAGCGATCCCAGCACCATCAACGCGGCGATTTCGTGGGCACTCAACATGGCAACTCTCCCCTTGGCAGCAGCAACTCTGTGTGTCTCGTCTTTTGCCTTGTGAAGATAGCCACTGTGGAATCGTTAGTGCGCCAAAACCTGTAGCTGTTTGATAGCGATCAATTGAAAGGGTCGTATCCAAGCGGCCATGTGACGGGCCTCGTCCTGTCACCGTGCTTCATACATTGGCGCCACCGAGTGGGTCCCATGCGCTGCGCGCCTCCGTTCTCCACGCAGATTGGCGTTTACCCCGAATCGATGCACGAGCCGTGTAAGAACAGGGTAAGGGGGGCGCAGTACCTTGTCTCCGGGCCATGCGGCAAGTACCGCGTGGTGAAGCAAGGATGTGCAGGAGACAACGATGCAAGATGATCTGATCATGAAGTTGAAGGCCAGCCGGCAATATCGTGAACTGGTGCGGCGGCGTGGGCGGCTGGGATGGATGCTGACAGCGGTAATGCTCGTGGTGTACTACGGCTACGTGCTGGTCATTGCGTTCGACAAGGAACTGCTGGCCGCACGCGTGGGGCAGGGTGTGATGACCTGGGGCATGCCGATCGGGCTGTTCGTGATTCTTTTTACCGTGCTGCTCACGGGACTCTACGTGTGGCACGCCAACCGCGTGTACGACGACCTCACCGACCGCATCAAGCAGGAGGTCGCATGAAGTTTCAACATCTATCCGGCGCCGTCGCGCTGCTGCTTTCCGCCAGCGTCTTCGCTGCCGGGGGAGACTTGGGGCAGGCCGTGAAACAGGCCACCAACTGGACGGCCATCGGCATGTTCGTGGTGTTTGTGGTCGGTACGCTGTTCATCACCAAGTGGGCGGCCAAGAAGACCAAATCCGCCGCCACGTTCTACACCGGCGGTGGCATCACCGGCTTCCAGAACGGTCTGGCCATCGCGGGCGACTTCATGTCTGCAGCGTCCTTCCTCGGGATTTCCGCAGCCGTGTACACCAGCGGGTATGACGGACTGATCTATTCGATCGGCTTTCTCGTGGGGTGGCCAATCATCACGTTCCTGATGGCCGAGCGGCTGCGCAACCTGGGGCGCTTCACATTTGCCGACGTGGCCGCGTATCGATTCAAGCAGGCACCCATCCGAGCGTTCGCGGCATCCGGCACGCTGGTGGTGGTGGCGTTCTATCTCATCGCGCAGATGGTGGGGGCTGGCCAGTTGATCAAGTTGCTGTTCGGGCTCGAGTACTGGGTGGCAGTTGTCATCGTGGGCGCGCTGATGATGATCTACGTGCTGTTTGGTGGCATGACGGCCACCACATGGGTACAGATCATCAAGGCATGCCTGCTGCTGGGCGGCGCGTCGTTCATGGCGTTCATGGTGCTGGCCCAGTTCCATTTCAGCCCTGAGGCGCTGTTTGCCAAGGCGGTAGAAGTGCATGCGAAGAAGGACTCCATCATGAGTCCGGGCAACTTCATCAAGGATCCGATATCGGCCATCTCGTTCGGGATTGCGCTGATGTTCGGCACTGCCGGCCTGCCGCACATCCTGATGCGCTTTTTCACGGTGCCCAATGCCAAGGAAGCCCGCAAGTCAGTGTTCTGGGCGACCACCTGGATTGGCTATTTCTACATCCTCACGTTCATCATCGGCTTTGGTGCGATCGTGCTGGTGAGTACCAATGCCAGTTTTCAGGATGGCAGCGGCAAGCTGTTGGGCGGCGTCAACATGGCGGCCGTTCACCTGGCCAATGCGGTGGGTGGCAACGTCTTCCTGGGCTTTATCTCGGCCGTGGCATTCGCGACCATCCTGGCCGTTGTGGCAGGGCTGACGCTGGCGGGCGCCTCGGCGGTGTCCCACGACCTCTACCAGACCGTCTTCAAGCACGGCAAGGCAACCAGTGCCATGGAGTTGCGCGTGTCCAAGATCACCACGGTTGTGCTCGGCGTCATAGCCGTGGTGCTGGGCATCGTGTTCGAAAAGCAGAACATCGCGTTCATGGTGTCACTAGCGTTTGCGGTCGCGGCATCGGCCAACTTCCCGGTGCTCTTTCTCTCGGTGTTGTGGAAGGGCTGCACCACACGCGGTGCGATGATCGGTGGCTTCCTGGGCCTGTTGTCGGCGGTGGTACTCACCGTACTGTCGCAGGCAGTGTGGGTCGACGTGTTCCACTTCAAGAGCGCGCCGTTCCCCTACACCTCGCCGGCACTGTTCTCGATGACGATCGGATTCGTCGGCATCTGGCTGTTCTCGGTCACCGACAGGTCCAAACGGGCCCTGCTCGACAAGGCGGGATTCGAGGCGCAGGAACTGCGCTCGGAAACCGGCATCGGTGCAGGAGAAGCTGCCGCGCACTGAACGCAGGGTGTCTGACATGATCCGGCGCGGCATTGATGCAGGCCTGGCATACCACGTCGGCCATGTGCTCGAATGCGGGGCGCTCGCCTGCGATCCCGGCTCGCCGTCGGATTGTCTCGTTGCGGAGATCTACGACGATGACACCGCAGTGTTCGTGCCGCTGGACCCCGCGCGCCGCTGCACGCCCTATTTCGGTGCTTGGGGACGAAGCGGCGGCGTATCGCTATCTCCAGCGAGCTGGAATGGCAGCGATTGCCGTCCGCTACCCGACGTCACCACACGCGGGCGCTGACCTCAGGCCGTTGCTGTCGGACTCAGCACGGCCTTGCAGGCAATTTCGATCAACTGCGGCGGCATGGCCAGTCGGGAGACGCCGATCAGGTTGCTGGCACATTGCGGGCGCTCTGTGCCGTATGCCGCCTTGCGGACCTTGCCTGCCATGGCGAAGGCCGCGTCGACATCGAGAACGTAGACGGTCTCTTCCACGACATTGTCCAGCGTTGCGCCGAATCGACCGAGAAGGGTGGCGAGGTTCTCGTAGGTGGCACGCATCTGGGCTTCCATGGTGGAGAAGTCGCTCGGCTTGCCGTTCGCGTCAAGCGCGGCTGGCGCGATCAGATTGCCATGGCTGTCGTGGCTGAGTTGACCGGACACGTAGATGTCGTTACCTACCTGCACCGCTTTCGCATAGCCATAGGCGTCTTCCCACGGAACGCCCCAGTAGGCGGTTTTCTTTTCGGGCGAACCTGGTTGAGTCGTCATGCTTAAGCTCCTTGAGAAATGGCAACCGCAGAGTCGGTGCCCAGCTTGCAAAAGGGCTTCAGCCTAGCATTCCCAAAGCGGATTGCGCGCGCAAAACATGCGCTTCGACGCAGTATTTTTGCAGGGGAAGCGCCGGGTGGTGCGACCATCGTCTGCTGCCGTTACGCCCTCCGTCGTAGACAATCGAAACCCGTGTACGAATCGGGTTCAGGTGCCGGGGCGACGTGACCGTCGATCTCGTGCTGTCCTCGCAAACAGTTCGTTACGCGCGGACGCGGTAATCGCTGTCACGCATGGATGCGTGATGCGGCGTTCAACGGAGATGGCAAAGAACTCTTCTGCAACTTCCGAGGTCGCACCGAGTGCGCGCGCACCGAACTGGTTTTCGATGTCTTGCTCCAGCACGGTGGGTCCGATAAAGATGCCGAGCCCGCGACGGCCAAATTCCTTGGCGAGTGCGCTGTCATCGCATTCGCCAACGATGCGCGGGGTTAGCGACAGCGACTGCAGCCACTGCCGCAGTCGCTGCCCAACCGCGGAATCCTCTGCGGGCATGAGCATTGGCGCCCCGTCGAGACACGCAGGGAAGGGCTGCTTGCAGAGGTCGTGCAGCGCCGGGGCGGCAAAGAAGCTGATCCCCGAGCCGCCGAGCCGGTGATTGAAGGCGCGTATGCTGACCGCCGAAGGAATCGGCGCATCGGCGATGACGAGATCGATGCGGTGAAGGGCCAGTTCGGCAAGCAACAGTTCGAGCTTCCATTCGCGGCACACAATGCGGACGGGTCCAGGCAATTGCGTCGCCGGTTCGATCAGCCGGCAAGCGATGGTTTTCGGCACCGCGTCAGCAACGCCCACGCGGAATTCCAGGGGTTTGCCTTGGCAGGGCGACGCCCGTACGGCTTCCTCGAGTTCCGCGCCCATCGAGAAGATGGCTTCGGCATACCCCAACACCATGCGCCCCGATTCCGTGAGCTGCAAGCCACGGCCGCTCTTGGCGAATAGCGGTGTGCCGAGGCATGCCTCGAACAACTGAATTTGTCCGCTAATGGTCTGTGGCGACAGATGCAGGCGTTTGCTGGCCAGGCTGACGCTACCCAGCCTGGCTACGTGATAGAAGTAGTGCAGGTGCTTGTAGTTCATGAGGATTGCCCTTGTCGGCGCCTGGTCTTGCAGGCGAAATCCTCCCGTTTTTTCGAATGATGGTATCCGAACAATCTGCTTTTCGCTGGGAGGTTTACCCCCTAGATTGCAGTTATCGACTGCAGTGAGTGCAGACCACCAGGACCCCGGCGGTCGCGGTCCTGACGTGCGTGCACGCCCCTCCAGGAGGCACAGACATGGCCACGCTACTTGTACCTTGCGACGGTTCGCCGAGCGCATTGCTGGCGGTACGGCAGGCTATCGGAGAATACCTTCAGGGCGAGGCCCGTCATATCCATTTGTTGAACGTTCAGCCCCCGTTCTCGCGCAATGTGAACCACTACATCGAACGCACGCTACGCGACGACTTCCAGCGCGAACGTGCCGACGAGGAGCTTGCCGCGGCCAGAGCGATGTTCCATGCGGCTGGCGTGCCGTTTGCCGAGCACCTCCAGATAGGCGAGACGGTGCGGAGTATCGTGGATGTGGCGCAGCGGTTGCACTGCGACCGCGTGCTGATCGGCACCGCGCGCAAGAGCGCGCTGGTGCGTGCGGTGGAGCATTCCCTCACCAACCAGTTGCTGGAGAGTTGCCCCGTTCCCGTCGAGGTCATTGGCGGCCCGCCCGCCCCATTGATCGAGCGCGTCGGCATACCGGCAGGGTTGGGTGCCGGTCTCGCCTTGCTTCTGGCCAGTCAGGCATGAATGCCATCGCGCGTCGGAAACCTGCTCGGCGGCTGAGAGAGTAAAGCGCTTCCGCGCCGGATTCTGGATCGCCAATCTGCCGGCCGCTGCAAATCGGACGTACGGCCGGCATCCCTTGCCCACGCAATCATGATGATGGAATCGTTCGCTACCGGTCCGATGTGGGCTGGCTTCGTGGTGTTCGTGCTGACGATGTTGGCGCTGGACCTGTTCGTTTTCGGTGGCAACAAGGCGCATCGCGTCTCGGTCAGGGAAGCGGGCATCTGGGTCGTGGCATGGATGACGATGGCGGGCACGTTTGCCGGTCTGCTCTGGTGGTATCTCGACACGCATGCCAGCCGCGACATCGCCAACAGTAAGGCACTGGAGTTCATCACCGGCTACCTGATCGAACAGTCGCTGTCGATCGACAACATGTTTGTCTTCGTCATGATCTTCAGCTTCTTTGCGGTGCCCCCCGAATTGCAGCGGCGGGTGCTGCTCTACGGCGTACTCGGCGCCATCGTGATGCGTGCGGGCATGATCCTGGCCGGTGTATGGCTCGTCAGCGAATTCGCCTGGGTCCTGTATGTCTTCGGTGTCTTTCTGGTGATCACCGGCATCAAGATGCTTGTATTTGCGGAGAAACAGCCTGACCTGGAGAGGAATCCGCTATTGCGCTGGCTGCGCCGCCACATGCGCATCACAACTGCATTTCACAACGACAAGTTCTTTGTGCGGATCGACGGTATGCGTTGGGCCACGCCGATGTTCCTGGTGTTGATCATGATCGAGGCCAGCGACCTGGTCTTCGCCGTGGACAGCATCCCGGCAATCTTTGCGGTCACCACCGACCCCTTCATCGTCTTCACCTCCAACATCTTTGCCATCATGGGGTTGCGTGCACTCTATTTCCTGCTGGCAGACATGTCGCTGCGCTTTCACCTTCTCAAGTACGGGCTCGCCCTGGTGCTGATCTTCATCGGCGGCAAGATGTTGGCTGCCCCGTGGTTTCATATGCCCGTGCAATGGTCGCTCGCCATTGTCGGTACGGTGATCCTGCTATCCGTGCTGCTGAGTCTCAAGTTCTCGCCGCGCAGGCTTCGCGAGCGCGTTTCATGAAGGACGAAGCGCGTATCCCACGCTCCACCGTATCGAGGCGTCACCGTATTCAATGTCTGGCGCTCTCCGCGTCGCCGTATATCGCACTCGATACGGTCCGCAGTGCTTCGGCCATCTGCTCGGCGGCCGGAGACAGCAGCCGGTCAGTGCGCGTGATGATGCCGAAATCATCCATGTGGCAAGGCACGTCGAGCGGCAGGATTGCCACCATGCCGTGCCTGGCGTAGTACGCGGCGACATCGGCGGCCAGCACGCCCAGCATGTCGCTGGACTCGATCATCTGCGTCACGAACAACAGCGCGGCAGTTTCCACGACATTGGTGGGTGGAATCAGGCTGGCGCGCTGGAACATCAGGTCGAAGCGGTGGCGCAGCACGCTGCCTGCTGGCGGGACGATCCAGCCCGCGCGTTCGAGATCGGCCAGCGACAGCGCCGCCGCGCGCAGCAGCGGATGATCGCGGCGTACCACCACGCAGACAGGCTCGGCGGCCAGTGGCTCGTAGCGCAGGTGCAGCTTGTCATGCTCGGCGAACAGGCGTGCCACCACGAGGTCGAGCTTCTCCTGTGCCAGCCGTTCAAGCAGTACGTTGCTGTTCTCGATTTCCAGCGATATGCGCAGGCCGGGGCTTTCCCGCTTGAGCATTGCCACGGCCGGTGGCAGTAGCGTGACGCCAGGCGAGGTGATCGCGCCAACGGCCACGTGGCCGAGCCGCCCGGCCTGCAGCGCCATGACCTCCTCCTGCGCCTGATCCAGGCTGCCGACCACCGCGCGCGCATGACGGATCATGGCGTCGCCATAGCGTGTTGGCCGCATCCCGCGTGGCAAGCGTTCGAACAGCGGAACGCCCAGCATTTCCTCGAGTTCACGAAGCAGCTTAGATGCCGCCGGCTGGGTCATGTTCAGCACGGCAGCGGCGCGGTGGATGTTGCCTTCTTCGGCCAACGCCACGAGCAACAGCAACTGCCGTGTCTTGAGACGGGCGCGGATGTACCACGGGGGAGCGGTGGGCATAGGGTTATTACCAATGCGTGAATCGGTATCGCAGCGGCGTGCTTTTTCATTGGAAGCATATCCGATAGGTGCGTAGACTGCCGCTCATTCGAAAACAACAATCGCCCGCGCCACTCGCGCACCCCGGGCGGGAGACGCCCTTCATTGCCCCAACCCGATGTCATGCCCGACGCCGGCCTCGTGTCCCGCCTCGCCGCATGCGTCCGCCGTATTCAGGAACCCTCATGCCGGATTCGAAACCCAAGCTCCGCTCCACCCACTGGTTCGGCACCGCCGACAAGAACGGCTTCATGTACCGAAGCTGGATGAAGAACCAGGGAATTCCCAATCACGAGTTCGATGGCCGGCCGATCATTGGCATCTGCAATACGTGGTCGGAACTGACACCCTGTAACGCGCACTTCCGGAAAATTGCCGAACACGTGAAGCGCGGCGTCTACGAGGCGGGCGGTTTCCCGGTGGAATTTCCGGTGTTTTCGAGCGGCGAATCGAACCTGCGTCCCACGGCGATGCTCACGCGCAACCTGGCGGCGATGGACGTCGAGGAAGCCATCCGGGGCAACCCCGTCGATGCCGTGGTGCTGCTGGCCGGTTGCGACAAGACCACGCCGGCGCTGCTGATGGGCGCGGCAAGCTGCGATGTCCCGGCCATCGTGGTCAGCGGGGGACCGATGCTCAACGGCAAGCTCGACGGCAAGGACATCGGCTCAGGCACGGCGGTCTGGCAGTTGCATGAATCGCTCAAGGCCGGCGAGATCGACCTGCATCACTTCTTGTCGGCCGAAGCCGGCATGTCGCGTTCGGCTGGCACCTGCAACACCATGGGCACCGCATCCACCATGGCCTGCATGGCCGAGGCGTTAGGCGTCACGCTGCCGCACAACGCGGCAATTCCGGCGGTGGACGCACGCCGCTACGTGCTGGCGCACATGTCCGGTATCCGCATCGTCGAGATGGCGCTGGAAGGGCTGTGCCTGTCCAAAGTACTGACGCGCGAAGCGTTCGAGAACGCGATCCGCACCAACGCGGCCATCGGAGGTTCTACCAACGCCGTGATCCACCTGAAGGCCATCGCGGGCCGCATGGGCGTGCCGCTGGAACTGGAGGACTGGACCCGCATTGGCCGCGATACGCCGACCATTGTCGATCTGCAACCGTCCGGCCGTTTCCTGATGGAGGAGTTCTACTACGCGGGCGGATTGCCTGCGGTGCTGCGCCGGCTGGGCGAAGCGGGGCTGCTGCCGAATCCGGATGCGCTGACCGTCAATGGCCGCTCGCTGTGGGACAACGTCCGCGAGGCGCCCAATTTCAATGACGAGGTCATCCGCCCGCTCGACCAACCGCTGATTGCCGATGGCGGCATCCGCGTGCTGCGCGGCAACCTGGCGCCACGCGGTGCGGTACTCAAGCCGTCGGCCGCCACGCCTGAACTGCTGAAGCACCGTGGCCGCGCCGTGGTGTTCGAGAACCTGGAGCACTACAAGGCGCGCATCGTCGATGAGTCGCTCGATGTCGATGCCGACTCGATACTCGTGATGAAGAACTGCGGACCCAAGGGCTATCCCGGCATGGCCGAGGTGGGCAACATGGGCCTGCCACCCAAGCTGTTGCGCCAGGGCGTCAAGGACATGGTGCGGATCTCCGATGCGCGCATGAGCGGCACCGCCTACGGCACCGTGGTGCTGCACGTAGCGCCCGAGGCCGCGGCCGGTGGCCCGCTGGCTGCCGTGCGCGATGGCGACTGGATCGAACTCGACTGCGACGCCGGCACGCTGCACCTCGACATCACGCAGGAGGAACTGGCAGACCGTATGGAGGGATTCCAGCCGCCGGGTCCCGATGGACGGGCCGGGCAGGGCGGCTACCAACGGCTCTATGTGCAGCACGTCCTGCAGGCCGACGAGGGCTGCGATCTCGACTTCCTGGTAGGTTGCCGCGGCGCTGACGTGCCGCGCCATTCCCACTGAACAAACCAAAAACAAGACGAGGAGACAACGATGAGCAATCAATCGGAAGAGTCGCGCATCATCGCGATGCTGACGCGCAAGTTGATACCGTTCCTGGCGTTGATTTACGTGGTGGCCTATATCGACCGTTCGGTGGTGGGCTTTGCCAAGCTGCACATGAACGCGGCGGCTGGCATCAGCGATGCCGCCTACGGGCTGGGCGCCGGACTGTTTTTCGTCGGCTACTTCCTGTGCGAGGTGCCGAGCAACCTGGCCCTGGAGCGCTTCGGTGCGCGCCGCTGGTTTGCGCGCATCCTGTTCACCTGGGGCGTCATCACGATGCTGATGGCGCTGATCCACAACGCCACCACGTTCTACGTGCTGCGATTCCTGCTGGGTGCGGCGGAGGCGGGGCTGTATCCGGGCATTCTGTACTTCCTGACCAAGTGGTTCCCGATGCGGCACCGCGCACGCATCATCGGATTGCTGGTGCTGGCGCAACCCATCGCGCTGATCATTACCGGCCCCATCGCCGGCTGGGTGCTGTCGACGCCGGGCCTGTTCGGGCTGTCGAACTGGCAGACGCTGTTTGTCATCAGCGGTCTTCCTGCCGTACTGCTCTGCGTTCCTACGCTGCGGTTGATCCCGGAGTCTCCCGCCGACGCGAAGTGGCTGGCGGCGGGAGACCGGGCATGGATCGAGCGCGAACTGGGAGCCGACCAGAAGACTTTCGGGCTGAAGTCGCACGGCAACCCGCTGGCTGCGCTCAAGGACAAGCGCGTGCTGTTGCTGTCGCTGCTGTTCCTGCCTTTCCCGCTGAGTATCTACGGGCTGTCGCTGTGGCTGCCGACGATCATCAAGCAATTCGGCGTCAGCGACGTGACCACAGGCTGGTTGTCGGCAATCCCCTACCTGTTCGCCGTGGCGGGGCTCTACCTGGTGCCGCGCCATTCCGACCGCAAGGGTGAGCGCTACTGGCATATCGTGGTGGTCTCGGCGGCAGCGGCGGTCACCATGGCGGCCAGCGCCTGGGTGCAAACGCCAGCGCTGCAATTCCTGTTCATCTGCCTGACCGCATTCTCGATCTATTCGATCCAGGCCGTGGTCTGGGCGCTGCCGGGCCAGTTCCTGACCGGGGCCAGCGCGGCGGTGGGCATTGCCACGATCAACTCGCTGGCGAACCTGGGCGGCTACCTGGGCCCGTTCGGTATCGGCGTGATCAAGGACGCCACGGGCAGCCTGGCCGCCGGCCTCTACTTCCTCGCCGCGATGCTGTTGTTCGCGGTCGTCATGACCTTTGTGGTACGCGCCGCGCTGGAACCGCGCCCGGCCGCGGCGCCTGCGCCGCACACCGCCACCTGAACGCCATCTGAAGGAACCGCCATGCCCAACCTGCAGAACCCGCGCTATCGCGGCATCTTCCCTGTGGTGCCCACCACGTTCGACGAAGCGGGTGAGCTCGACCTCGAGAGTCAGAAGCGCGCGGTCGACTTCATGATCGATGCGGGGTCGGACGGCCTGTGCATCCTGGCCAATTTCTCGGAGCAGTTCGCTGTCACCGACGACGAACGCGAGGTGCTGACTCGCACGGTGCTTGAACACGTGGCCGGGCGCGTGCCGGTGATCGTCACGACCACGCACTACGCTACGCGCATTTGCATCGAGCGTAGCCTGCACGCCCAGCGAATGGGCGCAGCGATGGTCATGGTGATGCCGCCTTACCACGGTGCCACGTTCCGTGTGCCGGAAGCCGGCATCTACGACTTCTATGCGCGGCTGTCGGACGCAATCGACATCCCGATCATGATCCAGGACGCGCCAGCCAGTGGCACGGTGCTGTCGGCGCCGTTCCTGGCACGCATGGCGCGCGAGATCGGGCAGGTGTCGTATTTCAAGATCGAAACGCCGGGGGCGGCCAACAAGCTGCGGGAGTTGATCCGCCTGGGTGGCGATGCAGTGGAAGGTCCATGGGACGGCGAGGAGGCCATTACGCTGCTGGCCGATCTCGAAGCAGGGGCGACCGGCGCGATGACCGGCGGCGGCTTCCCGGACGGTATCCGGCCGATCCTGAACGCCCATCGGAATGGCGACGCCGAACTGGCCTTTACGCTGTACCAGCGATGGCTCCCCTTGATCAATCATGAGAACCGCCAGGGGGGCATCCTGACCGCGAAGGCGCTCATGAAGGAAGGTGGCGTGATTGCGTGCGAAGCACCGCGCCATCCCATGCCGGCCATGCACCCTGAAACCCGCAAGGAACTGCTCGCGATTGCGCGACGGCTCGATCCGCTTGTGCTGCGCTGGGGTGGCTGATCCTGGGCTGAGTCGCATCGCCCCATCGGCCTAGGCTGCAACACCCCGGAAGATCACGGTCTTCCGGGGTGTTGTCTTTATAGGCACGCCAATCACCTGGCTCCACCCTCTGCGGATTCGTCCGGGATTTCCCCTAGCTTTGCCCAAATACATCACGACATGATGTATTGTCACGCTCTCCCGTGCATCAAAGCCGCCAGCAGAGGTCGGTGCGCAAGGGGCGCGGCAGGCATTTCTGCCGGACATATGGATACGGATACGGGGACGAAGATATGCAAATTCGGAGGCAGACGGACTTCTTGTCCGGACTGATGTTTATCGCGGTGGGACTCGCTTTTTCATGGGTCGCGCGCGGTTACACGATGGGGACGGCGGCGCGCATGGGGCCAGGCTATTTCCCGTTCTGGCTGGGCATCGTGCTTGCGCTGCTGGGTGTCGTGGTGGCGGTTGGATCGGTGTCGGTCAAGGCCGAAGCGGATCGCATGGCGCGTTGGGATATCAAGACGCTGTTGTGGGTGCTGGGATCGGTGGTGCTGTTCGGATTGATCCTCAAGCCGCTCGGCATGGTGCTGTCGGTGCTGGTGCTTGTGCTGGTGTCGTCGATGGCCAGTCACGAGTTCAGCTGGAAGGGCGCGATATTGAACGCGGTGGTGCTGGTGATCATCAGCACGTTCGCATTCGTGTATGGCATCAACCTGCAGATGCCGGTATGGCCGGCATTCCTCGCCAACTAGGAGACCCACGATGGAACTGTTGAGCCATTTGTCGCTGGGGTTCTCCACGGCGCTATCGCTGCAGAATCTCGCTTACGCTTTTCTCGGCTGCGTGCTCGGCACGCTGATTGGCGTGCTGCCGGGCCTGGGGCCGCTGGCCACCATCGCCATGTTGCTGCCGGTGACATACACGCTGCCGCCGGTGGCAGCGCTGATCATGCTGGCCGGTATTTACTACGGCGCGCAGTATGGCGGCTCCACGACCGCGATTCTCGTCAACCTGCCGGGCGAATCCTCGTCGGTCTGTACCACGCTCGACGGCTACCAGATGGCTCGTCGCGGTCGTGCGGGTGTGGCGTTGGCAACGGCTGGCATCGGATCGTTCTTTGCTGGCAGCGTCGCCACGCTGATCCTTGCGGCGTTTGCCACGCCGCTGTCCGAACTGGCTTTCAAGTTCGGGCCAGCCGAGTACTTCTCGCTGATGGTGCTCGGGCTGATCGGGGCGGTGGTGCTGGCGTCGGGGTCACTGGTCAAGGCGGTGGCCATGATCGTGCTGGGCCTGTTGCTTGGCCTGGTGGGCACCGATGTCAATTCGGGCGCGGCACGATTCTCGTTCGACGTGCCCGAACTGACCGACGGTATCAGCATCACCGCGCTGGCGATGGGCCTGTTCGGTTTCGCGGAGATCATCGCCAACCTGGAGCAGAAGGAGACACGCGAGACGTTCACGGACAGGGTGACCGGACTGTTCCCCACGCGGGAAGACTTCCGGCGCATGATTCCGGCCATCCTGCGTGGCACGATGCTGGGTTCGGCGCTCGGCATCCTGCCCGGCGGTGGCGCGTCGCTGGCATCGTTCGCGGCGTATTCGCTGGAAAAGAAGACGTCGAAGTATTCGCACGAATTCGGCAAGGGTGCCGTGGAAGGCGTGGCCGGTCCCGAGTCCGCCAACAACGCGGCCGCGCAGACCTCCTTCATTCCGCTGCTCACGCTGGGCATTCCGCCTAACGCCGTGATGGCGCTGATGGTGGGTGCCATGACGATTCACAACATCCAGCCGGGTCCGCAGGTGATGACCAGCAACCCGTCGCTGTTCTGGGGCCTGATCGCTTCGATGTGGATCGGCAACTTCATGCTGGTGGTGCTGAACCTGCCGCTGATCGGCATCTGGGTGAAGCTGTTGACGGTGCCCTATCGCTTTCTGTATCCGGCGATCCTGGTGTTCTGCAGCATCGGTGTCTACTCGGTCAACAACACCGTGTTCGACGTCTTCGTGGCAGCCGCCTGCGGCATGGTGGGCTACCTGTTCCTGAAGTTGCGCTGCGAACCTGCGCCGTTGCTGCTCGGCTTCGTGCTCGGCCCGATGATGGAGGAGAACTTCCGCCGCACGTTGTTGCTGTCGCGTGGAGATTTCTCGGTGTTCGTCTCGCGCCCGCTCTCGCTGGGGTTGCTGGTGGCAGCACTCGCGCTGGTTGCGGTGGTGGCGCTGCCGTCGATCAAGGCGAAGCGCGAGGAGGCTTTCCAGGAAGAGTAGGGCTGTGTCGGGTCGGGTGCCGTCAGGTGCCCGGCCCCAATGCCGCCGGCAATTTCCTGACCACGTGCGCGAGCATGCTCTTGGCAACGGGCGAGAGCGGACGTCCGGCGCGCGTGACCACGTGGATGCGGCTGTTGTTCAGGATGGGATTGGCCAGCGCGATCGGTACGAGATCGGCAAACTGCGTACCCTTCAGTGGCACGGAGCGCGGCGTCATGATGTAGCCAAGGCCCAGCGCCGCGAATTCCCACAAGACGCGGAACGAGTTCGTTTCCACCATGGGTCTCAGCGTCACGTGCTCGTCCAGTTCCGCCGCCTGGACGTGCTTGCGCACACCGAACGATCCCACGAGCGCGGCACCCTGATGCGGCGCCAACTCCGCCAGCGTCAGCGCTTTGCGGCGCTTGGCCAGCGGATGGTCGCGGCGGACGTAGACGCGGATCGGAGACAGCCGGGAGTAGTGGGACCGCAAGCGGTCATCGTTGGGCGGCTGAAACACCAGACCGATATGCGCCATGTCTTCAACAAGCCAGCGCACCGAATCCTCCGTGCCGGCAACCCGCAGGTTGTACGTGACGCCTGGCCGGTCGCGCATGAAATCGCTCAATACCGGCTCCAGCACCATATCGACAAAGCCTTCGCCGAATACCAGTTCGATGTGACCTTGCTGCGCATTCTTCAGGCTATCCATCTCCGCCAGGAACGTCTCGTGCAGGTCTTGCTGGCGGCGCGCGAACAGGGCCAGCATGCGGCCTGCGTCAGTGACGACCACGCCACGGCCGCGACGCTCCAGCAGGGTAAGCCCTGTGTCCTGTTCGAGCCGGGCCACGGCCCGGCTGACCATGGACGGATCGACAGATAGCGCGTCCGCCGCGCCGCGCACCGATCCCGTCTCGATGATCTGCAGCAGGCACAGCGCCCGCTTGCGGTCCAGTACGTCTTCCATAGGTTTCCGGCGCTTTGATTGCGGTGATGACTGCGGTGTTGACTGCGGTGTTGACTGCGGTTCCAAACGTTGCAGGTTATACAACAATCACGACCATGAGTTGTCATGGATGCCACGGTCGAGTCTGCAGATAATGCCTTATCCCTGTCGACGCCCACAACACCATGACACCAGACTCCAGCGCCGCGCTGCAGAAGTTCATCCAGACGATTGCGCCCGAATTCGTGGCGATTCGCCATCAGATCCACGCCCATCCGGAACTGGCGTTCGAGGAGCGCCGCACCAGCGATCTCGTGGCGGAGCAATTGGCCGCCTGGGGCTACAAGGTCCATCGGGGCCTCGGCACGACGGGTGTGGTGGGGACGTTGAAGAAAGGAAGCGGCAGCAGGACGCTGGGCATTCGTGCCGACATGGATGCGCTGCCGATCCAGGAGAAGACTGGCCTCGACTACGCCAGCACATTGCCCGGCAAGATGCACGCCTGTGGGCACGATGGCCACACGGCCATTCTGCTGTGTGCCGCGCGTTACCTGGCGGAATCGGCGGACTTCAACGGCACGCTCAACCTGATCTTCCAGCCTGCCGAAGAAAACGAAGGCGGGGCGCTGCGCATGGTGCAGGAGGGGCTTTTCGAGCTGTTTCCGTGCGATGAGATCTACGCCTTGCATAACGCGCCGGGCTTGCCCGTCGGCCAGATCGGCATGATCGCCGGCCCCGCGATGGCCTCCTTCGATCGTGCCACCGTGACGCTGACCGGCCGCTCCGCGCACGGCGCCATGCCGCACCACGGCATCGACGTGATGCAGGGCGCCGCCAGCATGGTGCTCGGCCTGCAATCCATCGTGAGTCGCGAGGTTGACGCGCTCAAGTCCGCAGTCATTACGGTCGGCTCGATCCAGGCAGGTGCAACCTACAACGTGGTGCCAGAGAGCGCGACGATCAAGATCGGCATCCGGGCCCTCGATCCGCAGGTGCGCAACCATGTGGAGAACCGTTTGCACGCGTTCATCCTGGCGCAGGCGCAGAGCTTCCAGTTGAAGGCGGATGTGCAATATGAGCGCATGTACCCGGTGCTGGTCAATCACGAAGCCCAGACCGCGCGGGCGCGGGAGGTGGCGATCGACCTGCTGGGCGCGGACAACGTCGTCGCACGTGGGCCAGTGATGGGCAGCGAGGATTTTGCGTACATGCTGGAGCACCGACCGGGGGCCTACGTGCGCCTGGGGAATGGTCTCGGGGAGGATGGCGGCTGCATGGTTCACAACCCGCTGTACGACTTCAATGACCGCGCCCTGCCCATCGGTGCGGCGTTCTGGGCCGCGCTGGCCACGCGCTACCTCGCCTGATACAAACCGCCTGATCCGAGCCGCTTGATCCAGAAGACAACAAGGAGACAACCATGACATCGCAGCCACGCCGCCGCTTCCTCCAACACGCAGGCCTGACGGCCGGCGCATCGATGCTCGCTGGCTTGCCCGCGTGGGCCGCAGACGTGTTCCCCAGTCGTCCGCTGGCACTGGTGGTGCCGTATCCGGCGGGCGGTGCCAGTGACACGTCCGCACGGATCTTCGGGGAATCGATCGGCCGCAGCGTCAAGCAGCAGGTGGTGGTGGAGAACTACGGGGGCGGCACGGGTTTGATCGGCGCAAACAAGGTGTTGTCCGCGCCCGCCGATGGCTACACGTTCTTCCACGGCTCGATCAACGAGGTGTTCCTGGCGCCGATGCTGAATCCCGCCGCACGCTACAAGCCGCAGGATTTCTCTCTGGCCGCGCCGATCAGCGAAACCCTGATCGTCCTGATGGTACGCAATGGCCTGGCCGCCGACACGTTCGACAAGTTCCTCGACCTCGCCAAACAGAACAAGGGCAAGCCGATGACCTACGCCACCGTGGGTGTCGATTCCATGTATCACCTGATGGGCGATGCACTGGGCGCACGCATCGGCGCGCCGTTTCTGCATGTGCCCTACAAGGGCGGCGCCCCGGCGCTGCAGGGGCTGGCAGGTGGCGAGGTGGATTTTGCGATCCTGCCGTACCAGACGAGCTTCGACGCCATGGCAGGGCAGGGCCGGCTCAAGCTCCTGACCTGTTTCTCGAAGGTGGTGCCGACGCAGCTCAAGCATATCCCGCTGATCTCCCAGAGCAAGCAGGTGCCCGACTTCGAGTATGCGATCAGCGGAGGATATTTTGTGAAGCGCGGCACGCCCGAGGATCGTGTGGCCGTCCTGCGCAAGGCGATTGGTGAAGCCCTGGCAAATCCGGAGATTCGCGCAAAGCTGGAGGCGGAAGGCCGCACCGTTGCGTCGCCGATCACTTCGCAGGCGCAGGCGAACCAGGCGTTCGACGGCTATATGAACCGGGTCACGCAACTGATCCGCAGCGTAGGCCGGCAGACGAACGCCGCCTGACACCTGCGTGGCGGCAACATCAGCCGATTTAATGCATGCTGATGGCCAGGGAGAGCGTGGCGGCGTGGAAGTGACGAGAGTCACGTACCGTGAGGATGTCTTCCGAGACGCCGCGTTCTTCCTGCAGATACTGGATGTCGCACAGGTCGTTCAGGTGCCGGAGCTGGCCGCGCCACCTGATTCCCATGACCAGCGTGTCGATATCGTAGGCCGCGATGTCCTTGGCCTTCTGGTCCCAGCTCGTCTCGGGAATCACGAAATCCACGCCCTTGAAATTCCGCACGATCTCCGCACGGTGCGCGTAGCTGACCACGGTCCGCTCGCCTTTCTCGGCGGCAAACTCGTCCGTCGATACGGCGACGATGACCGTGGTTCCCATTTGCCTGACGCGTTCGAGCAACCTGACATGGCCGATATGGAACAGGTCGAACGTGCCATAGGTGATGACAGCACGGCTGGGCCGCAGGGCGGACCGGTGATCGGACGTGTGAATGGTCATGGCGCGGTGTCGTGATGAAGGGGCGGATGCCGGTATCACGAATAGCGCAACGACCGTGCCACGGCGGGCAGCGCCGCTTCAAACCGGTGTTTGTTTGCGCCAAGCCTTGCTGGGCAAGGCTTGGCGGGTCGCTCTCCTCGATCCGGGCGTGAGCGCCAGCAGGGCGGATGGCGTTACGTGTTACGTAACGGATGCCTCGTCACGCCACAATTCCAGCGCCAGCATGTCCGGTCTCGCGCCAAACCATCATGCGAATCCGGGACGCACAGCGATAGCGAAGACGTGCCTGCGGCGCTCATGCCACGCTTGTCGCGATGAGATGTCCACATTCGTGGACAGGTCGGACACGTCAGGCGATGGCTTTGCGGGAGACCTTTGTGGCCGCTGGCTCACCCCGCTCCGTCGCGAGGCCCGACGCCGACCGGCGATGGTCGATCAGCAGCACCGCCACCACGGCGACCACGGCCGGCAGGGCCATCGCCATGAAGTTCTGCTGCAGCGGCAGTTGCATGCCCACCAGCACACCGATCACGATTGGCGCGAGGATGGCGCCGCTGCGGCCCACGCCAGATGCCCAGCCGATACCCGTGCCACGCATCGCGGCCGGATAGAACTGCCCGGCATAGGCGTACGTGACGATCTGCGTGCCAATGGTGGAAGCGCCCGCCAATGCCACCACCACGAACAGCACACCCGTGGGCATGCCGTAGCCCAGCAGCGTGATGGAGACGGCGGCCAGCGCGTACATACCCACCAGCACGTACTTGATGTTGAAGCGGTCGGCCAGCCAGCCGCCGCCGATTGCGCCCGCCATCGCGCCGAAGTTGAGCACGAGCACGAACGTCAGGGCCGAGCCGAGGCTGTAGCCGGCGCCCGCCATCAGCTTGGCCAGCCACGAACTCAGGGCATAGACCATGAACAGACACATGAAGAACGCCACCCAGAACATCAGCGTGCTGAAGCCGCGTCCGTCCTCGAACAACTGGCGGATCGGCGCACGCGCGGCTGTGTCCGTCGATGGCAGCGCGAAGTGGTCCGATGCCTGCGGCACATAGCCCGGCGACATGCGGTGCAGGATGGCTTGCGCGGCACCGATGCGGCCACGGCGGATCAGGTAGGGCAGGGATTCCGGCATCGAGCGGAGTACAGCGGGAATCACGATGACGGGCAACGCGGCGGCGAGGAACACCGATTGCCAGCCGTGGCTTTCGATCAAGCCCTTGCCGAGCAGCGCGGCGAGCATGCCGCCCACTGAGTAGCCGCTGAACATCAGCGTGACCATGGTGCCGCGAATCTTGCGGGGCGAGAATTCGGTCATCTGCGCCACCACGTTCGGCATCACGCCACCGATACCGAGCCCCGCCAGAAAGCGCGTGATGCTGAAGCTCACCGGATCGGAGGTAAAGCCTGCGGCAGCGGTGAAGACGCTGAACAGGCCCACGCAGATGGCGATGGTCAGGCGGCGGCCGATGCGGTCGGCGATGGTGCCCATGACCACGGCGCCGAACATCATGCCGAACAGTGCAGAGCTGACCATGAAGCCGGCCTGCGTGGCATCGACGCCCATCTCCTTCATGATCGACGGCAGGGCAATGCCCACCACGGCCAGGTCGTAGCCGTCGAAGATGATGATGATCGAACACCAGAACAGCAGCGACGCGTGGAAGCGATTGAATCTTGCCTCGTCGGCAAGGCGATACATGTCGATCTGACGCATGAGGGGCTCCTTGGAAAGGACGTCTGGATTCAGGCGGGCACCGCTTCAAGTTCGCGAAGCCGGAAGCGCTGGATCTTGCCGGTGGCGGTCTTGGGCAGCACGGGCAGGAAGATGATCGTGCGCGGGTACTTGTACGGGGCGAGCCGATCCTTCACGAACGCCTTCAGTTCGGATTCCTCGACGGCGGCGCCCGGCTTGAGCACCACGTATGCGCGTGTCTTCGTCAGTCCTTCCGCATCGGGCACACCCACCACGGCGGCTTCCAGCACGGCGGGATGCAGGATCAGCGTGGCTTCCACCTCGAAGGGCGAGACATAGATGCCGCTGACCTTGAGCATGTCGTCGCTGCGGCCCGCGTACTGGTAGGTGCCATCGGCGTTGCGCAGGTACTTGTCGCCGCTGCGCGTCCATGTGCCGCGAAACGTATCGCGCGATTTCTCGCAATTGCCCCAGTACATCAGCGCGGCGCTCGGGCCCTGGATATAGAGGTCGCCCACTTCGCCATCGGGCACGGGCTGTCCGTCGTCGTCGCGCAACTCCACGCTGTAGCCGGGCACGGGCCAGCCCGTGGTGCCGTAGCGCACCTGGCCAGGACGGTTCGACAGGAAGATGTGCAGCATCTCCGTGGAGCCGATGCCATCGACGATCTCGCACCCGAAATGCCGCGTGAAACGTTCACCGATTTCCGCAGGCAATGCCTCGCCCGCAGACGAACACAACCGCAGCGCCACGTCCTGCCGCGCGGGCAACGCGGGCGAGGCGAGCATGCCCGCATAGCCGGTGGGCGCGCCGAACAATACGGTGGCGCGATGCGTCGTGAGGCGACGGAATACGGCATCGGGCGTGGGACGCTCCGCCATCAACACCACCGTGGCACCCACACTGAGCGGAAACGTGAGGCCATTGCCGAGACCATAGGCGAAGTACAGCTTGGCGGCGGAGAAACACACATCGTGCTCGGTGAGGCCCAGCACGGGCTTGCCATAGAGTTCGGCGGTCCAGTACGCATTGGCCTGGCTGTGCAGCACGCCCTTCGGGCGACCTGTGGAGCCTGACGAGTACAGCCAGAAACCGGGATCGTCGGGATGCGTGGCGGCAGGGGCAGGCAATGGCGCGTGCGTGGCGAGCAGATCGTCGATGGTGTGGACGTTGACTTCATCGCTCTGCCCGCTGTCGGGTTCGCCGCTGACGAGGATGTTTTGCAACTCATGCCCGCCCTGTGCCATGGCCTCGCGCAAGATCGGCAATAGCGAGGCCGATACCAGCGCCGCCTGCGCGCGCGAATGCCGCAGCATGTACGCGTAATCGTCGGCGGTCAGCAGCGTGTTGACGGCGACGGGCACCACGCCTGCATACATGGCGCCCAGGAACGACACGGGCCAGTCGTTGCAGTCGTGCATCAGCAGCAGCACGCGTTCCTCGCGGTGGATGCCCAGTGTCTTGAGTGCAGCGGCCATGCGTCGCACGCGGTCGGCCAGTGTGCCGTAGTCGAGCGCGCCGGCATCGTCGATAAAGGCGGTCTTGTCAGGACGTGCAGCGTTGCAGGCCAGCAGATGATCGGCCAGGTTGAACGGGGTGCCAGGGGGCAGGGCAGCAGGGTGGGCTTGCATGGGTTGTCTCCCCAAGTGGTTTTTATTGTTGTGGGTGGTGGAAGGTAAAGGAAGGTGGAAAGCTTCAGAGCAGTGCGGTCACGGCGCTACTGGCCTGAATCGCACAGCGGCGATGGTGGAAATCGAGCGCGCGCAATCCGCCCAGTTCCTCGCCACCGCCCGCGCGGCCCGGTCCGCCGTGTACCGATTGCGGCATCACGTTGCCGTGGCCGGAGTGGATCGATGCGACATCGGGTGACACCACATGCACGCGGCCATGGCTATCCGCCAGTGCCACGCCAGCCTGCGCGAGCGCTGCGTTATCGCTGCCATAGAGCGATGCCACAAGCGAGCCTTCGCCGCGCCGGATCAGGGCGAGCGCATGCGCGGAGTCACGATAAGGCACGAGCGTGGCGACGGGGCCGAAGACTTCGGTCTCGTGAACCCGTGCCGCATCATCGGCATCGCGCGCGCCCAGCAGTGTGGGGCCGATGCAGCAGGCGATGGATGGGTCGGCATCCACCAGCGGCGTGGCGCTGCCATCGAACAGCACCTCGGTCTGTTCGCGCAAGTTGGCGATGCCGGCTTTCACGGCATCGAACTGCGCGCGGCTGACCAGTGCGCCCATGCGTACGGCGTCGTTGCGAGGATTGCCCACGGAGACACGACCTAGCTTGGCGCCGATGGCTTGCGCCGCAGCGTCATACAGCGATTCGGGTACGAAGATGCGCCGGATGGCCGTGCATTTCTGGCCGGACTTCACGGTCATCTCGCGCACCACTTCGCGTACGAGCAGATCGAACGCCTCGCTGTCCGATCCTTCGCCGGGCAACAGCAGTGCGGAGTTGACGCTGTCTGCTTCCACATTCACGCGTACCGAGCGGCGTGTCACGGCATTGTGCGAACGAATCAGTGCACCAGTATCTGCCGAGCCTGTGAACGAAATCGCGTCGAACGGTTCCAGCGGATCGAGCAATCCCGCGGCGCTGCCGCACACGATGGACAGCGCGCCTTCCGGCAGCACGTTTGCGTCGATCACGTCACGCACCATGCGTTGCGTGAGCCATGCGGTGGCCGTTGCGGGTTTGACGATGACCGGCACGCCGGACAGCAGGGCGGGCGCGGCCTTCTCCCAAAGTCCCCACGCGGGGAAGTTGAACGCATTGATCAGCAGCGCCACGCCCCGATTCGGTACGCGAACGTGCTGCGACACAAACAACGGGTCCTTGCCGAGACGCACGCTGTCGCCATCAAGCAAGTAATGGCGATCGCCCAATGATTCGCCGAGCTTCGCATACACCCCGACCGTATAGATCGCGCCATCGATATCCACGGCCGAATCGTTGCGCACCGTGCCGCTGTTGGCGGTGGCGATCTCGTAATAGGTGTCGCGGTGTGCCTGGAGCACCTTGACGATGGCGCCGAGCATGGCTGCGCGCTGCGCATAGGTCATGGCCCGCAGTGCCGCGCCGCCGAGCTCGCGGGCATGACGGTATCCGGCGCGCAGATCGAGGCCCGTGGCATCCACGCGCACCAGCGATGCGCCGGTCACCGGATCGGCCAGCGTCACGCCAGCGCCGGTGCCATGTTGCCACTGGCCGGCCAGATAGTTGGGAAGCAATTCGGGTAGGGACATTCGTGATCTCCAGCCTGGCCTCGCAGGGGGCGCGGGCCAATGTTGTGACTGCACTATTGTGCAGGTCTGAAACATAGAGGCCAGCAGGAGGGGTGTCAAGCAATATATTGCATGGCGCAGGGTTAACGATTGGCGGGCCACGCTACGAGCAAGAAACGCCGGAATGGCCCGGGAAGCCTTGGATTTGTGAGGAGTGCGACGTGCGCGGTGCGGGAGTGTGCCGCTTCGGTCGCTCAACGCGAAACATGCAAAATAATGCTTGAAATTCTGAATGGCGATGAACTATAGTTCCATCACAACACGGCCGCACACCGAACTATCGTGCTTCCCCAGGAGACCCAAATGACTGCAGCGCCCCGCGTCGATTACCAGACCGATCCTTCCCAGTACAAGCACCTCACCATGTCGTTCGACGGGGCGATTGCCACGCTGACGCTGAACATCGACGAGAACGCCGGCCTGCGCGATGGCTACAAGCTCAAGCTGAACAGCTATGACCTTGGCGTGGATATCGAACTGAACGATGCGGCCAACCGTATCCGTTTCGAGCATCCCGAAGTGCGCACGGTGGTGGTGACCAGCGGCAAGGAGAAGGTGTTCTGCTCGGGCGCCAATATCTTCATGCTCGGCGTCAGCAGCCATGCGTGGAAGGTCAACTTCTGCAAGTTCACCAACGAAACGCGCAACGGCCTGGAAGATTCGTCGAAGTACAGCGGCCTGAAATTTCTTGCGGCGGTCAACGGTGCCTGCGCGGGCGGCGGCTACGAGCTGGCGCTGGCCTGCGATGAAATTTTGCTGATCGATGACCGGTCATCGGCGGTGAGCCTGCCCGAAGTGCCGCTGCTGGGCGTGCTGCCCGGTACCGGCGGCCTGACCCGCGTGACTGACAAGCGCCACGTGCGCCATGACCTGGCCGATATCTTCTGCACCACCAACGAAGGCGTGCGCGGCCAGCGTGCCAAGGACTGGCGTCTGGTGGACGATATCGCCAAGCCCGCCGTCTTCGCACAGAAGGTGCGCGAGCGCGCCGAGGCACTGGCCGCACAGAGCGATCGTCCCGCCGATGCCAAGGGCGTGGCGCTCGTACCGGTGCAACGCACGATCGAAGCGGATGCCCTGCGCTACGCCTATGTCACCGTGGAGATCGACCGTCCCGCGCGCCGCGCCACGTTTATCGTCAAGGGACCGAGCGGCGCGCAGCCGTCCACCCCCGCCGCCATCGCCGAAGCCGGCGCCGCGTGGTATCCGCTGCAACTGGCGCGCGAACTGGAAGACGCGATTCTGTCGATGCGCACCAACGAACTCGACATTGGCACCTGGCTGATCAAGGCTGAAGGCGATGCCGCCGATGTGCTGGCGATGGACGCAACGCTGCTCGCCCACAAGGACCACTGGCTGGTACGCGAAACCATCGGCCTGCTGCGCCGTACGTTCTCGCGTTTCGATGTCTCGTCGCGCAGCCTGTTCGCGCTGGTGGAGCCGGGTTCGTGCTTTGCCGGATCGTTCCTGGAACTGGCGCTGGCCTGCGACCGCATCTATCACCTTGCGCTGCCCGACGATGAAGCGCGCGCACCGGCCATCACCGTGGCGGACGCCAACTTCGGCCTGTATCCGATGGCCACGGGCCAGAGCCGCCTGGGCCGCCGCTTCTACGACGAAGTCCCCGCCATGGAAGCCGTGCGCGCAAAGGCAGAGCAGCCGCTCGATGCCGATGCTGCGTTCGCGCTGGGTCTTGTGACATCGAATCCGGACGATATCGACTGGGCCGACGAAGTGCGGATCGCGCTGGAAGAACGCGCGGCGATGTCGCCCGATGCGCTGACCGGCATGGAAGCCAACCTGCGCTTCAACGGTCAGGAAAACATGGTCACGCGGATCTTCGGACGCCTGACGGCATGGCAGAACTGGATCTTCCAGCGCCCGAACGCCGTGGGCGAGAAGGGCGCGCTGAAGGTCTACGGCAAGGGCGACAAGGCCGCCTTCGACTGGAACCGCGTCTGAACCCGCCGCACAAGCGACAAGCGAATCTGGAGACCACGATGAACGGCATCAACTACAGCGACAAGATTCCCAACAACGTCAACCTGAGCGAAGACCGCACACTGCAGCGCGCGCTTGAACAGTGGCAGCCGAACTACCTGAGCTGGTGGAACGACATGGGCCCCGATGGCTCGCAGGATTTCGATATCTACCTGCGCACGGCCATCAGCGTGGACCCGCAGGGCTGGGCGCACTTCGGCCACGTCAAGATGCCGGACTATCGCTGGGGCATCTTCCTGAACCCGGCCGAGGCCAATCGCAAGATTCATTTTGGCGATCACAAGGGCGAGGACGTGTGGCAGGAAATCCCGGGCGAGTATCGCGCCAACCTGCGGCGCATCATCGTCACGCAGGGCGACACCGAACCCGCTTCGGTGGAACAGCAGCGCCACCTGGGCCTGACTGCGCCGAGCATGTACGACCTGCGCAACCTGTTCCAGGTGAACGTGGAAGAAGGGCGCCACCTGTGGGCGATGGTGTATCTGCTGCACAAGTACTTCGGCCGCGATGGCCGCGAGGAAGGCGAGGCGTTGCTGGAACGGCGCAGCGGTCAGGAAGACAATCCGCGCATCCTGCAGGCGTTCAACGAGCAGACCCCGGACTGGCTCTCGTTCTTCATGTTTACGTATTTCACGGACCGCGACGGCAAGTTCCAGTTGTGTGCACTGGCAGAAAGCTCGTTCGATCCGCTGGCGCGCACCACCAAGTTCATGCTGACCGAAGAAGCGCATCACATGTTCGTGGGCGAAAGCGGCGTGTCGCGCGTGATCCAGCGTACCTGTCAGGTCATGAACGAACTGAAGACCGATGATCCGGCCAAGCTGCGCGCCGCGGGCGTGATCGACCTGCCGACGATACAGCGCTACCTGAACTTCCACTACAGCGTGACGATCGATCTGTTCGGCGCCGATGAGTCGAGCAATGCGGCCACGTTCTACAGCACGGGTCTCAAGGGTCGGTACGAGGAAGGAAAGCGCACTGACGACCACGTACTCAAGAACCAGACGTACAAGGTGCTGCAGGCGGTAGGCGGCAAGCTGGTGGAGAAGGAAGTGCCGATGCTCAACGCGCTCAACGAGGTGCTGCGCGATGACTACATCAAAGACAGCGTGGCCGGTGTGGAACGCTGGAACAAGGTCATCGAGAAAGCGGGCATTCCGTTCCGGCTCAAGGTGCCGCACAAGGCGTTCCACCGCAATATCGGCGCGCTGGCTGGCGTGAAGGTGTCGCCGGAAGGGCGCGTGATTCCCGATGCGGAATGGCGCGACTACGTGGATCAATGGCTGCCCACGCCGGGAGACCGCGCGTTCGTGGCGGGCCTGATGGGGCGCGTGGTCGAGCCCGGCAAGTTCGCCAACTGGATCGCGCCGCCGGTCATGGGCATCAACCGCCAGCCGGTGGATTTCGAGTACGTGCGCTTCAACTGACCCGTCGGGAGGCGCGCCCGCCGTGGCGCGCCGCGTTACCCGGAGAACACCATGGACATGTCCGACATCCAGGTCATCAGGCAACACCTGATCGATCCCGAGATCTGCATCCGCTGCAACACCTGCGAGGCCACTTGCCCCGTGGCCGCGATCACGCACGATTCCCGCAACTACGTGGTGGACGCCGAGACGTGCAACGGCTGCATGGCGTGCATCTCGCCGTGCCCCACGGGATCGATCGACAACTGGCGCGTCATGCCGCGTGCCCGCGCCTACAGCGTGGACGAGCAACTGGGCTGGGACGAACTGCCTGCCGAACTCAGCGAGGATGAACTCGCGGCGGCCGGTGTCTCGGCAGCAGCCAGCCTGCCGCCCGCGCCGGAAGTGGTCACGCTGCCTGCGGCATTCGAAGGCGGCGAGACGTTCCAGAGCGCGCAATACGGCGCCACGGTGCCGCCGTGGTCGGCGGCGCATGCCTATACGAATCTCTACGGCGGCAAGGCGAGCAAGTCAGCCACCACGGCACGCGCCACGGTGACCGGCAATCTGCGTGCGACCGAAGTGGGGCGCGACTACGACACGCACCATATCGTGCTCGATTTCGGGACGGTGCCATTTCCCGTTCTGGAAGGGCAATCGATCGGCATCGTGCCGCCCGGCGTGGATGCCAGCGGTCGGCCCCATCATGCACGCCAGTATTCGGTGGCGAGCGCGCGCAATGGCGAACGGGCGGGTTACAACAACCTCTCGCTGACGATCAAGCGCGTGCTGGAAGATCACCAGGGCAATGCCGTGCGCGGCGTGGCCTCGAACTACATGTGCGACCTGCAGATCGGCGACACCGTGGAAGTGATCGGCCCGTTCGGTAACAGCTTCCTGATGCCGAACCATCCGCGCTCGCATATCGTCATGATCTGCACCGGCACGGGCAGCGCACCGATGCGTGCGATGACCGAGTGGCGCCGCCGCCTGCGCAAGTCAGGCAAGTTCGAGAGCGGCAAGCTGATGCTGTTTTTCGGCGCCCGTACGCGCGAGGAACTGCCGTACTTTGGTCCGCTCGTGAATCTGCCGAAGGATTTCATCGATGTGAACCTGGCGTTTTCGCGTACGCCGGGGCAGCCGCGCCGCTATGTGCAGGACGCCATGCGCGAACGCGCAGCGGATCTGGCCGCGCTGCTCGCCGACACCAACAGCCATTTCTATGTCTGCGGGTTGAAGAGTATGGAAGAGGGGGTGGTGCTGGCGCTGCGCGATATCGCCGTGCAGGCAGGGATGGACTGGGACAAGCTGGGCGCCGACCTCAAGCAGCAAGGCCGGCTGCATCTGGAAACCTACTGACCGATCAGGGCCTGCTGCGCCGAGGTGGCGGCTACTACCGCCTCGCGCAGCGCTGCAAAGGCTTCGGCGAGCGGCTTGCCGCTGGTATCGATCATGGCATCGGCCTTCGAGTAGAACGCGGCGCGGCCTTCGAGAATGCGCTTCAAATCTTCCATCGCCTCGCGGCTGTCGGCCATGGGTCGCGTATCGCCTTGCGCCACCACGCGCGCCATATGTTCCTCGGGCGCGGCCTGCAACCAGACTGTCGTGCAATGCGTCAGCAGTTCGTTGAAGGTGGCCGGGTCCGACACGATGCCTCCCGGCGTGGCAATCACCGCTTCTCCGTACAACTGGATCGTTTCTTCAAGCGCGCGTCGCTCATAGCGTCGATACGCGTTGGTGCCATACAGCCCGTGGATTTCCTGCACGCTGCACCCGGCCACACGTTCGATCTCTGCGTTCAGTTCGACAAAGGGCATGTCCAGCGCCTCGGCCAGCATGCGTCCGAGCGTGGACTTTCCCGCGCCGCGCAAGCCCACCAATGCGATGCGGCGCGAGCGCAGCGGGTCTGCCGGATCGGTGCCGAGCAACTGACCCACGGCAATCCGCACGCGCCGCAGATCGGCTTCGGAACGGTTCTCCAGCAACTCGCGGATCAGCAGCCATTCCGGCGAACTCGTAGTGACATCGCCGAGCAATTCCGTCAGCGCGCATTGCAGCGCATTGGCAATCTGCTGCAGCACCAGGATCGACGCATTGCCCGTGCCATGTTCCAGATTGGCGATATGGCGCTCGGAGACATCGGCGGCTTCCGCCAGCGCCCGGCGCGTCAGGCCGCGCCGGGCGCGCAGGCTGCGCGTGCGTTCCCCGATGGCAAGCAGCAGAGGCGAGCGCGGCGCACTGCTTTCGTTGGCAGGCTGCGGTTCCGGGGTGGCATTCATGGCGGGTGCGTACGCAGATAGGTCGGCTCGAAGGGTCAGAGGCGCATGATAAAGCGCGCGGGGTTATCGGGAAAGCCCGCGTCGCTGATGTGCTGCTTTACGCCCCTCTCCTGTTCGGTTTTCTCCCTTCGCCCGCGCGGTGGGAGAGGGGAGCACACCAGGCTCATCAAGTGCCCTCGATTTTCTCCCCTCTCCCAGAGGGAGAGGGGAGAGAGACTGCCGCATTCCGGATCACCCCACGTCGCATTCCGGTTTGAAGGCCGTTCGCCCCATTTCTAGACTCGATGCATTCCAAACAAGGGGAGTGCGCGTGTCTATCCTGTCTATTTCAGCCCGCGTCATGCTGGCCGGCGCTGTGGCGGCGTCATCCGTTGCCGCCCATGCGGAAACCTGGCCGGCCAAGCCGATCACCATGGTGGTGCCATTTCCCGCTGGCGGCGGCACCGATCTGGTGGTGCGCACGATCCAGCCCTTGCTGCAGCGTGAACTTGGCCAACCTGTGGTGATCGACAACCGTAGCGGCGCGGGCGGCACGATCGGGTCGGGCTTCGTGGCGCGTGCCGCGGCGGATGGCTACACCGCCGGTGTGGTCACGACGAGCACGCACGCGGTCAGCGTGGCGCTCTATCCCAAGCTGACGTACAACCCCGCGAAGGACTTCGCCTATGCGGGTTTCATCGGCACCTCGCCCTACGTACTGGCAGTCAACAACGCATTGCAGGTGCCCGATGCCAAGGCATTGGTTGCGAAGCTGAAGGCTGACAAGTCGCAGCACAGCTTTGCATCGGTGGGCGTGGGCACCGTGTCGCACCTGATGGGCGAGCAGTTCCAGAAGCTCGTCAATGTGCCGATGACCCACGTGCCGTATCGCGGCGCGGCGCCGGCCTATACCGATCTGATCGGCGGGCAGGTGCAGATCATGTTCGACAATCCCGTGGGACTCGCGCCCTATATCAAGGCGCACAAGATTTCCGCGATTGCCGTGACCGCCGCTACGCCGCTGCTGCCCGGTGTGCCGACCTTCACCAGCCAGGGCGTGCCGGGTTTCGACCAGCAACTGTGGTACGGCATCGCGTTCCCGAAGGGCACTCCTACTGCCATTGTCGACCGCTTCAACGCGGCGCTGAACAAGGTCCTGGCCGACAAGGCCGTGGCCGACGACCTCGCCAGCAAGGGCGTGACGGCGCGTCCTGGTACGCCGGCCTCGCTGCAAACGACGGTGCAATCCGACATTCCCTACTGGGGCAAGATCGCCAAGTCCGTGGGAGCCACAGGTGAGTGAAGTCAGCATGATCCGCGTGTTTGTGCGCGACGGGCAGGGCGGCAATCCGGTGCCGCTGGTGGCCGATGCACGGGGCATGAGCGCGCCAGCCATGCAGGATGTGGCCGCGACGCATGGCCATGAGTCGGCCTTCGTACTGCCGAGCGATAACGGCTGCGACTGGCGTTTCCGCTTCTTCGTGCCGCAGCATGAGATGGAGATGTGTGGCCATGCCACCGTGGGTACGCTGTGGGCGATGCGGCAATGGGGGCAATGGACCACGCCCACCGCGCGTATCGAAACCATGAGCGGCATCGTGCAGGCGTACTGGGACGATGCCGCGCAACGTGTCTGGATCTCGCAGCCGGCGGTGCGGATCGGCGCACTGAACGCTGAGGCGGCGGACCGCGTTGCCATGCAGATCGGCCTGCTGGGCAAGGGCTATCCGGCCATCAACGCCGCTACCAGTCGCGTGAAGACGCTGGTGGAGCTGCCGTCCGTGGCCATGCTCGACAGCCTCGATCCCCATTTCTCAAGCATGGAATCGCTGTGCGCATCGATCGATTCCACCGGGCTGTATCCCTATGCGTTCGGCGTGCCCAAGGCGGACGGCATGCGCGTGGTCCACGCGCGGCAGTTTCCGAAGTCGTCGGGCTATCCCGAGGATGCGGCTACCGGTATCGCAGCGGCCGCGTTGTGGGGATACTTGCATGCGGCAGGTGAAGTGAGTGGCGCCATTGCGGTGTGGCAGGGCGATGCCATGGGGAGCCCCTCGGAAATCCTGGTCGCGCCGCGCAAGACCGATTCTGGCGAGCCTGACGGCTGCTGGCTCAGCGGCAGCGTGGCATGGGGCGAGGCATGACAATCGACGCCCCCGAAGTCCGGCTTGCTGCAGCGGGTTTCACGCTGCCCGAGGTATCCACGCCGCGCGGCAACTATGCGCCGTATAGCGTGGTGCGGATGGGCACAACGCAATGGGTCTCGATTGCCGGACAAGTGTGTCGGCAGTCAGGGATCGCCATGGCAGGACAGTGCAGGGACGACGACGATGTGGAGCCTGCCCGCCGTGCCGCCGAGGTATCGATGCTGAATGCGCTGGCTGCGTTGCGGCTGGCTTGCGATGGCGATTTGTCGCGCGTGATCCAGGTGGTGCGGCTGCGTGGCTTTATCCGCGCTGCACCGGACTTCGCCCGGCATCCGGCCGTGCTCGATGCCGCCTCCGCCGTGTTGCGCGCGGCCTTCCCCGACCAGCCGCTACCCGCACGCAGCGCGCTGGGCGTGTCCAGCCTGCCGGATCGCGCGTGGACGGAGATCGAGATCGACGCGCTGGTGGCAATGGGCTGAAACGATTGCTGTCAGGAAATATCGCTGGCTTCGCGTAGTAGCCGGTGCAGATGCCCGCTGGAGGCAAAGCCAAGATCCACGCTGACACTGGCAACGGACTGGCCTTGCGCGATCAATGCGCGGGCATGCGCGGCCAGCACGCGGCGCCGGACGGCCACGGGCGTGGCGCCGAATTCGATCTGGCAGGCGCGTTGCAATTGCCGGATGGAGGTGCCAAGTTCCTCGGCCACGGCATCGATCGATGGCAGTGGCAGGTCGCGTTCGAGCGCGTGTCGAAAACGCCGGACCATGCGCAGGGCCACGGAAGCCGGTTCCTCGGGCATTGCCAGCGGCTTGCTGCCCACCAGTTGCTCGACGATGGCGCGTACCAGCCACGATGCGCTGCCTGCGGAGATGGTCGGGGCCAGCAGGGCTTCGAGCATCGCGATGGTGGCGCCATCCAGATGCATCGCGCCGAATGGCCGCGAGCCGGGCAGGCGATCCGGCGGCAGATACAACTCGCCGTGTTGCTGCCGCTCGTGTTCGGAAGCCGTCAGATGCGCGGTCGATGCCGGCAGCAGCACCGCCGTGCCGCGCACCAGGGACGTGGCATGCAGTGCGCCCGCCTTGGCGGATGGTTCGGCGGTGTCGTCCCATACGGCCTTGAGCCTGCCCACGCGTGGCCATAGCAGCATGCCGCAGTCATGGGTGTGCCAGTTCCGCTGAAAGGAAGGCTGCCGGCTGTCGTGCAGCGCGAATCCGTGCTGCGCGGTCAGGTGAAGCTTGGGGGACAGGTGAGGGGCGTTGGTCATCGGGGGCGTTCCGTCAGGCAGGAAAGGGCGGAATGCCATCGATCATACGGCACGGCGCGTCGATATCGAAAACGAAATAGAAAACGAAATCGGGAAAGCGATGGCCGGCGTGGCCATCGCGGGGGCACCTCACATCCGGTGGCGCGCTACATGCACTGGTTCAAGGCACCGGCGGCGGCGCTATCGCTCCCCCGGAAGCCTAGCCACGAACCCTGGCCGGTCGGAGACCTGCGCACGATGGCGGCCGAGCCGGAGGGCGGGTTCTGCCCCGGCACGTAGACATCGTAGGCACCGTCGTTGGCCAGCATGTACTGCATCCACACCTGCTGTCTGGAACTGTTGGCCCATTGCGATCCGATGCATTGCGCGGCTTCCTTGGGTGCCAGCTTGCTCTGGCCGACTGCCCGGGTTTCCGGGGTTGGCGGTGGAATGTACGGAGAGGTTGCGCAGCCTGCCACAACAACGGCAGAGGCGAGAACGGCGAGGATCGGATATTTCATGTTATTGACTCCTGTACTCCTGTCGGATCGCGAAAAGCAACGGCCACGCGTGCGAGTCTGTCGCGGCGCGCCGATGCCGCTGACGTGACCTGACAGGGATGCGCAGGCGATCAGGTCCGTACAAGGTAACAGTCTAGGCACCAGCCTTCCGATGAGGCAAAAAAATCACGGCAGGGTCAGCATCTATTCATGTGGCGCTTTCTGAACAAGGGGTGCTGCCGCTAGCCGGCACGCCGCGCGCGTTGCCATGCTCCGGTATTGGGACACACATCCGCTTTCGCGCCATCGCGCCAGATCTGCTCGTCTTCCACGGTCGCGGGCACGGGCTGGCCGGGGTCGAAGGAGACGCCAAGTGCCCTCGCCACCGCCGGATGCTCGATCGGGAGTTCCCACGTCAGGAATAGCTGCGTGGTATCCGGCTCCACGGGGAAATCCGCCGCGTCGAAGCCGTGATTGCCGCTGGCAATCACGGCATGCGGCTGGCTGGGATCGAACACCAGCGCGGTGCCGCGCACGATGGGGATGCGCAGGTCCAGCGCTGGAAAGTGAACCGCCTGCCCCTTTCCCTCGCTCACAAAGAGATTGCAGAACGCCGCGCCGCCGTACTGTTCGCCATCGTGGTGATAACGCGCACCCCGGCACGCCATCAGTGCCAAGTCGGCGTCGGCAAGCAGGCCGTCGAGGCCGTGCGTGGATAGCCACGCCGACATCGCGCGCACGCAGCCGGGATATTCCGGCCAGCGCGTCCGTGCGCGCGCCAGCGGCATGACCTCGACGTCTCCGGGTTCAAGGGTCATCCGCGTCGAGATCTCCCGTGCCCAGTCCGCGCGCAGCCGTGCCGGTGCCTCGGGAATGTCGACCTTTGCGGACAGCACGGCCTGCCCCAGGCGACGGCTGCGCAGGGCATCGCCGCTCCAGAAGAAGGCGGTCGGCGACGAGAGGAAAGCGGGGCGGTCGGCATTGCGCATGCCGGGAGTGTAAATCGGTTGGCCAGCCGGGCCCCATCCGTATCCGAAAGCGTTTCACGCAAAAAATAAAGAATTCACTTCTGTCTGGACAGTGGATGGTCGACTATCGATGCGGGTCGATGGACCTGTGACGTCACGTCACGTCACATTGCGTCATTTGCCACGGCTTCCGGACCATGCCATGACCCGACCCTCACCAGGCATTGCCCCGGACGGAATCGCTGATGCCGAGGGCATTTCCCTCGTTCGCAATGACCTGCTGTTTCGCCTGCAACGCGGGCTCGGGCTGATTCCGGCCACAGGGCTTGGCATCGGGCGACGTGCGCTGTTCTACAGCATGCTGTGCTGGCTGCCGCTGGTGATCTGGGCATGGTCGGCGGGACGCATGATGCCGGGCAGTGCGGGCGAGCCGCTGCTGGGGCATTACGGCGTGCATGTGCGGTGTCTGGTTGCCATTCCGCTGATGATCCTTGGCGAGGCATTGGCGCAGGGACTGGTGCCACTGTGCTTCCGCCAGTTCGTTCGCAACGGGATCGTTGACGAGGCACTGTTGCCGCGTTTCCACGCGGTGATACGTTCCGCCACGCGTCTGCGGGATCGCGCCTATCCGTGGGTCGTGATCGGCGCGCTGGTCGTCGCCTGGACGGCCTCGGTGATGGTGGCTCCGAATCCCGATGAGATCGCCTGGTCTGGCGACGCGACGGGTCGCAATTTCGGCGCGTGGTGGCTCCTGCTGGTGGTCAGGCCGCTGTTTACCGTATTGCTGTTGGCGTGGATCTGGCGTCTGGTGCTGGCCGCCGTGGTGCTGTGGCGCGTGGCGAAGTTGCCGCTGCATCTGGTGCCGACCCACCCCGATCATGTCGGCGGGCTGGGCTTTCTCTCGCGGCTGCCCGTGGTGTTTGCGCCGTTCACCCTGGCGGTGTCGTCGGTGGTGGCCGCCTCCTGGGCGCATCAGGTGGCCTATCACGGTACGTCGGTGCCATCGCTCTATATCGAAATGGTGGTGCTGGCCATCGTGCTGATCATGCTGGTGGCGCTGCCGCTACTGTGCTTCACGCCGCTGCTGCTGCGCACGAAGAAGATCGCCATGCTCGAATATGGCGCGTTGCTGTCGGAGCACGGTCGCAAGGTGCAGCGGCGCTGGCTGGCGCGTGAGCCCGGACTCGACGACGACGCCATGCTCAATGCGCCGGAACTGGGTGCGACGGCGGATACGCAGACCATCTACGAATCCGTGACAAAGATCCGTCCCATCATCCTGAACAAGGGCGTGCTGCTGGCCATTGCCGTGCCGGCGGCGCTGCCGATGCTGCTGCTCGTGGCGGGGCAGTATCCGCTCAAGGCCACGTTGCTCAAGCTGCTGACGGTGCTGCTGTAGTCGCGACCGGTACGCTCAGTGACGACAGCCGCCAATGCCCGGGATGCCCGGACAGCGTGCTGATGCTCATCGGTGCGATGTCGAGGTGCCAGTAGCCGCGCGCCGGGGCATCGAGCGCGCACAGCACGATGGCGCGCAGGATGGCGGGTGGCGCGATCACCAGCGTATGGCCGGGTTGCCATGGGTAGGTGCCGAACCATGCCGCCACCCGCTGCAACGCCTCGGCAATGGATTCGCCGCCGTGCGGCTTGGCATCGGCATCCGATAGCCACGCGGCCAGCGCCTCCGGTTCCTCTTCGGAGATCGTCTTGAGCGATTGGCCCGTCCATCGGCCATAGTCGAGTTCGCGCAGATCCGTTGCGATGAATGGCGTGAATCCCAAAGCGGCGGCGGTTTCCTGCGCGCTCCGTGCGGGACTGCACACCGCGTGGCCCACCTTCCATGCCGTGATGCCAGCCACGGCGTCGTCATCCAGCGCGTCGTCATCGGGAAAGCGGCCGGCGCGCAATGCCGCGGTGGCGGGCGGGCAGAACAACGTGATCCGGTGCACGGTAGGCGTGGTCATGGTGAGGGGTCTATAATGCGCGGACTCTCGATGCGGGGAAGCCGGTTCAAATCCGGCGCGGTCGCGCCACTGTATATCAACCTGACCATCGCCAGACAGCGATGCGCGGGAAGACAAGCCAGACCTCTGCATCGAATCTTCCTTCCACAGGACGCGTCATCCTTCAGGAGCTTCCATGCAAGCCACGCTGCATCATCCGGTCGCCGTGCCGGCTATCGTCCCCGTTTCCATTCCGCTGCGCGAACTGCTGCCATGGGCCATCTTCGGCGGCATGCTGATGCTGCTGGCGATCTATTTCGTCGGGGTGGAAGAGGGCGCCGCTGCCATCTTCAACACGATGTACGTGCACGAGTTCGTTCACGATGGCCGGCACCTGCTCGGCTTTCCGTGCCACTGAACCGGTAGCACCATGGTGAGAGACCTGCTGGTCCGCGGCATGCTCGCGGGCTTTCTGGCCAGTTTGCTGGCCTTTGCCTTTGCCCATGTCGTCGGCGAACCCCAGGTGGACCGTGCCATCGCGTTCGAGGAACAGGCCACGCACGCGATGGGCGGCAGCCACGCGCACGAGATGCCCGAACTGGTGAGCCGCGAAACACAGTCCGGGCTCGGCCTGTTCGTCGGCCTGGCCGTGTTCGGCGCCGCAGTGGGCGGGCTGTTCGCGCTGGCCTTCGCGTATGTGTATGGCCGCATCGGCGCGCTTGGCGCACGGGCCACGGCGATGCTGATGGCCACGCTCGGCTACATCGCCATCGTGCTGGTGCCGTTCGTCAAATACCCGCCGAACCCGCCGGCCATCGGGGACCCGTCCACCATCGGCCTGCGCACCGCACTGTTCTTCACGATGATCGGCCTGTCACTGGCCGCGCTGGTGGTGTCGATCATCGTCGCACGCAAGCTCATCGTGCGAATGGGTGCATGGCACGCGTGGCTGGGCGCTGCTGGCGTGTTCGTGCTGCTGGTGGTGCTGATCCAGACGCTGCTGCCTTCGATCAACGAAGTGCCTGAGCATTTCCCGGCAACGCTGCTGTGGCAATACCGCGTGGCAACGTTCGGGATTCAGGCGGTGCTTTGGGGGGCGTTCGGGGTGGTGTTTGCAGGGT
>NZ_SCMX01000045.1 GCF_005503625.1 Cupriavidus sp. 2SB | reverse complement strand
CCCACGAAGATCAGGCCGCGCATCTGCGCCGCCTCCATGTCCACCCAACACAGGATCAGGCGACCATGGCCCAAGTTCGCATCCTTCTCGCTAACGGGTTCGGGAGAGAATGCCGCAGGATTGTCGAGCGTGGCCCGGGCATCGTCCCAGTCGTGCACAACAATCCCGCCCGCGCTTGGCCGGTTATGCACATAGACCTTGCGTGTCACGCGATTGAACCGAATCAGGGTACGGCGCGTCGTGAAGTAGTCTATGCGGGCCAGTGGCAGCACAAGTTTCTTGAAGAACCATATGAGGCCAAACAGGATCAACGACATCCCTGTCAGCAGGACTATTCGCCCCGCAAGATTTAGCGATTCGTCTGCGTTGACCAACCCTTGGAAAGTGTCCGCAATCACGAGAACATACTGATAGGACAAAAAGCCGATCATTGCAGTTGGAATCAAACACACCGCAAATCCCAACATCCCGCGCTGCACCTCGAATTGCCCACATACTTCAAGATAGGTATCAGTACGCTTGAATACCGAGGCATTGGAAATCGGCCGTTCTGCAGCACGTTTGTCGTGAGCCATGCCATCAGTCATCGGCAGGGTGGGGTCAACCTCCGGAGACGTCTTCAAACCCCAGGCGATGGACTCTTCCATCAGCATGACTGTGCCCCCCGCGATATCGATCCCGCAACATGCCTACGTTCGTCCGCGTGCGTACCGGCTTCGGCTATCAGTGATTGCAGCGCCTGTTGGAACTCCAGCTCTTCTTCAGCCTGACTGGCGTAAGGTCTTCCGGGCAAATCGGCATACCGCCTTCGTCCCGGCAGATTGCGATACGCGACGGGCTGCATGCAGAATCTGCAACGCATCAGCCACACGTTCATGCGGCCTTGCTCCGCCGTGACAGTCAGCGCAAGTTCGATGACTTGGTACAGGATCAGCACCCAGCCCACAACCCCGACGACAAGCTCAGCGCCAGCCCGCACCGCGATGCCTCCCAGAATCGAGGCCGGCAACCGTCTTGCAGCAAACGTCTTCAAGAGCGTTCCCATACCAGCCATCCAGTTCCCAGCAACGTTCTTGCCGATAACATGGCCCACGCGCTCCAACAATGGGCCGCTGTACAGCACGCCCACAAAAACCGAACCCGCGGCGGCCATGCTGTTCAGCACGCCTTTCACAAACAATGCTCCAGCAACGCTTATGCGATCGTCGCCAAGAGCGACGTAGGACCCACCAAACGCCTGCACCGCCATCACCCCCGCTGCGAATCCCCCCAGTACCCCACTCGCCAGCGAAAGATGACTCACCCACGGCGAGCCATTGCGCACGATCTTGACCAGATGTCCGGCCGAGATTGCAACCGCCCCTGAGGTTGCAGTCATGGCTGCATAGAGTTCCCAACGCTGGCGGGAGCTTTCGGTCTTGCCGTCGAACGCTTTCCATTTCAACGCAAGATTCCAGGCTTCAACCAGTCCAAGCGCGGTGCCGAGGCGCAAAGACGCGAAATTGGCATTTCGTTTGTCGGCGGCTGCCGCCCTCAGCTTGTCGAGCAGCCGTTTTGCCTCATCGGTATGCACGCCGACCTTCGATCCGTATGCGGCGTCGAACGTGCCGATCACCATGTCGGCCATCCCCTGCATGAAGTCTTTTGCGCCGCCACGCAGGTAAAGCAGAAATGCATAGAACTTGGTCACCGCACCGCTCGCGGGTTGCAGCGCCGACTGTCCAATCGTCGAGTAGAACTGGGCACCCAACACGAACTTTGCGGCAACGCCACCCATACCGTGCGGCGGCATTGCTTCATCGGCTGCCACGGCGATCGCAGAGGCCTTGTCAAAGGTGCCTGCGATACTCGACACCATGGATTGGAGAGTCGTCGTATGGATATCCCGATGGCCCTGCAAATGGCTTGCGACCCTCCTGAACTCCTCGATGGCAGCCCGTTGGTTAAACAGGAACTGACGGTTGATCAGGTTGCTGGGTCGAACCTCCATATCCGTGGCCCACGCTTTCAGCAGCGCCTGTCCGCCTTTGGATAGCCCCAGACCATAGGTACACAGCGAAACCTGATATTCGAACAGCACGCCACAGCGTTCATCGTTCGTGCCATACCATTCCAGCGCCTCCAATAGCGCAGCGCAGGTCAGCCATGGCTTGAGTTCGGTGAAGTGGCGCTCGGCCTCCTCGAACGCGGACATGAGTTGATCATTGACCCGATCGACAAACTTAAGGCGGGCCGCCTCGTCGTAGTATTGCTCGTAGATCGACCACGCTTCCGCCTGTTGACGCTGCGCCCACTTCTCGGGATCTCGCTTCCATTCTGCGTACTCGGGGTTGGCAACTGCGACACCGAATTGCGGAACGGTAGCCAGGCCACGCGGCGGCAGCCCCGCCTGCGCAATGACAAGCTTCTTGAGCCCTTCGATCCGGAACGAAGTCTGCAACTCCCATTCACGTGGCTTGATAATCCTCTCTACATCCTCCTCGACCGCGCGCATCGAGCGGTTCAGCTCTTGCGTGATGCCGATGGGGTCCCACAGCACGATGGCGGGCGATTTCGTTTCTTCCAGCCTTTGGAGCAGGTTTGTGAGGCGCTGGCCGTGAGCATCGAAGTCGGGCGTGTAACCCCCCGGGCCACCCATCAGTGGATACAGTTGACGCGAAATGTGATGCTGTCCGATCTGGCGCGGATCTTTCGCGTCGATTTCCCCGACACCGTCCTTGTTCAGCTTGAACTCAGCCACCCATTGGGTCAGTTCGTTTGCCTGCAGTGTGTGGGCTTGCCCTCTCCCCGCCTTGGGAGACAGGGTCTGCATGCCGAGCCTGTCCTTGGCCCGCTGGTCGAGCATGGCCGCCGGCACGATATCGGGCGAAAACAGCATGTGGATGGCCGAAACTTCCTCGATCCTGTCGATCGAGACGAGAGAGGCGCCTACGCCGTCGGTAGCCAGGTCGCACGTAAATGGCACCTGCACCGGGGGCGGGTAGCCGATCGGGAACTGCGCCAGCATGCCGCCCGGGGTGACGGCGTAGCCCTGCCATTGCGGACCACGCTTTCGTTCGACCAGCACGTACAGGTAGCCTTCACGCAGCAGGCGTACGGCGTAGCGCGACGCGCCCAACGCCTTGTCCGTGACGTTCGCGCCCAGTGTCGACGCCAGGTCAGGCCATTGGCTGGCCGGCGCATTGCACACCACGGCATAGCGCAGGGGCAGGAATGTGTACCCCTTGGGCTTGCAGAATCGGCAATTTTTTCTCCCGCCCATCTGACCGGGGAGTACCGATACTTCTATGAGTTTGGAGATCTCTTCTGGAGCGGTCTGTCTATCCACCCCACTCCCCATCGCGTTTTTCTCGTTGACCCCACTCGCCATGCTGCGCGCTCCGTTCTCGCTATGACTGAATACTCGGCTTGGCTCATCTGCCAGCACCTGCGTGCGCACGCTACGCCCAATTCAATCGACTGAGAACGGCCTATCCGCCGCGTTAACAGCGGACGATCAAAGAAACTGCAAAATCAATTTCCTGCTATGGATGGAAGCTGTGGGTCATCACGCGCCGCCTATCCTCTTCGACTCCTTACCATCGCCGTGATTGCCGCCGATACGCCCACCACCAGTGCAGTGGTCAGCAGCGGATGTCGTGCCGTGGTCGTGTACGCGCAGCGTTGCATTGCGCGGCTGTTGCCGGTGCGTTCTATCAGCGTGTTGCCGGCATCGTGCAGAGCGTTGTTTTCGATGGGGCCGGCTGGTTCGCGGGTCTGTTGGGCGCGGCCCATGAAGCGGCTCATGAATCGGTCGAAGGCATGTGGCGCGTGATACGCGGCGGCGGAGAACGCCTTGGCGGATGCGCCGACGAACATGTCGCGGCGTGGGTGTTCGGCGACGAAGAGGATGGCTTCCGCCACCAGTGAGGGGTCGTAGAGCGGTGGGGCCTGGCGGGGTTCCACGTGCAGGAAGTTCTTGGCGTGAGTCACCAGCGGCGTGTTCAGTCCGGCCGACTTGATCAACGTGATCGAGATCGGCGCCTTTTCCTGCTCCAGTTCCAGCCGCAGGGTATCGGTGAAGCCCTTGATCGCATGCTGCGAGGCCGCGTACGCGCTTTGCAGTGGCAGCGGCCCATCGCATGCCTCGCTGCCCATGTTGATGATGGTGCCGCCAAAATCCCGTCCGAATTCGCATCGCTGGTCACGCAGGTGGCTGGCGGCCACCAGCGAACCGTGGACCACGCCCCAGTAGTTGGTTTCGAACAACCGTCGCTGGTCCTCCAGCGGCACATCGCCGTGCCGCCCGAAGATCGTCACGCCCGCATTGTTGATCCACGTATCGAATCCCCCAAAGCGTTCGACAGCCATGTTCGCCACCCGGACCATATCTTCCTGCCGGCCCACATCGGCGGTGACGGTGATGACCTCGGTGCCGCGCTCGCGCAGTTCCTCGGCAAGTTTGTGCAGCGCCTCCTCGCTACGCGCCACCAGCACGAGCTTTGCGCCTTTCTCGGCGGCCTGGCGTGCCGTGACGAGTCCCACACCGCTGGTGGCGCCGGTCAGGACGATGACCTGCGAGCCGATCTTCTTGAGGGGTTTCATCATGTCTTTCATCGATAGGCCCGGCACGGGGAGCTGGATAGCGCGCGAGATTCCGGGTGAGTCCGGCGCGCCGTGCAAATACTTCTCTCTTCCGCAAGTCCCATTCCCGCGCACGCGCCGCCACGCATCGATGTGCAGCGCAGCATCGGCGTGGACATTTTTACAATGGCGCGTAAGGCCGATGAGCGATGTAGGACGTCTTCCGCTTTCGCGCGCAGCGTGTGCTGCATAAGCTGGAACGATCCCCGACCTGTCGGACGCATCCATGGCCAAGACAACCGCCGCACCCGCCGAAACAGACGCCCCGCTCGGGAAATACCACCGCAAACGCGATTTCGCCGCCACACCGGAACCCAGTGGCAAGACAGCTGGCAAGACGATCGCGCGCCGCAAGACCGCCGCGCTCTCGTTCGTGATCCAGAAGCACGCCGCGCGGCGGTTGCACTACGATTTCCGGCTCGAACTCGATGGCACCCTCAAAAGCTGGGCCGTACCCAAGGGGCCGAGCTACGATCCCGCCGACAAGCGCATGGCAGTGCACGTGGAAGACCATCCGCTCGACTACGGCGGTTTCGAAGGTGTGATTCCCGCAGGCCACTATGGCGCCGGCACCGTCATCGTCTGGGACCGTGGCGTGTGGATTCCCGACAATGATCCGGAGACGGCCTATCGCGAAGGCAAGCTCAAGTTCGCATTACGCGGAGAAAAGCTGCAGGGACACTGGACGCTCGTGCGCATGGGCGGCAAGCGTGCGCGCGATGACAATGCATGGCTGCTGATCAAGGAGCGCGACGAATTCGCGCGGCCTGCATCGGAATTCGATGTGGTGGAGGCACTGCCGGACAGCGTACTTGGCGGCACGGCATCGAAAGCCAAGACCGCATCAAAAAAAGCAACGAGGAAGACAACGAAGCAAGCGGGAAAAGCCACCCCTATCGCCCTGCCCGACGGCGCGAAGAAAGCCAAGCTACCGCTTGCACTGTCTCCCCAGTTGGCTACGCTCGTCGACAAGGCCCCTGCCGACAGCGCGAACTGGCAATACGAGATCAAGTTCGACGGCTACCGCATCCTGGCGCGCGTGGATGGCGATGACGTGCGGCTCTTCACGCGTCAGGGACACGACTGGACATCGAAGCTGCGCAGTCTCGCGGCCGAGATTCGCGATATCGGCTTGCCCGATGGCTGGCTCGATGGCGAGATCGTCGTGGTCGATGCACACGGCATCACCGATTTCCAGGCGCTGCAGAATGCGTTCGAGACCGCGCACGTCGATCAGATTCAGTTCTACGCCTTCGACCTGCCCTACTACGATGGCCATGATTTGCGCGCGGTGCCGCTCGCGAATCGACGTGCGCTGCTCGCCAGCCTGATGGCCGATCGCACGTCGCAGCGCGTGCGTTTCAGCGACAGCTTCGAGGCCGACCCCGGCGAGATGCTACAGGCCGCGTGTCGCATGAAGCTCGAAGGCGTGATCGGCAAACGTGTGGATGCGCCCTATGTCAGCACGCGGGCGAACTCGTGGATCAAGCTCAAATGCACCCATCGCCAGGAGTTCGTGATCGGCGGATTTACCGACCCCAAGGGCAGCCGAAGCGGGCTGGGCTCGCTGCTGCTGGGTGTGCATGACGCACAGGGCAAGTTGCGATATGCGGGCAATGTCGGCACCGGATTCGATACCGCCACACTCGACAGATTGCGCAAGCAACTCGAGGCGCTGACCACGGACACCGCGCCCTTCGATCCACTGCCACGCGGCGTCAAGGGACATTGGGTCAAGCCAAAGCTCGTGGCCGAAGTCTCGTTCGGTGCGTGGACGCGCGAGGGTCGTGTCCGGCATTCGGTATTCCATGGCCTGCGCAGCGACAAGGCTGCAGGCAGCATCACCGTAGAAACACCAGCGGCGCCAGCGAAAAAGGTCGCAACCAAGACACGCATGGCAGCGAAGAAAGCCGCCACAAAGACATCCGCCCCCCGTGGCAAGACCGTTGTTGCCGATGTCGTCGTCAGCCATGCCGACCGCGTCATCGACAAATCCACCGGACTGACCAAGGGCGATCTCGTGGATTACTACGCGCGTGCCGCCGCATTGATGCTGCCCTACCTGAAGGCAAGGCCGCTGGCGCTAGTGCGCGCACCGTCGGGCATCGACGGGCAGCAGTTCTTCCAGCGGCACGGCGATACGCTTCACATCACGGGCATGAAGGCGCTCGACCCTGACCTCTGGCCCGGCCATCCTGCGCTGATCGAAGTCACCAGCGAAGCGGCGATTGTCGAGGCCGCGCAAATGAACGTGATCGAGTTTCACACGTGGAATGCCACATCCCGCGCGATCGACAAGCCCAACCAGGTGGTGTTCGACATCGATCCGGGCGAAGGCGTGAAATGGCCGCAGATCCAGGAAGCCGCCGGCCTGGTCAGGGCGTTGCTCGAGGCGCTGGAACTGGAAAGCTTTCTCAAGACCAGTGGCGGCAAGGGCCTGCATGTGGTGGTGCCACTGGCGCCACGCGCCGATTGGGAGACTGTGCGTGACTTCGCGCAGGACGCCGTGATCCATATGGCGCGGACGATTCCCGATCGATTCGTCGCCAAAAGTGGCCCGCGCAATCGCGTTGGCAAGATTTTCATCGATTACCTGCGCAATGGTGTCGGGGCTACCACCGCTGCCGCATTTTCCGCGCGGGCGCGTCCCGGGCTCGGCGTGTCCATTCCGGTCAGCTGGGACGAGCTTGCAGAACTGACGAGTGCGGCGCACTGGACCATCGCCAATGTCGGCGCCCGGCTCCAGGAACTGTCGCGGCACGACCCCTGGGCCGGGTTCGCCACCTCGCGCCAGACGCTCACGCGCGCCCGCAAACGACTCGCCGGCGGCTGAACGGATGCATGGGACGCCGCGCTGTCGGCGTCCGTCTGTCAGCGGTCTTGTGACGGCGCGGCACGGTTCTTGCCACTGTGGACCCAAAACGTTGCCCCGAGGGCATCCGCAGCAAGGCAAACAACAATGAGACAAGACCCCGATCCGTGGTTTTCAAGTGAGTTCTGGCAGCGCGCCATCCTCTGCATTCTGACGCTGGCGCTGGCCTATCTGCTGTCTTCGCCGTTCGACGCGGGCGCGGCCTCTGTGCGCCCCGCCCCGGCGTATCGCTAAAAGCAGCCAGTTCGACACCCGAAAACACGCGAGTCAAAAATACAAAGCATATGGGCAGCAAAAAGGTAAAAAATACAATTCAGGATGTGGCGACGCCACCCGCGACGGCTATCCGTGCAGGCGACGTGACGTGTCATGCCCTGGAGAGGTCGAATCGCGACATCACGATTGCGGCATTCCCTGCCGCCAGCCAGCCATGAATGCCACGCCGAACCAGCAACCGACGCGCCGCCCGCTGATCCTCAATGTCGAGGGTCGCGAAGGGCCACGCTACGTCAAGAGCCGCATCCTGAACCGGGCGGAGTTCTCGGTACTCGAGGCATCGAACGGCCAATCCGCCCTGGCACTGGTGCGCCAGCACACGCCGGACCTCGTGCTGCTTTCGGGCCAGCTTCCCGATATCGACGGCCTCGACGTCTGCCGCCTGATCAAGGACGATCCGCTGACCGCGCGGACCATGGTGCTGCTGACCACAGCGGGCGTCACCGACTCCCATCGCCGCGTGCAGGCGCTCAATGGCGGCGCGGACAGCCTGCTGGTGGAACCACTGGAACCCGAGGAACTGGTCTCGAATATCAATGCGTTGCTGCGCATGCGCGGCGCCGAGGATGCGTTTCAGCGCACGTCGCAGGCCCTTCACGAGAACGAGGATCTGTTCCGGCAACTGGCCGAGTCACTGGCCGATGTGGTGTGGATTCTGGAACCCCGAAGCCAGCGCTTCCTGTTCATCAGCCCTTCGTTCGAATCACTGTGGGGCCGCCCTGCCGATGCGCTCAAGCAGAACGCCACGGAATGGCTGCACTGGCTGGCGCCGGAAGACCGTGTGCGCATGGAAGTGGAGTGGGAGAGCATGTTGCGCGACGGCCGGCTCGATACAGAGTTTCAGCTCGAACGTCCCAATGGCGAGATACGCGAGGTGCATATGCGCGCGTTTCCGGTACGCGGTGCCGATGGCCGCTGCCTGCGCGTGGCCGGTATCTGCCAGGACGTTACGCGCCACAAACGCGCGGAACGCGCGCTGCATAACGAGGAGCGTCGCAAGGACGAATTCCTCGCCATGCTCGCGCACGAACTGCGCAATCCGCTGGCGCCGATGCGCAGCGCAGTGGATTTGCTGCAGCAACTCACACCGTCGCGCGAGGACATGTTCCGCGCGCGGGACATCATCGGCCGGCAACTGCATCACATGACGCGGCTGGTGGATGAACTGCTCGACATCTCGCGCTTCAACCAGGGCCAGATCACGCTGCGGCGCGACCTTGTTGAATTGCGCGGCGCGCTGAACACCGCCGTTGAGACCGTGCGGCCGCTGCTGGAAACGCGCCGCCACGCGCTGCGGCTGTCGCTGCCCGAGCAGCCGCTGCCCATTCGCGGCGACATGGTGCGGCTGACGCAGATCTTCGCCAACCTGCTGCACAATGCCGCCAAGTACACCGCCGAGGGCGGACAGCTTTCCGTGGAGGCCTCGGTCGCGGAGGGCAAGGTGTACGTGCGCGTACGCGACAACGGCAATGGGTTATCCACGGCGCTGCAACGCCACCTGTTCGATCCGCTGGCCGCAGCCGTCGGCGGCGGCGAGTCGGATGGCGCGGCCGCCCACATCGGCGAGCACGATGACCGTCCGAACACCAACGCCACATTGCCAGCCACACCACCGACCGACCCCGACAACTTTGCCGCACGCGAAGGTGCCGGCATCGGCCTGACGCTGGTGCAAAAGCTGGTCACACTGCACGGTGGCCGCATCACGGCGGAAAGCCCCGGTGCTGGCAAGGGCAGCACCTTTACCGTGGAGTTGCCAGTGGAGCCGTGGCAGAACTGGCATCCGTCTGCCGGCAAGGCGCGCGCCGTGCCAGGCGCGCCGCATACCATCATGCTCGTGGACGACAACGTCGATGCGCTGGAAGCCATGACGATGACGCTCGAAACGCTGGGCCATACCGTAGTGACCGCGCCGGATGGCCAGAGCGCCATCGATCGCGCGGCCAGCGTGCGGCCCGACGTGGTGCTGCTGGACCTGGGCATGCCCACGATGGATGGCTTTGAAACCGCGCGAAGGCTGCGCGAGATTCCCGAACTTCGCAATGCGCGGCTGGTGGCACTGACGGGCTTCGGCCAGCCCGACGATCGCCGCCGCACCCGCGATGCTGGCTTCGACATGCATCTGGTGAAGCCCGCCGATCTCAACGCGTTGACCCGTTTGCTCGACGAACTGGACGCCTGATCCATCGCGTCCCGGACAAGGAACCCCATGCGCATGCATATCACGCCCGAACCCGACATCGTGCCGCCCAAGCCCGAAACCCCGCCACCCGAGCCACCCGATACCACGCCGGAGCCCATCAACGATCCGCCTCCAGGGGACATGCCGCCACCCCCGCCGCAGCGCGCATAGCCGGAGCGCAACGTGTCACGCGTGATCTGGAAAGGGGCCATCAGCTTCGGGCTGGTCAACATCCCCGTCTCACTGAAGGCCGCATCCCGCTCGAATACGCTCGACCTCGACATGCTCGACAAGCGCGACATGGCGCCCGTGGGCTATCAGCGCATCAACAAGCACACCGGCAAGGTCATCGAGAACACGCAGATCGTCAAAGGCTACGCGTACGAGAAGGATGAATACGTCGTGCTCAGTGACGAGGATTTCCGCCAGGCCAATGTCGAGGCCACGCAAACGGTGGATATCGTGTCGTTCGTCGATGCCGGCGCGATCCCGCCCTACTACTTCGAGACGCCCTACTATCTCGAACCCGACAAGCGCGGCGAGCGCGGCTATGCGCTCCTGCACGAGACCATGCGCAAGACCGGCCGCGCGGCCATAGCGCTCGTTGTGCTGCGCAACCGGCAGCATCTGGCGGCACTGTTGCCGCTAGGCAAGGCACTGGTGCTGAACACAATGCGGTTCGCCGACGAGGTGCTCCCCATCGAGGACCTGAAATTGCCCGCCGCCAGGAAACACGCGGCGAGCGCGCGCGAAGTGCAGATGGCCACCAAGCTCGTGGAAGACATGAGCGAAGACTGGAAGCCGGAACAGTTCCACGACACCTATCGCGAAGACTTGCTCGCAGTCATCCACGCCAAGATCAAGGCCGGCAAGACCCACCTGCTGACACCGGCTGGCGACGACACGCCGACGCCGTCCAAGGGCGCCAAGGTCATCGACATGATGGCGCTGCTCAAGCAGAGCATTGGGCAACGCGACAAGGCACCCGCAAGGAAATCGGCGCGGAAGGCTGTGGCGAAGAAAGCAGCAACGAAGAAAGCGGCGACGAAGGGAGCAGCGACGAAGGAGACCGCGAAACCTGGTGCCAGGAAAAAAACCGCGACAGCGAAGAAATCAAAGACAGCGAAGACCGCGACGCGAAAGAAAGCGGCCTGATTCCAGCCTGCGCCGCCCCAAAGAAAAAGAGCCGCGACACGTGGGAGAGTCGCGGCTCAGCGCAGGGCGGCCTGAGCCGCCGCGCATCATCAATCGTTCAGGTACGTCTGCTACGTCAGCTCCTTAGCGCGACGACACCTTGAGGTGATCCTTCACGGAATCCACGCCTTCCACCGAACGCACGGCGTCCAGCGCGAGTTCATGCTCGGCCTTCGTCGGCACCGAGCCCGTGAGATTCACCACGCGATCCTTCGTCTTGACGTGAATGCCCGTCGACTTCAGATCCTTCGTGGCCAGCAGCTTCGACTTGATCTTCGTGGTCAGCGCGCTGTCCGTCACGACCTGCTTCGCATTGTCCGCGCCGTTCTCCACCTTGTTTTCCATCTTCGCGCCAGTGGTTGCAGCGGGCATCTTCTCCTTGTCGCCGTCGATACGGCCCGGCGTAGCAGCACCTGTGTACGCAGGCGTCTGCGTGGCCGTGGTGTTGCCGGTGGAGTCGGCCACCTTCATGAAGCCGCCGTTATCGAGCGCATGCGCGCCGCCCGCAGCAAATGCGGCAGCGGTAGCCAGCAAGATCGAAGCGATACGAACAGTGCGAGTGGTCGGTGCGTTTTTCATGGTGATATCTCCTTGTTAGCGTTTGAATCGCAATGAATCAAGGTCTGTGAAACAAGATCAGTCACCGGGCGCCGCGTCCTTCCTCACATCACACTGTATGAAGCCGTGGACCCGATAGCGTTACTGACCATCCTGCCCACTGTTCTGCAAATCCCGTTCCACATCTGGCGCCATCGGCCGCAAACCCTTGGCCCATCAAAGTTGCGATGCTGTGCGCGAAGCGGTGCTGGCGCCGCCTGCGGAGCGCTCGCACGCGCATTGTGTGAAAACCATGCATGGCTTGTAAAAGCGGGAAAGGCGGTGTCTCGTATCCGCTACCTGTATGTCCGACAGATGGCATCCGTCGCACTTTGTCAGATGGCATGCCGATTGCTGAATACCATCGCGGCAGCCTCGCCGCGATCTTCCGGAGAAAGCAATGGGACAGCAGCAAGGTAGCCAGTCGGGCCAACCGGGCCAACAGTCGGGACAGCAAGGCCAGAAGCAGCAGGAACAACAGCAATCCGGCCAAGGTGGACAGCAAGGCGGCCAGGACCAGCAACGCCAGCAAGGCGGCGGCCAGATGGGAAATCAGGACAAGCGCTCCGGCCAGCCCCAACAGGACGCAGGCCAGAAGCAAGGGCAACAGGGCCAGCAGGACAAGAATCGCCAGCAGTAACGCGATAGCGGCTTCAAGCCATCGCTTTCCGGATCTCGCAGTGACATCTCCACGGTTGTCACACCCCGCCTTAGGTCAAGACGGGGATCCTTGAAGCGAGATCCTGCGCCGGAGCATCTGAGAGGATGCTTCGGCGTCTTGGTTTTGGGGGGCACCCTGCCGATGGGGGTCATGCCCCCTACTGTGGGAGGATTTTCAAGAAAGCGAGGAGGCGTTCACGCCCTCAAACCAATCGTCCTGACACCGCAGCAATCGTCTTCCGCCAGACCTCGCGCTGTTGCGTCAGGTAGGTCACAGCTCCCGCGCCAGTGAGGCCAAGCGGTTCAGCGCCATCCTGTGACAGGCGTTGGCGCAGCGACGATGTTTTCAGCAAGCGGGCGAGTCGGAGTTCAAGCGTGGCGCGGCGCGCGGACGATACCGTGGGTGCGGCCAGTAAGCCGTACCACGCGTCCTGCCACATGCTTTGCATGCCGGACTCGGCGAAGGTGGGGACAGAGGGTGCCAGCGGGCTGCGCGTGCGGCCGGTGACGGCGAGTGCGCGGACGCGACCCTGACGCATCAGGGGGAGCGATGCTTGCAACGTACTGAACAGCAGCGCCACGTGCCCGCCTTGCAGGTCGATCAATGCGCGGGCGCTGCCGGGATACGGAACGTGCGACATCGTGACGCCGGCCTCGCGACACATCTGTTCGGCCACGAGGTGCGCGCTGGAATGCACGCCCAACGATGCATAGGCGATTTCGCCGGGGCGGCGGCGGGCTTCGTCGAGTTGGAAAGCGAGGGCTGCGCGACGGTCTTCCGCGCGCGAACGGGTGCCGTCGCCGGCCATCAGCAATACGTGGGGTGTGCTGGCGACGATGGCCAGCGGATGCAGCGATGCGACCATCGCATCGGATGCACCGGGCAGCAATGGCGCGATGCTCACCGAGCCTACCGTGCCGAGCAGCAGCGTTTCGCGTGTGGCGTCGGCGCGGGCCGCTTCGTGCATGGCGATCTGTCCGGCGGCACCGGGCCGGTTGTCGACGATCGTTGGTGCACCATCGCCAGTGAGTCCATCCGCGACGATGCGCGCGATGTGGTCGGCCCCGCCGCCTGCGGCATAGCCGACAAGCAGGTGCATGACATCAGCGGCAAGACTCGGATGCCAGGGGCGTGCAAACGGCAGCGACAGCAGCGCTGCGGTCACGCGCCTGCGGGAAAGCACGAACATGAGGCGGGGACGCGAATCGAAAGGCTGGCCGCATCGTAGCACCAGCCGCCCGCGCCCGCCGTGCGGACAAACCCACCTGCCCTATGTCTTGCGCCCTGCTACGGCTGCGGCGGTCGGCAGGTGGCTCCAGCCGAATTTGCGGACGGATTCGTGTCGAACACCGCCTGCGCACCGCATTGCGAACCGAACATGCGCGCCTGGTCGTGCCCCACGCCCACCACTTCGAATGTCTTGTGCGCGGTAATCGGTGCCGCGCCTGCCAGGAACTTCTCGTAGCGCCAGTAGGCGCGTGCGCGCTGCAGTCGGGTTGGTCCTTCGGCCTCGGCGCCGCACGCCTTGTCGAGCACGCGATGGTTCGGGTCATTGTCCTCGCTGCCCGCCATGTACGTCACCTGCCGCTGCATGTAGCGCCGATACAGCGTCATGCCATCGGCACCCTTTGCGTACGCCACCATGTCGCCCATGCCGTAGCGGTACTTGTCATAGTCGGCACAGACCGCCGTGCTGTAGGGCGCAAAGCGTTTGTAGTCCGGCGCCACCGGCCGATCCGGCGTGAAGTAGAGGTACGACGATGGATTGGCCACCACGTAGCGCAGGTCGATGCCCGTACCGCGCACTTTTTCATCCACGTTATTGAGCACCGCATAGCGATGCACGATCTGCGCGCCGCCCGAGTGGCCGGCCACCGTCACCTTTTTCACCAGCGGCACGCGCTTGCGGTCGGTCACAAAGGCCAGCAGATCGTCGAGCACCTGCAGCGAACTGGTGCCCTTGCCCGGACCCGACACCGCATCTTCCCCGCCGATCCACCCCTGCACGGTCCAGACCGGCATGTTGTCGAAGTGCTTCGCGGTATCGGGCGTGCCCGGAAAATTCGGCGCGATCAGCAGCACCTCGTCGGCGTTGCGGCCGCTGGTTTTCAGCAGTTCCGCACCGGCTGCGTAGTAGTCGTCGCCATTGCGCTGCAGCCCGTGCTGCACCAGTATCACCTCGCGAATCCGGCTCAGATCGCCGTCGAGCCGATGATTGGCGTAGACCGGGAAGTCATAACCCGCGCCCGCCCCCAGGTGTACGCGCTGCCATGACGGTTTGGAAGCCTTGCTGGCCATCGCGGGACCATCGACCGTTGGCGACGGCGACGTAGCGCAACCGGATAACGCAGCGATGGTACTGATGGCGATGGCTACCGCAGCGAGGCGGACGTGGGATGGCATGGCGTCTCCTTGATGTTCTGTTCACGCATCCTGCGCGCGATGGCGGCGCCCGCCATCCGGCAAAACGCCAATATAGGCGCGTGGCGTCCGTTCGTAAAATATATGCATGACACGATTTCCATATTTCACGGATATACCGCGATGGAGTTGAGACACCTGCGCTATTTCCTCGCCGTGGCCGAGACGGGTTCGGTCACGCGCGCCGCCGAACAGCTTGGCATTCAGCAACCGCCGCTATCGCAGCAACTGAAAGCGCTGGAGATCGAACTGGGCGTGACCCTGTTCGATCGTCAGCCGCGCGGCGTAGCATTGACCCCAGCCGGCACCGCGCTACATGCCGATGCAACCGATCTCTTCGCGCGGATCGAGCAGATGCGCGCCCGCATGCAGCGCATGGCGCGTGGCGACGAAGGGTCGCTGTCGATCGGCTTTACGAGTTCCGCTGCCGCGCACAAGCTCACGCCGGAAGTCCTGCGCGCGTGCCGCCGTCAGTTTCCGCGCGTCGCGCTGACGCTGACCGAATGCAATGCCGCCGAAGCCATCGAGCGACTGGCCGATGGTTCGCTGGACGCCGCATTGCTGCGTGCGCCGGTATCGCATCCGGAAGGCGTGCGCTTCGATCTGTTGCTCGAGGAAGAGATGGTGATTGCGCTGCCGCTCGATCATCCGTTGCTGCGCCGACGTGCGCTGCGTGGCGAGGGTGCTGCAGACCCGGTATCGCTCAGCGAACTGGCGGCAGACCCGTTCATCCTGGTTCGCCGTCCTGGCGCACCCGGCATGTATGGCGATCTGCTGCGGGAATGCGAAGCGCTGGGCTTTACGCCACGCATCGGCGCGGAAGTGAGTCGCATGCTGACGAACCTGAATCTCGTGGCGGCTGGCGCGGGGGTCAGCGTCGTGCCCGCGTCGATGGCAGGACTGAATCGCCATGGCGTGGCGTACTGCCGCATGGTCGAAGCCGATCGCTTGCGCGCGCCGCTGACGCTGGGCTATCGCGAGCATCATGACAACGCGGCACTGGCCGCGCTTGTGACACTGACCCATCGCATCGCCACACGTCATCGCAAGAAAGCAGAACCGCCAGAGCTTTGATGCTTCGAAAAAAATGAAGGGCAGGGAGCCATATGCGCCCTGCCCTTCCTTTGCCATGCATCACTCAATGCAGCACACCAAACTCCAGTTTTCCGGTGGACGTGCCTGTCAGCAAGCCGCTGCCATACAGATATGACGCAACCACGCCACCTGTGGCCCCGATCACGCCCGGCACCGGCGTGTTGTAGGTCAGCGTGCCCGACACACCGTTGCGCACGATGGTTGTTCCCGACAGATCCGCCGCGACCTGCGCCCCATCGGTGGCCTGTACGCGATACGCACCATCGGCCGCTCCGGCCAGCAATCCCGACGCCGCCTGCTTCGCATACACGTTCATGCCGTAGGCCGTGGTCGAGCGCGTGAGGATCAGAGGCACCGGCGTACCATTGACGATGCCGCTGATCAGCGACCCGCTCAACACGCCGTTAGCTGCCGCGATGGTGCCGCCCACAAAGTAGTCGAACGCCTGCCGCGTGGCATTCCACACGATGTAGCCCTTCGTCGTGTTCGTGCAGTTGGCGTCGTAGACGATGTATCCGCCGGTCGCGTTGGCTGCGCACGTTTGCCACGTGGCCGCCGAGGAACGCAGCCGAGCCGAAGCGTTGACCGTGGACACCGCACCATTGGCAACCGCCGTCTGGATGCCGTTCACGTTATAGATATCCGCCACCGCCGTGTAGTCGGCGGATACGTTCTGGAATGCGATCAACGGACGGAACGTGGCGCCCGATGCGGCCCGCACACCCGCCGACAGCAATCCGCCGCCGCCCAGCGTGAACTGCGCGCCGTTCTCGTCGCTGCCATAGGTACAGCCACCCTGTGACACGAGCTGCCCCGTGATCGCCGTGTTTGCCGCGCGCTGCAGGCTGGCGTCGATGGTCACCGTGTATTGCAGCGTCACCGGATCGATGCGCACCGACAGTTCCTCGCCATCGGTATTGCCGCCCTTCCACGTCGTGGGCGTCGAAGGCATGTTCAGGCATGACTGCACGATGCCGGACGCGCCTTCGCACGTGTAGTTGACCGCTGCATCGGCACTGCCCGTGCCCTTGTACTTCGGCCACGATGGATACAGGCACAGCGGACGCGTACGTCCATAGGTGCCTGCATTCGTATCCATCACTGTGCGCGTGCCCGGTGCAGCGCCCAGTTCGACCCAGTTCTCCAGCGCAGTCAGCGAGTTCCACGCCGGCAGGAAGCTGCCCGTGCCATGGCCCATGCCCGGCACCGTATAGAAGCGGATACCTTGATCGACCGCCGTCTGTCCCACGCGACCGATCACGGCCTTGTACCAGGCAATCGTCGAATTGGGACTGATCACTTCATCGGCCAGGCCATGCAGCAGGATCAGGCGTCCACCTTTACCGAGAAACGCGGAGAGATCGGGATTGGTCGCGTCGGTCAGTGCCGACACGGTCTGCACCCGCGAGGTCCAGCTACCGGGGCTGGCTGGATCGAATGTCAGCGCATCGAACGTGGCATTGCGCGTGACGAAGTACTTCACCCACTGGTCGCCAGTGAGGTACATGTTCGCATCGGCAGTGGTTGCGGGATTGCCCGGCACGGGACGCGTGCCGAGGTCTCGCGACGTGAACGGTCCCGCCACCAGCGCCCCTTCCAGAATGTTGTAGCCGCCCGCCACCGTCACGCCATTGGCCAGCGGATAGTTCAACTGCAGCGGCTGCTCGATGGTCTTGACGGTGGCGATCTGCGCATCGGAGAGACAGGTATCGCCGGTATCAGTGCCACCCGCGCAGCGCAGGCTTTGCAGTACCTGCAGCGCACCTACGCGACAGCCTTCCACGTTGCTCACCACGCGATCGGCCACACCATCGAGCGTATCGCAGGCGTCCATGGCGGCCTTCTGCACGAGCAAGGTCTTGTTGATATTGAGCCAGCCCGTGCCACCGTTCAGATAGAGCGCGCGACCCAGTGCCACGTTGGACAGCCGTGTACCGGTGTAATTGAGTGCGGGCTCGTTGGCGATCACCCCATCGTAGTCCGCCGGCCAGCGCTGGATATAGCTCAATGCATCGCGCCCGCCCGTTGAGGTCCCCAGGAAGTAAGCCTTGGTAAGCGCCTTGCCATAGCGCTGCGTAATCAGCGCGATGGCCACATCATGGGTCTTCTTGAGCGTGTCGCCACCGTAGTTGGTCAGGGCCTCGTCGTTGGTGGCAAAGCGGCCATCGGTGATGCTCGTGCTCTGGTGGCCGGAATCGTCGCCCCAGGTTGCATACCCACGTGCCAGCGGCGCGGGATCATCGGGCAAGGCAAAGCGCACAGTCTCGGTGCCGTCGATCAGCGTGCCGTCGAATCCGCCGCCGCCGAACTGGATGCCCTTGCCATTCCACTGCGTCGGCAAGTTGACCGCGAAATTGATGTTCGGCGATGCCGGGTCCACCGGCGCAATCGCGCCGCGCACCTGGCAGTACTCGCCCAGCGCATTGCCGCTGGCGTTCTCCGCAATCAGCGTCGCACCCGTGACCGTGGCGCCGCCCGTGGCCAGCGCAAGGCTCGACGCCGCGATACTGACGCCGTTCAGCGCATTGCACGCATCGAGTGCGCTCAGTGCAGGCTTGTCCGGCGTCGGCGTGCCGCTACCTGTGTCGCCCTGCCCTGCGCCGTTGTTGCCGCTGCCACTATTCGATGCAGCCGGCGCGTCGTCGCCACCACCGCATGCCGTCAATGCCAGCGTAGCGGCACATATCGCGGCCAGCAGCCATGGCTGCCGCCGCCCAGGAATTTGGGTTGTCATGTTCGTCTCCTCCAGTGCAGCCGATACTTTTGCCGGCGTGCTGGAGCGAGACGGTAGCACCGCGTTGGGGCTACGTAAAATATATGCCGGATGCGGTATTCATACTTATGAAATATGCCTCATCGCGGCAATCCCACATAGTTCTCCGCAAGCGATCGGCACGCCGCTTCGGAACCCACGAGGTAATCGAGTTCGGCTTGCTGGATGCGGCGCGCAAAGACGTCGGCGTCAGGAAAGCTATGCAGCAGTGACGTCATCCACCACGAGAAGCGTTCGGCCTTCCAGATGCGGCGCAGGCATGTCTCCGAATACTGGTCGAGGCCGTGCGCATCGCCTTGCTGATAGTGCGCGATCAATCCATCGGCGAGATACAGCACGTCGCTGGCGGCGAGGTTCAGTCCTTTGGCGCCGGTGGGTGGCACGATGTGCGCGGCGTCTCCGGCGAGGAACAGCCGGCCGTATCGCATCGGCTCGCAGACGAAGCTGCGTAGCGGTGCGATGCTTTTCTCGATGCTGGGTCCGGTGATCAGTGCGTCTGCGGCTTCGGGATCGAGGCGGCTGCGCAGCGTGCCCCAGAATCGTTCGTCGGACCAGTTCGCGGCCTGCTCGGTGGAGGGCACCTGCACGTAGTAGCGGCTGCGCGTCATCGAACGCATGCTGCACAGCGCGAAGCCGTCCGGATGGCTGGCGTAGATCAGTTCGTCCGCAACGGGCGGGGTATCGGAGAGCACGCCGAGCCAACCGAATGGATAGACGCGTTCGAAAATCTGCTTCGCAGGTGCGGGCACGCTCGCACGGCTGACACCGTGGAAACCATCGCAACCGGCGATGAATTCGCATGGCACGGTATGCGTGACGCCGTCTTTGCGATATTGCACGCTCGGCCGGCTGCCATCGAAATCGTGCAGCGACACGGATTCGGCCTCGTACACGATGGGCATGCCAGACGCCTGGCGCGCGGCCATGAGATCGCGCGTGACTTCGGTCTGGCCGTACACCGTGACATCGCGGCCGATCAGCGCATGAAAATCGATGCGGTGCCGCGTGCCGTTGAACGAAAGTTCGATGCCGTGGTGCTTCAGTCCCTCTTCTTGCAACCGCGCGGCCACGCCTGCGCGCTCCAGTGCTTCCACGGTCGTACATTCGAGAATGCCGGCGCGGATGCGGCCCAGCACGTAGTCTGCACTGCGTTGCTCGATGATGAGGTTGTCGATGCCCGCGACAGTCAGCAACTGGCCGAGCAACAGGCCGGCGGGGCCGGCGCCGACAATTGCTACGCGCGTGGCATGGGTTCCATGGGGGGCCATGGCGTGTCTCCTGTCTTGTTGTTATGGTGCGCGCCCCGCTCTATGTCGGCGAGGCTACGTGGTACTGCCCGTGGGTCAGCGCGTCCCGCCCTCGTCACCGAGAATTTCCTGCGCCAGATGGAAAGCCGAATTCGCAGCGGGCACGCCGCAATAGATGCCCGTTTGCAGCAGCACTTCCTTGATCTCGTCGCGTGTCACGCCGTTGTTGGCCGCCGCACGCAGATGCAGCTTCAGTTCCTCGGAACGATTCAGCGCCACCATCATCGCAATCGTGATCAGGCTGCGCGTATGGCGCGGCAGGCCGGGACGCGTCCATATCTCGCCCCATGCGTAGCGCGTGATCAGGTTCTGGAATTCCTCGGTCAGCGGGGTGAGCCGTTGGAGCGAGCGATCCACGTGCGCGCTGCCCAATACGTCGCGGCGCACCGCGAGGCCCGCTGCGTAGCGCGCCTTGTCGTCGCGAATGGGCGCTTGCGTTGGCGCCGCTTCCGCGTGCGGCGCGCTGCCGGAAGATGATGGTTCGATGTGCGATGCGACCGACGCCGTGCGATGTCCACGTCCATTGCGCCACGCCTTGACTGCCGCATCGGCAAACCGCATCGACTGCCCCGCGTAATGCGCAGGGTCTGCAAGACGATCCAGCGTGGCGTCATCGAGCAGACCGGCGTGTTTCGGATCTTCCGCGAGCGTCCTGGCCAGCGCATCACGCAGCGTGCTGCCCTCATCCACCGCGCGACGCGAAGCACGCTCCACCACATGGTGTGCGGCAAGCCGTCCGATATGTCGGCCAAGTTCGAGCATGGCGGCCTCGCCAAGAATCAGGCCACGCGTGATATCGAGATTGGCGCGCATGCGTGCCGCATCCACCTGCAGGCCGCTCACGACCTCGCCCATCTGTCGCAACGCGCCTGCGGCCAGCGCCACGATCTGCGGCAGCGTGTCCCACTCGGCCTGCCAGCCGCCCAGCGCGCGCTCGTGCTCCTGCGTCATGCCCGCCAGCATCGTGGCCACCAGTGGCGGCACGCGCACGGCAGCGGTCAGCACCGCCGCGCAACCCACCGGATTGCGCTTGTGCGGCATGGTGCTGGAGCCGCCGCGACCCGGCGCGGCGGGCTCGCTGACTTCCGCGATCTCGGTTTGCATCATCAGCGAGATGTCGCGCGCCATCTTGCCCAGTGTGCCGGTCAGCATGCCGAGCGTACTGGCAACTTCGACCAGACGATCGCGATGCGCATGCCATGGCAGCGTCGGCAATTCGAGTTGCAAGGCTTGCGCGAATTGCGCAGCCACGGCGGGCGCATCATCGCCGAGGCTGGCCAGCGTGCCCGCCGCGCCGCCAAATTGCAGCACGCGTGCCTGCTGGCGTGATGCATCGAGCCGATCGCGGTCGCGTCGCAGCGCGTCGAGCCATCCTGCTGCTTTGAGTCCGAACGTCATCGGCAGTGCATGCTGCAGCCAGGTGCGTCCCACCATCGGTGTGGCGCGATGCGCGGCGGCCAGATCCGCGCAGGCATCGCCAAGCGTCGACAGGTCGTTGTCTAGCGCGTGCAGTGCCTGCATCAGTTGAAGGACCAGCGCGGTATCGATGATGTCCTGACTTGTGGCACCCCAGTGGACGTAACGCGCGGCATCGGCATCGCGCTGCGCCACGGCCGCCGTCAGTTGCTTCACGAACGGGATGGCGAGGTTGCCAGCCGCCACCGCGTCGATCGCGAGCTGATCCGCATCGATGGGATCGGCGGCGCAGACCTCTGCAATCGCCTGCGCCGCCTGCTGCGGAATCACGCCGCAACACGCTTCGGCGCGCGCGAGTGCGGCCTCGGTATCGAGCATGGCGCGCACCGTGCCTGCATCGGAAAACGCCGCGAGTACGGCGGGACTGCCAAACATCGGATCGGTCAGGCGGGAGTACGTGGGCATCGTCGTGTCGTGGCGTGTCGTGGCGTGTCGTGGCGTGTCGTGGCATCAGGGCGGTGCGCCGATTGTGAGGGATATTGCGCTGCGGGTATCTTCGGGCGATCCCTCGTCAGATGTCGAAAAACACCGTCTCGCCCGCGCCCTGCAGCACCACGTTCCAGCGGTAGTGACCGGCATCTCCCTCGGCAACCAGCGTGTTGCGCCGCGCTGCTGGCACGAGCGAAAGGACTGCGTCCGCGTTATTGGCCTCGACCTCGTCGGAGAAATACAGGCGTGTGGCGACATGCTTGACCAGTCCGCGCGTAAAGACCGACACCATGATGTGCGGTGCCTGCGGGCGCCCATCGATACCGGGCACGGCGCCCGGCTTCACGGTGACGAACCGGAACTCGCCATCGGGACCCGTCGGCACGCGGCCAAACCCGGTAAAGCCAGCAACAAGCGGTATCTCTCGCGTATCGTCAACGTGGCGATAACGGCCCGCCGGATTGGCCTGCCAGATCTCGATCATGCCGTCAGGCACGGGATCGCCCCGGCCATCGGTCACGTGGCCTTCGATCACGATGCGCTGCGTGGCAAGCTCTGGCGCATCGGCGGTCAGGTCCGCGCAGTTGAGCCCCGTCAGGCCGATATGAAGATACGGTCCCACGGTCTGGGATGCGGTGGCGTACAGCATGGCTTACTCCATCGGCGTGGCATCGCGGCCACGCAGCACGATATCGAAACGGTAGCCCAGGGCGTACTCGGGCGCGGTGGTCTCCCAGTCGAACGTGGCAACCAGACGGTTGCGCGCTTTCTCGTCGGGCACGCACTGGAAGATCGGATCGAACGCGAGCAGCGGATCGCCCGGGAAATACATCTGCGTCACGAGCCGCGTGGCATACGCATTGCCGAACAGCGAGAAGTGGATGTGCTGGGGCCGCCAGGCATTGTGGTGATTGCGCCAGGGATACGCACCTGGCTTGATCGTCTTGAACTGGTAGTTACCGTGCGCATCGGTGATGGTGCGGCCCTCGCCCGAGAAATGGGGATCGAGCGGTGCGTCGTGCTGGTCGCGCTTGTGCGTATAGCGTCCGGACGCATTGGCCTGCCAGATCTCGATCAGCGCGTTAGGCACGGGGCGGCCGTTCTCGTCGAGCACGCGGCCGGTGACGAGCATGCGCTCGCCAATCGGTTCACCGCCATTGCCAACGGTGAGGTCGTTATCCCCTTCACGCACGAATTCCGGGCCGAACGTGGGACCGGTCACTTCGGACAGCGACTGCGGCAAGCCGATCAGCGGCTGGGCCGGCGCGCGCAGTTGTGTCGATCCATAGGGCGGATACAGGTATTCGGGTTGGGTGTCCCAGTAGGGCTTGCGGTACTGGGCCGGACGATCGGAGCGAGGGGGCATCGCTGTCTCCGTGAGGTGGATGTGGGGGCGTTGGACGAAGACTGTAAGCAACGCAGGAATTCATGTAAATTGAGTTTTTGAGTAATTAGCATGAATTTTAATTATGAAAACCTCGCCGCCGCCCGATGCCTTTCTCAGCCGTATCCGTCTGCGGCATCTGCATTGCTTTGTCGCGGTGGCGCAGGCGCAGCACCTTGGCCGTGCAGGTGAACGGCTGGGTCTGACGCAGCCCGCCGTGTCCAAGACACTGACCGAGCTGGAGGAACTGGTTGGCACGCGACTGCTGGTGCGCCAGCGTGCCGGCACCGATCTCACGGCGGCCGGCATGCGCTTCCTGCGCCATGCCTTGCGGATTCTCGAAGATCTGGATGCGGCAGCGCAGAGCTTGTCCGGCGATGCGTTGCGTCACGAACGCATCCGCGTGGGCGCGCTGCCGAGTATCGTGCCAGCGCTGCTGATCGACGCCGTTACCCGCTTCCGCAGCAGCCACGCGGACGTGGCGCTCGCCGTGCAGACCGGCATGAACCGCACGCTGATCGACTTGCTCAAGGCCGATGTGCTCGATGTGGTGATCGGCCGCCTGGACGATCCTGCCGCCATGGAAGGGCTATGGTTTGAATCGCTGGCCGGCGAGCCGCTGGTGCTGGCCGTGCGCGCCGGACATCCGCTGGTTACGCACGCGCGCCCCACGATGCACGATGTGCTGGCGCATCCGATGGTGGTGCCCGCCATGGGTTCCATTCCACGCCACAGCACCGAAAGCCTGCTCGCGCGGCATGGGCTGACGCTGCCGGAGGGTTGCCTGGAAACCGCCGATGCCTACCTGAGCCAGCTCGTCACGCTGCGCAGCGACAGCGTCTGGGCCGCGCCGTTGTCTGCCACGCGGCTGGCGGTGGCCGATGGTGACATGACGTTGCTGCCCATCGCCACGCCCGGCACCGAGGAACCCATCGGCCTGCTGCGCCGGAGCGACCGCACGCTCGAACCGGTGGCGGAAGCGTTCGTCGACACCATCCGGACCATCGCTGCGCGCCAGCCTGACTGATCCCGGCTCTGTTTTTTCTCCCCTCTCCCACTGGCATGGGAGAGGGGAGCGCATAGCGACGGGTGATGTCATTTACGACGCGCTCGGTTCGCCCTCCTCCCGCGACAACAAATCGTGCAAAGGACGTGCTACCGTTGCGCAGGACTGGCAGTCACGTTGCGGCGCACTCTCTTTGACCAGCACATCGCTTCCATGGCTTCGAGCAACCCTTCGGACAACCTCGCAGGCAATCTCTTCCTGATCGGCTTCATGGGCGCCGGCAAGACGACCATTGGCCGGACGGTTGCGCATTTGCTCGGCCGTCCGTTCTTCGACACCGACCATGAGATTGAAGCCCGCTGCGGCGTGCGCATTGCCACGATTTTCGAGCTCGAAGGCGAAGAAGGCTTCCGGCGTCGTGAAACGCGCGTTTTGGATGACCTGACCCAACGCAGCGGCATCGTGCTGGCCACCGGCGGTGGCGCCGTGCTGCGGGCCGAAAACCGCGACATGTTGCGCACGCGCGGCCATGTGGTGTATCTCGATGCCACGGTGCAGGAGTTGTGGCGACGCACGCGGCGCAACCGCAATCGTCCGCTGCTGCAGGTGGAAAACCCGCGCGCCCGGCTCGAATCCATGTTCATGGAGCGCGACCCGCTCTATCGGGAAACCGCCCACGTCATCATGCCCGCGCACAGCGGCAGCGTGGCGCAGGCCGCCGCCAGCGTGCTGGCCCAGCTTGGCTTTGTGGACTGCGGCACCGCGCACGACGCAGCGCCCAGCGACTAGCCGGCAGGCGGAAACGTTGAACTTTGCAGCCGGCACCCGGCTCTGACCGTGGATGACAACCGTGGAGAGTGACGCCATGCGCGCTGCATCCGTGCCGCACGCCAGCCCGCGAACTGAACCGGCCCAACCGAATGCAGGCGTCGATGCGGCGGCGCAGCAAACCCGGCCGGCGCCATCGGGCGGCCATCCCTCTCATTGCCACGCGCACGCCCCGTCGATCACCCACCTGCCGTGCCCCGATCCGTCCGTGCTGCCGGGCTGCGCGGCATGCGATGCGCTGTCGCCCGCTGAGCGCTATGAAGAATTGTTCGTCGATGTGCAGGCCAGTGGCCTGTTCGCGGACAGCAAGACGTTTCCCGATTGCGTGCCGCTGGATGCGCCGGAAGCCATCCTCGCGCGCTATCGTGCCCAGCGCGATACGCCGGATTTTTCGCTGGAAGCCTTCGTCGGTGCGCACTTCGAGCGCGAGACCGTGCCGGATTCCCATTACGTGTCGCACCCCGAGCACTCGCTGCGCCAGCACATCGACGACCTCTGGCCGGTGCTGACACGCGAGCCAACCGAACATCCGCCGATGTGTTCGCTGCTGCCGCTGCCCGGTCCTTATGTCGTGCCCGGTGGCCGCTTCCGCGAACTCTATTACTGGGATTCGTACTTCACGATGCTGGGCCTGTCCGCCAGTGGGCGACACGACCTGCTCCGCCCGATGGCCGATAACTTCGCCTATCTGCTCGACACGTATGGGCATGTGCCAAACGGTACGCGGTCCTACTACCTGAGCCGTTCGCAGCCGCCGGTGTTCTCGCTGATGATCCAGTTGATCGATGACCTGGAAGAAGGCGCCGAAACCGCCCTGCGCTACCTGCCCCAACTAAAACGCGAACACGCGTTCTGGATGGACGGCAGCACGCATCTGCAGCCCGGCTGTGCCCACCGGCGCGTGGTGTGCCTGCCCGATGGCACATGGCTCAACCGTTATTGGGACGACCGCGCCCATCCGCGCGAGGAGGCCTATCTGGAGGATGTGGAAACCGCGCGGCGCAGCGGCAGGCCCGCCCACCTGGTGTTTCGCGACCTGCGTGCAGCCGCCGAATCGGGCTGGGATTTCAGTTCGCGCTGGTGCGAACCCGTGGCCTTGCAGGACACCCCCGATCTCGCCACCATCCGCACCACGGCCATCCTGCCCGTGGATCTGAACGCGCTGCTCTGGCACGCGGAATGCCGCCTGGCGGAACTTTGCGACATGGCCGGCACGCCAGACGAAGCGACACGCTATCGCGACGCAGCATCGCACCGACAGCAGGCGATGAACGATTTCATGTGGGACGAAGGTTCCGGCGCGTTTCTCGATTTCGACTGGCATTGCCACGCCATACGGCCACACCTGACCGCGGCCACGCTGATGCCGCTGTTCGTGGGACTCGCCAGCACGGAACAGGCCGCTCGCATGGCCGCGATGATCCCGGCGCGATTGCTCGAAGACGGCGGACTGGCCACCACGGAAGTGCGCTCGGCCGAGCAGTGGGACCGGCCCAATGGTTGGGCACCGCTGCAGTGGATCGCCATCGCCGGACTGCGCCGCTATGGCTACGGCGCGCTGGCCGACGACATCGCTCATCGATGGCTCTGCACGGTGTCGAACCTCTACACGCGCGAGTACAAGCTGGTGGAAAAGTACCGGTTGGTGCGACGCCATCCGCATAGCGCCGAAGGCGGCAGTGGTGGCGAATACCCGCTGCAGGATGGATTCGGATGGACCAACGGCGTGGTCAGCGCGCTACTGGCGTGTTATCCGGAGCATCCGGCTCGACATAGCCAGGCGGGCAGGCCGGAGACTGCCGACTAAGCGTCATGGCGCGACCTCGTACGATGCATCAAGCCCTCGCGCCCCTGCCAACGCCTCGCGTTTGGAACCCGATTCTTTTGTTCGGAATGCTCACGCTGCGCGGCGCATGATTCGTGCGGCACCGCACATACGCCAATACCTCATGTGAGTTATTGGCGCTCGGCGCTGGCAACGTCACACTTGCCGCAGGGTCACTCGACACGACCCCAAACGACTTGGCAACTCTTACTGCCCCGACGATCCCGCGCGTCGGGGTATTTCTTTTAGGCGAAGGGTTTTGTGCAGTAGGTTCCGGGCCACCCGCCTATGAGACGATCCTCAAAATCGCATGACGACCGTCCACAGTGCAAGGTGCTCGAAGACTGGCTCCAGGCGATGCAACGTCACTACGGGCGCAACGTCTTGAGCGTCGACGCACGCGTGGTCGAGACTCTGCAGATCGCTAGTTCAGCAGATTGCGGCACCCGCCATGAGCTTCCCCGCCCTACGCGTCCGCCCAACGCCGTAGCAGGTTGTGATAAACGCCCGTCAATCCAATCACGGACTCGTGGTCCTGCCCGATGGTGTCCGCAACCTGGCGCAGTCGATTGTCGAGGTCGAACAGCAGTGCGCGTTGGCCATCGTCGCGCACCATGCTCTGGATCCAGAAGAAGGACGATACCCGCGCGCCGCGCGTGACTGGCGTGACGTGGTGAACGCTGGTGGCCGGGTACAACACCATGTGGCCGGCGGGCAGCTTCACGCGTTGGGGTCCGAAGGTGTCTTCGATCACCAGTTCGCCGCCGTCGTATTCCTCGGGTTCAGTGAGAAACAACGTGGCGGAGAGATCGCTGCGGATGCGGAAATCCGTGCCGCCCAGGTAGCGGATGGCGTTGTCCACGTGCTGGCCGAATGTCTGGCCGCCTTCGTACCGGTTGAACAACGGCGGAAAGACCTTGAGTGGCAGCGCGGCGGAGAAGAACAGCGCACTGTTGGCGAGCGCGTCCTGAATGAACCCGCCCAGTTGCTGTGCCACGGGCGAGGACTCTGGCAACTGCAGGTTGCGCTTGGCCAGCGCGGACTGGTGGCCCGAGGTGAGGTTGCCATCCGTCCAGTCCGCGGCGTCCATCAGCGCGCGGCAGTCGGCAACCTGGGCTTTGGACAGGACGTCCGGAATGTGCAGCATCATGATGGGAAAACCAGAACCCCGGGAGTAACCCCGGGGTATGTCGACTTAGAAGCGGAAGTTGGCCGTCAGCATACCAAAGCGGCCCGCGCCCAATGCGGCATAGTGGGCGGCGAATGCCTTGGTGTAGTACGTCTTGTTCAGCAGGTTCTGGACGTTCAGCTGCAGCGTCAGGTTCTTGTTCACGCGATACGCGGCCATGGCATCGAAGCGCCAGTACGACGGCACGTACAGCGAGTTGGCCGCGTTGCCGTAGACCTGGCTGACGTAGTAGGCGCCGCCGCCCACGGTCAGGGCCGGAAGGACCTGGTAGGTCGACCAGAGGCTGAAGCTGTTCTTCGGCGTGTTCGGGAACTGGTTGCCGTTGTTGGCGGCATTCGCCGCGACGGGGCCGTTGTTCTTGAGTTCGCTGTCCAGGAACGTATAGCCGCCGAACAGGTTCCACTTTTCGGTGACGCTACCCGCAAAGCCCAGTTCGAAACCACGCACCTGCTGCTTGCCCACGTTTTGCGTGGTATTGGCATCGACGGCCACGCGTGCGTTGTCCTTGTCGATCTGGAACACGGCACCCGTCAACGAGAGGCGGCGACCAAGCAGATCCCACTTGGTACCCAGTTCCCAGGCGCGGCTGCGCTCGGGGTCGAGGTTCTGGATCTGCGCGGAGAGGTTGTCGGAGCCATCGCCGTTGGACGTGCCCGGTGGCGTCGATGCCGTGCCGTAGGACACGTAGATGCTGCCGAAGTCCACGGGCTTGTAGACGATGCCGGCCTGGTAGTTGAAGAAATTCGCGTTGTTGCCGAGGTTCACCGCCGCCACCGATGCGCCGGTGTTCGGGTTGATGTAGGCCGGCGTGGCGGAGGTGGTGCGGTAGCTGTCGTAGCGGATGCCGCCGTTCACGAGCCACTGCTTGGTAATCTCCACCGTGTCGAACAGGTAGACCGCGCGCGTATCGGTCTTGGTCTTCTGCGTGTAGCCCATCTTGCCGACGCGGCCCGTCCAGACATCGCCCGGGTTCGGGTTGTACAGGTTCGTGCAGTCCCCGCTGGCCAGCAGCGACGCATTGCAGGTGTTGCCCGCACCGCCGCCCGGCACCACGTTGTACGGGGTGTTATCGGTATCGTCGCGACTGAACTCGAAGCCGAACAGCATCGAGTGCTTGAGGCTGCCGGTATCGAACTTGGCGATGAAATCGGTCTGGTTGATCAGCGAATCGGTGCCCGAATCGCGATTCTTGCTGCTGCGATAGACGTAGCCACGCGCCACGTTGCCACGACTGTCGTCGGGGTTCGTGACGATGTAGTCGTTGGTGCTGCGGCCCCAGCGCGTGGTGTTGCGGAACGTCAGCTTGTCGCTGAACGCGTGTTCGAAGATGGCCGTGCCGATATCGGACTGCGTGTGCTGGAAGTCGCGATCGACCAGACCATAGAAGTTGTTGCGGTTCACGTTGGCCGGGCCGGCCGGGTTGGCCTTCGACGACTGCGCAGCCGGACGCGCATACGGGATGCTGTAGTCCGGCATGTTCTGGCCCTGCAGGTGGTAGTACGACAGCGTGAGCTTGGTCGGGCTGTTCAGGCCGAACGTGACCGACGGCGCGAAGCCCCACGAGTGGCCGCCCACCGCCTCGCGGCCCGGCGTGTTGGCATCCTGGGCCATCGCGTTCAGGCGCAGGCCGGTGTTGTCGTTGAGTACGTAGTTGCCGTCGAGCGTGGCGCGCTTGTACGCATCGGTGCCAATACCGAACGAACCCTGCACGAAGTTCTCCTTCGTCGGCAGCTTGGTCACGATGTTGATCAGGCCACCGACCGAACCCTTGCCGCCGTAGGCCGAGCTCGGCCCCTTGATGACCTCGATGTTCTCGATGTTGAACGTATCGCGCGTTTGCGAACCGGCGTCGCGCACACCATCCACGAAGATGCTGCTGCCGGAGTCGAAGCCGCGAATGAACGGACGGTCGCCAATCGGGTTACCGCCCTCGCCCGCGCCGAATGTGATACCCGGCGTAGTACGCAGTGCATCCTGCAGGGAGTTCGAGCCCGATTGCTGGATCACTTCGGCGGGCACCACCGTCACGGACTTTGGCGTGTCGAGCAGCGGTGCAGTAAATTTCGGAGATTCGGCCCTGTCGACCTTGTAGCCATCCTCACGGGCAGCTTTCACAGTCACGCCTTGCAGTTGCTGAACCGGGCTGGCCTTGGCCGTGGTGGCCGGCTTGGCTTCCTGGGCCGCAGCCCCATGCATGGCCATGGCGGCCATCGGGCCGGCGAGCGCCGTCACCAGCACATTGGGCCGGAACACCTCCGAATACTTGCTCATTACTCTCTTCCCCGTGGATTGCTTGTGTGGATACCGTCACGCGTCGTCAGTGGTCATCACTGATCGCCGTATCGGCATCCGAGGGCGCTGAACGCGGCTTTCCTCGGGGCGCGATTGTATGGAGGCGTCACTAAAACCTCAAATACGAATCATTCTTATAATCATCCGTATGTGTAGCGGCGCCTTCATCACAATCTGACCGATCAGATGTCTTCTGTCGGCAACTGCTCGGGATCGTTGATTCATCCGTTTGTAATCGTCTTGTAATGTTCGGTAACAAACCGTGTACGGAACGCGACAGGGACCGCATTACACGTATGGGACGAAGGGGCATCGAACGCGGCCCCGTGCGTGACAGGACACCAAAACAGGCAGATTCGAAAGTGTCTGACCACTACACTTACGACTTTGCAACCTTGCTGCTGCCCTGATCGCATCGTGTCTGCCGTTACGCTCGCCTCCGCCCCTTTCCTGACCGACTTCCGCGCCGATCCCGCACCGGCTCATGACAACCCGCGCCCCGACCGGCTCGTGAACGGCAACCCCGACCGAACGACGTGGACGCACTACAGCGCCAGTCAAGGCGATTTCGATTGCGGGATCTGGGCGTGCGAGCCGGGCGCCTGGCGGATTGCATTTCCCGCAGGCAAGGAAGAGTTTTTCCATGTGATCAGCGGCCGCCTGCGCATCACCCGCCACGACGGCGACGCCCGCGAGTTCGGGCCGGGCGATGCCTGCGTGATTCCCGCTGGCTTCGAAGGCGTATTCGAGGTGATCGAGCCCGTGCGCAAACATTTCGTCGTCATCGACCGCAACGCGGGGTAGTTCGCTCCGCAGGAGACTGCCATGTCCGTGAACAGGTTCTTCGCCATGCTGGGCGCCGCTATCGCATCCTGGCTTGTTCCTGTTGCACCGGTCACTGCCGCGACCCCATCACCGTCTTTCGATTGCCGAAAGGCCCAGGGCGAGGTCGAGACACTGATCTGCAAGGACGACACCCTTGCCCGGCTCGACCGCGAAACCACGCGGCTGTATGGGCTTGCACTCGATGCGCAGTCCTTGCCGAAGTCTCAGAAGAAGCAACTGATCGCCGGGCAACGTGGCTGGATCAAGGGCCGCGATGCCTGCGCGAACGCCGACGACGCACGGGCCTGTACGGTATCGACGTATCTGGAACGGATCTACACGTTGCGGCACAGCTATGCCGGCGCGCGTCGGCAGGACGGCAAGGGCATCAGCCGCGGCCCCTTCAATATTCGCTGCGAAGGGTTGGACGCGGTGATCAGCGGCACGTTTATACAGACCGATCCCGGTTATGCGTATCTGCGCTGGCTCGACCAGCAACTGGTGCTGCCCCAAACACGCGCTGCGTCTGGCGCGCGGTATGCCGCCACATTGAAGGATGGCGACGCACTGTTCTGGGACAAGGGACCGGATGCGCAACTGGTGATACCGGGCAAGCCGGAGACGAGTTGCCGGGTGGAAATGTCGGGAGTGTAGCCGGCGACGCGTTTGGTTTGCTCCCCTCTCCCATTGACATGGGAGAGGGGAGCGCATAGCTACGGGCGTTCGCCTTTACGTGGTGCTTGCCGTCTCCCCAGCCCATCGCCGGATCTGATCTACCGTCTGCATCTCCGTCTCACACACCACCGTGCCGATTTCCCGCGCCCAGTAGCGTTCCGATCCATCGGCCATACGCCACGCGTGAAGCCGCCGTGTGAATAGCTGCAAATCGTATTCAGCGGTGATACCCAGCGCGCCATGTACGGCATGCGCAGCCGCGCTAACTGATGTCACAGCATCGCTGGCGTTGAACTTGCCGATAGCCGCGTGCATCCGGTCCGGTTGCCAGCCTTCGCCCGAACATGCGATCTGCGCCGCCATCCGCACGGCCGCCACTTGCTCCGCCATCGTACTGATCTGGTGCTGGATCGCCTGGAATTTGCCGATGGAGCGCCCGAACTGCGTGCGGTCGTTGGCGTACTGGAGCGTGAGGTCGAACACGCGCGACATCGCGCCAGCCATCAACGCCGTGTGCAGGGTCGCACCGATGGTCCGCAACAAGCCGTGCGGCAGCGGGAACGACATTGACGGCTTTCCAGCAATGCTCACTGTCAGGTCACCATGCACGCCTGTCGATTGCATCGTGGCATCGTCACGCGCCAGCAACCATGCGACATCCCCGCGCTGAACGAGAAACCACGCAGCACTCGCCCCGTCGGCAACATGCGTGCGAGGTACATCTTCTAACGTAGCAAGTGCGATGGGTCCAGCAGGAATCTCGTGGCCCGCAGCATGCAGCACCGCGCGCGCGAACATCGTCTGCGCCAGTGGCAATGGCAACGCGTACTGCCCCATCGCCATCAGCATCGGCAGCACATCGGCCAACGACAACCCAGCATCGGGCAGCAGGCTGTCAGCGAAACCACTCTCGTGCAGCGCATCCCATAGCGTCGATGCCGATCTGCCACCCTCGATGTCTCGCACCACCGCTGGCGTGCAGGCATCACGCAGCAGCGCTTCCAGGGCATCCGAATAGACGTTTTCCATGACAAGTCCCCGTTAACGCAGGCCGAGCCCGCGCGCGATCATGCCGCGCAGGATCTCGCGGGTGCCGCCGCGCAGCGAATAGGTCGGCGAAATCTGGCTGATGTACGCGCAGGTGCGATACAAGTCGGCATCGGCAGCCAGCACCGGATCATCCCCGAGCGCCGCTTCCGCCAGCGCGCCAACCGCCTGTTCGAGTTCAGTGCCAAGGTCCTTGACCACCGCTGCCTCGATCAGCGGACTTTCGCCCGCGGCCAGCCGCGCGGTGACTGCCAGCGACATCGCACGCAGCACGGCCAGCCGGCCCACCACCCTGCCAATGGTGACGGTATCGCGCTGCACAGCCGGCAAGCGACGCAGCGCGGCAATCCATGCATCCAGCAGCACCACGCTCGAATACAGCCGCTCGGGCCCGCTGCGCTCGAAGGCGAGTTCAGCATTGACCTGTTCCCAGCCAGCGCCTTCCTGCCCCACCAACGCATCGGCGGGCAGCATCACATCGTCGAATGCAACCTCCGAGAAATGCGCGTCGCCTGCAAGATCGTGGATCGGTCGAACACTCACACCCGGCGCGGACAGATCGACGATGACTTGCGACAGGCCCTTCTGCCGATCCTCGGGCTGCCCCGAGGTGCGCACCAGTGCCAGCATGAACTGGCAGCGATCCGCATTGGTCGTCCAGATCTTGCGGCCATTCAGGCGCCATCCACCCTCGCACGGCGTGGCGCGCGTGGTCACGCTCGCAAGGTCGGAGCCTGCGTTGGGCTCGCTCATGCCGATGCAGAAGAATGCCTCGCCCCGACAAATGCGCGGCAGGTAGAAAGCCCGCTGCGCATCGGTGCCATAGCGCAGGATCAGCGGACCGCTCTGCCGATCCGCAATCCAGTGCGCGCTCACCGGCGCGCCGCAGGCCAGCAATTCCTCCACGAGCACAAAGCGCGAAAACGCATCGAGCCCCGCGCCGCCGTATTGCGCCGGCAGCGTGATGCCAACCCAGCCGCGCTGCGCCAACGCGCGGCTGAATGTTGCATCGAATCCCATCCACGAACGTGCGCGACGGTCGGGCGGCAGATCGGGAAGATGGTCGCGCAAGAATGCCTTGACCTCGCCCCGAAACGCCGAGGCTTCTCGCGGCAGCGCTGTCAGGGCGAACGTGTCAAACAGGGAACGCAAGATCGATCTCCTTCCAGGGAATGCGGTCGGTCAGTCCAGCGTCACGCCAGTGTCCTTGACGACCTTGCGCCACCGCTCCAGTTCCTGGGACAGATACGTCCCGTAGGCTTCGGGCGACGACCCGCGCGGTTCAGCCCCTTGCGCGGCCAGGCTGGCGCGCACGTCCGACGATGCCAGCGCCTTCAGCACAGCACCGTTGAGCCGACGCACGATATCTGGCGGCGTTTTTGCGGGAACCATCATGCCCTGCCACGCGCCCACCTCGAAGCCCTTCAGACCAGACTCGGCGAGCGTCGGCACATCCGGCAACTGTGCGCTGCGGGCGCTGCTGGTCACTGCCAGCGCCTTCATGCGCTTGTCCCGGATAAACGGCAGCGACGAGTTGATCGTGTCGGTCATGAACTGCACCTGTCCGCTCGCGAGGTCGGTCAGCGCCGGCGCGCTGCCCTTGTACGGCGCGTGCACCGCTTCGATGCCATTGGCCTGCAGGAACAGGAACGCGGCGAGATGGGTCACGTTGCCGTTGCCGGCGGAGCCATAGGTCATCTTGCCGGGATTGGCCTTGAGCCACGCCACGAACTCGGGCACGGTGTTCGCCTGCACCTGCGCATTGACTTCGAGCACCAACGGCACGTTGGCAGTCAGCGCCACGGGCAGCAGGTCGCGCTTCACGTCGTACGACAGCTTCTTGTAGAGCGCGGGACTGAGCGCGATGGACGACGTGTTGTACAGCACCGTGTAGCCATCGGCCTGCGCCTTGGCCACGATCTCGTTGCCGATGTTGCCGTTCGCGCCGGGACGGTTGTCCACGAGCACCGTCTGGCCCAGATCCTCCGACATCTTCTTGGCGATCACGCGCGAGACGAGATCGGTGGGACCGCCCGGCGGGAACGGCACGACCAGCCGAATAGGACGATCAGGGTAGTCTGCTGCCAACGCGGCTTGCGGCAGTAGGGCTACGGCAACGCCGCACGCGGCCACCGCTCGCAACCATTTGCGGCGCAGCGCGATGGGTTGGGGATGCCTGGCATTCTTGCTCTGTATTGGCATGCTTGTGTCTCCTCCGGGTGAATCCGTTAGCTGGCTAGCGCCCAGCCAGCAGCCGCCGCGCCGTGTACGTCATCACCAGTTCCTGTCGCTGGTTGAACACCTCGATCGATGAATCGACCACTGCACGGCCGCTCTTCGACGTTGGACGAATGCCGGTCACGGTGATGCGGGCATGGATGGTGTCGCCCACCAGTACGGGGCCGAGGATCTTCTGCGTCAACTCCAGCATCGCCAGCCCCGTGCCCTGAATCATCGTTTGCAGGATGAAGCCTTCGATCAGCGAATACGTCAGCGCCGCCGGCACCGGGCGCCCCTTGATCGCACTCCCCTCGTAGCCTTCCTCGATGAAGATTGCTTCGAGCATGCCTGTCACCGAAATGAAATTGACGAGATCGGTCTCGGTCACGGTGCGGCGGAAGGTCTCGAAAACCTGTCCTTCCTGAATGTCCTGCCAGTAAAACCCCTGCCCCAGTCGTTGCGGCTGCGTGCTCATGTCCCCTCCTTGATGGATTCTTGATGGATGCGTGTTCAGCCGCCCAATGCGGCAATCTCTTCGTCACTGAGTCCTACGCCGCCCAGCACTTCGCGCGTGTGTTCGCCAAGCCGCGGCGGCACGCTGGCGCGTGCGCGTTCGCCATCGAATCGCACCGGTGCGCCGGGAAAGCGCAGCGTGCCCATGGCCGGATCGCTTACCTGATCGAAGAATCCGGTGGCGCGCAGATGCGGATCGTCCACGAGTTCGTCGAGACCGTTCACGCGTGCCACCGGTATCTGCAGCGATTCGCAAACGTCGATCCACGCATCGGTGGTCCGCTCGCGCACCAGTTCGCCAGTGATCTCGTAAAGCGTTTCGATATGGCGCGTACGTGCCGCGATATCGGCAAAGCGCGCATCGGTCGCCAGATCGACGCGGCCTGCGGATTTGAAGAAGTCGCGCCAGTGCGCGTCGGTGTACGGCATCATGCAGACGTAGCCATCGGCGGTCTGATAGGGGCGGCGCAGCGGCGCCAGCACGCGCGGATAACCGGCCTGCGCGCGTGGCGGCTCGAAGTGCTGGCCGTACAGATGCTCCACGAGGTTGAACGCCACCATCGACTCGAACATCGGCACTTCCACCATGCCGCCCTTGCCGCCATTGCGCTCGCGTCCAGCCAGTGCCGCGCTGATCGACAGTGCCGCAACCAGCCCGCTGGTCTTGTCCGCAGAGATCGTCGGGAAATAGCGCACGGTGCCGGTCTGCGCCGCCATCAGTGCGGCATTGCCGCAGAGTCCCTGGATGATGTCGTCATAGGCGGGCCGGCCCCCGTAGGGCCCCTCTTCCGCGAAACCGAGCAGGCTCACGTAGATCAGTTGCGGATGCCGCGCCATCACGCTCGTCGGGTCGAGATCGAGCTTGCCGAGTTTTTGCGGACGCATGCTGTGCAGGAAGACATCGGCGGTTTCCAGCAGCTTGTGCAGCGCAGCCTGTGCGGCGGGCTGTTTGAGGTTCAGCACCACGCTTTTCTTGCTGCGATTCACGCCGAGGAAGATCGCCGACATGCCCTCCTCGGTGGCTGGCCCGGTGCGGCGTGTGGAGTCGCCCTCGGGCGTCTCCACCTTGATCACTTCGGCGCCCAGATCAGCCAGCCACTGGCTGGCGTACGGCCCCATCACAACCGTCGAGAGGTCCACTACGCGAATTCCGGCCAGGGGCAACATGCCTGGGTCTCCTTGTTTTTTCTAGGGGTTCCGAAGACCACAGCCTATGCCCGGCAGTCAATCGTGTCTAATATTAGTTTTTTAGTAACCGATATCCGCTGTATATCACCATGGATCTACGTCAGCTCCAGCAGTTTGTCGTCCTCGCCGAAACCGGCAACTTCCACCGCGCGGCAGAACGGCTGCATATGGCGCAGCCGCCGCTGTCGATCTCGATCCGCAAGCTGGAAGCATCGCTGGGCACGCCGCTGTTCGTGCGCACCACACGCGGCGTGCGGCTGACGCAGGCGGGCGAGGCCGCGCTCGACGATGCGCGCCGGGCACTCTTCCACGCCGATCAGGCGCGCGCCGCCGCGCTGTCTGCCGCACATGGCGAACGTGGCGCGCTGCGCATCGGCTTTGTCGGCTCGGCCACTTATGCGCTGCTGCCGCGCCTGATTCCCGCCTTTCGCGGCGAACACCCCGGCATCGAGCTGATCCTGCATGAGTCCACCTCGGCGTCGATCCTCGAACGCATCGAACAGGGGCAGCTCGATGCCGGACTCGTGCGCTTTCCCATCCTGAGCAGCGGACCATTTGCACTGATGCCACTGGAGTCCGATACGTTCGTCGCCGCCGTCCCGGCCGAAAGCCGCTTCGCCAGGCAGGATCGCATCGCGCTGAAGGCGCTGGCCAACGAGCCGTTCATCATGCATCCCGGCGCCGATGTGCCCAACCTGCGCGCCGTGGCAATGCTGTTGTGCCAGCAGGCGGGCTTCGTGCCGAAAATCGCGCAGGAAGCCGTGCAGGTGCAGACTATCGTCAGCCTGGTGGAGAGCGGCCTTGGCGTGGCACTGGTGCCCGGCGTGGCCGCGCGCTATACCAATCGGCGTGTGCGCTTTCTGCCGCTGTCGAGCCCGCGCCCGGCTGCCGCCATCGGCATCGCGCTGGCCACGAAGGAGGACACCGATGATCGCCACGTGCTGCGCTTTGTTGCTGCGGCGCAGAAGATTGCGAAGGCCGGGGGATAGCGGACATCGCGGGAAAGTGCGTATTCCCCCACAACCGTTCACGACGGCGGAATCGAACTCGCTGTTGAACTCGCTGTTGAACTCGCTGTTGTCGAATTTATTGATATCGGCGGAAAACTTCTTCACATCACGGCCTGATCCAATCGTCGCGCCGCCGGAGGCTGCGCGCCGCCTGCGAAGTCGCGCAGGCATCGCACGGTCAGTGGCAGAAAAGTCCGCATCTCCGGACGGGTGCATGTCTTGACACTCCTGCTCCGGGTTTCTTTAATGGGTTACGCATCACCGGCGCTCGTGCCGGGTGCGCCTGTTCAAGAGCCGGGGAAACACATGGATTCGGGCAGCGTTCAGGAACCACGGAACCCTCACGACCCACAGCGCAAGAAGGAAGAACTGCGCAGTTTCCTGTTTCTTACCGCCGTGATGGTGCCGGTGTTGTCCGTCATCATCGTGGCCGGCTATGGCTTCATTGTCTGGATGAGCCAACTGATCAGCGGACCGCCCACGCACTGACGTGCATTACCGGTAGCACCCTTGGTCCAAGGGCCAATGGCAAAAAACAGAAAGACTGGAACACTCCAACCAGCAGTCTTGTTTGCGGGGTATCTGCATGCCTGCAAGACGTTCCATCCCCATCACGCCCGTCGCATCGGGCGACGAGTGGCATATCGCCGGCATCATGGTCTATGCCCATCCAGCCAGCCTGGATCGGGTGCAGGCCGCCATCGCGGCCATGACGGGTGTCGAGATCCATGCGGTCAGCGACATCGGCAAGCTCGTGGTCACGGCCGAGGCCCCTACCTCGCAGGCTATCGTGGCCCAACTCACCTGCCTGCATCAGCTTGAAGGCGTGATCTCCGCGACACTGGTCTACCAGCACAACGAGGATGCCGCAGCCATGTACGAGGAGATCGGCGATGCCAGTCACGCGACGTGAATTCATCAAGCAGACCGCCATTGCGGCCACGGCCTCCGTGGCCGGCATCCCCACGGCTGCCGAAGCGGCCAATTTCGTCACGGACAGCGAAGTCACCAAGCTGAAATGGTCGAAGGCGCCCTGCCGCTTCTGCGGCACTGGCTGCGGCGTGACCGTGGCCGTGCGCGACAACAAGGTGGTGGCCACGCAGGGCGATCCGCAATGCGAGGTCAACAAGGGCCTGAATTGCGTGAAGGGTTACTTTCTGTCGAAGATCATGTACGGCCAGGACCGGCTTACCAAGCCACTGCTGCGCATGAAGAACGGCAAGTACGACAAGAACGGCGATTTCGCACCGGTCAGTTGGGACCGCGCCTTCGACGAGATGGAAAAGCAGTTCAAGCGCGTGCTCAAGGAGAAAGGCCCTACAGCGGTGGGCATGTTCGGCTCGGGCCAGTGGACGGTCTGGGAGGGCTACGCCGCCTCCAAGCTGATGAAGGCCGGATTCCGCACCAACAATATCGATCCCAACGCCCGGCACTGCATGGCATCGGCCGTCACCGGCTTCATGCGCACCTTCGGCATGGACGAGCCGATGGGCTGCTATGACGACTTCGAAAACGCCGATGCCTTCGTGCTGTGGGGTTCGAACATGGCCGAGATGCACCCGATCCTGTGGACGCGCATCACGGACCGGCGCCTGAGCCATCCCAAGACGCGCGTGGCCGTGCTCTCCACCTTCACGCACCGCTCGTTCGACCTCGCGGATGTGCCGATCATCTTCACGCCGCAGACCGATCTGGCGATGCTGAACTTCATCGCGCATCACATCATCAGCACGAACCGCGTCAACAAGGATTTCGTCAACAAGCACACGGTGTTCAAGGAAGGCGTCACCGACATCGGCTACGGCCTGCGGCCCGACAACCCCCTGCAAAAAGCCGCCAAGAATGCGGGCAATGCCACCGACGCCAAGCCCATCACCTTCGACGAGTTCGCGAAGTTCGTCTCGAAGTACGACGTCAACTACGTAAGCAAGCTGTCGGGTGTGCCCAAGGACAAGCTGCTGCAACTGGCCGATCTCTATGCGGACCCCAACATCAAGGTGATGTCGTTGTGGACCATGGGTTTCAACCAGCACACGCGCGGCACGTGGGTCAACAACATGGTCTACAACGTCCACCTGCTGACCGGCAAGATCGCCACGCCCGGCAATAGCCCGTTCTCGCTGACGGGGCAGCCGTCCGCATGCGGCACCGCGCGCGAGGTGGGCACCTTCTCGCACCGGCTGCCCGCCGACATGGTGGTCACGAATCCCAAGCATCGCGAGGAAGCCGAACGCATCTGGAAGCTGCCCGCTGGCACCATCCCCGACAAGCCCGGTTATCACGCGGTATTGCAGAACCGCATGCTCAAGGACGGCAAGCTCAATGCCTACTGGGTGCAGGTCAACAACAACATGCAGGCCGCCGCCAACATGATGGAAGAGGGGCTGCCCGGTTATCGCAACCCCGATAACTTCATCGTCGTGTCGGACGTGTATCCCACCGTGACCGCGCTGTCCGCCGACCTGATCCTGCCCAGCGCGATGTGGGTGGAGAAGGAAGGCGCCTATGGCAACGCCGAGCGCCGCACGCAGTTCTGGCACCAGCTCGTCGATGCCCCCGGTGAATCGCGCTCCGATCTCTGGCAGTTGATGGAGTTTTCCAAGCGCTTCAAGGTAGAGGAAGTCTGGCCCGCCGACCTGATCGCGAAGAAACCCGAACTGCGCGGCAAGACCCTGTTCGACGTCCTGTATCGCAACGGCAACGTCGACAAGTTCCCGCTCAAGGAAGTCAACGCCGAGTACCACAACGCGGAGTCGAAGGAATTCGGCTTCTACGTGCAGAAGGGGCTGTTCGAGGAATACGCCACCTTCGGACGCGGTCACGGCCATGACCTCGCACCGTTCGATACTTACCATGAGGTGCGCGGGCTGCGTTGGCCTGTGGTCAACGGCAAGGAAACGCGCTGGCGCTATCGCGAAGGCAGCGATCCCTACGTCAAGGCGGGCACGGGCTTTCAGTTCTACGGGCATCCTGACGGCAAGGCCGTGATCTTTGCGCTGCCTTATGAGCCGCCGCCCGAGTCGCCGGACAAGGAATATCCCTTCTGGCTCGCCACGGGCCGCGTGCTCGAACACTGGCACTCGGGTTCGATGACGCGCCGGGTGCCGGAACTGTATCGTGCATTTCCGAACGCGGTCTGCTTCATGCATCCCGAGGATGCGCGCGCCATGGGCCTGCGGCGAGGTGTCGAAGTGGAAGTGGTGTCACGGCGTGGCCGCATGCGCACGCGCATCGAAACACGCGGACGCGATACGCCGCCGAAGGGGCTGGTCTTCGTGCCGTGGTTCGATGCGAGCCAACTCATCAACAAGGTGACGCTCGACGCCACCTGCCCGATCTCGCTGCAGACCGATTTCAAGAAGTGCGCGGTGAAGATCGTCAAGGTCTAGGAGGACGCCATCATGCCGACACGTTCCTGGCCCGCCCTGCTGGCCTTTGGCGTCTGGCTGCTGCTGGCGCTGGTCACGCTATGCATCGCCCCGGCCAATGCGCAGGGTCTGGTCGATGCCATGCGCGGCCCCACGCCGGTGGCCAATGAGACCAAGCCGCCGCTGCTCTTCCCGACCGAGAACAAGGACATCCGCCGCACACGCAACTACACCATGCAGCCGCCGACGATCCCGCACAAGATCGACGGCTACCAGCTGGATCGCGACTTCAACCGGTGCATGTTCTGCCACGCGCGCACCAAGAGCGAGGAAACCGGTTCGATCCCGGTCAGCATCACGCACTACATGGACCGCGACAACAACGTGCTGGCCGAGGTCTCGCCGCGCCGCTACTTCTGCACGCAATGCCATGTGCCGCAGGCCGACACCAAGCCGCTGGTGGGCAACTCGTTCGTGGATGTGGAAACGATGCTCAAGCGCGCGGGCGGCGAGAAAGGCGCGAAGGACGGCAAGGGTGGCAGCGCCAAGGCCGGAACATCCGGTACAACGAGCACCAAATAACGGGATCGAACGGGGCGAGCGATGAAAGGCAGACTCTGGGACCTCCTCGTGCGCTACTGGCGCACCATCAACCGCCCCAGCGCGTATTTCAGCCTGGGCTTCCTGACGCTGGGCGGCTTCATCGCCGGCGTGCTGTTCTGGGGCGCGTTCAATACCGCGCTGGAAGTCACCAATACCGAGAAGTTCTGCACGGGTTGCCACGAGATGCGCGACAACGTCTACCAGGAGCTGCAGGGCACCATTCACTTCACCAACCGTAGCGGCGTGCGCGCCAAATGCTCGGACTGTCACGTACCGCATAACTGGACCGACAAGATGGCGCGCAAGATGCAGGCGTCGAAAGAGGTCTGGGCCAAGATCTTCGGCACGGTCAACACGCGCGAGAAATTCCAGGCGCACCGGCTGGAACTCGCCCAGCACGAATGGGCACGCTTCAAGGCCAACGATTCCCTCGAATGCCGCAACTGCCACGACTACCAGTCGATGGACTTCACGCGCCAGAGTCCGCGCGCGCAGGCCATGCACTCCACCTACCTGGCCAACAAGGAAAAGACCTGCATCGACTGCCACAAGGGCATTGCGCACCGCCTGCCCGATGTGGCCGCTGCGCCGGAGAAATAGCGCCATGGCGACCCCGGTGCTCGAAGCCAGCCAGTTGACGGTGCGGCGCATGGGCCGGATCATTTTTCGCGACCTCGACCTGTCGCTGACACCGGGCACGCTCATGCAGGTAGTCGGTCCCAACGGTGCGGGCAAGACCAGTCTGCTGCGTGTGTTGTCGAGCCTCGTTCCGCCTGCCGAAGGACGGTTGCTGTGGCGCGGACGCGTGGTGCGGGCTGGCGATGCCGAATTCCTCGCATCGCTCGCCTATGTGGGTCACACCAACGGTATCGATGTGGACCTCGATGCGGAAACCAATCTGCGCTTTGCGGCGCGCATGGCGGGTCTGTCCGCACCCGATGCCACTGCGATCCGCCACGCGCTGGCGCGACTGGGCCTCGATACCTTGCGCGATGTCCCGGTGCGTGCGCTGTCGCAAGGCCAGCGCCGCCGTGTGTCGCTCGCCCGCCTGGCACTGGCACCGCGCGAACTGTGGCTGCTCGACGAACCGCTGACCTCGCTCGACCTCGATGCATCGGATCGCTTTCATACACTGTTGGCGCAACACCTTGCCGATGGCGGCATGGCCGTGATCGCCACACACCAGGCGATACCGTTGCCGTGTCAGACGCTCACGCTCGGGCCCACGACGAGCGCACGGCGATGATCGCGACACTGGCTTCGCTGATCGCTCATGACCTGTCGATTGCGTGGCAACGGCGCAGCAGCCTGCTGGCGAGCGTGGTGTTCTTCGTGATCGTGTCGAGTCTGTTTCCGCTGGCCATCGGACCCGACCCGCAACAGCTACGCATGCTTGCACCCGGCATCCTGTGGGTAGCGGCGTTGCTGGCGTCGATGCTGTCGCTGTCACGCCTCTTTGCGCAGGAGCATGCCGATGGCAGCCTCGACCAGTTGTTGCTCTCGCCCCATCCGCTGGCCTTGCTGGTACTGGGCAAGATTTGCGCGCACTGGCTATCGAGCGGCCTGCCGCTACTGATCCTGACCCCGCTGCTCGCCCAGCAATACAGCCTGCCGGGCGGTGCCACGCTGTTGCTGACCGCATCGTTGCTGATCGGCACCCCGGCACTGAGCCTGATCGGTGCCGTCGGCGCCGCGCTGACGCTCGGCGTGCGCGGCGGCGCGGTGTTGCTGTGCGTACTGGTACTGCCGCTGTCGATTCCCGTGCTGGTATTCGGCGCCAGTGCCGGCGCTGCCGCCGATGCAGGACTCGATGTGATGCCGCATTTTTCGTTGCTGGGCGCATGCCTGGCGCTTTCGTTGTGCGTGTGCCCGCTGGCGACGGCGGCGGGCCTGCGCATTGCCATGGAATGAGGCGATGAACCGCGATATTCCACTGCAAGACACTTCCGCGCGCAAGCACCACATGGCGCGTAGCCGGTGGACGCGGCTTGCATCGCCCGCTGTGTTCTATCCGCTGGCAGGACGCATGGCGCCGTGGTTCTTTTTGCTTGCTGCTGCGTGGCTCGTCATCGGTCTCTGGATCGGCTTCGCCGTAGCGCCCACCGATGCACAGCAAGGCGAGGTCTATCGCATCATCTTTATCCACGTTCCTGCCGCGTGGATGTCGATGTTCATCTACCTTGTCATGGCCGGTTACAGCGCACTGGCACTGGTGATGCGCACGCGGCTCTCGTCGATGATGGCGCTGGCACTCGCCCCCACCGGCGCGATGTTCACGTTCCTCGCACTGTGGACCGGCGCCTTGTGGGGCAAACCCACATGGGGCACATGGTGGGTGTGGGATGCACGGCTCACGTCCGAACTGATCTTGTTGTTCCTGTATCTCGGCTACATTGCGCTCGCTTCCGCCATCGAAGAACCCCGCCGCGCCGAACGTGCCTGTGCAGTGTTATGCCTCGTGGGCGTGGCGAACATCCCGATCATCTACTTCTCCGTGCAGTGGTGGAACACGCTGCATCAAGGCGCATCGGTCAGTCTGACCGCCGCTCCGTCGATGGCGGCGACGATGCTCGCCGGCATGCTGGCGATGACACTGGCGTGCTGGATGTACACCATCGCCGTGGCGCTGGTGCGCGTGCGTTGCCTGCTGCGCGAGCGTGGAGAGGCATCATGAGCGGGCACATTCCCTACCTCGTCGGCGCATTTGGCGTGGCATGCGTCGCCATTGCGCTGGAAATGGTGCTGCTGAGGCGACGCAGTCGCAGGCATGCCGATCACGAGGACGACACACCATGACGCCGCGCCGGCGACGTCTCGGCTTGCTGCTCGCCGCACTGGCCTGTGGTGGCGTAGCACTCGCACTGGTGCTCAATGCGTTCCAGTCGAACCTTGTGTTCTTCTTCAGCCCCAGCCAGATCGCCGCGCACGAAGCGCCGCAGGGACGCGCGTTCCGCGTCGGCGGGTTGGTCGAACCGGGATCGATCCGGCGCGAAGGCGAATCGCTGACGATCCACTTCGTGGTCACCGATACCCGGCACACCGTGCCTGTGGTGTATCGCGGCCTGCTGCCCGACCTGTTCCGCGAAGGCAAGGGCGTGGTCGCGCGTGGCGCGCTCGATGCCAACGGTACGTTCGTCGCCAGCGAAGTCTTGGCCAAGCACGACGAGAACTACATGCCGCCCGAAGCCGCCGAAGCCTTGAAACGCGCGGCCAACGATGATGCCGTGAATCGGAAGGTGCAGCGATGAGCGTGGAACTTGGCCACTTTGCATTGATCTGCGCGCTGCTGGCCTCGTTCGTGCAGGCCGTGCTGCCGCTGGCCGGTGCAGCGCGCAACGTCGTGCCGTGGATGCTGTGGGCGCGGCGGGCAGCCATTGCGCAATGGCTGCTGGTACTGGGCGCGTATCTCTCGCTGACGTTCGCCTTCGTCGATAACGATTTCAGCGTGCGCTATGTGGCCGGCAACTCCAACAGTGCGCTGCCGCTGATGTATCGCATCGCTGCGGTCTGGGGCGGCCATGAAGGTTCGATGTTGCTGTGGACCTTGATGCTGGCCGGATGGTCGTGCGCGGTGGCGCTGTTCAGCCGGCCCCTGCCGCTGCCGTTCGTGGCGCGCGTGCTCGGCGTGATGGGGGCGATCTCTAGCGGTCTGCTGCTGTTCCTGTTGCTGTCGTCGAATCCGTTCATCCATCTGCTGCCGCGCGCGATGGAAGGTCGCGACCTCAATCCGCTGCTGCAGGACCCCGGCATGGTGTTCCATCCGCCCTTCCTCTACATGGGCTATGTGGGCTTTGCAGTGGCCTTTTCCTTCGCGCTGGCCGCGCTGCTCGAAGGCCGCCTCGATGCCGCCTGGGCACGGTGGTCCCGGCCATGGACGATCTTCGCGTGGCTGTTTCTGACCATCGGCATCGCACTCGGCAGCATGTGGGCGTACTACGAACTCGGCTGGGGCGGCTGGTGGTTCTGGGACCCCGTGGAAAACGCCTCGTTCATGCCGTGGCTGGCGGGCACCGCATTGATCCACTCGCTGGCCGTGACCGAAAAGCGCGGCGCGTTTCGCGCATGGACGGCGCTGCTGGCGATCTTCACGTTTTCGCTGAGCCTGCTGGGCACCTTCCTTGTTCGCTCGGGCGTTCTGACATCGGTGCATGCGTTTGCAGTCGATCCCAAACGTGGCATCTTCATCCTGACGCTGCTCGCGCTGGTCACGGGCATCGCCTTGGCGATCTTCGCATGGCGCGCACCGCAACTGACGCGTCGCGCCGATTTCACGCTGGCCTCGCGCGAGACCTTCCTGCTGGCCAACAATGTGCTGCTGGCCGTGGCCGCCGCCGCGGTGTTGCTCGGCACGCTCTATCCGCTGTTGCTCGATGTATTGGGTGCGGGCAAGGTCTCGGTGGGGCCCGCGTACTTCGAGCAGGTGTTCGTGCCGTTGATGGCGCCCGCCGTGCTGCTCATGGGTGCAGCGCCGCTGGCACGCTGGCGACGTGGCGAGTTTCCGCCGATGGTACGGCGGCTGCGTTGGGCGGCGCTCGCCAGCGTGGTGATCGGCATCGGTCTGCTGCTTGTTCTTCGTCACCCGTCGGCGCTGACGGGGCTCGGCCTGACGCTGGCCACCTGGTCGCTGGCCGGAGCAGCGGTAAGCCTTGCAGGCAAGCTGAAACACCGCGACGGTTGGCGCGCGTCGCTACGGCAGTTGCCGGCTGGTTACTGGGGCATGCTGCTGGCCCACGCCGGCGTGGGCGTGTTCATTATCGGCGTGACCATGGTGAACAGCCAGGAGACCATGCGCGAACTGCCGATGCGGGCTGGCGATACGGTCAACGTGGACGGCCATGTGTTCCGCTTCGATGGTGTGGTGCCGGTAGTGGGTCCCAACTACGAGGCGTTGCGCGCCGTGTTCACGGTCAGCCGCAATGGAAAGGCCGTCACCACGCTGGCTTCCGAGCGCCGCATCTACCGCAGCCAGGACATGCCGACCACCGAGGCGGGCATCGACACGGGCTTTGCGCGTGATCTCTATGTTGCGATTGGCGAGGCCGCCGGAGAAAAAGTCTGGGCCGTGCGCATCTACGTGAAGCCTTTCGTGAAATGGATCTGGGCCGGTTGCGGCCTGATGGCACTTGGCGGACTGGTTGCCGCGAGCGACCGTCGCTATCGCGTGCGCCGTCCCGTGGCAGATGCCGCGCCAATCGCCACGCCGCTGCCCTCATTCGACACCCGGCCATGACGCGCTTCCTCCTGCCACTGGCCGTCTTCGTCGCCATCGTGCTCGCCCTGGCTGCGGGCCTGCGGCATGATCCGCGCGAACTGCCATCGGCGCTGGTCGGCAAGCCGGCGCCACAGTTTTCGTTGCCGGTACTGGATGCGCCTTCTTCAGTCAGCGCAGCCGATATGCGAGGCAAGGTGTGGATGCTCAACGTATGGGCGTCGTGGTGCGCCGCTTGCCGCAGCGAGCATCCCTTGCTGGTGGACTTCGCGGGCAAATCCACGGTCCCGCTCTATGGACTCAACTACAAGGACACCGTGCCAGCGGCGCGAAGCTGGCTGCAGCAGATGGGCGATCCGTATGTGCAATCGCTGGTCGATGCCGATGGCCGCGTAGGCATCGACTTCGGCGTCTATGGCGTACCGGAGACCTACATCATCGACCGACGCGGCGTGGTGCGGTATCGGCAGGTGGGTCCGGTGACGAAGGACACGCTGGAGCGGCAGATCAAGCCGCTGCTGCTGCAACTGGAGCGAGAGCATGCGTAAGGCGCTGCTGGGTGTTCTCTTTGTTGCGATGTCGATGCAGGCGAGCGCTGCCACCGACGCCGAACTCGATGCGCGCGTGCATGCACTGGCGCAGCAACTGCGCTGCGTGGTGTGCCAGAACCAGACGCTGGCAGACTCCAATGCACCGCTGGCGATCGATCTGCGCGCGCTGATACGTGCGCAGTTGATGCAGGGGGCGAGCGACGACGCGGTCAAGGGGTATCTCGTCGAACGCTATGGTGAGTTCGTGCTTTACGATCCGCCGTTCAAGGCGTCGACGTGGTTGCTTTGGTTGGGGCCGTTCGGGTTGTTGGTTGTGGTGGTGGCGGTGTTGTGGCAGCGGCTGCGCCGTACACGGCTCCACGCCCGCCCGGTGGTCTCCCCTCTCCAGCCTGCGGGAGAGGGGCGGGGGAGAGGGCTGGCCGATCAAATTGCAACAAGTCGGCAAGCAGGAGCTCCCGCCCTCTCCCCCAACCCCTCTCCCGCGCGCGGGAGAGGGGCGCAAACCGGTGGCGCAGCGAGAAGCCGATGGACCACCGCCACCCTATGCGTCGTGCTTCCCCCCGCTGCCGCCATGATCTACCTCCACCTCGGCAATCCCGCCGCGGTGATCCAAGGTGACGATTCGCATAGCCTGTCCGGCGACGCTCACACGCCCACCATCGCGCAGATCGAAACCATGGTCGATCAACTGGCGCGGCGCCTGCAGGCCAATCCCAACGATGCGCAAGGCTGGGCCATGCTGGCGCGCTCTTATACGGTGATGGAACGGTTCGATGATGCGGCCGCTGCATACGGCAAGGCGGTGGCGCTGGAACCCACTGTGGCGTCGTTGCGTTCGGACTATGCCGACGTGCTCGCCAGTGTCAACGAAGGCTCCCTGCAAGGACCAGCGCTGGTGCAAATCCGGGCCGCGCTCGCCGCAGACCCCGATGACCCGAAGGGGCTGGCGCTGGCTGCCAGTGCGGCGGCTCAACGTGGTGACGCCGCCGAAGCCACAAGGTACTGGGAGCATCTTCTGAAACTGCTGCCGCCCGACTCATCGACGGCAGCACGCGTCGCGGCGAACCTCGCGGCGGCCCGTGGCAAGTGACGAAAACTCCGCGCTACAGCACAGACCGGTATCAGGATGCTGCGTATCGACCTTGCGCGAGCGCAAACGCCATACCCGGGATTAGTCAGACAATGCCTCGCATCCAATCTGACCTTCGAGGCTTATGTGGTCGACTGATTCGTTTCACACGCCGGATGGATCGTCCCAGCCGGACGGTGCTCCCGCTCCTCGTGAGCGGCTTAGCATGGCGTTGCCAGTACGTCCGCCGGAAGATGTCCAGCATCCCAATACTCCAATCCGCCACGTCAATACCGATCACCTGCGCCGGTTTGTATTGCTGATGCAGTTTCGCTCCGCCATTGCAGCGGAGCGGCACAGCGGCATTCGCGCCGCATGCATTCTCTACGCGACGCGCCGCATCGAAGAGCGCCTTGGCGTGGCGCTATTCACGCGCGAATCCACGCAGATGCATCCCACGGCTGCTGCAGTCCGCCTTTATCCGTGCGCGATCCGCCTGCTGAGCATGTGGGACACCCTGATGGCCGACACGCGCGGCCAGGACGAAGCCCCGGCCAGCGCGTGAAGCGGCCCGCCTGCCTTTAGAAGCCTGCGCGGGCCTGGATGTAGACCATGCGCGGCGCACCCACCATGCGGCCAGCGTTGCCGTCGACATTGCGCGTGTAGTAGCGCTTGTCGAACAGGTTGTTCAGGCCGATGGTGATGTCGGTCCGCTTCATCTGCGGCACCTTGAACATCGCCTGAATATTCCACGTACGGAAGCCCGGGATCTTGCCCACATTGGCACTTGGCGATTCCGCCACCGTGTTTGCAGTGTCCGAATACTGCGAACTCTGGTGCGTGGTGGACACGTTGAACGTCCAGTTGCGCCAGTCGTAGCGCGCGCCGATCGTATCGGTGGTACGCGAGTAGAACGGTACGTCCAGGCCCGCCGTCGTGCCCGACTTCTGGATCGCACGCGTGTAGGTGTAGTTGGCGTACACGTTCAGGCCGCCCAGCATGCTCGCACGGTCGAACGTGTAGTCGATGGCCGATTCCACACCGTCGTGGTCGGTCGCGCCGATGTTCTGGAACGTGGCCGGATTGATGCCCGGCACCTGCAGGATCTGGTTGTCGAACTTGATCTTGAACGCAGTCAGCTCGCCCTTGATGCGGCTATCCGTCCAGCGCGTACCCACTTCAAACGTCTTGGCCACTTCCGGCTGCAGCGGGTTGTTCGGCGTCTGCGAGTTCAACTGGATGTTCTGCACCGGGCCGAACGACGTGCTGTAGTCCGCGAACACGGTCCAGGCATTGTTCACGAGGTACGAAACGTTGACCGACGGCAGCGCCTTGTTGTTCACGCTGTCGTACTGCGTCGTGGTGCCGGCCTGCTGGCGGTTGGTGCTGATGTGCTCGAAGCGGACGCCCGGCACGATGCGCCACTGGCCATAGGCGATACGGTCGTCGATGTAGACGGCGTGCGCATCGGTGGCATTGTCGAACGTCGAGTTCGGGGTCCGGACGCCCGTGCGGGTGTTGATGGTGATGACGTTGTCATCGCCGCGCTCGCGGATGTAGCGATAGCCGACCGTCACGTCATGCGTGGTCGGGCCCACGCCAAAACGCTGCGTGAAGCGCGGCTCGATACCGAAGGTGTTGTAGTTGCGCGGCTGGAACGATGCGGTCGTGGCGGTCTGCTGCAGGGTGCTCTGGCGGTAGCTGTCGTTGTACCAGGTACGGATCTCGAACTCCTGGTTCGCCGAGATCGTGTTCAGATAACCCAGGTCGAAACCGTAGCGGTTGCCGCTCCAGTAGTCGTTGGGACGCGTGTTCTGGAACGGATCGGCGTTGTACTGGGCCACGGTCAGGCCGCCCGGCGTTTTCGATTTCACGTCGAAGTACGAGAGCTTGCCGTAGACCTGCTGCGTCGGCGTGATGTCGTACGCGAACTTCACCGCCAGATCGTTCACGTCGTCGTCGCTGCCCTTGCGCCAGTCGCGGCCGGTCATGCCCGAGTAGAGCAGCGCGATCCCGAGGCCGCTGTCGAGCGTGGTGCCCACGAAGGCGTCGTACTGGGTGTTCTTGCCACCGCCTTCGGTGTAGATGTTCTCGCGCACCGATGCGTCGCCGGTGATGCCCGGGCCGGCCGGAATCGGCTTGGTGGTGAAGTTGATGATGCCGCCCACGTTTTGCGGGCCGTAGCGCACGGCGCCGCCGCTGCGCACCACGTCGATCGATTCGATATTGCCGAGGCTCACCGGCGCGAACGACAGTTGCGGCTGGCCGTAAGGCGCCACGGCCATCGGGATACCATCCAGCAGTACTGTCGAGCGCGGCGTGTAGCGGCCCGTCAGGCCACGTACGCCGATGTTCAGCGAAATCGAGCTGCCCGCCGTGCCGGAGTTGTCCGTGGACTGCACGCCCGGGATGCGGCGCATCACATCGCCGATGTTGGTGGCACCGCTCTGCTCGATCTGCTTCTCGTCGACGATGGTGCGCGCGCCGGCAAACGTCTTCACGCTGTTCTGCAGGCCCGTACCAAGCCAGTTACCGCTGACCGACACCGTTTCGAGCATTTTTTCGTTGCCGGCAGATTCCCCTGCCCCCTCGGCCTGCTGGGCGAGTGCCCCAAGCGGCGCCATGCAGAGCATCGCGACGGCCACCGCCGTTGCGCACAATGCGGATTGAGGAACGGCGGGCTGCTGGCCGCGGCGGCTCGAATTCATGATCGGTCCTTCCTTGTAACGATAGCGATACGAAAGGGAGGAATGTAAATGATAATTGTTCGCGGAAGTCTGTCTTGAAATAAAAGACGGGGATAATCTTTGCGTCCCAAAACCAACTGTTGCCTGGACACGACGAAATGCTGTTTACCCCTTGCTCGATGGGGTTGTTGACGCGGCAAGCCAGCCGGTTGTCCAGACATTCCATGTGCGCATACCTGCCACAGACATGTAGGCGGCCGCCAGACAGAAGCGACGCAGCCGGCATCGTAGAATGGCGCCTGGCTTCGTCCGACATAGGGAATCGCCCATGACCGAATCTTCCGGTCTGCATCACAAAGTCTTCCTGCTGCTCCTGGCGGTGGTATCCATCGCATTTGCGTGGATCCTGCTGCCGTTCTACGGTGCGGTGTTCTGGGGCGCGGTGCTGGCCATCATCTTCGCGCCCCTGCAACGGCGGCTGGTGGTAGCCCTGCGGGGCCGCAACAACGTGGCGGCACTGCTGACCCTGCTGCTGGTACTGGTATTGGTGATCCTGCCGATGACACTCATCACGGCCTCGCTGATCCGGGAAGGCGTGAACCTCTACGAGAGCATCCGCTCGGGCCAGATCAACTTCGGCCACTACTTCCAGTCTGCCGCCGACGCCCTGCCACCCTTTGTGCGCGACATCCTCGCGCGAGCCGATCTCGCCAGCATCTCCGACGTCAAGGACAAGCTCAGTGCCAGCGCGCTGCAGGCCAGCCAGACGCTGGCCACGCGGGCACTGAGCATCGGCCAGAACACGGCGCAGTTCATGATCAGCTTCGGCATCATGCTGTACCTGCTGTTCTTCCTGCTGCGCGACGGCCCCACGCTGGCGCGCCGGATCCGGCAGGCCGTACCGCTCAGCGCCGGGCACAAGACCCACCTGATGCAGAAGTTCACGACGGTGGTGCGTGCCACGGTCAAGGGCAATATCGTCGTGGCGCTGGTGCAGGGCATGCTCGGCGGCGGCATCTTTGCGATCCTCGGCATCCAGGGCGCGCTGCTATGGGCCGTGGTGATGGCGTTCCTGTCGTTGCTGCCGGCCGTGGGCGCGGGCCTCATCTGGGCACCCGTGGCCGTCTACTTCCTGCTCACCGGCGCAATCTGGAAAGGCTGCGTGCTGATTGGCTTTGGCGTGCTGGTGATCGGCATGGTGGACAACGTGTTGCGCCCCATCCTGGTCGGCAAGGACACGCAGATGCCGGACTACGTGGTGCTGATTTCCACGCTGGGCGGCATGGCGCTGTTCGGACTCAACGGCTTCGTGATCGGTCCGCTGGTGGCGGCGCTGTTCATCGCCTGCTGGGACCTGAACGGTGCGGACGATCCCACCCGTCCCACGTTCGAAGACCCCCCGCACTGAGGCACGCGGCATGGACCGGCTTCAGGCAATGAAGACCTATGTGGCCGTCGTGGAAAGCGGCGGTTTCACGGCTGCCGCGCGCCGGCTGGATATGTCGTTGAGCGTGGTCAGCCGCGTGATCACGGAGCTGGAAACCCACCTCGGCGTGCGGCTGCTGACGCGCACCACGCGCGTGGTGCGGCCCACCGCTACCGGGGTGGCCTATTTCGAGAACTGTCGGCGCATCCTCGGCGAGATCGACGATGCGGAATTGTCCGCTGCCGGCGCACACACGGCGCCGCGCGGGCAACTGTCGATCACGGCCCCGGTATTGTTCGGCCGGCACTATGTCACGCCGGTGGTGGTGGAGTACCTGAATCGCTATCCCGAGGTGGATGTCGATTGCCTGTTCATCGACCGGGTTGTGAACTTCATCGACGAGGGTATCGACGTGGGCGTGCGCATCGGCCCGCTGCCGAACTCATCGCTGCAGGCCATTCCGGTGGGGTACGTGCGGCGCGTGACCTGCGCCTCGCCGGCCTACCTCGCACGGCATGGTGTCCCGGCTACGCCCGAGGACCTCGCGCAACACACCATCATCCAGACCACCGGTATTTCCACACTGCCCGAGTGGCGGTTCCAGCGCCACGGCGAACCGTTGCCGATACGCGTGGCGCCGCGCATGTCCACGACCACCAATGACTCGGCCATCGCCGCGGCGGTTGCCGGTTTCGGCGTGGTGCGCGTGCTGTCCTACCAGGTGGCCGATGAAGTGCGCGACGGCCGGCTGCAGTTGGTGCTGGAGGATGTGGAGCCGGTGCCGCTGCCCATCAACATCATCCACCGCGAAGGCCGCCATGCCATGCACAAGGTGCGCGCCTTTATCGACCTGGCCGTGGATACCCTGCGCAGTTCCCCTGCCCTGAATCCTGTGCGCTGATTTTTCTTGATTCTTCCTGAATCCAGAAGAGTGCCTTCTCGCGCCGACCGTTTTTCCACGGCTGAGGCGCATCTATAGTCGATTCCAACGCGGATCCATACCGGACGCCGCAACAATCGACTCCAGGACGCCTCGCCATGCAACTCTACGGCCACCCCCTCTCCGGACACTCGCACCGCGCCCGCCTGTTCCTGGCGCTGCTTGGCCAGCCCGTCGAACTGATCGACCTCGATCTGGCAGCCCGCGCGCACAAGGCCCCCGAATTCCTCGCGCTCAACCCGTTTGGCCAGTTGCCGGTGCTGGTCGATGGCGAGACCGTGGTTTGCGATTCCAACGCGATCCTGGTCTACCTGAGCAAGAAGCTGGGCCGCACCGACTGGCTGCCAGAATCGCCCGCTGCGGCGGCAGCCGTGCAGCGCTGGCTGTCGGTGGCCGCTGGCGATATCGCCTTCGGACCGGCCACCGCGCGGCTCAAGACGGTTTTCAACGCCCCCGTCGACGCCGACGCGGCCATCGCCCGCGCCCATCTGGTGCTGGGCCGTATGAACGATGCCCTGGCCGCCAATCAGTGGATCGCCGCCGATCATCCGACCATCGCCGATGTGGCGCTGTACAGCTACACGGCGCGTGCGCCCGAAGGGTTCGTCGATCTCGCGAGCTACGCCAACGTGCGTCAGTGGCTGGCACGCGTGGAAGCGCTGCCCGGCTTCGTGCCGTTCCAGCAAACCCCGGTCGGCCTGGCCGCCTGAATTGCACTGCATCGCATAGACACGCCGCACGTTCCTCGACTGGAGCCTGACATGACCTCGCATTCGAATTCGCACTCGCCATCGCAAGTGGAACGCCAACCGGGCACGCCGTGGCATGCCGGTGAGCGCGTGTTGCAAGCCCACGCAGGCATGGAAGAACGGCTCGCGGAAGTGGGGTCGCGCGTGGTGCGCCCCTTCATGCCCGACCAGCATCGCGATTTTTTCCATCAGTTGCCATCGATCGTGATCGGCACCGTGGCACCCGATGGCCGCCCCTGGGCCACCGTGCGGGCCGCGCATCCGGGCTTCATGCACTCGCCCGATCCGCGCGTGCTCGACATGTCGCTGGTGCGCGATGCCGCCGATCCCGCCGATGCGGGCATGGAGGATGGCGACCCCATCGGAATGCTCGGCATCGAACCGGCCACGCGTCGGCGCAACCGGATGAATGGCACAGTGCGGCGCGACGATGCGCAGCATTTCAGCGTGGAGGTGGGACAGAGCTTCGGCAATTGCCCGCAGTACATCCAGAAGCGCGACTTCACGTTCACGCGCGATCCGGCGGAACCGGCCGATACGCCGTCGCAAGCGATGACCGCGCTCGACGACCATGCGCGCAAGCTGATTCGTGCTTCGGATTCGTTTTTCGTAGCGTCGTATGTGGATCTCGCGGATGGCGAGCGGCAGGTCGACGTCTCGCATCGCGGCGGCAAGCCGGGCTTTGTGCGCGTGGATGACGATGGCGGGCTGACGATTCCCGACTTCCCGGGCAATACGTTCTTCAACACGCTCGGCAACCTGATGGTGAATCCCGTGGCGGGGCTCGTGTTTGTGAACTACGCGACGGGCGAACTGCTGCAAATGACGGGCCGCGCCGAAGTGCTCACCGACTCCCCGGACATCGCCCGGTTCGAACGCGCGCAGTTGCTCTGGCGCTTTCTGCCCGAAACCATCGTGCGACGCGCCCGAGCGCTGCCACTGCGTTGGGATTTCATTCCGGGAGGCGAGTCGCCGCAGGCGCTGGCGACGGGAAGCTGGGCGTGAAATCGGCGGGTATTTGAACGGACATGCGGCTGTGCCACAATCGCGCCAACTTCTGGCCCGAACGGATACCGCCCATGTCCCTCCAAGCCCTGCAGCACATCAATCCGCAATCGCTGCTCGACACCGCGATCAGCCTGGCCGCCGCGTTCATCCTCGGCGGCATCATCGGTTTCGAACGCCAGTATCGCCAGCGCACGGCCGGCCTGCGCACCAACGTGCTGGTGGCCGTGGGCGCGGCGATCTTCGTCGATATGGCCAATCATTTGACCGGACCCGAAGGTGCGGTGCGTGTGGTGGCGTATGTGGTATCGGGCATCGGCTTTCTCGGCGCTGGCGTGATCATGCGCGAGGAAGGGAATGTGCGCGGGCTGAATACGGCGGCCACTTTGTGGGGCTCTGCAGCGGTGGGCGCCTGCGCTGGCGCCGATCTGATCGTCGAGGCCGGCATTGGCGCGCTGTTCGTGCTGGCTGCCAATACACTGCTGCGCCCCGTGGTGGACCGCATCAACCGTCAGCCACTCGATACACCCGCCGTGGAAGTTACGCACACCGTGCATGTGATCACGGCGCGGTCGTATCAGAAGACTGCGATGCGTTTGCTCGAAGAAGCGCTGGAGGCCGCGCAATATCCCACGGGAGATCTGGAAGTGCGCGCGTTCGGGGAACAGGACGTGGAGATCGAAGCGGTGCTGGCTGCGACGTCGGTGGACGGGGACGTGCTCGACAAGATCGTGGCCCGGTTAGGTGGAACGAGTGTGGTGAGTCAGGCGTTCTGGAGTGCTAGTACGTCGGATTGAACGCCGAAGGCGTTCGCTATGCGCTTGTTGTCTCCCCTCTCCCGCAGATATGCGCTCCCCTCTCCCGCTTGCGGGAGAGGGGTTGGGGGAGAGGGCTGGAGGTTCTGCTTGCCGATGTTGTCGCAATTGGGCCTGTCAGGAATTTTGTGTGTAGGGCATAACATGTCGTTAAGGAGCATGTATGCCACGCAAACCGAAAGCCCCATTGCGGGAATTGCCCGCCATCCCGAAGGAATTGATT
>NZ_SCMX01000044.1 GCF_005503625.1 Cupriavidus sp. 2SB | reverse complement strand
CTATAACCATCGCAGGCTTCACTCGGCGACGCAAGACATGCCGCCGGCCGAGTACGAGGCTTTAAAGAGTAGGTCTGCCTGAAAAAGTGTCCAAGATTACTTGACCACTACAGAGAAAACCTCCCCACCCCGACAACCCTCCGTCAGAGGGTGGTGTTTCTCCCCCACACACACCACTACGCCGACCATCAACGTTCAAGGCGGCCATGCTAGCGTGCTGCCTGCATTTTCCTGACAGGTAAATACAGAATGGTCCTCCTTCTCCTGATTGCCGGATTTATCTTCCTCGCCATGTTGCTGCCGGCCAAGGTCACCATTGCCATGGTGGTTGCCAGCGTGATGATCGGGTTCGTGGTCAAGATCGTGGCGCGCATGGCGACGGGCAACGATCCCACCGTGATCGAATCGCTCAAGGCGGTACTCGTGGCGATTCTCTTCAATGCGATTGCGGCCGCGATGTTTGCCAAGCTGACTGGCGGCTCGGTCTCGACGCTTTCCACGGTTGCCGGGTCGGTCGTCACGTTCGTGGCGTTTTCGCTGGGCTTCGTGGTCATGCTGAAGGCGACGCTCAAGCAAAGCGCAGTGATATCGCTCGTTTCCACGCCGATTGCCGTAGTGGTGCTGTTTGGCATGGTGAAGGTCTGACCCGGGGCCGAGAGGCTGGTTTGCTCCCCTCTCCCGCGAAGTGGGAGAGGGGCGGGGGAGAGGGCAGGGGATTCAAATTGAGACAGGTCGCGGATTGATGCGCCCGCCCTCTCCCCCAACCCCTCTCCCGCACGCGGGAGAGGGGAGACACTATCACGGCAACACCGGATTCGCCACGGCGCGTGCCACGATGGCATCGGCATCCCGTTGCAGAAGGAAGCGCTGTGCGACGAGGTCGTTTGTCGCGGCCGTGACAGCGGCGACATAGCCGGCCTGGTTCGTATAGAGCGATTCGAGGGATGGCCGGCCATCCCCTGCCGCGATGCGGTCGGCTTCTGTCTTGTGGAAGGGGATGAACGCGCCGGTCAGGTTTGACAGGTCGGTGATGCCCGGCGTGGCAACGTAGTTGAACTCGATGCTGGTGCCGACCGGTGCGCGCGCTTCCGCCGAGCGGATGCCTGCGCGTGGGATGCCCGTGGTGGCGTCCACCTGCGGCACCAGGATCGCGTAGTCGCGGTTCAGGTTCGCGGGTGGCAGGACCGTCGCGATGCCCGACTCATCCTCCCGGCGGTATTGCGGGCCAAAATCGAGGAGCGAGTAGCCGTTGTAGCGCGCCAGGTACTGGAAGGCCGGGATCGGTGTGGAGACGCCACCGACAGGCCAGGAGAGTCCCTTCATGACCGGGAACGTCAGACTGGCGGGCCGCACGAGCGTGCCATCGGCGAGCGTCGGCACCTGACTCGGCGGCGGCGCGGTGTTCTTGACCACCCAGTCCTCCAGATCGAGGAACAGCGCGCGGAACGTGTCGTTGAAATGGATCACGGTGCCGGCCGGATAGATGTTGCGCGTGGGCGCATAGCTGATACTGGCCGTGCCGCCAGCACCGCCGTGCTGCGTGCCCGTGTAGTAGTAGATGCGCGCGTTGTCAGGCTGCTTGAGGTCGGCGAAGCCATTCGCATCGGTCAGCACCGGTGACCCTTGCAGTTGCCAGAACTCCGTGCCCGACAAGCCGAGGAAGAACTTCGGGCAGGTACTGGTGGCCGCGCAGCGCGCCATCACGCCGCCGGACTTGCCTGCGATGTCGTCGACGTAGTCTTTATCGAGTCCGCGCGGCGCTGTCTGGCCGAATGCCGTGTGGTCGGTGCGAAGGCCGCCACCCCCACCCGGCACCGCGAACCGCGTGTTGATGTTGGTCTGGCGTGCGGCCACGTGGGCATACATGCCGTCGAAGACCTTCGATCCATCGAGTGCCTGGTTGAAGCCGAGGTGCAGGAATGTCTTCATCGCGTTGCCCGACTGCGACGTGCCCTGGCCGATGGTGTAGCGGATGCGCCCAGCCAACGGATTCTGCGTGCCTGCGCTATCGGCAGCCGCGCTGCGGAAGAACGTCACGGTATCGCGCAACGCGGCCAGGCCCACGCCCATGACCTTGGGGTCCTTTGCCACATAGACGAGTTCGTAGAGGTACTGCGGATCGAAGCCGCCGCGCAGGCAGATGCTGGCCGGATCGGCCGTGCCGGGGAACGGTACGCTGCCGTCGCACTTCGCGAACTTCCAGTCGGCGGCGGGAATCGCCACACGTGCATCGGTCTCGTTCTGGCGGCGCGTCAGCGAGTAACCGGGCTGTGTGTTGTCGAGACTGGCCGGCGCATACGGGATCATCGTGCCGTTGAACACGCCACCGGGCAGGGACATGGCTGGCGTGGCCGTGGAAGGTACCAGTTCCGTGCGGTAGGTGCCTGTGATCGAGGTGCCATCGGCATTCTTCGCCACCGGTACGGTAACGGTCAGGCGCGCCGCGCTGGACTTTGGCACATCGCCCTGCCAGGCCGAGTAGAGCATCACGTAGCCGCGTTCGAAATACACGGCATCGCTGGGTGACGTGGCCGGGTTCGGCATGGTCAGGATGTTGCCGCGATTCGGCGCGTCGTAGCGCAACACGCCGCTGGCCTTGCTCATGTCCTTGGGCTTCAGCATCGTGAAGTCGGCGGTGTACTCGACCATGCCGTTGGCGTTCACGGGGGCCAGCGCAAGGTCCTGGATGATGGCGTTCTTGGGGTCCTTGGGATCGACCTCGCCACGGAGGGTGCCGCTTACCTGTTCGTACTGGCCAACGTCGCCATAGGTGCCGGCGAAATCCTGCCGCCCAGTGATCGTCAGTGTCTGTGCCGGCGTGCGCGCCGTTGGGGTGCCACCCGAGCCGCCGCCATTATTTCCACCGCCGCTGCTGCCGTTATCGTCGCTGCCGCCGCAGCCTGCTACCGCGAGTGCCGCCGTCAGCGCGAGCGCCGCCGCGTGCCGGCCATGTGCACGTCCTTCCATCTGATGTCTCCTCGGTCTTATCTCTTTGTGTTGAAACCTGCCGCGCATGGGGCGGAAGGCGGCTCAACTATAGGTGTCGAGGATTGCGCTGATAAATTGATTGTTTGGATCGATTTATCGATACAGCAGAAGGATGTCCCTTGTGACTTCGCCATTGGGATGCCGTGATAACCCCATGATGCAGCGCAGCGCAGGGCATTCAGTCGCCCGTTTGGATACTTGGCGGTAGGTATCCCAGCGGGTACATTGACCGGGCGTTGCCACGCGGGGGAAGGGTATTGCCTTTGCGAATGCTGCGGATCGAGGACGCGTGCCGGCGCACTCCACACTCACGATAAAGAAGACAGAGGAGACAACATGCATCGCGCATTCCAGAGCACTGCCCTGGCGTTGGCTGCCGGCCTGCTGCTTTACGGTTGCGGTGGCGACGACGACAACGGATCGACGACCACGCCGCCTCCCCCGCCACCGCCCACGGTTCAGCCGGAAGATGTCCGTCCGCAGGACAGCCGTGTTTTCACGGTCGATCCCGCAGCGCTGGCCGCGAAGATCGCGCCCCTGGCAGGTGCGCCGGCGTCCGATCGTTGGAGCGGTGTACTCGGCAAGGCCGGCTACGTGGTGGAAGTGCCCACTGCGTGGAACGGCAAGCTCGTGATGTATGCGCATGGCTATGCGGGCATGGGGTCCGCGCTGTCGGTCAGCATTCCGGGCATTCGCAGGCATCTGCTGGAAGCGGGCTATGCATGGGCGGCTTCCACCTATTCCACGAACTACTACGACGTGCGCGCCGGTATCGAGGACACCAATGCGCTGGCGCTGGCGTTTGCCGATATCGCCAAGCAGAATGGCCGCACACTCGCGGCGCCCACACGCACGTACATCGTCGGCCATTCGATGGGCGGGCACATCGCCGCCGCCGCAGTGGATGCCGAGAACATCCAGAATGCGGTGCACAAGGTCTCGTACCACGGGGCGGTGCCGATGTGCGGCGTGCTCGGCGATACGGAGCTGTTCAACTACTTCGGGGGCTACCAGACCGCCGCGCAACAACTGGGCGGGATGCCCGCCACATCGTGGCCGGTGTCGAACTGGGCGCAGATCGTGACGCCGCTGGTAGCTGCGTTGTTCACCACGTATCCCTCGGCCACCACTGCTGCGGGCGACAAGCTCAAGGCCGTGGTCAAGAACCTCACGGGTGGCGAACGTCCGCTGTTCGAATTGGGATTCGGCAAGAGCCCGGCGTCCAAGGCGTACCAGGACGCGGTATGGAGCACGTTCGGCTCGGATGGCACGGTCGACGGCATGCTGACGCAGAACGTGGTGGACACTACCGCGCTGCGCTACCAGTTCGACGACGATCCTGCGCTGTCCGTCGAAGAGCAGGCATTCAATGCAGCAATCTTCCGTGTGAAGCCGGTGGCGGACGCCAATCGCGTGCGTCGCGATGGCCTGCGCTGGATTCCGCAGACCGCTGCGAAGATCAGCGTGCCGGTGGTGACACTGCATACGCTCGGCGATATGTACGTGCCCTTCAGCATGGAGCAGATCTACAAGCGCCGCGCCGATGCCAACGGTACGTCGTCATGGCTGGTGCAGCGCGCCATTCGCGGCATCGCGCACTGCGACTTCACTGTTGCCGAGCAGAACAAGGCGTTCGACGACATGGTGGCGTGGGAGCAGGGCGGCCCACGGCCGGCGGGCGATGACGTGCTGACGGCATCGGTGGTGGCGAATGCCAACTATGGTTGCACGTTCACCGACAACACCGTGGGTGCGGACGACGATGCCACGACGAAGGGTTTGCGACAGGTGATAGCGCTCACGCCTGGGGCGAGCTGCACGCCGTGATGCATGGGAAGTGAGCGGGCAGACCGGCACGCACGGCAATCGTCGCATGCCCGGTCTGAGCGTGCCGCGCCTAGCGGACGAACACTCCCAGTCCCTCGTGGTCGTAATACTCCAGCCACACGCGATCGCTCGAAAATTCCGCGCGCGAGATCGTGCCCGGCAATGCGTTCTCGTTTTGCAGCGTGAACGTGAAGACGTCGCCGTCCCAGTGCGAAAGCGGCAGCGTGAGGGGCCGTGCGCCGAGCGTCATGACCAGTGCGCCGCCTTGCTCTGTCACTTGTAGCGGACCGTAGTAATCGTTGCGGTAGGTGCCCGTGTAGGTGGAAAGCGCGCGGGCGGGCAGCGGGCTGGCTGGCGGCGGCTGGCCGACGAGCCGGCCTTCGGGAGCCAGCAGCGGCGCAAAGGCATCGGTGAAGATCGCGCCCCAGTCTCGACGGATGGCACCGTACTGCACCAGGTCGAAGAATTGCGCGTTCAGCGTCTCGGGGACGCCAATCGGATACCCGTTTGTCAGCGTGACGATGGCCAGGTTCAGCGACGGCACGGCGGTGAAGCTCGTGGCCGCGCCCACTGCGAACGCGCCGGAATGGTTCACCGATGCCAGGCCCAGTTCGGTCGTGCCGACGTTGAAGCCGTAGCCGTAGTAGCTGGCCGGGCGTCCGCTGACGGGCGGATTGCTCTGGATCTGCGCGTCGAGCGCGGGTGCCAGCGCGGCGGCATCGACGACCTGCTGGCCGGCGTACTGCCCTTTTGCCAGCAGCATGACGAGCCATTTCGCCATGTCGTTGACCGAGGAACTGACGCCCCCTGCCGGCGATTGCGCATCGGGCATCGTGCCCATGCCCTGCACCCAGTTGCCGTTGACCCTGACGTGGCCGAGCGCGCGGTTGTCGCGGGCGGCAAAGTCGGCATGACGCGAACTGGTGCGGGTCATGCCGAGCGGCTGGTAGATTGCCTGCTCCGACAACGTGGCCCAGTCGATGCCCGCGACGGTGGCCACCGCTTCGGCGGCGGCGGTCATGCCGAAGTTCGTGTACTCGTAGACAGCACCGAGCGGATGCACGGGCAGATAGCGCAGCCGCGTGAGGACCTCGCGCCGGTCGTAGCCCATGTCTTCGAGACGGTCCCCTGCATGGTCGGGGAGTCCGGAGCGATGCGCGTAGAGATCGCCGACCGTCACGGCCTGCGTGGCCTCCGGGTCGGACAGCGCGAACCACGGCAATGGCTGCACGACCGGCGTGTCCCACCGGATGCTGCCGCGCCCCACCTGCCGCGCCACCACCGTGGCGCCCACCGACTTGGAGACCGAGGCAAGCTGGAACACCGTGTCCGCATCGACCGGTGCAGGATTTGTCACGAGTCGCCGGCCAAAGCCGCGTGCATAGACAGTCTGTCCGCCGCGCACCACGGCAACGGCCATGCCCGGCACGCCGGAGCTGGTCATCAGGGTGGTTGCGAGCGCATCGACCTGGGCGATGGCCTGCGTGATCTGTGCGTCGGGAATGGTGCCGGGCGAAGGCTGCGGCGCGGGATCGTCGTCTCCGCCGCAGGCGGGCAGGGCGGGAGCCAGCAGGCTGCCGAGGGCAGCGCCCAGGAAGCGGCGGCGGTCTTGCGGTGGGCTCAAGGCGTTCCCCTGTTTGGGAAGGCGCCGCTGGCGCCGAAGCATGCTATGTACTGTAGGCGATGCCTGCCGCGTTGTGAATGTCGCGTTGCGCGTGCTGCGTTCGATGCTGCGATGAAACTGTCGGACGAACACCGACGGCACAAGCAGTAGTGCCCGCCTAGTATCGAGTTGCGACCTGCCCCGCAAGCAAGCCCGGTGCCTTGCGTGGCAACCCGTCCCTGGCTGCCTATCCCCACATACAAGGAAGAACAGCCATGGACCGACGCCAATTTCTCAGGTTGGGAGGATTTCTTACCGTTTCTGTTGCCGCAACTGGCCTGGCCGCTTGCGGTGGTGGCGGGAATGATCCACCGCCCGACCCCGCCGGCGATTCCGGCAATCCTGAAAACTTCAACTTCGTGCATGGTGTGGCCTCCGGAGACCCGCGGCCCGACAGCGTGATTGTCTGGACACGCGTGGAGGGAACCAACGGCAAGCGGCCCGTTGTCGTGCGCCTGCAGGTAGCCACGCAGGACGACTTCGCGCCACCGACCCTGCTGGTCAACCAGCCGCTCATGGCGCGTCCAGAATGGGACTACACACTGCGCAACAAGGTGACCGGTCTGAGCGCCGGTACGCGTTACTACTACCGATTCCTGCTTGGCAACCGGGCAAGCGCGACGGGCCGTACGCGTACGGCCGCCACGGCGGGCACGGCATTGTCGCAACTGCGCTTCGCATTCGTGAGTTGCCAGGACTGGAACGCCAACCACTGGGCCGGCATGGAGGAACTGGCGCAGCAGGATCTCGATTTCATCGTCCATGTGGGCGACTACATCTACGAAGCCGTGCCAGGCGGCTCGCGCACGGGACTCGTCGAAGATCGGCATGCGCCGCTTACCTTGCCCAGCGGTACGGCGCTGCCCGACGGCAGTGTCTACGCCACCACGCTCGACGACTACCGCTACCTGTATCGCAGCTACCGGGCGGATGCCCGCTTGCAGGCGTTGCATGCTTCGGCGCCGATGATCGCCATCTGGGACGATCACGAGTTTTCAGATAACTGCTGGCAGGACCGCCAGACCTACGATTCGGACGATGACCTCACGCCACGCACGGCGCGCCGACGCGCAGCCAACCAGGCATGGTTCGAGTTCATGCCTGCCGATGTGAGTTTCGACGCGGACAACCCTTCGTTTCAGAACATCCAGATATACCGCGCGTTCACGTTCGGCAATCTCGCCACGCTGGTGATGACCGACGAGCGGCTGTACCGGGCGGACCACATCATCCCCGAGCAATCCACCGGACGCGCCGTGGGGAGTGTGTTCCTGGTGGAGGCCGATACGCTCGCGGCAGCGGAAGCCGCCAAGATCGCAAATGCTGGCGGGGTACTGACGCCTGTGTCGATGCTGGGCGATGTGCAGCGTGCGTGGTGGCAGGACCGCATGGGCGGTGGCAACACGACGTGGAAGCTCTGGGGCAACCAGCTCTCGATGCTGCGAATGGAGGTGGATATCACCGAGGCGCTGTCGAAGCTGATCGCCCGTGCGCTGGTGCTCGTCAATGGCACGCTGGCCCCGGTGGAGAGTGCAATGGCAACTGCGCTGGCCAGCGACCTGGCCGTTGCCAAGGCGGCAGGCACTTACGTGGGGCTGGGTTACGCGGCCTTGCGCAACGTGCTGGTATCCGTGGGCATCGACGCGGCGGGTTTCGACGCCACCATCAAGCCGTTCATCGAGGCGCGGCTGCCGTCGGTCACGCTGCTCGGCAAGTTCATTCTCAACGCCGACCAGTGGGATGGCTTCAATGCCGAGCGCAAGAACCTGATGGCGTTCCTGAAAAGCAACAGCATCCGCAACGTGGTGGCGCTCAGCGGTGACATCCACGCGTTCTTCGCGGGGCAGGTGATGGACGACTTCGACGCGCCCAGCCCGGCACCAGTGATGGTGGACCTGGTGACGGCGGGCCTGTCGAGCAACACGCTGCTCAGTTCATTTCGCGCGGTGGTGGACAATGACCAGGTATTCGCCGCGTTGCGCGACCTGATCTACAGCAACGTGGGCGGCACGCTGATCAACACCTTCGACAGCACCCTGCGGACGTTCAATCCATGGCTGCGCCACGTGGATACCAATGCGGAAGGGTACGCGCTGGTGACGCTGACGCCGGACAAGCTCAACTGCACGTTCCATACGATGCAGCGGGTATCGGGCGGCACCGCGCCGTCAGTGGCCACGGGCGAGACGCAAGCGCTGCAGGTCATATCGAATACGGCCGATGTGAGCGTGCTGTAGCCGGACAGAAAAGAAAAACCCCCGGGCTGCGATGCTCCGGGGGTTTTTCTTCATGGCCGCCAATCTGCGCGGCCATGTCAGTCCAACGGTCGGGAAACGACTCAGCCCTTGATCGATTCCAGCGCCGTGTTCAGCGTCTTGCTCGGGCGCATGATGGCGGCCAGCTTGGCTTCGTCCGGCTTGTAGTAGCCGCCGATGTCCACGGCCTTGCCTTGCACGTCCGAGAGTTCGCCGATGATGGTCTTCTCGTTTTCCGTCAGCGTCTTGGCCAGCGGTGCAAACGTCTTGGCCAGTTCGGCGTCGGCGGTTTGCGCGGCCAGTTCCTGGGCCCAGTACATGGCCAGGTAGAACTGGCTGCCGCGGTTGTCGAGCTGGCCGGTCTTCGGCGACGGGCTCTTGGCGTTGTCGAGCAGCTTGCCGGTTGCGGCGTCCAGCGTCTTGGCCAGGGTCTTGGCGCGGGCGTTACCCGACTTGATGCCGAGTTCTTCCAGCGACACGGCCAGGGCCAGGAACTCGCCGAGCGAATCCCAGCGCAGGTGGTTCTCTTCCACCAGTTGCTGCACGTGCTTCGGAGCCGAACCGCCGGCGCCCGTTTCGTACATGCCGCCACCGGCCATCAGCGGCACGATCGACAGCATCTTGGCGCTGGTGCCCAGTTCCATGATCGGGAACAGGTCGGTCAGGTAGTCGCGCAGGATGTTGCCGGTCACCGAGATGGTGTCCAGGCCGCGGATCACGCGTTCCAGCGTGAAGCGCATGGCGCGCACCTGCGACATGATCTGGATATCGAGGCCGTTGGTGTCGTAATCCTTCAGGTAGGTTTCCACCTTCTTGATCAGTTCGGCTTCGTGCGGACGGTACGGGTCGAGCCAGAACACGGCCGGCATGCCCGAGTTGCGGGCGCGCGTCACGGCCAGCTTCACCCAGTCACGGATCGGTGCGTCCTTGACCTGGCACATGCGCCAGATGTCGCCCTGCTCCACTTGCTGCGTCAGCGCCGACAGGACTTCACCCGTGGCGTTGTCGACGATGCGGGCTTCGCCGTCTTCGCTGATCTCGAACGTCTTGTCGTGCGAACCGTATTCCTCGGCCTTCTGTGCCATCAGGCCCACGTTGGGCACCGTGCCCATCGTGACCGGATCGAATGCGCCGTTGGTCTTGCAGAAGTTGATGATCTCCTGATAGATGCGGGCGAAGGTCGATTCCGGAATCAGGCACTTCGTGTCCTTGGTGCGGCCATCGGCGCCCCACATCTTGCCGCCGATACGGATCATGGCCGGCATCGATGCATCCACGATCACGTCGTTCGGTGCGTGCAGGTTCGAGATGCCCTTGGCCGAATCCACCATGGCCAGTTCCGGACGATGCTCGTGGCAGGCGTGCATGTCGCGGATGACTTCTTCCTTCTTCGATTCGGGCAGTTGCTCGATCTTGGTGTAGAGGTCAACCAGGCCGTTGTTGACGTTCACGCCCAGTTCGTCGAACAGCTTCTGGTGCTTGGCGAACGCGTCCTTGTAGAAGACCTTGACGGCGTGGCCGAACACGATGGGGTGCGACACCTTCATCATGGTGGCCTTGACGTGCAGGCTCAGCATGACGCCGGTCTTGCGCGCGTCTTCCATCTGTTCTTCGTAGAAGGCCAGCAGGGCCTTCTTGCTCATGAACATGCTGTCGATGATCTCGCCGTCCTGCAGCGCGACCTTCGGCTTCAGCACGATGGTCTTGCCGCTCTTGGTGACCAGTTCCATGCGCACTTCGCGGGCGCCGTTCAGCGTGGTGGACTTCTCGCCATGGTAGAAGTCGCCGTGCTTCATGTGCGCCACGTGGGTACGAGAGGCCATGCTCCAGTCACCCATGCTGTGCGGATGCTTGCGTGCGTAGTTCTTGACGGCGGCAGGCGCGCGGCGGTCCGAGTTGCCTTCGCGCAGTACCGGGTTCACGGCGCTGCCCAGGCACTTCGAGTAACGCTTCTGGATGGCCTTTTCTTCGTCGGTCTTCGGATCTTCGGGATAGTCGGGGATACGGTAGCCCTTCGACTGCAGTTCCTTGATCGCGCTGATCAGCTGGAACACCGAGGCGCTGATGTTCGGCAGCTTGATGATGTTGGTGTCCGGGTTCTGCGTGAGCTTGCCCAGTTCGGCCAGGTTGTCCGGCACGCGCTGCTCTTCGGTCAGGAACTCGGGGAATTCGCCCAGGATACGGCCAGCCACGGAGATGTCGCTGGTTTCCACGTTCACGCCCGCAGGCTTGGTGAACGTGCGGATGATGGGCAGGAAGGCACTGGTGGCCAGCAGCGGAGCTTCGTCGGTTAGGGTGTAGATGATGGTGGGCTGCTGGTTGCTCATCGCGTATCTCGCATCAAATTCGGGTTGGGGAATGCCCCGGCTCCGGGTTGCGGATCGAGGCAAGGATGGAATTTTGCCTGATTTTGCATGGCGGGGGTGTGATCCTTCATGTGAAATTTGTTCGGTGCATGCAGACGCATTCCGCTCGGTTTTTAACTTCTATCCGACTTCGTGCTGTCATCTTCGCGTAACCTCCGTCAATTTGACGCAGTTATCCGCTGGACGAAATGCGCAATTCTTATGTCTTATAGAAGAGTCCAAGTAGCCTACTCGGGTATCTCCACGAAAATGTGGCGGATGCGCTACTCATCAAGGATGCACGGGGCTACGACGTACCAATATAGTCCGCGCGTGGTCAGGTATGGAATGCGCCATCGCGGGCGCCGCGTGGCGGACCTTCGCCGCGTTCGAAGTCGGCGATGATCTGGGCGCCGAAGAGCAGCAGGGTGGCCGCGATCTCCAGGCTCAGCAGCACGACGATGGCCGTGGTCAGCGAGCCGTAGACGCGCCCGACCTGGGACAGGGTCGAGAAATACCAGACCAGTACGTGGCGCGAGATTTCCCAGAACACGGCGGCGAACAGGGCACCCATCAGCGCGTGCCGCACGGACAGGCGGCCGACCGGCATCACCAGATAGATGGAAGTCAGCAGCAGCACTTCGCCCACGAATCCCAGCAGGTAGAGCAGGCCGCCCGAGAGGTGATCCAGTGACCAGTCGTAGCCCAGAACCTCCAGGTGCCGCTCCCCCAGGGTTTGCAGGCCGCCGGCCATGACCGTCACGATCAGCAGGCCCACGCTGAGTACCAGGATGTAGCAATAGGGCAGGATGGCGGAGACCAGGAAATGCCGGCGCCGGATGGCCACGCGATGAACGAAGATCACCGACATGGCGTTCTCCAGCACCGTGAACGCTAACGAACTGAAGAAGACCATCGTGATGGCGAGTACCCAGCCGATGACGGATCGATTGGTCAGGAACCGCGAGAGTTCACCCACCAGTGCGCGCGATTGACCGGGCAGCAGCCATTCCAGGTAACGCGCCAGCGTGGCCAGCAGCCGGTCGGGTTCGATCACATGCGACAGGCCAATCATCATCAGGATCAGCAACGGCACGATCGACAGCAGCGCGTAGTAGGCCACTGCGCCCGCCAACAGCAGGCCCTGGTTGGCGCGGAAGTTCTTCAGTGCCTGGAGCAGGAAGCGCGCGGGATGCTGGAGAACCTGCCGCGTGCGGGTGTCTAGCCACTGCATGGCCATGCGGCCATCAACCCGTTACCCGCATCGTGTACGGGAAGCGGGTCTGGACGGCCATCTGCGAGAGGTGGTCGCGCAGGTGAGCGAGTTCGGATGAGAGTTGCAGCGTCAGGAAGGCGTGCGAGCTGTGGCCGATCGATGGATCGTCGGGATGTGGTGCGGGCAGCGACGTGTTCTCACGCACCATGGTCTCGTCGCCAGCCTCCAGCGCCGAGGCCATCTCCAGCAGCAGATCGCGGATGGTCTGCTCCTTGCCATCGGCGTTGGTATCGGCCACGTCGGGTTCCACAGCCGCCAGCATTTCCAATGCGCTGATGCACACGCGCGCGCTGTGTTGCACCTCTTCGAGATCGGCGGACGTGACGTTGGTTTCCTTGGCTACCGATGGAATCAGGCTGCGCAACTGCACGAGCGCAGCGGACAGCTTCATCATGTCCTGCTGCCGCTCCTTCTCGTCGCGCATGCCGCGCTCGATCTTGGCATGCACCGCCGCGCAGGCGCGCAGCAGGCCGGCGAGCTTGAAGCGCCACGAGTACGAGGCATAGGCGGGCAGTGCAAACGAGAACACCAGCGCGATCAGCGTGCCGATCAATACATCCACGGTGCGCCATACCGCGTCATAGACATCCTGGTTGCCGTGCCCGGCGGTAATGATCACGGTGATGGCGGTCAGCAGCGCCACGTATCCACCCTTGCCCACCGCGTGATAGGCGCAGTACCCACTGATCAGGGCGAGCAGTCCCCAGGTCAGCATCGGAATGCCGAAGTACGTACCCTGGACGATGATGAAGAGACCGAGCAGGGCGCCCAGCACGGTGCCGGCCCCGCGTTCTGCGGCGCGCTTGCGGATGTTGCCGTGGTGCTGGAGCCCGCCGATGACGACGAGCACCGTGATGGTGGCCCATTCGCCATGCGGAATATTGATGCCGGTAGTCAGCGCGATCGAGGCCAGCAGGGCAAGTGCCACGCGGACGGCGTGGAAGATGCGAGCCTGGCGGAATCGACGGTCGGGGTCAAACAGCGCGCTGGTTGTTTTTCGCAGTGCCTCGAACATGGCGACGATCACCGTGCGGAGATCTGAACGCTTCGAGTGTATAGAGCGAGCCCCATGTTCCGCAATGTTTACATTCTGCGAAACATGGGGCTGCGGCGAGCCCGGCGGTGGAGAGAGTTCCACGCCGCGGCACTAGGAGGGATCTTTGGTGCGCGTGCGCGATACCGCCGACATGATGCCGATACCCAGCACGATCACGCAGGCAATACCGATATAGACGGGCGCCAGGCCCGCAGTGGACATGGCCCACGCAATGCCGCCCACCAGCAGCAGGAGCCCGATTACATAAAGTGCAAATGACATGGCGGTCCTCCGGACATTGTTGTGCTTACCGGATGCCATCGCCGCCTCGGGATGACCCGAACGGCGAGTGGCCTACCGTCAATGTAGGGAGGAAGCGCGCCGGCCAACATAGGACGTTGGCCGAGCATGACGTAGGCAGGCGCTGACGCGTGCCGGGTCGGGGAAGGCGTGGGGCGATCAGCCTGCGGCCAGGCTCACGCCGGCGGCGCCGGTGTTCGCCTTGCCATCGCGGCCATACATCTCGTTGGGCGGCGTGCCGCCCTGGCGCAGGACCTGGATGGCTTCCTGCGTGAATTCGAGATGGGCATGGACGATGGCGCCATTCAGTTCGTTGGCATCCTTGGCCTTGTGGGCGAAGAACACCACCTTGCGCCAGAGTTCGGCAACCTGCGGGTCCACCTCGCGGCCTACCAGCAGGCCGCCGGGACCAACGCGCAGGCCCTGCGCGATCATCTGGGCCTCGCGCGCGGCGGTGGCAAGGTTCAGCCCCTGGGCCAGTTCCATCTTCTGGTTGAGCAACGTGCTCAACGCCTGGAAATCCTGTCGCTTGATGGCTTCGCGCTCATCTGCAAGGGCACGGCCGAAGGCCGCAATGGCGTTGGCTTCAAGCGATAGGGACTGGATCAGGGCTGCCTGGTTCATGGTGTCAGGATTGGCTGGGCGCCTGGCTCAGCTCGTGCAAAGAGGCGAGCAAGCCATCGGCGATCTTGCTGGGATCGATCTTGATCCGGCCTTCCGCAATCGCCTGACGGACTTCCGCAACCTTGGCGGCGTCGATGTCGCTGTCGCTGTCCTGCAGCAGGCGCGTACCAATCTCGCGAACCTGCGCAGCCAGGGGGCTGACGCTGACGCCGCTCAGGGCGGTAGGATCCGACGTGGCACCGGTGGCCGCCGCACGGGCGTTGCCTTCGGTAGCCGCGGTGTCGGCGGGCCGGGACGGAGTGGAGTTATTGATCTTCACGGTGAAATCCTTGCTGGGTTCCTCTGACTTATCGGACTGGCCGCCGGAAACTTTAGGTTCGATCCTGTGTTTTCCGACGCTTTTCCGCCGATCCCGGAACGGGCTCGCCGCATTGTCGCACGGTCTGCCTGCGCCGGTTGCTGCCACATCATTTTCCTGCCTGGTCGAGGGTCCCAGCCCGTGTGACGACTAACTTCCCGGTACAACTTTGTGACGCTAACCCGATTGTGTTACTGCAGCACGACAGTGTCGCCACTGCGCACCACGCCGCTGACCACCTGGCCGTTGCGCAGACGGATCTGCACATGGGCGCCGGTGGGAGCGTCGTTCAGCACCTTGCCTTCGCTCGATAGCTGGAACGACTCGCCTTCCACAGTGACGTTGACCGTCTGTCCGAGCCTCACGGCAATCGGCCGTTTGAGCAGATCCGTGCGCAGCGGCGAGCCGGCGGCGATGCGGTTGGCCGATACCGACCCTTCCACTTGTGCCGGATCGGTCACCACGGCGCGCGGCAGGGCGGCCAGGTCACCCTGGCGAAGTTCAAGGTCGGCGGCGGAGATCGTCTCGCCGGGACCCATCGAACGCGCGGCCACGTAGTAATCGGTCATCACCGAGACGCGGGCCTGCATATAGCGCGTCCACGGCCGGTCGCCGCCGCATCGCACGCCCACGTTGACGCGTCCATATGGGGCCGCGCCGGCGGGCAGGAACGGTTCGGGGTTGAAGCAGTCCGGCGCGCGGCCACCCGAGGGCGGCACCACCTGCACGCTGATCTTGCCCGGCAGTCCCATGGACTGGCGCTGCAGGAACTGTTCGACGGCCACGCGCGCGGGGTCATCGGCAAACGGATTCTGGGCGGCCTGGGTTTGCGGTGCCGCACCGGGCGGCGCAACGGGCGTGACCTGGGCGGGAGCGGCCATGGCGGACGGCGCCAGCGCAATGCCGGCGAATGCCATCAGCGCGGCGGCCTGGCGAGAGAAAGTCATAGGGGTCATCCCAGCAAGGATGAGACGGCAGGGGCTGCGAATCCAATACGGAGGCGTAAACCCGCGGTCGATGCCGTCGCACAACAGTTGAACATCGGTAAACGTTTGCACAGGCGGTTGGCGCACCGTGACGGCGCCGCGCCTGGCACTGACGGCGAAGCCTTGTGCGGCGCGCCGCGCGGGGCGGGCGAGCCAGGTTTTGGCATCGGTCAGTGGGAGTCATTGTAGGCAGGCTCGCGCGAGAGACCGAACCGGAAATGCGCGGGTTTCTCCTGCCTATTCGCACGATTGGCGTGACAACCCGGCCCCTAAGATGGCAACCCTGAAGAAGCCCGGTCTGGCGTGTGCGGAAGGTATACCCAGGTCTACGGCAGTTCTCTCCCCGAAATGAAGCCACAGCCAAAGCAGGAAAGGCAGACATCATGGACAGACTCGATGCGGCGTTCCGCTTCCAGCAGGAAGCACTGAGCCTGCGGACCCAGCGGCAATCGGTGATTGCCTCGAACATCGCCCACGCGGATACGCCGGGCTACAAGTCGCGCGATTTCGATTTCGCCAGCACGCTGGCGCAGTCCGTGGAGCGCGGCAACCAGCAGCGCGACGGCGTGTCGCTGTCCACTACGTCCGTGCGGCACATGCCGGCGCAGGCGCCTGCGATGAGCAACAACGAGCGCGACCTGCAGTACCGCATTCCGCTGCAATCGAGTATCGATGGCAACACCGTGGAAATGGACACCGAGCGCGTGGCGTTTGCCGACAACACGGTGCACTACGAAGCGGGCCTGACCGTCATGAGCTCGAAGATCAAGACGATGCTGTCCGCGATCCAGAACTAAGGGGGGCGCTGCAATGGGTTCCATGAACATTTTCGACGTGGCCGGTTCGGCCATGGCCGCGCAGTCGCAGCGCATGAACGTGACGGCGTCGAACCTGGCCAATGCCGACAGCGCCGTGGCGCCGAACGGCCAGCCGTACAAGGCCAAGCAGGTGATTTTCGAGATGGCCCCGACACCGGGCCAGACCGATGTGGGTGGCGTGCAGGTGGCGGGCGTGATGGAGGATTCCGCGCCGGCCCGCATGATCCACAACCCCACGCATCCGCTGGCCGATGCCAATGGCTACGTGACGATGCCCAACGTGAACCCGGTGGAAGAGATGGTCAACATGATCTCGGCATCGCGTTCGTACCAGGCCAACGTGGAGGTGCTGAACACCGCCAAGACCATGATGCTCAAGACGCTGACCATTGGTCAGTGACGCCAGCCGAAACGCGTTTTCCGTATCTCCGATTTCCAGAATTCAAGAACACTAGCCGGAACACAACATGGCATCGACTTCTTCCGTAGGTAACAGCACCGCCAACTCGGGGGTGAACCAGGCCCTGCAAAGCGGTAGCGCAAGCGCAGCCGACCTGCAGAGCAATTTCCTGAAAATGCTGGTCACGCAGATGACCAACCAGGACCCGCTGAATCCGATGGACAACTCGCAGCTGACCTCGCAACTGGCGCAGATCAGCACGGTGAGCGGTCTGCAGACGATGAACGAGACCATGACGCAGTTGCTGACGCAAACCGCGGCTGGCCGTGCGATGGACTCCGCCGCACTGATCGGCAAGACCGTGATGGTGCCGGGCAACGCCCTGACCGTGACCGATGGCGTGTCGGGCAAGTTCGGCGTGGACATCCCGACGACGGCAGACGCCGTGACCGTGCAGGTGCTCGACGAGAAGGGCAACGTGGTGCGCACCATCGACATGAAGGGCCAGAAGGCCGGCGTGCATGACGTGGAGTGGGACGGCAAGAACGATGCGGGCAACCTCGTTGCAGACGGCGACTATGCGTTCAAGGTCACGGCAACGGCCGGCGGCAAGGACGTAAGCCCGATTCCGCTGATCTACGGCAAGGTGCAGGCCATCAGCGGCGACAGCACCGGCGTGCTGGTGGATCTGGGCGATGGCAAGACGGCCAACGTCGACGACGTGCGCCGCATTTCCTGATCGGCACGGCAACACGGTTTTTATCAAGACATTCACGTATCAACCCGGTCCGGCATACGCGCGGGCAATTCACGAACGACAGCCTACATAGGGGAAAATCATGGGTTTTGGTCAAGGGGTAAGCGGCATCAATGCCGCAGCGTCCAACCTGGACGTGATCGGCAATAACATCGCCAACGCGAACACGGTTGGCTTCAAGCAATCGACGGCACAGTTCGCCGACGTGTACGCAGGCTCGAAGATCGGCCTGGGCACGCGCGTGAACGCCGTGGTGCAATCGTTCAGCAACGGCACGGTCTCGGCATCGGGCCGCAGCATGGACGTGGCCATCAGCAACGGCAGCGGCTTCTTCCGCCTGGTCAACCAGGACGGCCAGGTCTTCTACTCGCGTAACGGCCAGCTCTCGCGTCTGGACGACGGCACGCTGGTGAACGGCACGGGCCTGCAGGTCACGGGTTACCCGGCCGGCACCACCGCTGGTGGTGTGGCGCCGCAGCCGCTGACGATCAGCAACGCGCAGATGCCGCCGAAGGCCACCACGAACATTGCCGCGCAATTCCAGCTGGATTCGCGCAGCGCCGCGCCGACCAACGTGTTCGCCAGCACGCCTGCCGTCCGTGCGGATTCGTCGATGTTCAGCTACAGCACGCCGATGACGGCCTATGACTCGCTGGGCAACAAGCAGCAGCTCACCGCCTACTTCGGCAAGTCGGTCGTGGCCGGCCCGCCCGTTGCCCCGGCACCGACCAACGCCTTTGGCGGTACGGACTGGTCGATGAACGTCACCGACGCCAACGGCAACGTGCTGCAGACGGTCACGCTGTCCTACGACGCCAACGGTACGCTGCGCGCGCCGACGGCTGCCACCATGCCCAGCGTCACGCTGCCGGCCGCCAACGGCGCTGCCGCCATGACGGCACGCCTGGACCTGACGGGCAGCACGCAGTTCGGTGCGGACAACGACCCGAAGAGCATCGTGCAGAACGGCTACACCTCGGGCGCGCTGGTCAGCTACGCCGTGCAGGAAGACGGCACGATCCTGGGCTCGTATTCCAACGAACAGACGCTGTCGCTGGGCCAGATCGCCCTGGCATCGTTCGGCAACGTCGAAGGCCTGAAGCCCGAAGGCGACAACGTGTGGAGCGCCACAGGTTCGTCGGGCCAGGAACTGCTGGGTGCCGCAGGCGGCTCGCTGGGCAAGCTGCGTTCCTACGCCGTGGAAGAGTCGAACGTGGACCTGTCCGGCCAACTGGTGAACCTGATCGTTGCGCAGCGTAACTATCAGGCCAACGCCCAGACCATCAAGGCGCAGGACACCGTCCTGCAGACCCTGGTGAACATCTAAGCCGGCCCCCGCTGACGGATCGCCATGGACCGCCTGATCTACACCGCCCTGTCGGGCGCCAAGCAGATACTCGACCAGCAGGCCGCAGTATCGAACAACCTGGCCAACGCCTCCACGCCGGCATTCAAGGCGCAGGTGAACCTGTACCGCGCAGTACCGGTGCAGGGCCAGGAAACGCAGACGCGCGCCTTCACGCTGGCCTCGACACCGGGCGCCGACATGAAGGCCGGGCCGCTGACCTATACCGGTCGCGACCTCGACGTTGCCCTCGGTGGCAACGGCTGGCTGGCGGTGCAGATGCCGGACGGCTCGGAAGCCTACACCCGCGCGGGAGCGCTGCAGGTGTCGGCCGACGGCCAGTTGCAGAACTCGGCTGGCCGGCCGGTGATGGGCGATGGTGGCCCCATCGCCGTGCCGCCGGGCGCCACGGTGTCCATCGGTACCGATGGCAGCGTGGTGGCACGTGGTCCGGGCGAAGCGGCCAACGGCCTGGCGCAGGTTGGCAAGCTGCGCGTCGTCTCGGCGCCGCCCGAAGGGCTGGCGCGCGGTGACGATGGTTACTTCCGCCTGCGTCCCGGCGTGGATCCACTGCAGCAGGACGCCACCGTGCGCGTGATTTCCGGCGCGCTCGAAGGCAGCAACGTGAACCCGGTGGAGTCCATGGTGGAAATGATCGCCAATGCGCGTCGCTTCGAGATGCAGATGAAGATGATCACGGGCGCCGACACCAACGACCAGCGTGCCAATGCGCTGCTGTCGAACAATTAACGAATTCTAGGAACACCATGATCCGCTCTCTCTGGATTGCCAAGACCGGCCTCGACGCGCAGCAGACGCAGATGGACGTGATCTCGAACAACCTGGCCAACGTGTCGACCTCGGGCTTCAAGAAAAGCCGCGCGGTGTTCGAGGAACTGATGTACCAGACCGTACGCCAGCCTGGCGCGCTGTCGTCGGACCAGACCGTGCTGCCGTCGGGCATGCAGATCGGTACCGGCGTGCGCCCCGTGGCAACGGAACGCATTCATACGCAAGGCAACCCCCAGCAAACGGGCAATGCGCGCGACGTGGCCATCATCGGCCAGGGCTTCTTCCAGGTGACGATGCCGGACGGTACCACCACCTACACGCGTGACGGTTCGTTCCAGGTAGACCCGAACGGCCAGCTCGTCACGTCGAGCGGCTTCGTGCTGAACCCGGCCATCACGCTGCCGGCCAACTACACGGGCCTGAACATCGCACGCGACGGTACGGTGACCGTGACGCAGCCGGGCCAGACCAACGCCGTGACGGTGGGCCAGATCCAGGTTGCCACGTTCGCGAACCCGACCGGTCTGGAAAGCCTGGGCGAGAACCTGTACGCGCAGACCGACGCCTCGGGCGCACCGAACACCACGGTGCCGGGCCTGAACGGTGCGGGCACGCTGCAGAACAACTATGTCGAATCGTCGAACGTGAACGTGGTGGAAGAACTGGTCAGCATGATCCAGACCCAGCGCGCTTACGAGATCAACAGCAAGGCTGTGCAGACGTCTGACCAGATGCTGCAACGCCTGACCCAGATGGGTTGAAGAAACGGGAATGACCATGGCCGCCAAGCAGTATCGCATCGGTGCAATCGTCGTCTACGCCATCGTCGCCCTGGCTACGCTGGCGAGCGGCGGCTGCGCGCTGGTGCCCAAGGAGCCGCTCGTGCAGTTGCCCACCACGGCACGCGCAGAACCGCGTCCGCTGGGCCCCTCTTCGGGTTCGATCTTTGCATCCTCGTACGCCAGCAATCCGCTGTTCGAGGACCGGCGGCCACGTAACGTTGGCGACATCCTGACCATCGTGATCACGGAGAACGTCAACGCCAGCAAGAACTCGGGCACCAACGCCAGCCGCACGGGCAGCACGAACCTCGCGTTCAATGCGGTGCCGCGCGCCCTGGCGGGGCTGTTCAGCACGAGCCAGAACGCAGACGTGAGCGGTGCCAACGCGTTGAAGGCCAGCGGCGGTGCGTCCGCGGCCAACACGTTCAACGGCACCATCACGGTGACGGTGCTGGAGGTGCTGCCGAACGGCAACTTCGTGGTGTCCGGCGAGAAGCAGATGGCCATCAACCAGGGTGCGGAGTTCATCCGCTTCTCCGGTGTGGTCAATCCGCGCACGATCACCGGCGACAACGGCGTGCTGTCCACGCAGGTGGCGGATGCACGCATCGAGTACACCGCGAAGGGGTACATCGATGAAGCACAAAACATGGGCTGGCTGCAGCGCTTCTTCCTCAATGTCCTACCGTTCTGATCCCGCCATGTTTCTGCCTCCGATGCCTCTCAACATGCCAGGCTCGCTTTTCGGCAACCCGCCCGGTCTTCGTTCCCGCTATGGCCGTGCGGTATCTTTTGCCTGCCTTGTGCTGGCCCTGCTGTTCGGGTTCGGCACGGGCGCCGCACATGCGGAACGCCTGAAGAACCTGGCAACGTTCCAGGGCGTGCGCGACAACCCGCTCATCGGGTATGGACTGGTCGTGGGGCTGGACAACACCGGCGACCAGACCATGCAGACGCCGTTCACCACGCAGAGCTTGCAGAACATGCTGTCGCAGCTGGGTATCACGCTGCCGGCTGGCAAGAACATGCAGCTCAAGAACGTGGCCGCGGTGATGGTCACCGCCACACTCGCGCCGTATGCGCAGCCGGGCAGCCAGATGGACGTGGTGGTCTCGTCGATGGGTAACGCCAAGAGCCTGCGCGGCGGCACGCTGCTGATGACGCCGCTCAAGGGCGCCGATGGCCAGGTCTATGCCGTGGCACAGGGCAATATGCTGGTGGGTGGCGCCGGTGCGTCGGCCAATGGCAGCAAGGTGCAGATCAACCAGCTCGCGGTGGGCCGCATTGCGAACGGCGCCATCGTCGAACGCGCCGTGGCGCCGTTCGAGCCGCAGGGCGGCTACGTCAATCTCGAACTCAAGGACACAGACTTCGGCACTGCCGAGCGCGTGGTCGAAGCCATCAACCGTAACCTTGGCCCGGGCACTGCCGCCGCCATGGACGGACGCGTGGTGCAGGTGCGCACGCCGCAGACGCCGGCCGCGCGCGTGGGCTTCATGGCACGCGTGGAAAACCTCGATGTCACGCCGGCCAAGGCCGCCGCGAAGGTCATCCTCAATGCACGCACCGGATCGATCGTGATGAACCAGACGGTCACCGTGGAAGACTGCGCAATTGCGCACGGCAACCTGTCGGTGGTCATCAATACGCAGCCGGTGATCAGCCAGCCTGCACCGTTCAGCCAGGGCCAGACCGTGGTGGCGCCGGTCTCCCAGATCGACCTCAAGCGCGATGGCGGATCGTTGCAGATCGTCAAGGCAGGTGCGTCGCTGGCCGCCGTGGTCAAGGGTTTGAATGCGCTGGGCGCCACGCCGCAGGACCTGCAGACGATCCTGGAAGCGATGCGTTCGGCCGGCGCACTGCGCGCCGAACTGGAGATCATCTGATGGCGGCAGGGATGACGACGAGCAGCGCGGGCGATCTGACCCAGCGCTTCGCCCTCGACACGCAAGGGTTTGAAGCGCTGAAGAACCAGTCGCGCGCCGGGAACACCACCGCTACGCTGCAGGCTGCGGCCAAGCAGTTCGAGGCTGTGTTCACGCACATGGTGCTCAAGAGCATGCGCGATGCCACGCCGTCGGATGGCCTGTTCGACAACGAGCAGACCAAGCTCTACATGTCGATGATGGACCAGCAGATGTCGCAGCAGATTTCGTCGCGCGGCATCGGCCTGGCAGACGCCATGCTGCGGCAGCTTGCACGTGCCACCGGCACCGAGTTGCCGCCGGGAATGGCCGCCGCAGGTGGCATTACAGGTGCCAGCGTACGCGATGCCGAGATGGCGCAGATGCTCAACAGCCGAGGCGCGACCGATGCCGATGGCCCGCCGGTTGGCACGACGCTGCCCGGTGGCGCATGGAATCCCACGGCCGGTGTGCGCCAGTATCAGAATCAGTCCGAGTGGCAGGGCAACGGGCAGTCGCAGCTCGGCCAGTTGCCCGACGATTCGCCCGAACACATCAGCAATTTCGTGAACCGCATGGCGGAGCCCGCGATGGCCGCCGCGCGCGCCTCGGGCGTGCCGGCCAAGCTCATCGTCGGCCAGGCCGCGCTGGAATCCGGCTGGGGCCGCCGCGAAATTCGCAATCCCGATGGCTCGACCTCGTTCAACGTGTTCGGCATCAAGGCCGGCGCCAACTGGAAGGGCCCGACCACCGAGATTCTCACTACGGAATACGTGGATGGCCAGCCGGTCAAGACCCGCGCGAAGTTCCGCTCCTATGGTTCCTATGAAGAAGCGTGCAACGACTATGCGCGCCTGCTGACGAATAACCCGCGCTATGCCAACGTGGTATCGGCATCGAACGCCGATGAAGCCGCGCATGGTCTGCAGCGCGCGGGGTATGCAACCGATCCGGCGTACGGCGAGAAGCTGGTGCGGATCATGAAGAAGGTTTCGACGTAAGAAGTCGAGACATTTGATTCCCGATTGTTTGCTCCCCTCTCCCGCACAGCGGGAGAGGGGAGCAAGACCACAGAATTTCCAAGGACAACGCTACCACCCGGTCGCGCTGTACCCGCTTGCACGCTCGGATGTGTCAAGAGTAAGCGCTAACAACAACCACGAAATTCACACAATTGCGGCGCTAAAGTCGCGCCACTTTCGCGCCGTTATCCAACGTATCCATCGCCGCCGGCCTGACGCCGCCGGCTAGCCATTCGATCCGGAGTCAGACGAACATGTCTCTGTTTAATATTGGTCTGTCGGGCCTGAACGTTGCGCAGAACGCTCTCACGACCGTGGGCCACAACTTCAGCAATGCGGCCACCCCAGGCTACACGCGCCAGAACACGATCATCGCCTCGGCTGGCGGCCAGTACACGGGCTCGGGCTTCTACGGCCAGGGTTCCAACACGCTCACCGTGCAGCGCGTGTACGACAGCTTCCTGACGGGCCAGTTGCGTGGCGCCACCTCGGCCAGCTCGGATCTGGCCACGTACGCCGACCAGATCTCTCAGATCGACAACCTGCTGGCTGACCAGAAGGGCGGCCTGGCTCCGCTGATGCAGAAGTTCTTCGCTGCGGTGCAGACCGTGTCGAACACGCCGGCCGATGCCGCGGCGCGTCAGGGCCTGCTGTCCTCCGCGCAAGCGCTGGCTGGTCAGATGAAGTCGTCGAGCGACTACTTCAAGCAACTGCAGGACGGCCTGAATACGCAGATCAAGTCGACGGTCACGCAGGTCAACGACTACACGAAGGAAATCGCGAAACTCAATGGCGAGATCTCGCGCATGACCGCCGCATCGGGCGGCCAGGCGCCGAACGACCTGCTCGACCAGCGTGATCAGGCTGTGGCCAAGCTGACCGAACTCGTCGGCGCCAAGGTGGTGATCCAGGACGGCAATACGTACAACGTGGTCGTCGGCAACGGTCAACCGCTGGTGTTGGGCACCGATTCGTACGACATCAAGGCGATTCCCTCGGCATCGGACCCCAGCCGTACCGTGATCGGCTACACGGTGCCGGGCAGCAATGGCACGTACGAGGCGGAAGAAGGTTCGATCACGGGCGGCTCGCTCGGTGGCTTCCTGCGATTCCGCACCGACTCGCTCGACGCCGCGCAGAACGCCATCGGCCGCCTCTCGCTGGCCATCGGCCAGAAGTTCAACGACCAGCACAAGCTCGGTATCGACCTGAACGGCGCCATCGGCACCGATCTGTTTGCGCTGGGCAAGGCGCAAGTGTTTGCCAACGCGAAGAACACCTCGGGCGCCATCGTCCAGGCAACGATCACGAACACGAGCAACCTGACGGTCAGTGACTACACGCTGCGTCTGACCAACGGAAATTACACGCTGACGCGCAAGTCGGACAACACCGTAGTCGCCACGCAGCCGCTGGCCACGGCCACGTATCCGATGACGCTCGAAGCCGACGGCTTCCAGATCAATCTGGATAGCGCCATGACGGTGAGCGACTCGTTCGAGATCCAGCCCACGCGCAATGCCGCCGCTGGCTTCGATACGTTGATCACGGACCCCGCCAAGATTGCTGCCGCCTCGCCGTCGCGCGCCGACGCCGCCACGAACAATGCCGGCTCGGCCACGGCCAAGCTGACCAATGTGGCGCCTGGCTTCTCGCTGCTGGCCGGACCGCTGACGGTGAAGTACGACGCCGCCACGACGTCCTACATCTTCTCCGATGCCGCGGGTACGCCGCTGGCACCGCAGCCGGCGCCCACCGCCACGGCCACGGGCGTCGATTACACGATCAACGGCATGACGTTCAGCTTCGGCGGCACGCCCAAGGATGGCGACACGTTCACGCTGTCGAACAACGCCGGCTCCGTGTCCGACAACGGCAACGCGCTGTTGCTGGCCAAGCTGCAGACGGCCAAGACGATCAACGGCACGTCGAGCTTCAACGACGCCTACGCCACGCTCGTCAACGACGTGGGCAGCAAGACGAAGTCGGCGCTGATCGCTTCCACCTCGCAGGACAGCATCACGAACCAGGTCTACGCCGCGCAGCAGTCCGTGTCGGGTGTGAACATGGATGAGGAAACCGTGAACCTGCTGAAGTTCCAGCAGCTGTACCAGGCCAACGCCAAGGTCATCCAGGCAGCCAGTACCGTCTTCGACACCCTGATCGGCATCGGCCGCTAATCGTCACTATCCAGTAGCCGGCCCGTAGCCGTCTTAGAGAACAACCGGAAGGAATCCTCGCAATGCGCGTCGCAACCTCTACCCTCTACCACCAGGGCCTGCAGTCGATGAACAACCAGCAGTCCCTGCTGATGCATGTTCAGCAACAGCTGGGCACGGGCCGCCGTATCCTCACGCCTTCGGACGATCCGGTTGCCGCCACGCGCGCGCTGGGCGTGACGCAGGCAGGTGCCGTGAACGGCCAGTACACCGCTTCGCGCAAGGAAGCCAACTCGGCGCTGGCACTGGAAGAAAACTCGCTGACTACCGTGACCACGGTGCTGCAGAGCGTGAAGACGCTGCTGGTGAACGCCGGTAACGGTACGCTGAGCGATACCGACCGCGCCTCGCTGGCCACCGCGCTGCAAGGCCAGTACGACCAGTTGCTGGGCCTGGCCAATGCCGACGACGGCACGGGCAACTACCTGTTCGCGGGCCTGAAAACCGGCACCGTGCCGTTCGCGGCCGACGCCGCCGGCAACGTGACGTACCAGGGCGATACCGGCCACAAGCTGCTGCAAGTGGATGTGTCGCGCCAGATGCCCGCGGGCAACACGGGCGCGGAAGTATTCCAGTCGGTGAGCAACAGCGCCGGCTACGTGCTCAAAGGCAACAGTGCCAACACGGGCACGGCCACGTACAGCGCGCCGTCCGTGACCGACCCGAGCAACCCCCTCTACGGCACCAAGCTGGCGGTCACGTTCCAGACCAACGCCGGCACCGGCAAGATGCAATACACGGTGACCAACGCGACGACGGGTGCGGCAATCGGCGGCCCGGTGGACTACGTTGACGGTGGTTCCATCAACGTGGCAGGCGTTTCGTTCTCGGTGAAGGGCACCCCGGCCGACGGCGACACGATGTCCGCAGAGCCCGCGCAACAGGCTGGCGCTGATGTGTTCGCCAACCTCAAGAGCGTCATCGACGCACTGAAGCAGCCGATCAACTCCGGCACGTCGCCGGAAACGGCCAACGCCAACCTGCAGAACGTGATTGCCACGGGCCTGCGCCAGAACAACAACTCGCTCGACAACGTGCTGACGGTACGTGCATCGGTGGGTTCGCGCATGAACGAACTGGACGCACTCGACACCATCGGCGAGAACCGCGACCTGAGCAACGCGCAGACGCTGTCGAACCTGCAGGACCTGGACTACGCTGCGGCAATCGGCGAGTACTACCAGCGCCAGACGGCACTGCAAGGCGCGCAGCAATCGTTCATGCAGATCCAGGGCATGAATTTGTTCCAATATTTGCGGTAAGCGGATGGTGGTGAGGTAAAAACAAGGTTGTTCTGAGGGAATGCGAGTTGGCAAATCGCTGCTTGTGCGTTTGTCAAACTCGCTAAACAGTCTGGAACGATTGGCTCTGTGGCCGCTATAGAAAGACCCGCCCCAGTTTACATGGGGCGGGTCTTTTTTTCGTGCCGTCTACTAGGTCGGCATCTTCCAGCCCTTGTATGGGCACAGACAACTGCCGAGCTTCACGATCCCTAGTCTCGACTGCTCAACTCGAGTGCCCGTTGGGCAATCTGCCAGGCATTGAAACGTATCCAAACCAAAGTAAGACGAGGCCTCCCGTCACCAGAATGCCGGCGTGGCATCCGAGGGCCGGGCCACCGAGGCGTCGGTCGACGAGTGGCGCAAGGTGATGTCAATCGATCTCGCCGGCGTGTTCTATGGCGCGCGTGCCGCATTGCCGCATCTGATGCGATCAAAGGGATGCATCGTTAATACGGCTTCAGTGTCAGGGCTCGGCGCCGACTGGAACCTGAGCTATGGCGCGCGTGCCGCATTGCCGCATCTGATGCGATCAAAGGGATGCATCGTTAATACGGCTTCAGTGTCAGGGCTCGGCGCCGACTGGAACCTGAGCTTCTACAACGCCGCGAAAAGCGGGGTGGTAAATCTTACGCGCGCCCTGGCGCTCGACTACGGTCGAGTCGGCGTGCGCATCAACTCGGTGTGTCCGTCTTTGACACGGACGGGCCTGACCGCAGACATGTTCGAGGACGAGACACTGTTAGACAAGTTTCGCGAGCGCATCGCGCTGGGCCGCACTGCCGAGCCCGACGATATCGCCGGCGAGATCGTCTTTATGGCGAGCGATGACGCGCGTTTCGTCACCGGTGTGAACCTGCCGGTGGACGGCGGCCTGAGCGCCTCGAACGGACAACCGCCGCAGTAGGGGAGCGAATCATGTTAGCCCCCGTCTCTTTAGGGAATTGCACTTCGTCGAATTAACAGACCAGAATTGCCAGCGCAGTTTCTCAAAATAGCCTGGCGCAGTCTTTGGAAGTCCAGTGCTTCGCGCTTTGAGTACCCCAATCTTGGGGGGTGAAGTGTCTGGTTTCGAGTGCCGTAGTTAGTCATTTGCCAGCCTGGAAATAGAAACCGATGCTTCGCAGCCGAACGACGATGTTGCTTGCCACCGCCTGCCTCGCGCTAGGCGCTTGCGCCGTACCGCCGATGTATTCGCCTTTGGGTGACAGAGGGACGCAGGCTCGTATCCGGGTCAAGGCAAATGACCGATATGCCTTCCCCGCGATTGTTACCATAAAGGCAATTGACGATGTCGAGCCTAAGGAACAGTTCCTCGCAGTCTTCTTCAAAGGCTGGATGGGAATGGGAGCCACGCCGAAGGAGGCAGAGCTGATCGGCATGCCAGATACGACAGGCGAGGATGCAACTTTCCCCGTCTTGGAGCGGTATGTCACGGGGAACCGTCCATTGAGGCTACAACTCGATGCGCGAGTCGACGGGAGCTACATCTGTGGCGATGCAGCTGCCTTCACGCCGGCATCGGGACACGACTATGAGTTGGTAGTCCCATTGCGAGGCACCTCTCTCGGGTTCTCCGGCGCGTGCAGTTTTATTCTGTATGAGATTGTTCCGAAGGGACATTCTTTCGAGAGACATCCGCTGGCGATGACGAGACTTGCTGACAAGCAGAAATAAGGGTGCTGTGTTGGTGAGGAGGGGGTTGCCGATGCGGGCTTGCTCGGTCGCTTTTTTGCGTTGGCCCGTTGAGATACCGTGGCATGTGGGGGATCTGTCCGTCCGCTATTGGCGTTCATGGAGCCTTGTTGCATTGGAAGCATTGATGGCTACCTGGGGGCGCTGTCGCTGTCAACCGCTATAGACCCAGCGTCCTCATGCCTGCTTCGGCGTCGCCGATAAAAATCCAAGAATCCCGTCGACGATCCCTGCCTCGACGTTCCGCGCGTTCTGACCGTCCACCGCTTCCAGCACGGCGCCGTGCACCAGCGCTTCCGTCATCTTCATCGTCATCCACGCGGCCATGTCGAGGTCGTCGTGGCGCAGTTCGTCGCGGTGCCGCAGCAGTAACTCCATCACATGGCGATGGATGCGATCTCCGGCTGCGCCCATGTTGGCTTCCAGCAGCGGGCGCTCCTTCTCCAGCAAGCGATGCAGTTCCGGCTCCACTTCGTGGGCAGCCATTGCCGCGCGAATCAGGCTGGTGACGGCGCCGCGCAGTCCCTCGTCGTGCGCTTCCCCCAGGACTTTCTCGATCGATTCGGCCATGTGGATGCCGTGTCGCTGATGCAACGCGGTGAGTAACGACGCTTTGTTGGGAAAGTACTGGTAGAGCGACCCGACGCTGATGCCGGCCTGCTGGGCGACTGCATTCGTGCTCATTTCGGCATATCCCCGCTCCATCAAAACGCGAGCACTGGCTTCCAGAATGGTGTCTACCATTGCCATGGAACGGCGCTGGCGCGGGGCTTTGCGGGGTGTTGTCTCGGGTTGTCGGGCCATGGTCGGAACGCGAGTTGAAAAGACGAGCGATTGCTCGCATTATTGCTGGGTCGATCGGCACAGTCAATCAGGGGTTTCGGCCCCCCGAATAGCGAGGATTCTGACGTGAAGGAAATAGTGGTAGTCGGCGGCGGTTTCGCCGGGTTATGGGCAGCGGCTGGGGCGGCGCGCATGGCGGAAACGTTGGGCAAGGCTGTGCACATCACGCTCGTCAATCGTGACGCGCAGCACAGCATTCGCGTACGCAACTATGAGGACGACCTCGCCGCCACACTGGTACCGTTGCGAGAGGTACTCGATCCCATCGGCGTGACGCTGCAGATTGGCAACGTGGTGGATATCGACACGCATGGCAAGTCCGTCCGGATCGAGTCCGACGGCAAGTTCATCACCACGCGGTATGACAAGCTGGTGCTTGCCAGCGGCAGCAAGCTGGAGCGGCCGCCCATCGTGGATGTGGATGTCTTCTCGTTCGATGTCGATACCTACGCGCAAGCCCATCGGTTGCAGGAACACATCGCATCGCTGCATGCCCGCGCGCCCTATCCCGGTCAGTACACGGCGGTGGTGGTGGGCTCGGGTGCGACGGGCGTGGAACTGGCCTGTGAACTGCCGGCGCGGTTGCGCGCTGCCGCGGTGGCCAGCGGCATCCCCGACGCCGCGCAGCAGGTGCGCGTGATCCTGGTCGATAGCAACGAGAAGATCGCTGGCCACCTCGGTGGCGCGCAGGCAGTGATCGAGCAAAGCTGTCGGGAGCTTGGGATCGAGTTGTTCCCGCACGCGACGGTGAAGTCCCTGAGCGGCTACGGCCTGACGTTGAACAACGGGCAGCATATCGACACCTCCACCGTGGTCTGGTGCGCGGGCATGCGTGCGAGCGAGCTGACCACATGTTTTAGCGGCAAGCGCGACGTGCATGGCCGACTCATGGTGGATGCCTACATGCGCGTGCAAGGCATGGACGACGTGTATGCGGCAGGCGATGTGGCGCACGCCTTGATCGATGGCGAGCATCCGTCGGTGATGTCCTGCCAGCACGCCCGGCCGATGGGGCGGTACGCGGGCCACAACGTCGTATGCGAACTGTTTGGCGAGGATCTGCTGCCGCTGCATATCGACTGGTACACGAACATCATCGATCTGGGTCCGGCCGGCGCCGTGTACGCCCAAGGGTGGGACCGCGAAGTCGTCGCCATTGGCGAGCAAGCCAAGCAGACCAAGCAGGTCATCAATCGCGAACGCATCTATCCGCCGCGTAACGGCAGCCGGGCCGATATCTTCGATGCGGCGTCGACCGAGCTGCAACGGCCGCCAGTATTGGAGCCGCTTTCGCGCGCCTGACCATCGGCCGTCCGGTCGCGCGATTGCTGCATCCCATCGTCGTGCGACCGGTTCGTCAGCCGGACTGCTTCCATCTCCAACTTCAGCGCTTTGAGCCGTGAGTGTTTCCTCCACGTTGTCCCCGCACGCCCCGACTGGCGGCGCCGCGCCCGTTCATGCCCCGTTTTCATTGCGGCTCGGCATCGGGCTCAAAGGTGTGCTGATTGCCGCGCTGGTGTCCGGCATCAACAACCGCACCGGTGATATTGGCCTCGCCGATATCCTGGGCGGCTACGGTCTGGGCCGCGACGAAGGGATCTGGCTGTCGTCGAGCTATGCAGCCGCCGAAGTGTCGGCGATGTTGCTGGCACCCTGGCTGGCGAACACCTTCTCGATGCGCCGTTTCGCCACCGGGGCCACGCTCCTGTTCGGGCTGATATGCGTGCTTTGCCCGTTCGCCCCGAACTTTGAAAGTCTGTTGTTTCTGCGCGTGCTGCAGGGGCTGGTTGGCGGATGCCTGCCGCCGATGCTGATGACGGCAGCGCTGCGCTTCCTGCCCGCGCACTACCGGCTCTTCGGGTTGTCGGCGTATGCGCTGACCTCGACGTTCGGCCCTAATATCACGATGCCGCTCGTCGCATTCTGGACCGAAAGCGCGGACTGGCGGCTGCTGTTCTGGCAATTCATGCCACTCTGTCTGCTGTCCGCCGCGTTGATCTGGCATGGCATTCCACAGGACCCGGTGCATCTTGACCGCATTCGCAAATTCAACTGGAAGGGCGCACTGCTCGGCGTGACGGGCTTGTCGTGCACGACGCTCGCGCTGGCGCACGGAGAACGGCTGGACTGGTTTGCCTCGCCGCTGATTGGCGTCCTGTCGGCGTGCGGCGCCGCGAGTCTCCTGGCCTTCCTCGTGCACGAGTTCCACCACCCCGCACCGTTGTTCGAGTTCAGGCTGCTGCGCCGGCGAAACTTCGCCTATGGCATTGCCACGCTGATGCTGTTCGTGTGCGCAACGTTCGCCGGCAGCGCGCTGCCCACCGCATACCTCGCGCGTATCCACGGCTATCGTCCCGTGCAGACGATGGATCTGGCCCTGCTGATTGCCGTACCGCAGATTGTGCTGTCGCCGCTGGTCGCCTTCATCGTCAATCGGCGCACGGTGGACTGCCGTTACGTGATCGCTACCGGCCTCGCATTGATGACGTTGGCCTGCCTTGCGGGCGCATATCTCACCCCGGACTGGATTCGCGAACAGTTCTTCGTCCTCCAGCTCATGCATGCCGTGGCGCAGCCCATGGTGGTGGTGCCGCTGCTGATGATGGCCACTGGCGTGGTGGCGCCTGCCGAAGGACCGTTCGCGTCCGCCATGGTGAACAGCCTGCGTGCGCTGGCATCGACGGTAGCCGCCGCGGCCTTCAGCAATTTCGTGACCTGGCGCGAGCATTTCCATGCCAACGTGTTGCTGGACCACGCCTTGACCACCGCCTATGCGAGTCCGTTGCAGATACCGGCTCGCGTGCTTGCGGAGAAGGTAAGGCAACAGGCGTTCGTGCTCGCCTACGCCGACACCTTCCTCGCGCTGATCTTTGTCATTGCACTGATGGCCCTCGTGCTCTGGTTTGTTCCTGTTCGTGCCTTTCCGCCTCAATCACCTGTCAGATCATGACTGTCCCTCGCCACTCTCCCCGAATCTTCTATGCACTGATCGGCGCCGCCGCCGTGACCTGTGCCCTGTACGCCGGCTTTCGCATCTTCGACGCCGGGCGGCAACAGCGCACCGACGACGCCTACATCCGTGCGGATTCGGTGTATGTGTCCCCACGCGTCACGGGTCAGATCACCGAGGTACTGGTGCAGGACAACCAGCGCGTGAAGGCCGGCCAACTGGTGGCCCGCATCGATGCCGCCGATTATCTGGCGGCAAAGGCCGAGGCCACGGCGAATGTGGCCGTGGCGCGCGCCGATATCAAGAACCTGGAAGCGGGCATTGCCCGGCAGCGCGCGCTCGTCGAACAGGCACGCGCCAGCGTGCGCGCGAGCGAAGCAAGCCTGCGCTTTACGGAATTGAATGCGCAGCGGTATCGCAATCTTTCCAGTTCCGGCGCCGGTACCCAGCAGGAGTGGCAGCGGGCTGACGCCGACCTCAGTGCGGCACGTGCGAACCGGGACCGCGACGTAGCGTCGGGCGAGGCGGCATCCAGAACATTGATGGTGCTGACCGCGCAGCTCGAAGCCGCGCAGGCGCAGTTGCAACGCCATGAAGCGACGCTTCAGAAAGCCGTGCTCAATGTCTCGTACACGCACATCGTGGCGCCGTTCGATGGCATGGTGGGGCAGCGATCTGCCCGGGTAGGTGCCTACGTGTCAGCCGGCACGCCCTTGATGGCCATCGTGCCGCTCGACGATATCTACGTGGTGGCGAACTTCAGGGAAACGCAATTGGCGCGGATGAAACCGCACCAGTCGGTGACCATCCAGGTGGATGGCAATCCGGAAAAATCCTTCCGGGGGCATCTTGACAGTGTGGCGCCTGCCACGGGCCTGAGTTTCTCGCCGGTGGCGCCCGACAACGCCACTGGCAACTTCACCAAGGTCGTGCAACGCGTGCCGGTGAAAATTCGTTTCGACGAACCTGGCGTCGACGCAGACCTGCTTCGCGTCGGCATGTCCGTCGTGGTCAGTGTCAAGACGAAGGACGGGGTTTGAGATGGGGATGCGCAAAGGATTGGGCGGGTGCCTGCTGTCGATTGCACTGGGTGGATGCGCGGTAGGGCCTGACTTCGTGGCCCCGCCCGCGGAACTGCCGGCGTCCTGGCAATGCGGTGCGCCGACTTGCGGCGCGGGAGACGTGGCGCATGACTGGTGGCGGACGTTCGACGACCCGGAAATGGCAAGCCTTGTCGAGCGCGCCGTATCGGGCAACCTCGACGTCCTGGCGATGAGCAACCGTCTGGAACAAAGCCGCATTCATCTGAAAGTGAATGGTGCATCGCAGTTTCCCAATGTCGGGGTCGGTGCCTCCTATCGTCGCGCGGAAGAGAGCGAGAAGGGATGGATCGATCCTTCCGGGCGCGATGGGAAATCGCCTTATGAGCTGTGGGGTGCGGCGTTTGACCTGAGCTGGGAAGTCGATCTGTGGGGGCACGTCAGACGCAGGATCGAAGCCGCGCAGGCCGAAGTCACGATGACCTCGGCAGAAATGGATGGCGTGCTGCTCTCGGTTGCTGCGGAGACCGCTTCCGATTACCTGAAGCTGCAGGGCGTGCGTGAGCAGTTATCGGTCACGCGCGAAAGCCTGCTGATCGCGGAACGCAGCCTCGCCCTGGTGAACTCGCGCTACGAGAACGGCGTCACTACGCGTCTTGACGTACACAATGCCACAGCGTTGATCAGTACGGTTCGCGCACGGATGGAGGCGCTTGGGGCCGAGCAGGTCCGTTTGCTGAACGCGCTGGCGATGCTCGTCGGACAGGCGCCCGGCACGCTGGATGACGAGCTGCTGAAATCTCCGTCGCGTACCAACGACGACACGCACGAGATTCCGGTGGGTATTCCGTCGGAGATCGCGCGCCGGCGTCCAGACATCCGCATGAAAGAAGCCGATCTGCATCGTGCCACTGCGGAGATCGGCGCCGCCAAAGCCGACTTCTATCCGCGCGTGATACTTGGTGCCAACTACGGCTATCAGACGCTGAACGGTTCGAGCTTCGGTTCATGGGCCACCCAGCAATGGAGCTATGGCCCAAGCCTCTACCTGCCGCTTTTCCAGGGCGGGCGGCTGGTCGGCACGCTGGCCTTGCGAAAGGCGCAGCAGCAAGCGGCTGCGATTGCGTATCGCAAGACCGTATTGCTGGCCTGGCATGAGGTGAGCAACGTGCTGTCCGATTACGCCGCGCAGGAGCGCGAGCATCGCCATCTCACCGAGGCTGTCGAGCAGAATCGCGAGGCGTTGGCCGTAGCGGAACAACGCTACAAGGAGGGCGCTATCGACTACCTCAACGTGCTCAATGTCCAGCGCACGCTATTGCTGGCCCAGTCCGCCAGGGTCGAAAGCGGCACGAAGACCGCAATCGGCCGGGTTCGCCTGTACAAGGCGCTCGGTGGTGGATGGCCGGGTGGGCCCATCGGTTGATCCGCATAGAAACGGCTTGACCTTCCCATGCGGGCGCCTATCTTCGGTGAAGATCCTCCACAAGCGGGGTCACAGGAGACGAGCGATGACATCCAGCACTTCTGCGCGCAGACAGGCGTTCAGGCAACTTGTGGCGTCAAAGCAAGCGGTGCTGGTGCCGGGCGCCTTCAATGCCATGAGTGCGCGCGTGATCGAGGATCTGGGATTCCAGGCGGTCTATCTGACTGGCGCCGGCGTGACCAATATGTCGTTTGGCTTGCCGGACCTCGGCTTTATCGGGCTCAGCGATATCGCCGAACACACGGCGCGTGTACGCGACGCCGTGGCGCTGCCGCTGATCGTGGATGCGGATACTGGCTTCGGGAATGCGCTCAACGTCCAGCATGCCGTGCGCACGCTGGAGCGGGCAGGCGCCGATGCCATCCAGCTCGAAGACCAGGTCATGCCGAAGAAGTGCGGGCATTTTGCCGGCAAGCATGTCGTCGGTATGAACGAGATGGCCGCCAAGATCCGCGCGGCTGCCGATGCACGCGACGATGCCGATTTCCAGATCATCGCGCGTACCGATGCGGCGGCGGTGCATGGCATCGAGGATGCCATCGAACGCGGGCACCGCTTTGCAGAGGCGGGTGCGGACATCCTGTTCCTGGAGGCCATCGAAGGGTTGCCCGATATCCAGCGATTGCCGCAGTTGTTCAAAACCCCGTTGCTGATCAACATCGTCATTGGCGGGAAGACACCCGTGCAGGGGCGCGATGCCCTGCAAGGGCTCGGCTATGGCCTGGTGCTCTATGCGAACGCGGCGCTGCAGGGCGCGGTGCGCGGCATGCAGCAGGCGCTGGGCATGCTGAAGTCGAACGGACAGATGGACGAGAACCCGGCGATTGTCGTGCCATTCAACGAGCGTCAGCGGCTGGTCCGGAAGCCCCTGTACGACGAACTCGATGCGCGATACAAGAGCGACGACTGAGAGCGACGACTGAGGGAGCGCCGATGAAGACTGCATTGATCGTGCTCGATGTCATCAACGACATCGTCGATCCGCAGGGAAAGCTCGCCGGTGGCGGTACGGCGGCCCACGCGCAGGATCGCAACCTGTTGCGCAACGTGAATGCGGTGATTGCGCAAGCGCGTTCTCGGCAATGGCCGGTGATCTTCGTGAAGGTGGGTTTCACCCCGCAATATGCCGAGCAGCCCAAGGCGTCGCCGTTCTTCGGCAAGGCGCATACGGCGGGCGCGCTTGCGCTTGGGCGTTGGGGCACGGACTTTGTCGATGGGCTGGATGTGCAGGCGGGCGACCACGTGGTGGTCAAGCATCGCATCAGCGCGTTCTATGGCACGCCGCTCGAAGCGATCTTGCGTGCGAACCATATCGAGCGACTGGTGTTGACGGGTGTCAGCACCACATGGGCCGTAGAGTCCACCGCGCGCGACGCGCATGACCGGGACTATCAGGTGGTGATCGTCGAGGATGCGTGTGCCGCGCGTAGCGAGGAGGATCACCACGGATCGATAAAGAACCTCGCGGCCATTGCTGCCGTGACGTCGGTGGATCAAATCATCAACGACGCTGCACGCGCTTAGCGAATCGCTTCCGCGTAGCGGCGTGCGACTTCGGGCGCAGGAATCCCATCCGCTTCATTCCCCTACGGAAATCCTCCGATTTCTTATTTCAATAAATTTGAACAACTATGACAGCGAACCCCCGTTTTTCTCCGGTGGGGCGACCGCTATAGTTCAGCACATGGACAGCGCAGCAACGCAACGAAGCAAAACAAAGCGAAGCCAGCACTGCCCGATAAAACCTCAAACTTATTGAATACCTTTCATTCCGGAGAATCACCATGTCGAACGCCAACAACGCCAAGCTGGAAGTCCTGACCCCGCGCAACAGCCAACTGATCTTCATCGACCACCAGCCGCAAATGGCCTTCGGTGTGCAGTCGATGGACCGCCAGACCATGAAGAACAACGTGGTGGGCCTGGCCAAGGCAGCCAAGATCTTCGACGTGCCGACCACGATCACCACCGTCGAGAGCGAATCGTTCTCCGGCTATACCTACCCCGAACTGCTCGACGTGTTCCCCGGCAAGGAAACGCTCGAACGCACTTCGATGAATTCCTGGGATGACCAGAAGGTGCGCGACGCACTGGCCGCGAACGGCCGCAAGAAAATCGTCGTCGCCGGCTTGTGGACCGAAGTCTGCAACACCACGTTTGCCCTGTGCGCCATGCTCGAAGGTGATTACGAGATCTACATGGTGGCGGACGCTTCGGGCGGCACCACCAAGGAAGCGCACGACTACGCGATGCAACGCATGATCCAGGCTGGCGTGGTGCCGGTGACGTGGCAACAAGTGCTGCTCGAATGGCAGCGCGACTGGAAGAACAAGGAAACGTACGACGCCGTGACGGGTCTGGCCAAGGAACACTCGGGCGCCTACGGCATGGGCATCGACTACGCCTATACGATGGTCCACAAGGCCGCGCAACGCACGCAGACGACGCATGAGTCGATTGCTCCGGTGCATGCGCCGGTGATCGAACGCTGAAAGCGAGGCGCCGGGAACCAGCAGGAACTTCCGGCGCCTCATCAAGGGTGCCCGCCCGGCAGACCGGGCGGCCTTGCACTACTCTGATATCAACGTTCTCACCGGAGTTGCCGATGGACACCCCCTTTCACCAGTTCTCCGACCTGTTCGCACAGCTTGGCCTGCCTTCCGAGGAGGCCGACATTCGCGCCTTTATTGCCCAGCACTCGCCGCTCTCGCAAGACAAGGAATTGTGGGAAGCCCCGTTCTGGACCCCCGCCCAGGCGTCGCTGCTGCGCGACGAGTTCGTCGAGGATGCGGACTGGGCCGAAATGGTAGATCAACTAAATCTGGCGCTACGCGCGCCGGCACGGCTCTGATCCTGCCGCCTCATTGACGAGGCGGCTTGCATCGATCGTTCTCCCCCCACTATCGTTTGCGCCACGCGCGCCGTGGCCTGCCTGTCGCTGGCAGGCCAGAGAGACGACGCGAACGTCTAACGATTTCGGGAAGAACGATGACGCTATCGAAAGTCGGGAGCAAGAGCCCGACGCCTGCGCGCCGTAGAGGCGCCTTCTACGTCAAATGGTATGGGTCGCCGCTGATTGTGCGGCTGCTGTTGTGGCTCGGTTTCGGGGGGCTGGCAGCACTGATATGGGTGCGAGTTCTGCGCGGCGCCGACGCTTCTTTGCTCTGGGTCGCGTCGGTGATGATCGGAGTGATCGTCCTGATTGAGCTGACCTGGGGCCGCTATCGGCCATTGCGCAAGCCGCTGTTGACCATCGATGCCACTGGCATCGGTTCGACGGCATTTCCGCGCTCGCAATGTCATCTTCCATGGCAATCGATTGGCAGCATTGCGATACGCAAGCGGTACGGCATAGCGATGCTGGTGGTCGAGCCGGTCGAACCGACGAGTTGGCTTCGCCGCCGCCTCGGGGTGCTTCTTGGCGGATTGAGCAAGGCATACAGGCAGCAGGTCGAAACGCTGGTTACCCATCTGCGCGTCCTGGCAAATAGCGGGGTCGCGAAGGAAGTTCAAGCCGAAAAGGCATTCCTTGCCCGTATGAACACGATGCCGCGTCCCTGGGCGGTCTACTCGCTGATCGCGGCGAATATCGGCGTCTGGCTGCTTATGGTCCTGTTTGGCGCCCCATTATTCGACATTACTCCTGTCTCGATGCTGGTCGATTGGGGCGGCAACGTTGCAGTGCTCGCGCACGATGGCCAATGGTGGCGGATGTTGACGGCCACGTTCCTGCATGGCGGCATCGTGCACGTTGCGATGAACATGGTGGTGCTCTACATGCTCGGCCGAAAGGTCGAGTGGTTTCTCGGCCCGCGCAATTTCCTGCTGGTTTATTTCGGTGCGGGCCTGCTGGGCAGCGCCGCCAGTCTGCATTTCAGCGCACAGGCAGCGGTGGCGGTGGGTGCATCCGGCGCGGTATTCGGGGTGGGTGGGGCATTGCTTGTCATTGCCTTGCGAAACCATGCGCATCTGCCGCGGGAGATCCGTCAGTCATTGATTGGCGATTCGGGTTTCATGATTTGCTATTCGCTTATCCGTGGCTTCAGCGCAGAAAACATCGACAACGCCGCACACGTGGGCGGCCTGATCGGCGGCCTGTTGCTGGCGGCATGCCTGCCCGACAGCATCGCACCACAGCCGGCGTGGACGAGGGCGCAAACGAAAACGCGCAGCGATGTCTGGTCACGGTTTGTCCCGCTGACGGTGTGTACGGCAATCGTGGTGGTAGTGGCGGCCATGCTGTCGCCGCCCGGTACGCAGGACCAGCGCGACAGCTTGGCCGTGACGCGACAGTTCGAGCAGGCGGTCACGCAGTTTCAGGCGGCACTCAAGGACGTGGTCTCGGATGCAGCCGCGATGACCGAGGGCAAGCTGTCCGAGGAGGAGTGGCAAACGCGCAGCCAGACGATGCGAGCCTTGGCCTTTACAGAGCTGTACGGGGTGCTTGGCAATCTGGTGCTGCCGCCTGACGACAAGCGGGCGGTGGCAGTCAAGGACATGATGCAGATCGCCGATGTCATGAGCAGAATGATGGCGCAAGAGTACCGATGGGATATCGAAGCGGGCGGATACGTGCCACGCAATCCCGAGCGCTTCCAGGGATTGCAGGAAGAGGTGGAGGTATTGTTGGAACGGTTCACAAGGAATACGAAGCAACTCACGAGCCAACGATAAAAGCAGCCCGACAACCGCCTGTCGGAATGCCCACACCGTGCTATCCTGCGCCGACATGCCGCCCCCGCCACGCCCCCGTTCCACCTGGCAGGCGACATGCTCGTGAAGTTTTACGGACGAAACCATGTCGGCCGCCCCCAGCCTCTCCATTTCGAAGCCTGCCCAGTTCGACGCATTCGGTTGCGCCGCTGGATTGCTGCAGGCCGACCATGCGCTGGCGGGTAGTGACATCCAGTTCTTTCGCAAGACATCCGTCGAGCCATCGGGGCAGTTCGCGATGCCGGCGGCCGAGCGTGGCTTTGTCGTAGGCGTGTCGATGCATGCCGGCCATCGGCGTCGCATCATGCAGGGTCACCGGGTTGGTACGTACGATTTCGATGCGGGTGCCATCTACATCCGCGATCTGGCCGAGGACTACAAGGCGGATTTCCAGTCCAGTTTCGATTTCATCCTGATGGAGTTGCCGCGTGGCCTGATCGAGCGCACCAGCACCGAACTGGGGCGTACGCGGTTGCGCAGCCTGCGCACCACTGCCGGTCAACAGGACGCGGTACTGGGACATCTGGCGCACGCGATGGCGCCGGCGCTGCAGCATCCGCAGCAATCCTGCCGCCTGTTCGTGGATCAGTTGTCCATGGCGATTGGCGCACATCTCGTCTGCCAGTATGGCGGTGATGCCGTGGCATCGCCCAAGACCAATCGGTTGCTGTCGCCACGCAGCGTATCGCGTGCGAAAGAAATGCTCGTGGCGCGGCTCGATGGCGATGTGTCCGTTGCCGAGGTGGCCGATGCGTGCCACATGTCGCGCAGCCATTTCACCAGAGCGTTCCGTGATACCACGGGACACACGCCTTACCAATGGCTGTTGGCGCAGCGCATTGAACGTGCCTGCGCGTTGTTGCGTGACCCGGCGATGTCCTTGGCCGAGGTGGCCATCGGCTGCGGCTTTGCCGACCAGAGCCATTTCACGCGCGCCTTCTCTCGCGCCATGGGCATGACGCCGGGGCAGTGGCGGCGCCGCACGACTTGAGTTTCCCGTCGAATCCAGCAGGAATCGACAATCCGCGTCACAAATCGACAAGGCGTGCGTGCCATGGTCGCGTAGATTCCATCGGGAATACCGACTGGACTGTGGATGAATCACCCCGAGGCCATTGCGCCGATCGAACCCCCTTGCAACGAGGCCGTCGCGCCAACGCTGCGGCGCGCGGCGGGCGACTGCCGGTGCGCGGACAGCGATGCGCTGCGCACGGCGAGCGCGGTTGTGCAGGGCATGCAGGAGCAGATGGTGCATCTGGCGCGCGTGGCCACGCTGGGAACATTGGCCGCGTCAATTGCGCATGAAATTCGCCAGCCATTGACCGCGATCCGGCTTGAGGCCTATGCCATCCAGCACTGGATGAAGCGGTGCCCCGGCGTGGCAGACCCCGTGACCCAACAAGTCGTCCAGGAAGTGGCGGAGGGCGTGCGCCGCATCCAGGAGCAGTCGGAGCGTGCGGAACAAGTCATCCATAGCCTGCGCGCGATGATGCGCAGCGAACCGAACAAGCCGCAGGCGTTCACGCTGGCGCAGGCCGTTCGCGATGTGCTTCCCCTTCTTGCAGGTCGGCTGAACGATGGCGGCATTGCGCTGCGCATCGATGTCGATGAGACATTGCCTCCGTTACATGGCGACAGCGTGCAGATCCAGCAGGTATTGCTGAACCTGGTGCTCAATGCCATCGAAGCTCGCAAGGAAGACTGCGCCGAGCTGCCGCTGGTAGAACTCCGGGCGCGGCGGGTGGAACCGGCCATGCTGCGGGTCGAGGTCATCGACAACGGCGGCGGTATCGCGCCCGATCAACTGGCGCGAATCTTTCAGCCGTTTGTCAGTACCAAGGGCGAGGGCATGGGGATCGGGCTGGCCATCTGCAGGTCAATCGTCGAACTGCATGGTGGATCGATTCGCGCCGCGTCCAGCGAAGGGCGTACCACGGTCACGTTCACGTTGCCTCTGCAGGCAACGTAACCGGAACGCCCGAATTCAAGCGGCGCGAGTTTGCTGCAAGGTGCGTCAGAAGGTGATGCCTACATTGAGCAGATAGGTGCGGCCCGATGCAGGCACCGCGCGCGAAGCGCTGAACGACGATTGATAGTTCAGGCGGTTCGTGAGGTTGTACACGTTGAACGAGGCGCGGAAGCGGCCCTGCCGGTAGGCGATCATCGCGTCCAGCGTGAGGTTGTCCGGCATGCGTGCCGTGTTGGCTTGGTTGGCCCAATAGCCGGACGCGTACTGCACGCCGCCACCCACCGACAGTTGTCCCGGTAGCGGCACGATGGTCTGCGGAATCGTGTACGCCGTCCAGAACGTGACGTTGTGATGCGGCACGCCCGGCGCAACCTTGCCGACGAACGCCGCGTTTGGCGCGCTGGTCACTTCGCCATCGAGGTACGCGTAGGCCAGGCTGACCGTCCAGTTGGGGGTCAGCGATCCATTGGCACCCAGTTCCACGCCCCGGATGCGGCGGCCCTCGCCGCTTTCGCCAAAGCCATTGATCACCATGCCGGTCACCGGATCGGTCGTGTAGGCATTGGCCTTGCGGATCTGGAACAGGGCGCCGGTGACACCGAGGCGTTTGTCGAGGAAGTCGAGCTTGGCGCCTACCTCGACCGTGTCCGAACGCTCCGGCTCGTTGGAGACTCCGTCCTTGGGCACCTCGGTCTGCACGCCGCCCACGGCCGTGGCGATGTCGGTGCCCACCGGGCGATAGGTGCGTGAGAACGACGCGTAGAACATGGCGTCCTGGGTCGGCTCCCAGATCGCGCTGATCGCCGGACTCAGCTTGCGCGAATCGGCCACGCCGCCGATGCCCGATGCCTCGGTCGTGCCGTATTCGCTGCGGAAGTAATCCCAGCGCAGGGCGCCCAGCAGCGAGATCTGTTCGTTGAACCAGACGCGGTCGCTGGCGAACACGCCGACATCGATGGCATTGGTATCGCGCCTGCCACCGGTGTAGCTCACAGAGGGATTGACGCTGGCATCGAAGGCCGGATTGACGATGGTCTGGTTATTGAGGCGACCGGTCCAATCGCCCCGGTCGCGCCGATCGCGCTGGTAGCTCACGTCGAGTCCGCCCATCGCGCGATGGCGCAGGCTGCCGGTGTGGAACTCGCCGCGCGCCGTGGTCACGTTCTGCAGTCCCCATCCGCGCTGCAGATACGTCATGCCGCCGCGCGCGCCATAGCGCAGCGCTGCGTTGTTTCCGGCCAGCAGCCGTTGCAGCGTGGCATACGGCACGCCCGCCGGGTTGGTGCCAGAGAAATCGCGCTGGTAGAAGCTGTAGCGCGTGTCGTTGTTGAGCGTGACACGGCCGAGTATGGTCTGGAACCCGGAAGTCACGATGTGCGCATCGCTCTTGTCGCGGTCGGTGTTGCGCACGTACGAGGTGGAGGGCGTGATGCCGGGCACGCCGTATTCCGAGAGCGGACGATAGATGCGATCGGCACCTTGCGCCAGCGGTTGGCCGAAATCGGGCTGGCCGTCGCGGTACAGATATGAGTAGTTGAAATGCCACACGGTAGCGGTGCCGAGTCCTGTACCGAAGTCGATGGCAAAGCCGCGCCGATCGTCATCGACATGGTCGCGGTCCGGCACGCTGCCGTTCTGGAACATGCCGTTGATGCGCACGGCCGAGGTATCCGACAGTGGGATGTTGCTGTCCACGGTCGTGCGATAGGTCTGGCCCGAACCCACGCTCTGGTCGATGGCGGTGCTGGCGGATTTGTTGGCTTTTTTCGTGGTCTGGTTGATGAGGCCGCCGACGCTGCCCACGCCAAAGCTCTCGCCAGCCGGCCCCTTGATGACTTCCACGCTATCGGTGTTGAAGCTGTCGCGCTTGTAGGCGCCAAAGTCGCGCAGGCCGTCAACGTAGATATCGCCCTTTGCCGACAGTCCCCGGATGCGGAACTGGTCGCCGCTCTGCCCGCCATTGCCCTCGCCAGCAGAGATGGTGATGCCGGGCACATTCCTGAGCGCCTGTTCCAGCGTCGTGATCTGCTGCTGCTCCAGTAATTCCTTCGGGATGACAAAGACCGTCTTCGGCGTTTCCTTGACCGTGTCAGGCAGACGGGCGATGCCGGTGGTGGCTTCGTTGGTATTCGCGGGATGCGTGCCGACGACTGTGACACGCGGCAGATCGGCGATGGCAGGCGCGGGGCGGGCATTGCCCGGTGGCGTGGCCTGCGCGTGCGCCACGAAGGGCAGTGCGGACATGGTCAAGGCCGTACCCGTTCGTGCCGCACCGGACACGAGGGCATGGATCGATGACGCGAGGATGTGTTGCTGCACGGAAAATACTCCAGCTGGACTTCGGAACAGGGGTGGACTGTCGAAGGAGGGCGGAGTAGTCAAGCATTGGAATCATCGACGAACGCAAACGTAAATCATTCGTATTTGCGGGTCAATTGGATGTGGGGCAGGGAGGGATATTTCGTTGAATTACTAGGGATGGCATTGCGCCACGCTGGTTTTGCTCCCCTCTCCCGCACGCGGGAGAGGGGAGCAAAACCTAAACCCAAACCCAAACCATAAACCTACTTCGTATCATCCGACGTCAGCACCGGACAAGCCTTCTGTCGCACGCTATCCATCCGATTCGTGTCGCCCAGCAACGCCATCAATCCACACGCCAGTGTCCCGCGCCATTGCAGATAGTCGTGGCCGCTGGCGAATTCGGCGTGCGTGACCGGGTAGCCTTTTGCGCGCAGCACGTCGCGCAGGCTGCGGGTGGTCGTGGTGATGTTGACGAGGCCGCGGCCTTCTTCGAAGCGGCCGGCTTCCATGTAGAAGCGCAGCGGCAGGCGGGGGCGTTTGGCGAATTCGCGCATCATCCAGCCGCCCTCCATCGGCGGTTGATCCGGTGCGCCACCGGGGCCCCACCAGAACGAGCCGGACTGACTCAGTACGAGGCCGAAGCGTTCCGGGTGCGTCATGCCCGCATACGCAGCGGCGAGGCCGCCGTAGCTCGATCCGGCCACGACGGTGCGGTCCGCGCGCACGGGCAGGCCCTGGCGTTCGGCCCAGGGCATCAGTTCGTTGGCGAGGAAGTCGCTGAACTTCGGATTGGGTGGCAACTGCGTGCCGCGCGCGTTGGCGGTGGGGTTGGCAACGATCAGCGCGGCAGCGGGCGGGATGCGGCCTTCGGCGATCAGGTTGTCGAGGATCGTCTGGGTCGGCACGAGCGACATGTACGCATGCGCATCGAACACCACCACCAACGCCGTAGGCTTTACACCGGCGGGACGATACAGATACACATCGCGCGACTGATCGAGGATGCGGCTCTCGATCGTGAACGGCGTGAGCGTGCCCGTTGCCACGCCAGGGCGCGGGGTGATCCACGGTTGCGGCGGCGCGTCGGGCAGTTCGACGATGGACTTCTGCGCGAAGGCGTCGGGCGCTGACTCGGGGAACACGCGCGGATTGAGCGGATCGCGCTGCATCGTTGCCACGATGGCGCGTCGACGCTGCTGCGGGGTGTCTCCGACGTCGGGCACGTCGGGCGCAAGCTGATAGCTCATGCGCGTGCTGGCCGGTACGCGATACGTGTGATACCAGACATCGCTGTTGCCGAGCCGTGTGAGCGCATCGTGATCGCCGGACGGACTGCCGAGCAGCCGCACGTTGCGTTGCGCACCGCGCCACAGGAACGTCAGCAACACCTCGTCCTTGTTCGGAAGCGGCTCGACGAGCGGCGTGCCGCGCGCGCTGATATCGCGCCAGAACGATGCCGTGTTGCCACCCGCCGCCAACGTCTGCGCGAGTGCACGAATGGCCGGACTCTCGGGCGCATCGGATGGCGCGAGCTGGGCTGCAACCGGCACCACGCTTTTCACGCGCAGTGTGTAGATGGCACCGGGCATCGGCCTGCCACCGACCGCGCCCAGCGTATCGGCGTGGTCCGCATCGACCACGAAGCGATACTGGCCACTCGCCGGCGCGACAAACAAAAATTCGCGGTACAGCGTGTTTGCGCCGAGCAGTTGGCGCACTGCGCGACCTTGCGCATCGGCCAGTGTCAGCGATGCAGCAGGGCCATCGAGCGCGCCTTGCACGACATCGCCTTGCGCCAGCGTCATCGTGAATGTGATCGGCGAACCGGGCGTCCACGTTGCCGTAGCGGGTGCACCAATGGTCAGCGCGGTTGAGAGTGGCGCAGATGAAGCGAAGGCCGGCGCCACGCAGAGCGTTGCCGCGAGAAGCAGTGAGACGCGTCGCATCAGAAGTCCACCGTGGTCGAGAGCTTGAACGTGCGCGGTGCGTTCTGCGTGACGTAGCCGTCGTTGAACGATCCGGCCCAATAGCTCTTGTTCAGCAGGTTCTCCACGCTGGCGTAGAAGCCCACGCGCTTGCCCTGGATGTTGGTGACATAACGCGCGCCCACGTCATAGCGCGTCCAGCTATCGATTTTCTGTGTGTTGGCAGAGTTCACGTATTGCGATCCGGTATAGGTGACGCGACCCGTCAGGGTCAGCGCGGGGTGCCATGGCAAATCCCATTCGAGGCCGAGGTTCCCCGACCACGTAGGCGAGCCATAGGCGGTGTTGCCATCGTAAGTGCCGCCGGCCGTCTGCGTGAGCACGGCACGCGTGTACGCCACGCCGCCGAGCACGCGCGTGCCGCGCATGACTTCGCCGAAGACGTTCCACTCCACGCCACGATGGCGGCGTTCGCCGTCGGGATTGTAGGTGTTGGTGGCGGTGTCCTTGATGAGACTCGGGCGCTTGATCTGAAAGACGCTCAACGTCTGCGTCAGACGACCGCTATCCCATTTCACGCCGGCTTCCATCTGCTTGGTCTTGTACGGCGCGAAGGTCTGGCGATAGTTGACCGCGGTGACATCGGTCACGGTATCGCCCTGGCTCAACCCTTCCACGTAGTTGCCATAGAGCGACCACTGCGGGCCGAACGGCTTGACCACGAGTCCCAGGCTCGGCGTCAGCGCGCTTTCATCGTAGTCGGCGGTCTGCGCACCGGCAGTGCTGAAGGTCTTGGCCTGTACGCGCTGATGCCGAACGCCGAGCGTCAGTTGTACGCGATCGTCGATAAAGCCGAGCGTGTCGGCAATGGCCAGGCTGGTCAGCGTGGTGTCGCTGGTCTTCGGCGCATTGGTGGGCGATGCGGCCAGGGGCGGCGTGATCGGGTTGTAGATGTTCGAGATGAACGCGGGGCTCGTCACGTTGATCGTGCCGGTACGCAGCCCGAGATAGGTATAGCCGAGCACGAGCTTGTGCGTGACCGGGCCGGTGCGCACATTGCCGCGCACGCCGGTCTCCGCCGAGAACGTATCGGTGAAGCCCTTCTGGTTATACGTGTAGCCCGTGTAGTTGCCATTGGGCTGCACGTTGTTGGCGCGCGTGCCGTTGATGAAGCCGCTGTACTCGTAGTGCAGCGAACCCAGACCGGCATAGGCGGTCCAGTCCTGCGTGATATCCACTTCGCCGCGCGCCACGAACGCGCGGTTGCGCAGCTTGCCCCATGCGCCCGGCAGGATGTTGGTGCCGGCCTTGGGTGCGTCAGGAATTTTTCCTGTGAACGATGCCATCCACGCGCTGCCGTTTCGCACCTCTTCTTCGTTCGCGTAGGCGTCGAGCGATGCGCGCACGCGCTCTCCTGCATAGTCGAGTGCGATGGCGCCCAGCGCGCGCCGCTTCGATTGTCCGTCCACGCCGGTACGTCCATCGTCATAAGCGCCATTGAAGCGCACGCCGAATGCGTTGTCGGGGCCGAAGCGGCGACCCAGGTCCACCGCACCGCCCACGTTGCCTTCGGAGATGTAGTTCGCGGTGAAGCGGTTGATGGGGTCGACGGTGGCGCGCTTCGGCACGATGTTGATCACACCGCCCACTGCGCCGCTGGGCGACATGCCGGTCAGCAGGGCAGTGGGTCCGCGCAGCAGTTCCACGCGCTCGATGAACTCGGTGGGCGAGTGACCATAGGGCGCCAGACCGTACATGCCATTCCATGCGAGGTCGCTTGACGAGATATCGAAGCCGCGCACCGTGTAGTTCTCGTACAGGTGACCCGACGAGGTGGTGAAGCGCACGGTCGGATCATTGGCGAGCACATCGCCTATGGTCTTGGCCTGCTGGTCCTCGATCGTCTTGGACGTGTACGCCGCGCTGCTGTACGGCGAATCCATCATGTCCGTATTGCCGAGCAGGCCGAGGCGTGCGCCGCGCGCGACCTGTCCGCCAGCATACGGCGCAGGCAATGCCTCGGCATCCGGCCGGCCCGCGGCTACCGTGACCTCGGGCAGCATGACGGCTGCATCGCCTGCCGAGGTGGATGGCGCGCGCACCGCAAAGCCATTCGGCACGGACACCGCCTGGAGCCCCGTGCCGCGCAGCAGCATGGCCAATCCGTCGGATGCGCCGTGGCGACCTTGCAGGCCATCTGTCTGGCGTCCGGCAAGATCGCTGGCGTTGTACGAAACCATGACGCCGGCTTCCATGCCGAAACGCGTCAGCGCAGGTTGCAGCGGCCCGGCGGGAATCGCGTAGCTGCGGGTGGCCGTCTGTGCGGACGGTGCCGGTGCCACCTGTGCCACCTCGGCAGCGATGGCGATGTGCGACCACAGTGGCAGGGAAGCGGCGATGGCGGTGAGCGCGAAGCGTGTGCCCATGAGAAGCAGTTCCTTTCAGGTATATCGCTCGGAATGAGTCGTTCATCCCGTAGGCCACCCGAAAAGCGAAAACCCCTCACGGTACTGGCACAAAAATCTCTATCGAGGAAAGAAGGCGATAGCTGGATCAGCCGCGCACAACCACCCAGTAGCGCGTCCACATCTGGATATCCACAGGCAGCAGGTGCGGCAGCGCGGTGATAACGCGGTCGGTGTCGTCGAGCGGGAACACGCCGGAGATGCGCAGTCCCGCTGCTGCCTCGTTGCAGGCGAGCCGGCCACGCCGGTAGCGCGACAACTCGGCCAGGAAGGTGTCGAGCCGCATGTCGTAGACAGCCAGCATGCCCTGCGTCCACGAGATGTCAGTGGTGTCTGCCACGTCGAGCGCATCGATATGCAGGCGCGTGAAGCGCGTGCGTTGCCCCGCCTGCAGCACGGTGACGATATCGGGCGCATCGGCGGGCCGCACTTCCACCGCGCCTTGCTGCACGCTCACGGCGGTCATGCCGTCTTCCTGCCGCACGGTGAAGCGCGTACCGAGCGCGCGCAACATGCCTTGCGCGGTGGCCACGCGGAACGGTCGATGGCTCGGATCTGCAGCGGTGTCGATCGCAATCGCGCCGGCACGTAGCGTGACAAGACGCTGCGTGGCACTGAAATCGATGGCGATGGCCGTACCGGTGTCGAGATCGACGACGGTGCCATCGTCCAGCCGAACCTGGCGACGTTCGCCGATGCCGGTCACATGATCGGCGCCCCAGGTTTCCATCGGCATCGCACGTTGAAGCTGCCACGCGCCGGTGCAGGCGAGCGTGGCCAGTGCCAGCGTCATGGCGCGGCGACGGCCAGGATTCGACGGCGGACGGCCCAGCGTCGAATGCGCCACGGAAGCCGGCACATTGCCAAGCGCGGCGGAGAACGCATGCAGGTGCTGCCATGCGCGTTCATGATCGGGATGTTCGGCGCGCCATCGCGCGCAGGCCGCTTGCGTGTGCGCGGTCACCTCGGGTCCCATCAGCGCGACCAACCACGCCGTTGCACGCATCGTGATGGCGGTGGCAATGGGCGGATGCGGCGAAGCGGGGAGCGCGGTCTGGATCATGCGGGGGCGAGTGCGAGTGTGGCGATGGGAGGCGGTGGACGCTTCAGGCAGCGAAGCAGCACAGGTGCAGCGCCTTGACGATATGGCGCTGCACGGTGGCAATCGATATCGACAACTCGGCGGCGATCTCGGCTTGCGGCATGCCATCGATCTGGAACAGCAAGAAGGCGCGGCGCACGGCAGCAGGCAGCGAGGATAGGCGGCGATCGATCTCGATCAGCGCTTCCAGAATCAGTGCGCGCGTCTCGGGATCGGGCGCTTCGGCTTCGGGCAGGGCAGCCAGGGCTTCGAGGTAGGCGGCTTCCAGTTGCTGGCGGCGATAGAAGTTGCTGACGATGCCGCGCGCCACGGTGGCGAGGAAGGCACGCGGCTCGCGCGCCGCTACTGGCGTTTCGCGCGAAAGCAGCCGAAGGAATGTGTCATGTGCCAGGTCCGCCGCGTCACCCGCACTGCCGACACGCCGGCGCAACCATCCCTTCAGCCAGCCATGATGGTCGGCATATAGCGTATGGATTTCGTCGGTGAGCGGGCGCTCGGCGGTGGGCATGCAGCGGACAGACAGCGCAACGGAAAGAGCGACATTGTAGATCTAAATGATAATGAGTCGCAATATCGATTGATGCTGTTGTGGCCGTGGCACAGAGCTTGCAGAAAGACATCACCCCCGCAACTTCGCCACACCGCTTCGATGGCCTTATCCGCGTCTCAACTCGTTCTCCACGCCAAGCAGCTTGAAATCGAGGCCGTGCGCCTGATGGCGAGTCGCGTGGAGCTGGCGGACCTGATCGGCCAGTTGATTCACACGCTGCAGCGCGAGCGTGGGGCAAGCAGTGTGTTCCTCGCGTCGGGCGGACAGCGGATGGCGATGGAGCGCGAGGCAGCCATGGCGGAGTCGATCCGTATCGAACAGCGGCTGGGCGAGCGCTTTGCCAGTCAGCTCGATGCGTCGCACAAGGGCAGCGCCTCGATGGTGACGTTGATGGCCTGGGTGCAACTGGATTTGGCTACGCTTGCCGGCCTGCGCGCCAGCATCGGCCAGTGCCAGGCCAGCGCGCTCGATGCCGTGGCGGTGTTCAGCCGCCTGATCGCCGCATTGCTCGAACTGATTTTTCATCTGGCCGATGTGGCGATGTACCCCGGCATCTCTCGACCGCTGGTGGCGTTTGTCTATCTGCTACAGGGCAAGGAAGCCGCCGGGCAGGAGCGTGCCGTGGGGGCGCAGATGTTTGCCTCGGGCACTTGCACGGAAATCCAGCAGCAGCGCGTGCTGCATCTGATCGAGGCGCAGCGCCGCAGTTTCCGAGTGATGGAGCAGTTTGCCGATCCGCCATTGCTGGTAGCGTGGCAGGGCCAGTCGCGCAGCCCAGCCGTGGCCGACCTGGAACAGTTGCGGCACGTGCTGCTGACGGCGACACCGGGTGCTGCGCTCGACGCCGAGCGCAGTGAGCGATGGTTCGAGGTCTGCAGTCAGGTGATTGCCGGCATGTGGCGGCTGCAGATGCAACTGGTGCAGGAGCTGCGCGCCGCGTGCGAGGCCGAGATCGAGTCGTCGCAGGCCGATCTGCAGGATTCGGCGGGTTTGCTGCGGCGCTTGCTCGACAATCCGCCGCCGCACACGCATGCGGTGGAGTTGTTCTTCGACGCGGCCGGACATCCCGACGCCGCACCCGTGTTGCCCGGCATGCCCAGCGACGCATCGGGCAGTGCGGACTCCGCGACGGTGGCATCACTCAAGGGACTGCTGCAGAAGCAGGCCGCACGCCTCACACGTACCGAAGTGGAACTCGATGCCGCGCGACGCGCGCTCAAGGAGCGCAAGGTGATCGAGCGTGCCAAGACAGCGCTGATGGCGCGTACCGGGATGAGCGAGGACGAAGCCTTTCGCACGCTGCAGAAGGCGGCGATGGATAACAACCGGCGCCTGGCCGATGTGGCGGAAGCCACACTGGCACTGCCGGACATCGCGCTACCAGCGTTGCCCGGGGGGCCTGACTGAAGTTCGCGGCTTGAGCGCACCACGATTGACGCTGCGCGTGCGGTGTGACCCGCGTGCGCACCAAAAGCGGGCCAATTGTGCACCGCAACGGGGGCGAGGGTTTGCCGCCCTGCAGGCTTTGCCCGGTTCAGCCATGGGCACGGTTCGTGCGACGCAACAGAGCAAAATCAAGTGGTCAAGGATGACGACGTCCTGTCCCGCGCGGTGAGCCACCGTGGGGAGAGGGGCGTCGTTTTTTTTTGCCTTGCCCGAATGCCTGTCCGCCAACGAGAAAACGAGGAAATTCCATGGCCTATCTCGCCCCCGCCGAGTTCGTGACCAAGATGGTCGATGCCGGAGAGTCGAAGTTGCTGATGTCCACGCGCGATACGCTGATCCGCGCGTACATGGCTGGTGCCATTCTTGCCCTGTCCGCCGCGTTCGCGGTGACCATCACCGTCAATACCGGCAATGCACTGGTCGGCGCGCTGCTGTTTCCGGTGGGCTTCTGCATGCTGTACCTGATGGGATTCGATCTGCTGACGGGCGTGTTCACGCTTGCGCCGCTGGCCGTGCTCGACCGCCGCGCGGGCGCAACCTGGGGCGGCGTGCTGCGCAACTGGTCGCTCGTCTTCCTCGGCAATCTCGGCGGTGCGATCACCGTGGCCCTGTTCATGGCCATCATCTTTACCTTCGGGTTCTCTGAAGCCCCCAACGCGGTGGGCCAGAAGATCGGCCATATCGGCGAGGGCCGTACGCTGGGCTACGCCGCACACGGCGCCGCCGGCATGCTGACGCTGTTCATCCGCGCCGTGATGTGCAACTGGATGGTGTCCACGGGTGTGGTGGCCGCCATGATGTCGACGTCGGTGTCGGGCAAGGTCATTGGCATGTGGATGCCGATCACGCTGTTCTTCTATATGGGCTTCGAGCATTCCATCGTGAACATGTTCCTGTTCCCGTCGGGCCTGATGCTGGGCGGCAACTTCACGATCATGGACTACATGATCTGGAACGAGATTCCTACCGTGCTCGGCAACCTTGTGGGCGGCCTGACCTTCGTGGGTGCCACGCTGTACAGCACCCACTACAAGACGGCCCCCAAGCGCGTGATCGGCTGAGATTCCGGCTGAACTCCCGCTGATCGTCCTCGCATGCGCGGCACGCTTTCGATCACCGTCGGCCAGCATTCCGATGCAGGCCGGAAGGCGGTCAACCAGGATTTCCATGGCGTGACGCAGCCGGCCGGGCAGCAGCGCATGACCAAGGGCATCGTGCTGGCGCTGGCCGATGGCATCAGTTCCAGCGCGGTGAGCCAGGTGGCCAGCGCCGCGGCCGTGCGGACGTTCCTCGAGGATTATTACTGCACGTCCGAGGCGTGGACGGTGCGGCGCGCGGCGCAACGCGTGCTGGCTGCGGTCAACGCATGGCTCTACGCGCAGACGCGCCGCAGCGACGCGCGCTTCGATGCGGATCGTGGCTACGTCTGCACGTTCAGCGCGCTGATCTTCAAGGCGCGCGAGGCCCATGTGCTGCACGTGGGCGATGCGCGCATCTATCGCCTGCACCCCCAGCGGCTCGAACAACTCACGGACGATCATCGCGTGCGGGTGTCGTCCGCCGAGTCGTACCTGAGCCGCGCGCTGGGCGCCGGGCCTGCCATCGAAATCGACTACCGCAGTTGGGAGGTGGAGCCGGGCGAGATCTACCTGCTGGCCACCGATGGCGCCTACGAACACCTAGACGCCGCCGATGTGCATCGTGCGCTGGGCACCCACGGCGAGGATCTGGACGCGGCAGCGCGCATGCTGGTGGATACGGCCATCGAACGCGGCAGCCAGGACAACGTCACGCTGCAGATCGCGCGCATCGATGACCTGCCGGACCTCGACGCGCCCGGCGTGCTTGCGCATGGCGAGCGGCTGGCGTTGCCGCCGCCGCTGACCCCGCGCATGCAGTTCGAGGGTTACACCATCGTCAGGGAGATCCACACCAGCGCGCGCAGCCATGTGTATCTCGCGGTGGATGATGGCAATGGCCGCTACGTGGCGTTGAAGACCCCTGCTGTGGATCGCCATGACGATGCCGCGCATCTCGACGGATTCCTGCTTGAAGAATGGGTGGCGCGACGCATCGACAGCCAGCACGTACTGCGCCCCCATACCGTGGAACGGCCGCGCCGCTACCTCTACGTGGCGATGGAATACGTGGAGGGGCAGACGCTGGCGCAGTGGATGATCGACCATCGCGCGCCCGCGCTGGACGAGGTGCGTGCCATCGTCAATCAGATCGCGGCAGGGCTGCGCGCGTTTCATCGGCGCGAGATGCTGCATCAGGACCTGCGTCCGGAGAACGTCATCATTGATCGCGCCGGCACGGCCAGGATCATGGATTTCGCCACCGTTCATGTAGCGGGGCTGGCCGAGGGCACGCGCCATCCGCTGGCCATCATGCCGGTGGGCACGCTGCAGTACGCGGCGCCCGAGTACTTTTTGGGCGAGGGCGGCACGCCGGCGTCCGATCTCTACTCGCTGGCCGTGCTGGCCTACCAGATGCTGACCGGACAACTCCCTTACGGATTGCAGGTGACGCAGGTGCGCAGTCGGGCCGATCTGCGGCGGCTGCGTTACGTGCCGCTGCGCGAGCGGCGTGCCGACCTGCCGCAGTGGGTGGACGACGTACTACGCCGCGCGCTGCATCCCAATGCCGCGCAACGGCACGAGGCGCTGTCCGAGTTCGTCGAGGCCCTGCGTGCGCCGGGGCGCGATGCGCTGCAACGCCTGACGCCCCCACTGATCGAACGCCATCCGCTGCGGTTCTGGCAGGCGCTCTCGCTCGGCCTGGCCGTGATGGTCGTGCTGCTGCTCGGTTTGCGCGCGGCAGGCGTCTAGACAGGCACCTGATACGTCTCCCCTCGCAAGTTGCCCCTCATGAGTGGGGCAGAACGGCCGTTAGCCATGCTATCTCTTCCTGCGGAGTGCGCCCGGCAAGGCAGCAACCGCCGGAGATACGCGAAAACCACCCGGTTTCCCACGTAGAATGCGGCTGGCCGCCGTGATGTATCGGCGCACTGTTTTGTCATCTGGATGCCTGTCGATCTCGCCACTCTTTATTTCCTAGCCATTGGCACACTGCTGGCCAGCGCCGGCATGATGTTCTGGGAGTTCCGGACCCACCCCACGCGCAGCCGTGAACTGCGCATCCTGGCGTCCGGCTTTGCCACGCTTGCCGTGGGCTGCACGGCAGTCCTGTTCCGCCGCGAACTGCCCGGCGCGCTCGGCTCCGCCCTGAGCAACCTGATCATTCTGAGCGGCTACCTGCTGGTGCTGGCCGGCGTGGCCGCACTGAGCGGGCGGCAGCATCGCAAGGGATCGCTTGCCTTGCTGGCCGGCATGGCCGGTATCTGGGCGGTCTGGGGATCACAGTGGCTCGACGTGATCTGGGCGCATGTGAGCGCCTTGCCGATTGCCGCCATCGCCGCCATGACGGCGTGGGAAATGCATCGGTGCCGCACGCTGAAGTCACGCGCGCAGCACATCGTCGTGGCGGTGACGAGCTTGCACGCCGTTCTGTACGCGGGCCGCGCGCTGGTGCTGCCATGGTTCGTCGCCGACTATCCCGGCATCCTCGCGCTCTCCAGCAAGATCACCATCTACGAAGGCGTGCTGTATTCGGTCATCCTGCCGATGACGCTGCTGAAGCTGATCCGCGATGAAACGCACGGGCAGTTATTGCGCGAGTCGCAGACGGATTACCTGACGCGCCTCGGCAATCGCCGCTGGTTCTTCGAGCAAGGCGCGCGCGAACTCGACGGTGCGCGCGGACGTGGACCCGTCGCTGTGCTCGCCTTCGACCTCGACCATTTCAAGTCGATCAACGACCGGCACGGCCACCAGCGTGGGGACGAGGTCTTGAAGTCCTTCGCGGAAACCGCGCGCGATGTGCTGGGGTCGGATACGTTGCTGGCCCGCATCGGCGGCGAAGAGTTTGCCGCGCTGCTGTGCGGCGACAACGCACGCCGTGCGCGGAAGCTGGGCGAGGCCGTGGCCGCACGGTTCGCCGCGGCGGCTTCCCATCGCAGCGACAGCGCCGGGATTCTCGCCACCGTCAGTATCGGACTGGCCCAGTACGACCAAGACGTGCCGACCCTCTCCGAAGGCCTGGCCGCCGCTGACCGCGCGTTGTATCGGGCGAAGTCGCTGGGCGGCAACCGGCTGGAAACTGCCGCGGACCCTCTCCCCTCCCTGACCGGCTGAACGCCGGGTATCGAAACGCCCTATTGGACCAAGGGTCCATTGCCGCTCTCGGCACTGCCATCTATATGTTCTGCACGGCACCGGTTGCAGGATCTGCATGGCGGTGCGCGATTCCTGGGGAGGAACGCCATGACGGCTGGCGGCGCGCGGCGCGCGCGGTATCCACGGCAGGCCTGGCCTACGGCTGTTGCCGCAGTGCTGGCGTGCGGCCTGGCGTGGCTGCTGGCCGGCGTCGGCCATGCGCATGCGCAAACGGCACCGCCGCAGTCTGCGCAGACCTCCACTACGACCCCATCCGCCCCGGCGTTCAAGCCCGAGGAGCTGGAAGCACTGGTGGCGCCCATCGCGCTGTATCCCGATTCCGTGCTGTCGCAGGTGCTGATGGCTTCGACCTATCCGCTGGAAATCGTGCAGGCCGCGCGCTGGCAGAAGGCCAACGCGAAACTGAAGGGCGATGCGGCCGTCAAGGCTGTGCAAGACCAGCCGTGGGATGTCAGCGTGAAATCGCTGGTGGCGTTTCCGCAGGTGCTGGAGCCGCTGAACGACAAGCTCGACTGGACGCAGAAACTGGGCGATGCCTTCCTGGCGCAGGAAAAGGATGTGCTCGCAGCGGTGCAGCGACTGCGCGCGAAGGCCCAGGCATCGGGCAACCTGAAATCGAACGAGCAGCAGAACGTGACGGTGCAACCCGCCGCGCAGGGCGCCACGACGCAGACCATCGTGATCCAGCCTTCGAACCCGGAAGTGATCTACGTGCCGGCCTACAACCCTACGGTGGTGTACGGCAGTTGGGGCTATCCGTCGTATCCGCCGTACTACTGGCCACCGTATCCGGCGTACTACCCGGGCGCTGCGTTGATGACGGGCTTTGCGTGGGGCGTGGGGCTGGCCGCTGCCGGCGCAATCTTCGGGAATTGCAATTGGGGCGGCGGCGATGTGAACATCGACGTGAACCGTGCCACCAATATCGACCGCAATTTCGATCGGACCAAGGTGGAGGGCGGCAACAAGTGGAAGCACGACGCGGGGCATCGCAAGGGCGTGGCATACCGCGATAACGCCACACGCGAGAAGTTCGGCAACAACGCCGCAGGGGCGGATCGCCGCAATGA
>NZ_SCMX01000043.1 GCF_005503625.1 Cupriavidus sp. 2SB | reverse complement strand
GGAAATGCGCCGCTCATACCTCGATTACGCAATGAGCGTTATCGTGGGGCGCGCGCTGCCCGATGTCCGGGACGGCCTGAAACCGGTACACCGGCGCGTGCTCTATGCGATGCATGAGCTCAACAACGACTGGAACCGGGCCTATAAGAAGTCCGCCCGTATCGTCGGCGATGTGATTGGTAAGTATCACCCGCACGGGGATACTGCTGTCTACGACACGATCGTCCGCATGGCGCAGAATTTCTCGCTGCGTTACATGCTGGTGGACGGCCAGGGTAACTTCGGTTCGGTGGACGGAGATAACGCCGCGGCGATGCGTTATACCGAAATCCGCCTTTCCAAGATTGCCCACGAAATGCTCCACGATATCGACAAGGAAACTGTCGATTTCGATCCGAACTATGACGGTTCGGAGAAAGAGCCGGGCATTTTGCCGGCCCGTATTCCTAATCTGCTGATCAATGGTTCGTCGGGTATTGCGGTGGGTATGGCCACCAATATCCCGCCGCATAACCTTAATGAAGTCGTCGATGCCTGCCTGCATCTGCTCCGTAATCCCGATGCGACGATCGACGAGCTGATTGAACTGGTGCCGGCACCCGATTTTCCGACGGCCGGCATTATCTATGGCATTCAGGGCGTACGCGAAGGCTACCGCACCGGCCGCGGCCGGGTGGTCATGCGTGCGCGCACTCACTTCGAGGATATCGACCGTGGCCAGCGCCAGGCGATCATCGTCGACGAACTGCCGTACCAGGTGAACAAGCGGACGCTTCTTGAGCGTATTGCCGAGCTGGTTACCGAGAAGAAGGTCGAGGGCATCTCGGACATCCGTGACGAATCCGACAAGTCGGGCATGCGCGTGGTGGTCGAACTCAAGCGCAACGAGGTGCCGGAAGTCGTCCTGAACAACCTGTACAAGAACACGCAGCTGCAGGATACGTTCGGCATGAACATGGTGGCGCTGGTCGACGGCCAGCCGCGCCTGCTGAACCTGAAGCAGATGCTCGTGGCGTTCCTGTCGCATCGCCGCGAGATCGTGACCCGCCGTACGGTCTTCGAACTGCGCAAGGCGCGCGAGCGTGGCCACGTGCTGGAAGGCCTGGCTGTGGCGCTGGCGAACATCGACGAGTTCATCGCGATCATCAAGGCCGCGCCGACGCCTCCGCTGGCTAAAGCAGAGCTGATGGCCAAGCCCTGGGATTCGGGCCTGGTCCGCGAAATGCTGGCCCGTGCCGAAAGCGACACTTCGGGTGGCCGCGCCTCGTATCGTCCGGATGGTTTGCCTGCCGTGTTCGGCATGCAGCCGGATGGCCTGTACAAGCTGTCCGATGGTCAGGCGCAGGAAATTCTGCAGATGCGTCTGCAGCGCCTGACCGGCCTGGAGCAGGACAAGATCGTCCAGGAGTACCGCGAGGTCATGGGCGTGATCGCTGACCTGCTCGACATCCTGGCGCGTCCGGAACGTATCACCACGATCATCACCGACGAACTGGGCGCCATTCGTGCCGAGTTCGGTGACGAGCGCCGTTCGCAGATCGAGATGAACGCGACCGAGCTCGACACCGAGGACCTGATCACGCCGCAGGACATGGTCGTGACGCTGTCCCACTCGGGCTATATGAAGAGCCAGCCGATCTCCGAATACCGGGCGCAAAAGCGCGGCGGGCGCGGCAAGCTGGCCACGGCGACCAAGGAAGACGACTGGATCGATACGCTGTTCGTGGCCAACACGCACGACTACATCCTGTGCTTCTCGAACCGTGGCCGCCTCTACTGGCTCAAGGTCTACGAGGTGCCGCAAGGTTCGCGAAACTCGCGTGGTCGTCCGATCGTGAACATGTTCCCGCTGGCTGACGGCGAGAAGATCAACGTGATCCTGCCGGTGCGCCAGTTCGATGCGGAGCACTTCATCTTCATGGCCACCGCGCGTGGCACGGTGAAGAAGACCGTACTGACGGATTTCTCGAACCCGCGCAAGGCTGGCATCATCGCCGTCGATCTTGACGAGGGTGACTTCCTGATTGGCGCGGCCGTGACCGACGGCAAGCACGATGTGATGCTGTTCTCGGACGCCGGCAAGGCCGTGCGCTTCGACGAGAACGACGTCCGTCCGATGGGCCGTCAGGCCCGTGGCGTGCGCGGCATGAACTTGGACGAAAGCCAGTCGGTGATCGCCATGCTCGTGGCGCCGGCAGAAACTGATGCCGCCGAGACTCCCGAAGCCAGCATCACCGCCCCGGTGGGCAGCGTGCTGACGGCCACCGAGAACGGCTATGGCAAGCGTACGCCTATCAGTGAATACACTCGACACGGGCGCGGCACCAAGGGCATGATTGCGATCCAGACGAGCGAGCGCAATGGCCGTGTGGTGGCTGCTGCGCTGGTTTCGCCTGAAGACGAGATCATGCTGATCACGACGGGCGGTGTGCTGATTCGCACCCGTGTCGCGGAAATCCGCGAGATGGGCCGCGCCACGCAGGGTGTCACCCTGATCAACGTGGATGAGGGCACGCGGCTGTCGGGGCTGCAGCGCATCGTCGAGACCGACGCCGACACCAATGGCGCGGATGACGACGAGGCGGCGGACGACACCACGGGCGCCAGCGACGCAGGCGCCACTGACGCAGACGCGAATTCGTAATTTGTTGCAACAATGGGACGGCGGCCGGAACTCGCCAGACGGCCGACCGGACTAATCCGGACGTATTTTCCAGGGAGTCATAATGCTCAAAACCTATCGACGTATCGCTGTTCTGGCTGCTTTCGCTCCGCTCATGATGCTGGCGCAAGGTGCGCACGCTCAGGAAGACAAGGACAAGACAGCGGCCATCAAGGAACTGCTTTCCGTCATGCAGGCCGACCAGGCAGTGAAGGGTCAGGCCGATAACTGGCAACAGGGTGCGAAGCAGGAAGCCCCGCTGGTGCTGGAGCAGGTGCTGGTCGAGAACAAGACGCTGAACGACAAGCAGAAGCAGGCCGCTGTCGAGAAGCTCAAGAAGAACGGCGCAGTGCAGCGCATGGTGGATGGCGCGGGCACCGCGTTCAACACCGATGGTTTCCGCAAGGACGCCATCCAGGCGCACTACGACGCGTTCGGCAAGTACTACACGACGCAGGAACTGAAGGACCTGACCACGTTCCTGAAGTCGCCGACGGGCCAGAAGTTCATGCAGAACCAGGGCAAGGCCACCCAGGAAATCTGGGGTTCGATGATGCAGAAGTACGGTCCTCAGGTTGGCAAGTCGATGCGCGACGCCGCCGAGAAGGAAATCACTGCTGCCTCGAAGTAAGCACGCAAGTGATCGACGGTCGGCCTCGTCGGGCCTGATGGTCCGGCGATCCGGCTGTTCCCACCCCGCTCCGGGCGCCTACGGTGTCCAAGGGGCGCGGGTTTTGGGGGATAATGGCTGCCTGGTTCAATCCGGCAGCCATTTTTCTTTTTCCTCCATGAACGATCCCCAGAATCCCGCCCTGACCGGCCTGCAACGTTCGCTGGCCGAGCGCGTCTACAACTTCTCGCCCGGTCCCGCCGCATTGCCGGCCGAGGTCCTGCAGCAGGCCGCGGAAGAAATGCTGTCATGGCGTGGCACCGGGGTGTCGGTGATGGAGATGAGTCACCGCAGCAAGGATTTTGAGAGCATCCATCAGCAGGCGATGGCCGACCTGCGCGAACTGCTGCATATCCCGAAGAATTTCCGCATCCTGTTCATGCAGGGCGGGGCGATTGGCCAGAACGGCATCGTACCGCTGAACCTCGCGGGCCGCGTGCAGGGTGCCAAGCCGAAGACCGATTTCGTGGTCACGGGTACGTGGTCGGTCAAGACCGAGCAGGAAGCGCAGCGCTACAGCGAGGTGAATATCGCCGCGTCGAGCCAGGATCAGAAGTGGCACAAGATTCCCGACGCCAAGTCGTGGAACCTGTCCGACGATGCCGCGTATGTCCACCTGTGCACCAACGAGACCATCGTCGGGGTGGAGTTCCAGGAGATCCCGGACATCGGCCAGACCGGCGTGCACGACAAGGGACGCATTGTCGTGGCCGACGCATCGAGCCATATCCTGTCGCGACCTATCGACTGGTCGCGTGCGCAGGTAGTCTATGGCGGTGCGCAGAAGAACATCGGCCCGGCCGGCGTCACCATCGTCATCGTTCGTGAAGACCTGATCGGCTTCGCACATCCGATGTGCCCGTCGGCGTTCAACTGGCGTCTGGTGGCCGAACATGATTCGATGTACAACACGCCGCCCACCTATGCGATCTACATCGCCGGACTCGTGTTCCAATGGCTCAAGGCCCAGGGCGGCGTGGCCGCAATCGAGCAGCGCAATATCGCCAAGGCGCGTGCGCTGTACGATTACCTGGACCAGAGCGACTTCTACCGTAACGAAATCGATCCCAGCTGCCGCTCGCGCATGAACATACCGTTCCTGCTGCGCGACGAATCGCGCAACGAAGCGTTCCTGACCCAGGCGCGCGCGAATGGCCTGGTACAGCTCAAGGGCCACAAGTCCGTGGGCGGCATGCGCGCCAGCATCTACAACGCAATGCCCCTCGAAGGGGTTGCCGCGCTGGTCGAGTTCATGCGCGAATTCGAGCGCACCGCCGCTTGACGGCGGTGTATCCGACCCCGCTGCCTGTGCGGCGGGCCGTCGTTGCCCCAGACTTTTCCGAGGCCGCCACGACGCGCGGCCCACAGGCCCTGATATGACACAGCAAGACAAGCCGGGCGCAGATGCCGGCGTGCAACGCCCCGACGCCCACGGCTCCAATCCGGGACCGAGTCCGCAGGAACAGGCGCTGTCAGCAGACCTCGCGCCGTTGCGCGACCAGATCGATACCGTTGACCGTGAACTGTTGGCGCTGCTGAACCGCCGTGCGCAACTGGCGCTCGACGTGGGCGAGGTCAAGAAGAAATACGGTGCGCCGGTGTTTCGGCCCGAGCGCGAACTGCAGGTCATCCGCAAGGTGCAGGGTGCCAATCCAGGGCCATTGCTCGGCGAGAGCGTGGCGTCCATCTGGCGTGAGGTGATGTCGGCCTGTCGTGGGCTGGAGAAGCCGCTGGAGATTGCATTCCTTGGCCCGGCCGGCACGTTCTCGGAACAGGCGTTGTACGCGCATTTTGGCCATGAGGTCTCGGGCGTGCCGTGCCCGAGCATCGACGAGGTGTTCCGCGCCGTGGAGGCGGGTACCGTCGAGTATGGCGTGGTGCCGGTGGAAAACTCGACCGAAGGCGCGGTGTCGCGCACGCTCGATCTTTTCCTGCAGACTTCGCTGAAGATCAGCGGCGAGATTGCGCTGAAGGTGCATCACAACCTGATGGCTTCCACGCCTGACATGAAGGGCGTGAAGGTAGTGCGCGCCCACGCGCAGGCGCTGGCGCAGTGTCAGCACTGGCTGACCGCGAACTATCCGCATCTGGAGCGGCAGGCCGTATCGAGCAACGCCGAGGCCGCGCGCATGGCAAGCGAGGATCCTACCGTGGCAGCGATCGCAGGTGAGTCTGCGGCCAACCGCTATCACCTGCACATTGTCCGCACGCATATCCAGGACGATCCGCACAACCGCACGCGCTTTGCCGTGATCGGCCGTTACGAGACGGAGCCGTCGGGCAGTGACCAGACGTCGATGATCCTGTCGGTGCCGAACAAGGCTGGCGCGGTGTATCAGTTGTTGGCGCCGCTGGCCGAGAACGGCGTGTCGATGTGCCGTTTCGAATCGCGTCCGGCACGTAGCGGGGCGTGGGAGTACTACTTCTATGTCGATGTGGAAGGCCATCAACACGATCCGTCCGTAGCGCGCGCGATCGACATGCTGCGCGCCAATGCGGCATATCTGAAAGTGCTGGGCTCTTACCCGTCGAGCAAGTAACCGGAGCAGATCATGGCAGAGCAGGGTAACGCGGCAGACTACTTCGGTCCCACCTACGTCCGGAAGATTTCGCCGTACATCGCAGGAAAGCCGATTTCCGAGGTTGCGCGCGAGTTCGGACTCGATGAGGCGCGCATCGTCAAGCTGGCGTCGAACGAGAATCCGCTCGGCATGCCGGCTTCGGCCAAGGCCGCCGTCGCAGAGGCGGTGGAAGATTTGGGCCGCTATCCCGACAGCAACGGCTTTGCGTTGAAGGCAGCGTTGTCGGAAAAGTATGACGTGCCGGCGGAATGGCTGACGCTGGGCAATGGCAGCAACGATATTCTGGAGCTGGCCGCGCACGCGCTGGTGCGCGCCGGTGAATCGATCGTCTATGCCGAGTATTCGTTCGCGGTCTACGCACTGGCTACGCAGGAAGTGGGTGCGCGGGCCATCGAGGTGAAGTCGCGTCAGTACGGTCATGATCTCGATGCGATGGCTGCCGCCATCACGCCCGACACGAAGCTGGTGTTCGTTGCCAATCCGAACAATCCGACGGGCACGTTCGTGTCCGCAGCCGAGATCGAAGCGTTCCTTGCAAAGGTGCCGTCGCACGTCGTGGTTGTGCTCGACGAGGCGTACAACGAGTATCTCGATCCGGCGCAACAATACGAGTCCGTGGCATGGGTGCGGAAGTATCCCAACCTGATGGTGTCCCGGACGTTCTCGAAGGCGTACGGCCTCGCGGGTTTGCGCGTGGGATACGGCGTAGCGCAGCCCCCGCTGACCGACCTGCTCAATCGTGTGCGCCAGCCGTTCAATGTCAACAGCCTGGCGCAGGCCGCTGCGGTGGCAGCGCTGGGTGATGCAGATTTCCTGCAACGCAGCGCGGCACTGAACCGCGCTGGCAAGGCGCAACTGGTGGCCGCCTTCGAGCGGTTGGGTCTGGAATACGTCCCGTCGTCGGGCAACTTCGTCATGGTCCGCGTGGGGACCGACGATGGCGCTGGCGCGCGCGTGAATCTGGCGATGCTCAAGCAGGGTGTGATCGTGCGGCCCGTGGCGAACTATGGGTTGCCGCAGTGGTTGCGTATCACGATTGGTTTGCCCGACGAGAACGCCGCGTGCATCGCGGCGCTCGAGCAGGCGTTGAAGTGAATCCAGGCAGGTTTGAATCCGTGAACGCTCTGCATTTTTCCCGTGTTGTGATTGTCGGTGTCGGCCTGATCGGCGGATCGCTGGCGCTGTCGCTCAAGCGTGCCGGCGTAGTGGGCACCGTCGTGGGAGTGGGCCGCTCGGCGGCGTCGCTCGACAAGGCCATGAAGCTTGGCGTAATCGACGAGGCCGCGACGTCGCTGGCCGACGCCGCACGTGGCGCCAGCCTGATCGTGCTGTGCGCGCCGGTGGCGCAGAACTTTGCGTTGCTGCATGCGCTGGAGCCGCACCTGGAACCGGGCACGATTGTCACCGATGCGGGCAGTACGAAGTCCGACGTGATCATGGCGGCCAAGACGGCACTCGGTGACAAGGTTGCCCAGTTCGTGCCCGCCCACCCGATCGCCGGGCGAGAGTTGAACGGCGTGGAAGCTGCGCTGAACGATCTGTATCTCGGCAAGAAAGTGGTGCTGTGCCCGCTGCAGGAGAACAGCCGCACCGATGTGGCCGCGGTGCGCGCGATGTGGGAGTCGGCAGGCGCCGATTGCCACGTGATGTCCGCTGTGCAGCATGATGCCGTGTTCGCATCCGTCAGTCATCTGCCCCACGTGTTGGCCTACGCGCTGGTGGCGCAGACCGCCAATGCGGAGGACGCCGCGTTGAAGCTGGATTTCGCAGGTGGCGGCTTCCGGGATTTCACGCGCATCGCGGCCTCGTCGCCGGAGATGTGGCGCGATATCTGTGTCGCGAACAAGGATGCTCTGCTGCGCGAGATCGACACGTACGAAGCAGTGCTCGGCTATCTGAAAAAGCAGATCAAGGCGGGCGATGGTGAGGCGCTGGAGCGCGTATTCAAGCGCGCCAGCGAGACCCGCCTGAAATGGGGCGCCGCGCGTGCGACCGCCCTCCATAACGTAGAACCCTGACGCTGTCGCGCCATTAGCGTGATGGCCATGCTGCCAAGACCATGGAACATCTGACCCTCGGCCCCCTGACCCGTGCATCGGGTACGGTCCGCCTGCCCGGCTCGAAGAGCATTTCCAATCGAGTGCTGCTGCTGGCCGCACTGGCCACCGGCGAAACCCGCGTGCGGGACCTGCTCGATTCCGACGACACGCGTGTCATGCTCGAAGCGCTGAACATGCTGGGCGTGACATGGCGGCGCGATGGCGGCGACTGCATCGTGACGGGCGTGGGTGGGCAGTTTCCGACCAAATCGGCTGACCTGTTCATGGGCAATGCCGGCACCGCCATCCGTCCGCTGACTGCCGCGCTGGCCCTGCAGGGCGGCGCGTACAAGCTGAGCGGGGTGCCGCGCATGCACGAGCGGCCGATCGGCGATCTGGTCGACGGACTGCGGCAGGTGGGGGCTGCTATCGACTATCTGGGTACGCCCGGCTATCCGCCGTTGCAGATCCAGCCTGCCGAAATCCGTATCGACGCGCCGATCCGCGTGCGCGGCGATGTTTCCAGCCAGTTCCTGACTGCGTTGCTGATGACGCTACCGATGGCCAAGTCGGCGTCCGGCAAGATCGAAATCGAAATGGTGGGTGAGCTGATCTCGAAGCCGTACGTCGAGATCACGCTGAACCTGCTGGCCCGCTTCGGCATCGATGTGGAACGCCAGGGCTGGGAGCGGTTCATCCTGCCGGCCGAAGCCCAGTACCAGTCGCCGGGAGAGATCTATGTGGAAGGCGACGCCTCGACGGCTTCGTACTTCCTGGCGGCCGGCGCCATCGGTGGTGGCCCGGTGCGTGTGGAGGGCGTGGGCCTGTCGAGCATCCAGGGGGACGTGCGCTTTGCCGACGCGCTGAACCGCATGGGCGCCAACGTGATGGCAGGCGATAACTGGATCGAAGTGCGCGGTACCGAGCGCGACGATGGCCGGCTGAACGGCATCGAACTCGACTGCAACCATATTCCCGATGCGGCGATGACGCTGGCCGTGGCCGCGCTGTTTGCGGACGGCACCACCACGCTGACCAACATCGCGAGCTGGCGCGTCAAGGAAACGGATCGGATTGCTGCGATGGCAACCGAGCTGCGCAAGCTTGGCGCGGACGTGGAAGAGGGTGCGGATTACCTGAAAGTGACGCCACCGGCATCGCCGTCAACCTGGCAGACTCCGGCGGACGGAATTGACACCTATGATGATCATCGGATGGCCATGTGTTTCTCGTTGGCCGCTTTTGGTCCGTTACCGGTGCGGATCAACGAACCAGGCTGCGTCGCCAAGACGTTCCCGGAATACTTCGCGGTATTTGGCGGCGTGACGCAGTAAGTATGAGGATGGTTGCGCAGCCTTTTGTGGGGGCGGGTAGTAACGCGCCGCCGCGCAACCATGGTCCCCATCGTAACGATTCACGATTGATTCCGGAAATCAATAGTTTCAAGCTAACCAATAAAGAATGACTATTATCGACGTCATCACCATTGATGGTCCGACCGCATCCGGCAAAGGCACGGTGGCCCATAAGGTGGCAGACGCCCTCGGCTTTCACCTCCTCGACAGCGGCGCGCTCTATCGGCTCGTGGCGCTGGCCAGCGATCGCGCCAATGTCGACGTGCAGGAGGTGGATACCCTCGCAAAGATTGCCCTGCGCCTCGATGTGAAGTTCGGCCCGGATCGGGTCTGGCTCGAAGGCGAGGAAGTCAGTCAATTGATCCGCCAGGAAGCCATTGGCAACCGGGCCTCGGCGCTGGCCGTGCATCAGCCGGTTCGCGATGCGTTGACGGCACTTCAGCGTGGTTTCCGCAAGCTCCCCGGCCTTGTGGCGGACGGCCGCGATATGGGCACGGTGATCTTCCCGGAGGCCCCGCTCAAGGTATTCCTGACCGCGAGTGTCGAGGCGCGCGCCCGCAGGCGCTATAAACAATTGATTGATAAGGGAATTTCTGCTAATATCGAAGACCTTTTGCGTGACCTCGAGGCGCGCGACGCGCGGGATCGTTCCCGTGCCGCCGCGCCGCTGCGTCCCGCAGAGGGTGCGTATCGCCTGGATACCTCTGAAATGACGGTGGACGAGGCGGTGACGCAGGTGCTGGAGTGGTTCGCCGCCGTGCGCGTTTCGCAGTAGCTCGCAAGAAATTTTCAAGCGCGCTGCTGATGGCGCGATAACGTTGGGAAAGCCCCGACACCAAGGAGCCCGGATCGAAAATCTTCGACGCCCGGGTGTATTGCAACCTAACCCCGCTGCACTGGCAGACTGAGCACGACCCTCGTGCCGGCCAATGTACTGCGGATTGCTACTTACGTTTATGTCCGACCTGCAAACTAACGAATCCTTTGCCGCACTGTTCGAGGAATCGATCGCCCGCTCCAATATGAAGGCTGGCGAAGTGATTTCCGCTGAAGTCGTGCGCATCGACCACAACTTCGTGGTCGTCAATGCCGGCCTCAAGTCCGAAGCATTTGTGCCGGTGGAGGAGTTCCTGAACGACCAGGGCGAACTCGAAGTGCAGGCCGGCGACTACGTCTCCGTGGCCATCGATGCACTCGAGAACGGCTATGGCGACACGATTCTCTCCCGCGACAAGGCCAAGCGCCTGGCATCGTGGCTGAACCTCGAGAAGGCGCTGGAAGACGGCGAGATCATCTCGGGTACCGTGACCGGCAAGGTCAAGGGCGGCCTGACTGTCATGGTCAACGGCATCCGCGCATTCCTGCCGGGTTCGCTCGTCGACGTGCGTCCGATCAAGGACACCACGCCGTACGAAGGCAAGACCCTGGAATTCAAGGTCATCAAGCTCGATCGCAAGCGTAACAACGTCGTGCTGTCGCGTCGCGCCGTGGTGGAAGCCACGCTGGGCGAAGAGCGTCAGAAGCTGATGGAAACGCTGAAGGAAGGCGCGATCGTCAACGGTATCGTCAAGAACATCACCGACTACGGCGCGTTCGTGGACCTGGGTGGTATCGACGGCCTGCTGCACATCACCGACCTGGCCTGGCGCCGTGTCCGCCACCCGAGCGAAGTGCTGTCGGTTGGTCAGGAAATCACCGCCAAGATCCTCAAGTTCGACCAGGAAAAGAACCGCGTCTCGCTGGGCGTGAAGCAACTGGGCGAAGATCCGTGGGTGGGCATCTCGCGCCGTTACCCGCAAGGCACGCGTCTGTTCGGCAAGGTGACGAACCTGACCGACTACGGCGCATTCGTGGAAATCGAAGCCGGTATCGAAGGCCTGGTCCACGTGTCGGAAATGGACTGGACCAACAAGAACGTGGCCCCGTCGAAGGTTGTCCAGCTGGGCGACGAAGTCGAAGTCATGGTTCTGGATATCGACGAAGACAAGCGTCGTATCAGCCTGGGCATGAAGCAGTGCAAGGCCAACCCGTGGGACGATTTCAGCCGCAACCACAAGAAGGGCGACAAGCTGGCCGGCCAGATCAAGTCGATCACCGACTTCGGCGTGTTCATCGGTCTGCCGGGCGGCATCGACGGCCTGGTGCACCTGTCGGACCTGTCGTGGCAAGAGACGGGCGAAGAAGCCGTGCGCAAGTACAAGAAGGGCGACGAAGTGGAAGCTGTCGTCCTGGGCATCGACGTCGACAAGGAACGCATCTCGCTGGGTATCAAGCAGCTGTCGGGCGATCCGTTCAACAACTTCATCTCGGCTAACGACAAGGGTTCGCTCGTTACCGGCACGATCAAGACTGTTGATCCGAAGGGTGCTGTCGTGCAACTGGCAGACGACGTGGAAGGCTACCTGCGTGCTTCGGAAATCTCCGCAGACCGCGTGGAAGATGCCCGCAACGTGCTGAAGGAAGGCGAGCAGATCACCGCACTGGTGGTGAACGTCGACCGCAAGTCGCGCAACATCAACCTGTCGATCAAGGCCAAGGACAGTGCTGACCAGCAAGAAGCCATGCAGAAGTTCCAGGCTGATACCGGCGCCGCTGGTACGACCAACCTGGGCGCGCTGCTGAAGGCCAAGCTGGGCCAGGACAACCAGTAATTTACGAGCGCCGCGCGAACAGCGAGACCGCCCATGACCAAGTCTGAGCTCGTCGAGAAACTGGCTGCCCGTTTTCCGCAGTTGCTGCTGCGGGATGCGGACATTTCAGTGAAAACGATACTCGACGCGATGTCCGAGGCTCTGGCCGATGGTCATCGTATCGAGATCCGTGGCTTCGGCAGCTTTGGTCTGAACAAGCGGCCGCCTCGCGTGGGTCGCAACCCCAAGTCCGGCGAACGAGTGCTGGTGCCCGAGAAACGGGTGCCGCACTTCAAGGCGGGCAAGGAGTTGCGCGAACGGGTGGATCGCCCGGCAATGCCGCAAAGTGGCGTTATGGCCTCCAACGGCCAGGCGTTGCACGGCAAGGCCGGGCAGTTGTCGGCGCCGCAGTCTTCCGCTCCGGCGGGGCTGCATGACGACAGCCAGCTGAATCTGGTCCGCTCGTAGGAAAGCTCGCCATCACTGGCAGCCTGTTGAAAAGCGCTCCCCCGGGAGCGCTTTTTTCGTTTACCGATGCGACCAATGGTTACCGTTTGCAGGAAGTGATTCCGCTACAATGCCGGGAATCCGTCGCCCGGCGTTCCATAACGCATCCTGCCCGGATGCCCGCTCCTGTTCCGATGGCCCTCACCGCATGAAACTCGTCGCCTGGATCTTCCGCATCGTCCTGTTCGTCCTGTTGTTCGTGCTGGCGCTGCGCAATACCGCCGATGCCGACCTGCAGCTGTTCTTTGGCGCGGTCTGGCATGCGCCGCTGATCCTGATTCTGCTCGCCGCATTCGGGCTCGGTATCGTGGCGGCGCTGGCTGCCGTGGCGCCTGGCCTGATGCGCCAGCGGATGGAGGCCGCGCGGCTGCGTCGCGCGCTGAGCCAGGTGCGTGCCGCAACCGCTCCCGTCGATCCCGTGCCGCCAGAGGCAAAGCCGGGCGTTCCCTATAACGTAGTCGGCCCGAAAGTCTGATCCATGATGTTTGAAACCTGGTGGCTGCTAGCGCTGCCACTTGTCTTTGGCCTTGGCTGGATGGCGGCGCGGTTTGATCTGCGCCAGCTGATCAGCGAGCAAGGCGCGTTGCCGCGCTCCTACTTCAAGGGCCTCAATTTCCTGCTCAACGAACAGCCTGACCAGGCGATCGATGCGTTCGTCGAGGTTGCCCGGCTCGATCCCGAGACCACGGAACTGCATTTCGCGCTGGGCGCGCTGTTCCGCCGCCGGGGCGAAACGGAGCGGGCCATCCGCGTGCACCAGAACCTGGCGACGCGGCCCGACCTTCCCGAGCCCGAACGTGAGCACGCACTCTACGAACTGGGGCAGGACTACTTGCGTGCAGGTCTGCTCGACCGTGCCGAGGAATCGCTGCGCCGGCTGATGTCGGGTCCGTATGCGGCATCGGCCAAGCGCGTGCTGCTGGAACTGTACGAAGTGGAAAAGGAATGGCTCAAGGCCATCGACGCCGCGCGCGAGCTGCAGACACTCGAACAGAAGGATTACCGCATACAAATCGCCCAGTTCTGCTGCGAACTGGCGCAGGACGCGCTACAGAAGAAAAAGCCCGAAGACGCCATCACCTGGCTGGGCCGTGCCCGCGAGGAGAATCCGGCCAACGTCCGCGCGCCGATCCTGCTGGGTGACGTATCGGCTGCTGCGGGTGACCTGCCGGGCGCCCTGAAGCATTGGCTCGCCATCGAATCCCAGGATGCTGCCTACCTGCCGCTGGTGGCCGATCGTGTGGTGAAGGCGTATGCCACGCTTGGCGAGCAAGGCAAGGCGCTGGACTGGCTGCGTGGGCTGCTCAAGGGCAACCTCGCGGCCGAACTGCTCGACACTGCGTATCGGACCGAACTCGAAGTCAATGGGCCGGTGGGCGCGGCAACACTGATGCGCGAGCAACTGCGCCGCCAGCCAACGCTGCTGGCGCTGACAAAGTATTTCGAAGCGCAGGCCGCCGAGAAACAGGCCGCTGACGCGGGCGGCGTGGGTACGCCAGACGAGCAGGCGCAGGAAACCGCTGCTATCCGCGATCTGTTGCAACTTCGCACGCGCAATCTGGCGCGCTACACGTGCCGCGAGTGCGGCTTCCGCGCGCGCCTGTTTTATTGGCAGTGCCCGGGCTGCAACCGCTGGGAAACTTATGCGCCGCGTCGCTCCGAAGCGCTTGGCTAGGACAATTCAGGCGAACGTCACAGTTCTGGAGCCTCAGTAAATGAAAGTCACGATTATCGGCAGCGGCTATGTGGGTCTGGTGACCGGCGCCTGCCTGGCCGAACTCGGTAACGCCGTATTTTGCCTCGACGTAGATGAAAAGAAGATCGCGCTGCTCAATGCTGGCGGTGTACCGATCTACGAGCCGGGCCTCAAGGAATTGATCGACCGCAACCGCGCGGCGGGGCGGCTCACGTTCTCCACCGATGTTGCGGCCAGCGTCGAACATGCCGATGTGCAGTTCATCGCCGTAGGCACGCCGCCGGACGAGGATGGCTCGGCGGACCTGCAGTACGTGCTGGCTGCCGCGCGCAATATCGGCCGGCACATGACCGGATTCAAGGTGGTGGTGGACAAGTCCACGGTGCCCGTCGGCACTGGCGATCGTGTCACTGCTGCAATCCGCGAGGAGCTGGCCGCACGCGGGCTGGAGGATCTGCAGTTCTCGGTGGTGTCCAATCCCGAGTTTCTGAAGGAAGGCGCGGCTGTCGAGGATTTCATGCGGCCCGACCGCATCGTGCTGGGTTGCGCGCCTGACGCCGCCGGCCGCCATGCGCAGGCCATCATGCGCCAGCTCTACTCGCCGTTCAACCGCAATCATGAACGCACCTTCTATATGGATGTGCGCTCGGCCGAGTTCACCAAGTACGCCGCCAATTCGATGCTGGCCACGCGGATCTCGTTCATGAACGAATTGGCCAACCTGGCCGATGAAGTGGGTGCCGATATTGAACTGGTGCGCATGGGTATCGGCTCGGACCCGCGCATCGGTTACAGCTTCCTCTACGCGGGCGCCGGCTATGGTGGTTCATGCTTCCCGAAGGACGTGCAGGCGCTGATGCGTACGGCCAGCGCTCATGGCAAGCCGATGCGCGTGCTCGAGGCCGTGGAGGCCGTCAACGACGCGCAGAAGCAGGTGCTGGGCGAGAAGGTCATTCGCCGTTTTGGCGAAGACCTGAGCGGCAAGACTTTCGGCATCTGGGGTCTGGCTTTCAAGCCGAATACCGACGATATGCGCGAGGCCCCGTCGCGCGTGCTGGCGCGTGAACTGGTGTCGCGTGGGGCGTCGCTGCGCGTGCATGATCCCGTGGCGATGGCCGAGGCCCGCCGCGTGATGGAAGCCGATCTGGCCGGCATCGAGGGGGGGATGGCGCGCGTGCAATTCTGCGACGCGCAGATGGACGTGCTGACGGGTGCCGATGCGCTGGTGATCGTGACGGAATGGAAGGTGTTCCGCAGCCCCGATTTCGCGCAGATCCGCACGATGCTGAAAACGCCGGTCGTCATCGACGGCCGCAACCTCTATGAACCCGATGCCATGGCCGATGCCGGCATCGAATATCACGCGATCGGGCGTTCGAACGCCCATCCCTGATTGGTATGCCTGACCGCGCCTGACCGGCGCGAGGCGTGTCGCAAAGGACAGTTCATGAGCAAGAACATCATTCCGCAGGAACAGATCCAGAAGGCCCAGGTGCTGGTGGTGGGCGACATGATGCTGGACCGCTACTGGTTTGGCGATGTCGAGCGCATCTCGCCCGAGGCGCCAGTCCCCGTGGTGCAGATCAAGCGCAGCGACGAACGACTGGGCGGTGCCGCCAACGTGGCGCGCAATGCCGCGGCGCTGGGTGCACGAGTTGGCATGCTGGGCGTGGTCGGCGACGACGAACCCGGCCGCACGCTTGAGGCCCTGCTGGCGGCCAGCCATGTGCAACCATACCTGCATCACGACCGGTCGCTGAGCACGACGATCAAGCTGCGCGTGATGGCGCACCAGCAGCAACTGCTGCGCGTCGATTTCGAGAACGCGCCGGCCAGCGAAGTGCTGGCATCGGTACAGGATCGGTATAACGCACTAGTGAAGGACTATCAGGTACTGGTGCTGTCCGACTACGGCAAGGGCGGGCTGACGCACGTCGGCCGCATGGTCGAGGCGGGGCGCGCCGCTGGCCGGACCGTGCTGATCGATCCGAAGGGCGATGACTACTCGCGCTATCGCGGCGCCACGCTGATCACACCGAACCGTTCCGAAATGCGTGCCGTAGTGGGCGCCTGGAAGACCGAAGCGGACCTGACGATCCGCGCCCAGAACCTGCGCCGCGACCTGCATCTGGAGGCGTTGCTGCTGACGCGCTCGGAAGAGGGCATGACGCTCTACACCGAAGCGGAAGTACTCCACGTCTCGGCCCAGGCCCGCGAAGTCTATGATGTATCGGGGGCCGGCGATACGGTGATCGCCACGCTGGCCACGATGCTCGGCGCCGGTGTGCCGCTCAAGGAAGCGGTGCAGCACGCCAACCGCGCCGGTGCCATCGTCGTCGGCAAGCTCGGCACCGCTGTTGTCAGTTATTCCGAATTGTTCGGCGCCTGAAGCGCGCCCTAGCTAGAATCCGCCATGACCATCATCGTGACCGGCGCTGCCGGCTTTATCGGCAGCAACATCGTCAAGGGCCTCAACGATCGCGGCGAGACCGACATCGTTGCCGTGGATAACCTGACGCGTGCCGAGAAATTCAACAACCTCGTGGATTGCGAGATTGCCGATTACCTGGACAAGACCGAGTTCGTCGAGCGCTTCAAGCGTGGTGAGTTCGGCAAGGTCCGCGCGGTGTTTCATGAAGGCGCGTGCTCCGACACCATGGAGACCGACGGCCGCTACATGATGGAGAACAACTACCGCTATACGCTGGCGCTGATGGAGGCGTGCCTGGAACAGGGCACGCAGTTCCTGTACGCGTCCTCGGCGGCCACCTATGGCGCTTCGACCATGTTCCGCGAAGACCGCGACTACGAGAAGCCGCTGAACGTCTACGGTTACTCGAAGTTCCTGTTCGACCAGGTGGTGCGTCGTCGCCTGCCCACCGCGCTGTCGCAGATCGTAGGCTTCCGATATTTCAATGTCTATGGCCCGCGCGAGTATCACAAGGGCCGCATGGCGTCGGTGGCGTTCCACCACTTCAACCAGTTCCGTGCCGAGGGCACCGTGAAGCTGTTCGGCGAGTACAACGGCTACGCGCCGGGTACGCAGAGCCGCGACTTCGTGTCGGTGGAGGATGTGGTCAGGGTCAACCTGTACTTCCTCGATCACCCGGGCAAGTCCGGCATCTTCAACCTCGGGACAGGCCGGTCGCAGCCGTTCAACGATATCGCGGTGTCGGTGGTCAACGCGCTGCGCGAGGCGGACGACAAGCCGCCGCTCTCGCTCGACGAGATGGTGCAGGAAGGGCTGGTCGAGTACGTGAAGTTTCCCGATGCGCTGCGCGGCAAGTACCAGTGCTTCACGCAATCCGATGTGTCGCGCTTGCGCGCCGCCGGCTACGACGCACCGTTCCTCACGGTGCAGGAAGGCGTGGAGCGTTACTGCAAGTGGTTGATGGAACGTAGCTGACCCGTCGGATGTTGTTTTTGATGTGGTTTGCGTGCGACGCTGATGGCGCGCAAACCTCGTAGGAATTTGGGAGTGCAACGCTCCCATTGCAGTGCGGACACATAAGCGCGCGGAAGTCGTGAACTTGTGTGTCCGGCCGTTTCTGAGGTCCATTCGGAAACCTATCCTGACCTTCCCTGCTGCCATCCGACGGCGGGTCAACGAAAAAGGAAAGGAGTTCCTGATGCACAAGATCCTCGTACATTCCCTCTCGAAAGCGTTCCATGCCGTCCGCGACGGCTGGCGCGATGTGGCCGTGGCGCTCGGCATGGCAGTGGCCCTGCTCGGCATGGGTCCCGCTTACGCCAATGTCGACGTCAATACGGCAGACGAGGCCGCGCTTACCGCGCTCAAGGGAATCGGACCGGCCACGGCCAAGCGCATCCTCGACGAACGTGACAAACATGGTGCATTCCAGGACGCTGCCGATCTGGCCGATCGTGTGCCGGGCGTGGGATCGAAGTCGGCTGCCAATCTTGAAGCTTCGGGGTTGACCTTTGGTAAACCTGCAGCGGCGCCCAAGGCGACGCGCAAGGATGCCCGTCCGGTAGCGAAGTCAGCTCAGGCATCCAGCCAGAAGCCTGCAGCGACGCGCTGACCCGCGGCGGGGCTGCCTCTCCCGGTGGCCCTGTCCGGCGTCAACAGGTTGCGGCTGGTATGCGTTGTGCTTGGCTGGCATTCGTGCGCCGGCCGTGCCGATTTGCACGGTTCGGGGTGCGCGGTATCATCCGCATCGCTGAGAAAGCGTGCAGGTGCATGCCGTCACCTGCTGCACCAGGACGCTATACGCGCGTCGACACATTCCAACAAACAGGCATACCGCTGACAGGGAGAGAACAATATGGCGAATGGCCAGGACAGTACCGACAGCAATCATGACGAGGGTTTCCTGCCGAAATGGCGGCTCAAGACCACGGGCGTGATCGGCCCCGATGAACGCCTGCCGGCCGGACAGACGCTGCTGGCGGGCATCCAGCACGTGGTGGCGATGTTCGGCTCCACGGCCATCGCGCCGATCCTGATGGGATTCCATCCCAACATCGCGATCCTGTTCTCGGGCATCGGTACCTTGCTGTTCTTCCTGTGCGTGCGCGGGCGCGTACCGAGCTACCTCGGTTCGAGCTTCGCATTCATTGCCGTGGTGATCGCTGCCACCGGCTACGGCGGTAGCGGCCCCAATCCGAATATTCCCGTGGCGCTCGGCGGCATCATCGCGGCCGGTGCGCTCTATACGGTGATCGGACTTGTGGTGCAGGCCGTGGGCTATGCGTGGGTCGAAAAGCTCATGCCGCCCGTGGTCACTGGCGCAATCGTCGCTGCCATCGGGCTGAACCTCGCACCGGTAGCGGTCAAGGCCGTCAGTGGCGCGCCGCTCGACACATGGGTGGGGCTGCTGACAGTGCTCGCCGTGGGCCTCATCGCGGTCCGTGCGCCGGGTATGCTGGGGCGATTGCCGGTCCTGCTGGGCGGCCTGGCTGGCTATCTTGCCTACTTTGTTGCCACTAACCTGATGGGTATGGGCAAGGCGATCGATTTCTCGGGCGTGGTGGCGGCCAGCTGGTTTGGCATGCCTGAATTCACGACGCCGGTCTTCGAGTTCAATGCGATGCTGCTGATCGCGCCGGTGGCCATCGTGCTGGTCGCGGAGAACCTCGGGCACATCAAGGCTATTGGCGTGATGACGGGTCGCAATCTTGACCCGTACATCGGCCGCGCGTTCATTGGTGATGGCGTGGCCACGATGCTGTCCGCGTCGGGTGGCGGCACGGGTGTGACCACCTACGCCGAGAACATGGGCGTGATGGCTGTGACGAAGATCTACTCGACGCTGATCTTCGTGGTGGCTGCTGCCGTGGCAATCCTGCTCGGTTTCTCGCCGAAGTTCGGCGCATTGATCCTGACGATTCCCGGTCCGGTGATCGGTGGCCTGACCATCGTCGTCTTCGGTCTGATCTCGGCAACGGCCGGCCGGATCTGGGTGCAGAACCACGTCGATTTCTCGAGTTCGCGCAACCTGATCACGGTGGGTGCGACGTTGACGGTGGCCGCCGGTGACCTGACGCTGAAGCTGGGCGGCATGACGCTGGGGGGCATCGGGACTGCGACGTTTGGTGCGATCCTGCTCTACCATCTGCTCGGCAAGGGCCGTGAGGAAGAGCAAGGGCTGACGCACTGAAAGTCCCGGCCACCGGTGCGGGTAAGGTGGGTGCATTACAATGGCCGACGAAAATCTGAGCGACCCCGCACCATGGCCTATAAAACGATTGAAGACACCATCGGCAACACGCCGCTGGTGAGACTGCAGCGCATTCCCGGCGCTGCCATCGAAGCGCGCGGCAACGTGATCCTTGGCAAGCTCGAGGGAAACAATCCCGCCGGGTCGGTCAAGGACCGTCCCGCACTGTCGATGATCCGCCGAGCAGAAGAGCGCGGCCGCATCAAGCCGGGCGATACGCTGATCGAGGCCACGTCGGGCAATACCGGCATTGCGCTGGCCATGGCCGCAGCGGTGCGTGGCTACCGCATGATCCTGATCATGCCCGAGGACCTGAGCCTTGAGCGCCGCCAGAGCATGGCGGCGTATGGTGCCGAGATCATTCTGACCCCGGTGAAGGGCGGTATGGAGTACGCACGCGACCTGGCGGATGCCATGGAGCGCGAAGGCAAGGGTGTCATCCTCGACCAGTTCGCCAATCCGGACAATCCGCTGGCGCACTACGAGACGACGGGGCCCGAGCTGTGGCGCGATACCGAAGGCCGCATCACGCACTTCGTCTCGGCCATGGGCACGACCGGCACCATCACGGGTGTGTCGCGCTATCTGAAGGAAAAGAACCCCGCAATCCAGATCGTCGGCGCCCAGCCGGCCGAGGGTTCGCGCATTCCAGGCATTCGTAAATGGCCGGAAGCGTATCTGCCGAAAATCTATGACCCGAAGTTCGTCGATCGCCAGGAGCCGGTGACGCAGGCCGATGCCGAACATATGGCCCGCCGCATGGCCCGCGAGGAAGGCATCTTCTGCGGCATCTCGGCCGCTGGCGCACTGTGCGTGGCCCTGCGCGTCGCCGAAGAAGTAGAGAACGCGACGATCGTATTCGTGGTCTGCGACCGCGGGGATCGGTATCTGTCGACGGGCGTGTTTCCGGCTTGAGTCGGTAGCGATCCCTCTGTTTTTCTCCCCTCTCCCGCCTTGCGGGAGAGGGGAGAAAACCACGCCAACAACAGGCGCCTCACCCCATCGCTGCCTTCACCGCCTCTCCCAGCTGGTACACCGCCAGCGCATAGAAGAAGCTGCGGTTGTAGCGCGTCAGCACATAGAAGTTGCGCAGCCCGATCATGTACTCGACGGGCTGGTCTGGCGTGGGCAGGTCCACCACGAGCACGCCGGTTTCGCCTTCGCGCTGTGTGTCGATCGGCTCGTCCACACGCAGTCCCGCACGCGTGAGCTGGTTCAGTGTGCGCGTCGGCCAGGGTTCACCGTCAGCGGCGGCTGCGGCAACGCCCAGGCTGCCCGCATCGCTGGCGATGCGCCAGGCCACGGGGCGGTTCGCTTCCCATCCATGCAGTTGCAGGAAACGTCCGACACTACCGATGGCATCGGTGGGGCTGTTGCGCAGGTCGACATGGCGGTCGCCGTCATAGTCCACGGCGTACTCGCGCAGACTCGTCGGCATGAACTGCGGAATGCCCACCGCGCCGGCATAGGAACCGAGCACCGAGAACACGTCAGTCTTCGTCTCGCGGCACCAGAGCAGGTAGTCGGCCAGCTGGTTGCGGAACAACTGGGTGCGGGCGGCGCGGTTCGGGGTGTCCGGGTAATCGAAGGCTAGCGTCGACAAGGAGTCGATCACGCGGAACGTTCCCATGTCCCGGCCGTAGATCGTCTCGACGCCGATGATGCCGACGATCACCGACGCCGGCACGCCAAATTCGGCTTCGGCGCGGCGCAGTGTTTCGCGGTTCTGCTGCCAGAAGCGCACACCGGCATTGATCCGGATCGGTTCGATGAAGCGTGAGCGATAGGCGCGCCAGCTTTTCTTGCCGGGAGTTGTCGGCGGCATGATCAGCCGCGCCACGGTGGCCGAGAACACGGCCTGGCTGAAATACGATTCAAGCTCGGCGCGCGGGAAGTTGTTGCGCGCCACCATATCGTCGATGAACGCCCGTGCCTGGGGATGGTTCTGATAGCGGCCCGGTTCGATTTCCTCTTCCCGGGTACTGCTCACGCGACGCTTGCCAGCGGCAAGCAGCTTGGGAGAAACGCCGCACAGGCCCAATGCGGCAGCGGTGAGTGCGGCGCCCAGCAGGGGGCGGCGCAGGGAGCGCTGTTGGTCGGTCATGTTGTCCTTTGCAAGTCGGACCGAGTATAGCGGATGCGATACATGCGAAGTCCGACGGCCCCGGCCTTGGAAGCGGGGCTCAGTGGCGCTCGGGCATCCGCGAAAGACCCGGCACGTCCTGTGCTAACGTAACGTCTGGAGACAAACTTGACCCGCAAACGAAAATGCCAACGGGCTATTACACGCATCCGTCGTTCCTGTTGCACGAGATGGGGCATTTCCACCCCGAGTGCCCGGAACGGCTGCAGGCCATCGAAGACCATCTGATTTCCCATGGGATGGACGGCTTGCTCGACCGGCGCGATGCCCCGGCCGCCACCGAAGACCAGATCGAACGTGTGCACCGGCCCGACTACGTGGCCAGCCTGACGGCGAACATCCCGTCAGCGGGGAGCTACTATCCCATCGATCCCGATACCTCGATGAACCGCCATACGCTGGCGGCTGCCACCCACGCGGCGGGGGCGGCCGTGGCCGCTACCGACGCAGTGATCACAGGAGAGATCGAGAACGCTTTCTGCTGCGTGCGCCCGCCTGGCCACCACGCCGAACCGGATCGCGCGATGGGTTTCTGCTTCTTCAACAACGTGGCGATTGCCGCGCGCCACGCGCTGGCGGCACACGGTCTGGCGCGCGTGGCAGTGATCGACTTCGATGTCCATCATGGCAACGGTACGGAATCGGCCTTCCTCGACGAGCCGCGCGTCATGATGTGCAGCTTTTTCCAGCACCCGTTCTATCCGTACAGCGGCACCGAGCATTTCGCGGCAAACATGTCGAATATTCCGCTGCCGGCTTACACGAACGGCATGGCCGTGCGCGAGGTTGTCGAGACGATCTGGCTGCCGCGCCTGAACGAGTTCAAGCCCGAGATGCTGTTCATCTCGGCGGGTTTCGATGCGCACCGCGAGGACGACCTCGGCCAGATGGGGTTGGTGGAACAGGACTACGCCTGGATCACCGAGCAACTCGTTCAAGTGGCCAAGACCCATGCAAGGGGCCGCATCGTCAGTTGTCTGGAAGGCGGCTACAACCTGAGTGCACTGGCGCGCAGCGTGTTTGCACATATCAAGGTACTGATGGAGGCGTAGTTTCCGCTCAATCGGTCTTAAATGACTTTTGCAGCATTTTCACCGCGTCTATATGACGCCAATGCATAACGCCATCGAAAAAATCTCGTTTGAGGTATGAAGCGGATCGCATAAAATGCGGGCTTCATAAAAATATCTACGGCAACAACGCAGGAGACCCCGCGCTGTTGCCGTTTTTTCGTTTTCCAATGATCGAATTGCAAGGGCTGTCGCAGCGATTCCCCGGCGGGTCGGGGGAAGTGCATGCGCTGCGTGACGTCAGCCTATCCATCGCATCCGGCGAGATCTTCGGCATCATCGGCCGAAGCGGCGCCGGCAAGAGCACGCTGGTGCGTGCCATCAACCTGCTGAACCGGCCCTCCGGTGGCCGCGTAATCGTGGCCGGCCAGGACCTGACCGCACTGGGCAAGTCCGCGCTGCGCGAGGCGCGCCGCGAGATCGGCATGATCTTCCAGCATTTCAACCTGCTGTCCTCGCGCACCGTCTACGACAACGTGGCGTTGCCGCTGGAGTTGGCGGGCAAGTCGAAGCAGGAGATCGCCACCACGGTGGAGCCCCTGCTTGAACTCGTGGGACTGTCAGTATTGCGCGACCGCTATCCGGCACAGATCAGCGGCGGCCAGAAGCAGCGCGTGGGCATTGCGCGTGCGCTGGCCAGCAAGCCCAAGGTGCTGCTGTCGGACGAAGCCACATCGGCGCTCGATCCGGAGACCACGCGCTCGATCCTCGAACTGCTCAAGCGGATCAACAAGGAGCTGGGCCTGACCATCGTGATGATCACGCACCAGATGGAAGTCATCAAGCAGGTCTGTGACCGCGTGGCCGTGCTCGAAGCGGGGCAGGTCGTGGAGACAGGCCGCGTGATCGACGTGTTCCTGCGTCCGCAGCACGAGGTGACGCGTGCCATGATCGGCGACGTCATCGCGCAGGAACTGCCGGTCAGCGTGCTCAAGCGCGTGGAAAGCCGGCTCGGCAATGGCCGTGACCACGTGTATCGCCTGGCCTTCACGGGCGATAACGTTGACCAGCCCGTGCTGGCGCAGGCGATCCGCCAGCACGGCCTCGACTTCAACATCCTGCATGGCCATATCGACGAGATCCAGGGCCAGGCATTCGGCTCGCTGGCGATCATGGCCACGGGCGACCCGGCCAGCGTGCGCGCGGCCATGGAGTATCTGCAGAACCAGGGCGTCGTTGTAGAGGAGATCGATCATGTCGTCTGAACTGCTCGATATGTTCCTGTCTTCGTTCAATCAGACGCTGCTGATGGTGGGCATTTCCGGCGTGGTTGGCGCATTGCTCGGCGTGCCGCTCGGTGTGTTACTGCACCTGACGAACAACGGTGGTGTGGTGTCGAACCTGTTCTTCAACCGCACGATCGGTGTGGTCGTCAACGCGGTGCGCTCGATTCCGTTCATCATCCTGCTGGTGCTGGTGATTCCACTGACGCGATTCCTCGTCGGTACGTCGATCGGCACCACGGCGGCTATCGTGCCGCTGACCATTGCGGCCGTGCCGTTCATCGGGCGGCTGGTGGAAGCGGCACTGCGCGAAGTGGACAAGGGCCTCGTGGAAGCAGCGCAGTCGATGGGCGCCACGACACGGCAGATCGTCTGGAAGGTGCTGCTGCCCGAGGCCATGCCCGGTATCGTCGCGGGCCTGACCATCACGTTCGTGAGTCTGGTGGGTTATTCGGCCATGGCGGGTGCGGTGGGCGGCGGTGGTCTGGGCGACCTCGGCATTCGCTACGGCTACCAGCGTTACGAGACCGAGATCATGGTCGCCGTGGTGCTGGTCCTGATCGTGTTCGTACAGGCTGTGCAGAGCTTTGGCGACTGGCTGGTGCGCCGGATCAGCCATCGCTGATTCGCAAGTTTCAACAGGGAAAACAGGGTAAATCGAGATGCAACGTCGTAATGTGCTGAAGGGCGCCGTGGTGGCGCTGGGTTTGACGGTATCGGCTGGCGTGTTCGCGCAGGACAAGCCGATCAAGATCGGCGTGACGGGCGGCCCGCACGCGCAGATCATGGAGCAGGTGAAGAAGGTGGCAGCCAAGGATGGCCTGAACATCCAGCTTGTCGAGTTCAGCGACTACGTTCAGCCGAACGCCGCGCTGGCCGCTGGCGACCTCGACGCCAACAGCTACCAGCACCTGCCGTACCTTGAAGCGCAGATCAAGGATCGCGGCTACAAGTTCACGCATATCGCTTTCACGGTGACGTTCCCGATGGGCGTCTACTCGAAGAAGATCAAGTCGCTCGACCAGATCAAGCAGGGCGCCCGCGTTGGCGTGCCGAACGATCCCACCAACGGTGGCCGTGGCCTGCTGCTGCTGCAGGCCAAGGGCCTGATCAAGCTGCGTCCGGATGCGGGCCTGAAGGCCACGCCGCTGGATATCGTCGAGAACCCGAAGAAGATCAAGATCGTGGAACTGGACGCTGCCCAACTGCCGCGCTCGCTGGACGATCTCGACGCCGCTGCCATCAATGGCAACTACGCGGAATCGGCTGGCTTGTCGCCCACGCGCGATGCCATCGCCACGGAAGGCCCGAAGGGTCCGTACGCGAACCTGATCGCCATCCGCGAAGCCGACAAGAACAAGCCGTGGGTGGCCAAGCTCGTGAAGGCGTATCACTCGCCGGAAATCAAGCAGTACGTGCAGACGACGTTCAAGGAATCGGTGATTACGGCCTGGTAAGTTCTAGGGGTTTTCATCCATACACTGTGCCTGCAGGGCATCCTGCGGCACAATGAGCACGGATTTTTCGAATTGCCGGCTATGCCCGGCAATTCTTTGTCTATAAAATAGTACGATCGTTCGAAAATCAAAAGCGCCGCCACCCCGGTGGTTATAATGGCGAGCGATTCAAAACTTTGGACTATCAGCTATCAGTGGAGTGAGCGCATGAAAGTACTCGTCGCAGTCAAGCGGGTGGTGGACTACAACGTCAAGGTCCGTGTGAAGTCGGATGGTTCGGGTGTCGACCTGGCCAACGTCAAGATGAGCATGAACCCGTTCGACGAAATCGCCGTGGAAGAGGCCGTGCGCCTCAAGGAAGCCGGCGTCGTCACGGAAGTGATCGCCGTATCGTGCGGCGTGGCGCAATGCCAGGAAACGCTGCGTACCGCGATGGCCATCGGTGCCGATCGCGGCATCCTGGTGGAAACCACCGAAGACCTGCAGCCGCTGGCCGTGGCCAAGCTGCTCAAGGCACTGGTGGACAAGGAACAACCGCAACTGGTGATCCTCGGCAAGCAGGCCATCGACGATGATTCGAACCAGACCGGCCAGATGCTGGCCGCGCTGGCTGGCCTGCCGCAAGCCACCTTCGCCTCGAAGGTCGTGGTGGCGGATGGCAAGGCATCGGTGACGCGTGAAGTGGATGGCGGTCTGGAAACGCTGTCGGTGAAGCTGCCGGCGGTGGTGACCACCGACCTGCGCCTGAACGAGCCGCGTTACGTGACGCTGCCGAACATCATGAAGGCCAAGAAGAAGCAGCTCGATACCGTCAAGCCGGAAGATCTCGGTGTGGACGTGAAGCCGCGTCTGTCGACCGTGAAGGTCGTTGAACCGGCCAAGCGCAGCGCTGGCCAGATGGTCCCGGATGTGGCCACGCTGGTGCAGAAGCTGAAGTCTGAAGCCAAGGTCATCTGAGCGCGCGGAGATAAAACATGACTGCACTTGTCATTGCTGAACACGACAACCAATCGATCAAGGCCGCCACGCTGAATGCCGTGACGGCAGCCACCCAGTGCGGTGGCGATGTCCACGTGCTGGTGGCTGGCTCGAATGCCAAGGCCGCTGCCGATGCCGCCGCGAAGATCGCGGGCGTGTCGAAGGTCCTGCTGGCCGATGCACCGTACTTTGCTGACCAGCTTGCCGAAAACGTGGGCGACCAGATCCTGGCCATCGCCAACGATTACTCGCACATCCTGGCGCCGGCCACCGCATCGGGCAAGAACATCCTGCCGCGCGTGGCCGCCAAGCTGGACGTGGCTCAACTGTCGGACATCACCAAGGTGGATGCCGCTGACACGTTCGAGCGTCCGATCTACGCCGGCAACGCGATTGCCACGGTGAAGTCGGCCGACAAGATCAAGGTCATCACCGTGCGTGGCACGGCGTTCGACCCGGCTGCCGCCGAAGGTGGCTCGGCCAGCGTGGAAACGCTGCCGGCCGTGGCCGACGCGGGCATCTCGCAATTCGTGTCGCGTGAAGTGACCAAGAGCGACCGTCCGGAACTGACCGCTGCCAAGATCATCGTGTCCGGTGGCCGTGGCGTGGGTTCGGGCGAGAACTACACGAAGGTGCTGACCCCGCTGGCCGACAAGCTCGGCGCAGCAATGGGCGCCTCGCGTGCGGCAGTCGATGCCGGCTTCGTGCCGAACGACTACCAGGTCGGTCAGACGGGCAAGATCGTTGCTCCGCAGCTGTACATCGCCGTCGGTATCTCGGGCGCGATCCAGCACTTGGCCGGTATGAAGGACTCCAAGGTGATCGTCGCGATCAACAAGGACGCGGAAGCCCCGATTTTCTCGGTGGCGGACTACGGCCTGGTTGGTGACCTGAACACCGTGGTGCCGGAACTGGTAGCCGCACTGGGCTGATCGCCCGCCCGGCCGGTTCCCCCTTGGTGAGCCGGCCCGTATAGAAGAACAAGAAGCCGTTCCGGGTATTTCCCGCGAGCGGCTTTTTTACAAAGACAGGAGACGTCGATGACTTATCGCGCACCGCTCAAGGACATGCTGTTCGCCATGAACGAACTGGCTGGCCTCGCGCAACTGAGCCAGTTGCCTGGCTATGAGGACGCTACCCCCGATACCGCGCAAGCCATTCTCGAGGAAGCCGCGCGCTTCAACGAGGAAGTCGTGGCGCCGCTGAACCGTGCCGGTGACATCGACCCGAGCAGCTGGAAAGACGGTGTCGTGACGACCACGCCGGGCTTCAAGGATGCGTTCCGCCAGTTTGGCGAAGGTGGCTGGCAGGGCGTGCTGCACCCGGCTGACTTCGGCGGGCAGGGCCTGCCCAAGCTCGTGGCGACGCCGTGCAACGAGATGCTCAACGCCGCGAACCTGTCGTTCGCGCTGTGCCCGCTGCTGACCGATGGCGCCATCGAGGCGCTGCTGACGGCCGGCACGGACGCGCAGAAGCAGGCCTACCTGCCGAAGCTGATCTCGGGCGAGTGGACGGGCACGATGAACCTGACCGAGCCGCAGGCCGGTTCGGACCTGGCTGCGGTGCGCACGCGTGCCGAACCGCAGGGTGACGGCACGTTCAAGATCTTCGGCACGAAGATCTTCATCACCTATGGCGAACACGACATGGCGAAGAACATCGTCCATCTGGTGCTCGCGCGCACGCCCAATGCACCGGAAGGCGTGAAGGGTATCTCGCTGTTCACCGTGCCGAAATACCTTGTCAATGCCGATGGCTCGCTGGGCGAGCGCAACGACGTGCAGTGCGTGTCGATCGAGCACAAGCTCGGCATCAAGGCCAGCCCCACTGCGGTGCTGCAATTCGGCGACCACGGCGGGGCCATCGGCACGCTGGTGGGCGAGGAGAACCGCGGCCTCGAGTACATGTTCATCATGATGAATTCGGCCCGCTTCTCGGTGGGCATGCAGGGCATTGCCGTGTCCGAGCGTGCGTACCAGCAGGCTGTGGCCTACGCGAAGGATCGTGTGCAAAGCCGCCCAGTGGATGGCTCGGCGCGCGAGGCCGTGACGATCATCCATCATCCCGACGTCAAGCGCATGTTGATGACGATGCGCGGACTGATCGAAGGCGCCCGCGCCGTGGCCTATTTCGCAGCGGCTGCCAGCGACGTGGCGCACCAGCATCCGGACGAGGCCGTGCGAAAGCAGAACATGGCGCTCTACGAGTTCCTGGTGCCGATCGTGAAGGGCTGGAGCACCGAGCTGTCGATCGACGTGACGAGCCTGGGTGTGCAGGTTCACGGCGGCATGGGCTTCATCGAGGAAACGGGCGCCGCGCAGCACTATCGCGATGCACGCATCCTGCCGATCTATGAAGGCACGACGGCCATTCAGGCCAACGACCTGGTTGGCCGCAAGACCGTGCGCGATGGCGGCGCGGTGGCGCGCAATCTCTGCGCGCAGATCGCCGAGACCGAGGCGGCGCTTGCCCTGCACGGGGGCGTAGCCTTCAAGGCAGTGTCGGCGCAGCTCAAGCAGGGCCGTGAGGCACTGGAAGCCGTGGTGCAGTTTGTGGTGGACAACGCCAAGAGCAACCCCAATGCGGTGTTCGCCGGCAGCGTGCCGTACCTGAAGCTTTGCGGCATTGTGTTCTCGGGCTGGCAGTTCGGCCGTGCCATGCTGGCGGCCGATGCGAAGCGCTCGGAAGACCCGGCGTTCTACGAGGCGAAGATCGCCACGGCACATTTCTTCGGCGAACACATCCTGTCGCAGGCGAGCTCGTTGCGCGCGGGGATTGTGGCGGGTGCGGACGCGGTGAATGCGCTGGGGGCGGAGCAGTTTTGAGGCGCTAGTTTGCCCTCTTGGTTTTTTCCCCTCTCCCTCTGGGAGAGGGGCAGGGGAGAGGGCAAGCCGTTCAAATTGCGACGTGATCGGCAAGCAGAACCTCCGGCCCTCTCCCCCAACCCCTCTCCCGCCTTGCGGGAGAGGGGAGCAAAAACAGAGCGGGAGAGGGGAGCAAGCAGCAGGAAACAAAAAAGGCGACCCTCGGGTCGCCTTTTTTACGCCGTCACCGGCCTCGGCGCATGGTGCGTGCGCGCCGACTTCCGATATCGATCCACCGACAGGTCATCGGCACGAATCGCCGGACGCGCGCCCGAGACCAGGTCGGAGAGCAATTGTCCCGAACCGCAAGCCATCGTCCAACCGAGCGTGCCGTGTCCGGTGTTGAGCCACAGGCCTCGAATGCCGGCAGGGCCCACAACCGGGGTGCCGTCGGGCGTCATCGGGCGCAGGCCGGTCCAGAACGTGGCGCGGCTCACGTCGCCGGCGCCGGGGAACAGGTCGGTCACCACGTGTTCCAGCGTACGGCGCTTGTTGGGGTCGAGCGAGCGGTCGTACCCGACGATCTGCGCCATGCCGCCCACGCGGATGCGGTCGTCGAAACGCGTGATGGCAACCTTGTAGGTTTCGTCGAGCACGGTGGAAACGGGGCTCTTTTCAGCGTCGACGAGCGGCACCGTTATCGAGAAGCCCTTGAGCGGGTACACGGGCAGGTTCGACAGACCGGGTAGCACGTGCTTCACGAACGGGGTGGACCAGCTGCCCAGCGCCACGACCACGGCGTCCGCCATCATCGGCTTGCCGCCGACGAGCGCGCCGGTGACTGCATTACCTTCGGTGAGCAGTCCGTCGATCGACTGGTTGTAGCGGAACTCCACGCCAATGGATGCAGCCATGGCCGCCAGCCGCTCGGTAAACAACTGGCAATCGCCCGTTTCGTCGTTGGGTAGACGCAAGCCGCCAGCCAGCTTCTGACCCGCCGCGGCAAGCGCCGGTTCGCTCGCGCCGAGTTCTTCGCGCGAGAGCAATTGGTAGGGCACGCCTGCCTCTTCGAGCACGGCGATGTCCCGCGCTGCCGCTTCAAGCTGTGCTTGCGTGCGGAACACCTGCAGCGTGCCTTGCTGGCGGCCTTCGTAGGAAATGCCGGTCTCGTTGCGCAATGAGCGGATGCAGTCGCGGCTGTACTCGGCCAGCCGTACCATGCGCTCCTTGTTGATCGCATACCGGTCGGCGGTGCAGTTCTGCAGCATCTGCCACATCCATTGCAGTTGGAACAGCGTGCCATCGGGCTTGATGCTCAGCGGCGCGTGTTCCTGGAACATCCACTTGATGGCCTTCAGCGGCACGCCCGGTGCGGCCCACGGCGATGCGTAGCCCGGCGAGATCTGGCCGGCATTGGCAAAGCTGGTACCCAGCGCAGGGCCACCTTCGCGGTCCACCACGGTCACTTCATGACCGGCTTGGGCCAGATACCACGCACTGGTGACGCCAATCACGCCACTGCCAAGAACAAGAACGCGCATTTTCGGGGGCTCCGTACTGCAAAAACAATCTGTCTAAGAATTCGCTTCTATACTATGGACTTTTATCCAGTCATAGTTTCTGAACTTTTTACGGAAACAGGAAAAAATCATGAGAACGAGCCGTCAACCGATACGGGCACTGGACCGGCTGGATCGCAAGATCCTGGAGGTACTTCAGGCCGATGGCCGGATCTCGATGAAAGACCTCGCCGAGGCGGTGGGGCTGACCATCACGCCATGCATCGAGCGCGTGAAGCGGCTCGAACGTGACGGGGTCATCATGGGTTACTACGCACGGCTGAATCCGGCGTTGCTCGGCAGCGCGCTGCTGGTATTCGTGGAGATTTCGCTAGGCAACAAGTCCGGCAACATGTTCGAGCAGTTCCGCCGCGAGGTGCTGCGCATTCCCGAGGTGCTGGAGTGCCACCTGGTCTCGGGCGATTTCGATTACCTGATCAAGGCGCGTATCCGCGAGATCGGCGAGTACCGCCGGCTGCTCGGCGATATCCTGCTGCAGTTGCCTGGAGCGGCGCAGTCCAAGAGCTACGTGGTGATGGAGGAGATCAAGGAGACGCTCGCTATTCTGGTGGAGCCCCGTGAGGGTGGCGGACCCGGCATGGCCTGAAAAATGGGTTTGGGTGGCAGGGGGAATACTGTATATTTATACAGTATTCGTTTGATGTCCCGCCAAGGGGAAATCCCATGCCCTCATACCGCGCGCAGGCCCAGAAGGGCAGGGGCGCCACGTCCAATGTGGAATCCCGTTTCGACGGCTGGCAGCGCGAGGTGGACCTCGACGGACTGGCTGGCGAGATCGAAGCCCATGGTGAGCGCACCGTGCCCCGCACCACGGTAACGATCGAGACCGTCCGGTCGATCATCACGCACAACCAGTCGCCGGACTTGCCTTTCGACCAGTCGATCAACGTCTATCGCGGCTGCGAGCATGGCTGCTCCTACTGCTTTGCCCGTCCGACGCACGCCTATATGGGCTTGTCGCCCGGGCTCGATTTCGAGACCCGGCTCTTCGCCAAGCCCAACGCTGCCGAACTGCTGCGCAAGGAACTGTCGAAGAAGTCCTACCAGCCGTCCGTCATTGCCATCGGCACCAATACTGATCCCTATCAGCCGATCGAGCGGGAGATGGGCCTGGCGCGCTCCGTTCTCGAAGTACTCGAAGCATTCAACCACCCGGTGGCGATCACGACGAAGTCCGCGCTGGTGACGCGCGACATCGACATCCTTGCCCGCATGGCCGAAAAGGGACTCGCGCGGGTCTACATCTCGGTCACGTCGTTGTCCGTCGATATCGCACGCAGGCTGGAGCCGCGCGCCAACACGCCTGCGCGACGGCTCGAAGGCATCCGGCGACTGGCCGACGCGGGCATTCCCACCGGCGTCATGGTGGCCCCGATCATTCCGGCGCTGACCGATACCGAGATCGAACGCATCCTCGAAGCCGCCGCCGAGGCTGGCGCTGCGTCCGCCGGCTACGTGATGCTGCGGTTGCCACTGGAGGTGCGCGATATTTTCGTCGAATGGCTCGAGCAGCATTATCCGGGCCGCAAGCGCCATGTGCTAAGCCTCATCGAGCAGATCCGCGATGGCCGGCAGAACGACTCCACGTTCGGGCAGCGGATGCGCGGCACGGGCATCTTTGCCGAACTCGTGGAAAAGAGATTCCAACAAGCCTGCCGTCGATTCGGTCTCAACAAGGAGCGCCCCCCGCTGCGACTCGATCTGTTCAGTGTGCCGGTGCCGCCGTCCCCGCAAGGGAGCCTGTTCTGATCCCGGTGCCAATGCCGGGGGTGGACGTTATGCCGGAAGGCGATAGCCGAGATGAATGTACGTGCGTGGCTCGCGATGACCCGGCACGCCATACTGACATCCGCGTTTCACCAAGACACTCATAGCATTGGAAAAACCGGTTCTGACGTTGACGTACGACCAACTCGACCAGTGGATCGAGTCCCTCCAACCCATGCTGCTCGAAGAAAAATTCGGCGCCAGCATCGGCATATTGCGAGGCGGCGCTCCCCTCGCGTTGATGGTCTCGCACGCGATTGGCGCGCCGGTGGCATTTCTGGCCTACGACCGGCCGACCCGCCGCGTGTTGTGGAACTCGGCCGGGCCGCTGCCGCCGCCGGGAACGAAGGTGCTGCTCTGCGAGGATATTGCGGGCCGCGGGTTCACGCTGGTCGACTGCATCGCGTTCCTGGAGCGGCATGGCCTTGTGGTCAAGACGTTGACCGGGGCGTTCGACGAGATCAGCCGGATTCGCCCCGACTATGCCAACGACTCGACGGGGTTCTTCACGATGTTTCCGTGGGAGCGCCAAGCCTATACGGAACGTTATCGGGACGACTGGTCGCGCGTCGAGGCGGGTGCTGCGGAGGGCATGCGCGACGATCACGAATATGCGCGCTACGCCATCGACCTGGACGGCATCCTGCTACCCGACATCCCGCTTTCCCGATACGACGAAGACCTGGCCGCAGCGTTGCAGGAACGCGATGCGCTACTACCCTTCGAGGTCGTGCCGTCCGTCGATTTCGAGAACGTCAGGGCCGTCATCACGGGGCGGCCCAGCGTCGACCGGGCGCGCACCCAGGCATGGCTCGATCGGCACGGCTATGGCCACCTGGATCTGATGATGCGGCCGGACGGCTACGATGGAACGCCTGCCGGGGCCGCAGCCCACAAGGCGAACGCCGCGCGGCGAGCCGGGGTGACGCACTACATCGAGAGCGATCCCTTGCAGGCGCTCTTTATCGCCAGGGCGGCACCGCTATTGCGTGTGATCTGGTGGGATGCACTGCGTCAGGCAGGCATGCTGATCAACGCCGCGACATGGCGGGAAGCCGTGCCCGGCTGAGAGGGACGCAACACGAAGGGTTTCAACGCCTTACTCCCGCAGCGTACCCGCGACCTGCAGCACGGATCGGAACAGCGTTTCCACCAGCGGCAGGGTCTGGCGGCCGGTGCGTTTGACGACGACGATGCGTCGGCGCAGCAGCGGGCTCCGGATCTTCACCTTGCTCAGTCCGTACTCGTTAAGCAGCTTGTCCGGCAGCCGGGACGGCAGGATGCTGTCGCCAACGCCCAGGGATACGAGCTTGAGAATGGCATCGACGGTTTCGGCCTCGGCGACATACGGATGCTGAAGGCCCGCGATTTCGACCATGCGACGCAACGCATAGCCCTTGGGAAATCCCACCAGCCGAAGTATCTGCTCGCGCAGGTTGATCCCCGCTTCGGCCAGTGCGGCATCGGGCGTGCGCGAGGTGACCAGGCACATGTCGTCCTCGAAGAGCGGGTGTACCGCCAGCCCGGCGGTATCCACAGCGGTGTCGTAGGCGATACCGAGATCGGCCCGGCCGGCTTCCACGAGCGCGACGACGTCCGCCGAACTGCGCCCCATCAGCGAAAGGTTGATGTCGGGGTAGTTCGCAAAGAAGCTCGCCACCGCATCAGCCAGAAAGTAATAGTTGACGGTGTGGACGAAGGCGATCCGCAACGTGCCCTGTGTGGTGCCGTGAGTCTCGCGTATGGACTCTACCGCCATGTCGATGGCGCGGTACGGCGCCTCTACGGCCGCCTGCAGCTTGCATCCGGCCTCGGTCAGCGCAACGCCGCGCCCCGTTCGTACGAACAATGGCTTGCCGACATGCGCTTCGAGCATGGCGAGTTGCTTGCTGATACCCGACTGGGTTTGTCCCACGCTGTCGGCAGCCTTGGACAATGATTCGAGTTCGGCGATCCGAAGAAAGCTTCGGAGAAGACGGTCTGGTGTTTCCATAACCTAACGGGGTGGCGACGAGCCGGATGGCCGGTTCATGCATGCAGCCTGCTCGTGCCCTGTATCCGGGTTGTGTGGAAAACGCCGGGATTTGTATCGGCGAGTAACCTCGCCGCCGGATCGGTGCCAGCGTCGCCGTACCCTACCGTTCGCGCAATGCCTCCGCCGCGCGGTTGAATGGCTTGACCAGATATTCGAGCACGGTGCGGCGCCCAGTGCGGATCTCGGCCGTCGCCACCATGCCGGGCAGAATCGGATGCCGTTTGCCGTCCTTCGTCTCCAGCCACGCATGGTCGGTCAGCACATAGACCCGGTAGTAGTAGATGCGGCGGTCCACCTGGTCTTCGATCGTGTCCGGCGAGATGCGGTCCACCTTGGCGGGCAGCGTGCCGTAGACCGACGATTCATACGCCGAGATTTTCACCGTGGCTTCCTGCCCCGGATGGATGAACGCGATATCGCGCGGACTGATGCGCGCCTCCACAAGTAACTGGTCGCCCAGCGGCACGATCTCCATCAGCACGCCACCGGGTGCCACCACGCCGCCGATGGTCGAGATGCGGATGTCCTTGACGATGCCGCGCGCAGGCGATGCCAGTGCGGTGCGCCGCAGCAGGTCGGCACGGCCTTCGCGAATCTTCAGCAGGGGACCGAGATCGGCCATGGTGGTGGCGTAGTCCGATTTCAGTGCCACGTAGTATTCGCTCTGCGTGGCCGATAGCTTGGTGGTCAGTTCGGCCACCTTCTGCCGCAAACGCAGGATTTCTACTTCGTTGGTTGCACCGGTACGCAGTAACGGCAGGGCGATATTGAGTTCGTTCTGCGCCAACCGAAGCTGTTCGCGCAGGTTGCCGGCGTTCTCGCGGAAAGCGCGACGATTGGTCAGGAAGGCTTGCCGCTCGCGCTCGGTCACGGCGGGCGCTTTCGCGAGTTCGGCGGGAAACTGCACCGTATCCGCATCGTTCATCTCGGCCTGCAGTCGTGCCGCACGGGCCTGTAGCGCTGTGATCTTTTCGAGCGTTTCTTCCATCGATGATCGCGCAAGTACCGGATCGAGCGTGGCGAGTTGCTGGCCGGCCTTCACTACGTCGCCTTCGCGCACGGTCAACTCTGCCAGCAGGCCGCCTTCGAGACTCTGGATCATCTGTCCCTTCGAGGCAGGCGTGACGCGACCCTCGCCCATGGCGACCTCGTCGAGTCCGGCCAGCGCGGCCCAGGCGATGAAGATCGCCAGCGCAACGATGATCGTCCACAACAGGTAGCGGGGCGCGTCGCCGCGCTGGCCGATTCGCATCCACGTTGCAAAGGCGTCCATGGTCGTTACTCCGCCGCGCGCACGGCCGGGCCGGTTGCGGGAGACTGGCCACGCAGCGCGGCCAGCACGTCATCCTTGGGGCCGTCACGCACGATGCGGCCATTGTCGATCACGATCAGACGGTCTGCCAACGCGAGCACGGGATAGCGGTGCGTGGCCACCACCAGCGTGCGTCCGCCAAGCCATCCGCGCAACTGGCGGATGATGGCCAGTTCGGTGGCTTCATCGAGCGAGGCGGTGGGTTCGTCGAGCAGCAGCACGTTCGGCGCGCGCAACAGCGTGCGCGCCAGGATCAGCGCCTGCTTCTGGCCGCCTGATAGTCCAACGCCGTTCTCTCGGATGCGCAGGTCCAGGCCGTGCGGCTGGTTCAGCAGCAGACGATCGGCGCAGGCCAGTCGCAGCGCAGCCAGCAGGGCGTCGTCGGTGGCCAGCGGGTCGGCAACCAGGAGGTTGTCGCGCAGCGTGCCGTAGAACAGGCTGGCTTCCTGCAACACGATGCCGACGTCGCGGCGCACATCGGCCACGTCGATCATCGGCATGGGTGTGTCGTTGAACATCACGCGGCCCTGCTGCGGCGTCGACAGCCCGGCCAGCAGGCGCAACAGCGTGGATTTTCCGGCGCCTACGCGTCCCAGGATCGCAATGCGTTCACCGGGTTCGATGCGCAGATCCGCGACCGTCAGCACAGGTTTTTCCTGCGGATCGTAACCATAGACCACGTTCTCCAACCGGTACCGGCCCAGCAATGCCGTGCGGTGATAAGCATCGCGGCCGGGTTCGTGATCGACGGGCAACGTCAGCAACGTATCGAGCGCCTGTTTGCCGACGCGCGCATTCTGGATGCGGCCCAGCACGGCGGGAATCTGCGAGAGCGGGGCGATGGTCCGGCTGGTCAGGATCGAGCAGGCCAGCACTGCGCCGAAGGACAGGTCGCCGTCGAGGATGCCGTACACGCCAGCCACCAGCACGCCAACATAGGCCATCTGCTGCACCATCTGCGCCATGTTCATCAACAGCCCGGCCAGGAAACGCTGTTTCAGGCCCACCTCGCCGTTCACTTCGTTGGTGTGCTGCCAGAGCTTGCGGAAGCGCGGCTCCGCCTGCAGCGACTTGATGTCCTCGATGCGGTAGATCGATTCCATCAGGATGGCATTGCGCAACGCAGACTCCGACATCCCCTGCTTCGAGAGCCGCGCCAGCGGCACCTGCGCCACCACGCCGGGTAGCACCAGCAGTGGAATAGCGAGCAGCGGCACCAGCACCAGCCAGCCGCCGAGCAGCCAGATGATGAACAGGAAGGCCAGTACGAATGGCAGGTCGATCAGCACCCCGAGCGTGCTGGACGTCAGCAGTTCGCGCAACTGTTCGAGGTCTCGCAACTGGGCCACCAGCGTGCCTGGCGATTGCGGTCGCGCATCGTTGCGGATATCGAGCACGCGTGCGAAGAACATCGCCGAGAGTTTCAGATCGACCTGCTTGCCGAAGTGATCGGCAATGGCCACGCGGGCGGTGCGGATCATCAGTTCGAGCACCAGTGCCAGCAACACTCCGGCGGCCAGCACCCACAGCGTGTGGATCGAGCGCGCGGGCACCACACGGTCCCACACCTGCATCGCGAACAGCGATGTGGCGATGGCCAGCAGGTTGCCGAACAACGAGCCCAATCCCAACTCCAGCATCGTGCGCCAGTTCGTGGTGAAGGCCGCGCGCAGCCATTCTCGTGGACGGGCGGCCATGTAGGCATCGAGACGGTCGCTACGCGGGGTCTCTCGCTCGCGCACCAGCAGCACGTGCAGGCGGCCGTCGCGCAGCAGCGTGTCCAGCTTGGGCGTGCGCTCCAGCACACCGCTATCGGTGGGCACGTGCAGCGCGGCGCGGCCTTCGGCTACGGCGACGATCATGCCGACGTAGCACGCATCCACGCACACGAGCGCGGGCAGCATCACGTCTGTCAGCGCATCGGGTGGCAAGGACACGAACTGCGCGTTGAGACCGGCTGCCGCAGCCATCTCCACCACCGCGCGGCCGGTGTCGGAGGCATCGGCCCAGGCCGCAGCGCCGCGCACGAGTTCGGGCGAATTGGGCAGGCCCAGGTGCCGCGCGGCCAGCAGGATGGCCTCGGCCCAGCGTCCGAGGTCGGTCACCTCCGGCGGCGGGTCCGGCGCGCGCTTGTCACTACTGCGATTGGCTTCCAAGTTCCTGCTCCCGTAGCAACTCCACGAACCGGCCTACCGCCACATGTGCCTTGATGCGCGCCAGCATGCTGTCTGCGATGGCGGTGATGCGTTCCTGCTCCGCGATGAAAATCTCCCGTTCGGGATTGATCACATCGGTCAGCGTGCGCTTGTTGAGCATGTATTCCTGCCAGTACAGATCGCGCGAGGCATGCAGCAAGCCGATCACTTCCTCGAAGCTGCGCTGTCGCGCCGACGCACCGGTGGCTTCGGTCGAGGCCGCGTTCAACGCGGTGCGGGCCTGCAGCCGTTCGTTGTCGAGGGAGTCCAGGGCCGCGCGCTGCTCGGCCTTGGCGGCGGCGATGCGATGCCGGTTGAGACCGCCCAGCGAGAAGTCGCCGGCAATCTGCACGCCGATCCAGGTGTCGTCGTTGGCATTGGTGGGGCCGGTGGACGCTGCGCGGCTGACGCCGACGCTGATCGCCGGAAAGCGCTCGGCTTCCGCCTGCGTGACGTGGGCCTGCGCAGCCTCCACGGCGGCGCCGGCCGCCAGCACGGACGGCGTTTGCTCCACGTCGCCGCGCTCGTCGCCCATGCTGCGCACGTCTTCGTCCGCGTTGTTCAATGCCGCCACGCGCGGTGGGCGGGCGCCAATCAACTGGGCCAGCCGCGTGGCAGCCACGTCGAAGCGGCTGCGTGCCTTGAGTTCGTCCGCACGCGCGCGCTGGATCGCCACATCGGCCATGTTGCGGTCGGATGTCACCGATAACCCGGCGCGTACACGGTCCCCGATCTTGCCGCGTATGCCGGTCAGGGCCTCGATCTGCCGCTGGGCTGCGGCCACGATCTCCTGGCTGGCGGAGAGATCGACGAACGTTGCGGCGGTGTTGGCGGCCACGTTCTCGATGCTTTCGGCCAGCAGGTGCCGGCTGCGCGTCAGCGACGCATCGGCTGCCGCCACCTTGCTCGACGTACGGCCGAAGTCGTAGACCAACTGGCTGACGCCGATTGAAGCACGCGCGCCCACGTTGTTGCCGCCGGTGCCGAAGGTGCCTCCATAGCCGGGCCGCACGCCATACTCGAGTTTTGGATACCAGGCGGCCTTGGCAACGGCCACCTCGGAGGTGCCTTGCGCCACCACGGCATTGGCGCGGCTGATGTCCGGATGGCGCGAGATCGCGATGCCGATCGCTTCTCGCATGTTCAGTCCCTGCAGCGCGACGTGCCGGGTGGTGTCGGGTGCGGTGGATGGTATGGAGGAGGGTGCCGGGAGCGGTCCCGTCACCTGCGCGAGCGCCGTGACCGGCGTTGCCGCCGTGGCGGACACCTGCCAGCCGCCAGCGATGGACACGCCCAGCAGGCCAAGCATGATCGTGAGTCGAACCCGTCGGACCGGACCGGCCACGGGTGGTGCATCCGGGTCATGAGCATGTGTCGGCAATCGGCGGCGTCCCCGATGAAGTTGGTGTCGATGGCTGGGCGTTTCTCACACAAGGATCTGATGATTGGCGAGCAGGGTCTCCAGGTTCGTGGTGACGTTGTTCAGCGTGACCAGCGTTTGCGAGCCGAACGCCCCGCCCGCGCCGTCGCGGTCTATCGACACGACGGTGTTGCCATTGACGTTGGTGACCGACAGGTAGTTGCGGATCAGGTCGCCCTGGTCGATGGTCGCCACGCCATTGACGTAGTGCGCGGGGCCATCCGCGTCGGACTGGTAGCCGATCAGCAGCGCGGAGACATCCAGGCGGTCCAGGCCGGTCTGGTTCGGGCTGGTCCCGACGTTGAAATCCGTGATCGTGTCCGTGCCATTGCCGCCGGTGCCGTTGGTGTTGTCGAAGACCTCCCAGAGGAACACGTCGCCGCCTGTGCCGCCGGTCAGCGTGTCGTTGCCGGCGCCCCCGATCAACAGGTCGTTGCCTGCGCCGCCGTTGAGCGCGTCGTTGCCTGTGCCGCCGCGCAGCAGATCGTTGCCGCCCAGCCCGTTGAGCGTGTCATCCCCGCCGTAGCCGTAGAGCCGGTCGTCGCCTGCAGATCCATTCAGGGTGTTGCCGGTGGCGGTTCCTTCGACGATGGCCGAGGGCTGCGTGCCGCCGAGCAGGTTGGTCAGCACGCCGGCACTGAGCAGTTGCGCCGCACTGCTGGTGGCACTGAGGCCAGTGGAATCGGTGGCGGTGATCTGTAGTGAATTCAGCAGGCCGACATTGATGCCGAGCAGGCCGTTCGACAGCGTGACGGAGCCGAGGAATTCGTTCAGATGCAGGTTGTCGATCGTACCGCCATTCAGCGACGTGATCGTCATCACCGATGAGGCACCGATTCCGAGCAGACCAGGGTCATTGACCACCTGGAAGCGCAGGCCCAGTTCGGCGGCCAGCGCCGCATTCGCGTTCAGTTGCTGCAGCGCCAGCAGGTCCAGCACGCCGCCGAACGAGATGCGCACCTGCTGGATGTTGTTGTTGTAGTCGCTCGCCGCGAAGAACTGCTGCTGCCCGAGTTCGATCAGGCCGAGCAGGTTGGCATCGGCGATGCCCAACAGTCCACCCGCATCGCGCACGGTCACCTGCGGGGCCACGTTCGTGACGATGGAGAACGCCTGCGTGGATGCGGTGCCGAGATTGCCGGCGGCATCTACCACGCGCGTGCTGACCGAGTGGGCGCCATCCGTGAGTTGGCCCGGCGCATACCACTGCCAGCTTGTGCCGCTGACTACGGCATTGGTCCAGGTCGTGCCGCCATCGAGGCTGACCTGCAAGGTTTCACCCGCGCCCAGCGCGCCGCTCAGCGTGCCGCCAACGATGGGCGAATGATCGCCGGTGACCCAGTCGCCCACGGCGCCGGTATCGTCGGTCAGCGTCGAGATTGTGGCGGTGACGGTCGGCGCGATGGTGTCGACGGTCACGGTGAACGTGGGACTTGGCGCACTGACGTTGCCCGCTGCATCGGTGGCGGTGACGGCCAGCGCATAGGTGGCATCGGCCAGGATCGCCGTGGTGAAGCTCCAGTTGCCGCTGCCATCGGCGCGCACGGTGCCCAGCAGCGCGGAGCCGTTGTAGACCGAGACCAGGCTGTTGGCCTCGGCCGTGCCGGCCAGTGTCGGTGTGGTGTCGTTGGTGTTGCCGCCGTTGACCAGCGTGCCGGTCACGGGCGAGACGTTGTCCGTGACGGTGGTGATTACTGGTGCGGCAGGCGCCAGGGCATCTACCGTGGCAGTGGCAGCCAGGCTGGTGTTTCCGGCTGCGTCGGTGGACGTGACGCTGATCGTGATGCCGTTGGTCAGTGCGGGCGAAGGCGCGAAAGTCCAGTTGCCGCCCGTGTCGGCCGTCACGCGAGCGTCGGCCGTGCCATCGCCATTGAGGTCGAGGTTCACCGTGCTGCCTGCTTCGGCGGTGCCGCTCAGCGCTACACCGCTGCTGCGTGTGATGACCGGCGTGAGGGGCGCATTCGTATCGACGGTCAGGTTGAACGCTGTCGTGGCGGTGCTCGTATTGCCGACGGCATCGGTGGCGGTCAGCGTCAGCGCATGGGGGCCGTTGGTCAGCGCCGGAGACGTGAACTGCCAGTTGCCGTTGATATCGGCAGTGGCCGTGCCGAGCAGGGTGAGGCCGTCGAAGACGGTGATAGTGGCGCCGGCCTCGGCCGTGCCGGCCAGCGTCGGCGTGGTGTCGTTGGTGGCTGCGCCGCTGATGAGCGTGCCGGCTACGGGGGCCACATCGTCGGTAACCGATAGCAGCACCGGCGTGGCGGGCGCGGCGGCATCCACGGTGACATTCGCGGCGGCGCTGGTATTGCCGGCGGCGTCAGTGGCGGTGGCACTCACGACAATGCCGTTGGCCAATGGCGTTGCAGGCGTGTACGTCCAGACGCCTGCGCCGTTCGCGTTGACGGTGACATCGATCACGCCATCGCCGGTGTAGTCGATGCCGACAGTGCTGTTGGCCTCTGCGCTGCCCGTCAGTGTGGTGCCGTTGGTGGCGGCAATCGTCGGCAAGACCGGCGCCACGGTATCGACCGTAAAGCTGAATGCCGTGGATGGCGCGCTGGTGTTCCCCACGGCATCGGTGGCGGTGGCCGTGACGGTGTATCCGCCATCGGTCAGCGTGGCGGCAGTGAAGCTCCAGTTCCCGAGACCATCGGCCGCCACCGTGCCCAGCAGCGTGGTGCCGCTGAACAGGCTGACGGTGCTGCCAGGCTCGGCCGTGCCCGAGAGCGTGGGCGTGGTGTCGTTGGTGCTGCCGCCGGTCAGCACGGTGCCGGCCAGCGGCAGGGTGTTGTCGGTCAGGTTGGCGATAACCGGTGCAATCGGCGCCACGCCGTCTATCGTCACGGTGGCATTGCCGCTGGTGTTACCTGCCGAATCGGTGGCCGACACGTTGACGGTTGTGCCATCGGGCAGTCGCGTGGGCGGCGTGTAGGTCCACACGCCGCCGGCAGTGGCGGTGACGGCGGTATCGGGCGTGCCGTTGCCGTCGAGATCGAGGTTCACGGTGCTGCCAGCTTCCGCCGTGCCGGTCAGTACGGTGCCGTTGCTGGCATTGACGGTGGGCACGGCAGGTGGCGTGACGTCGTTGAGGTCGATGTCGACCGTGGTGCTGTCGGCTGCGCCCGTGTTGCCGGCGCCGTCGGTGGCGGTCACCGAGACCACCACGCCATCGCCCAGCGGTGAGGCCGGCATGTAGGACCAGTTGCCGCTTGCGTCGGTGCCCACGGTGGCGTCGATGCTGCCGTTGTTGCCGATGTCGATGTTGACGAGGCTGCCTGGCTCGGCCGTGCCGGTGAGCGACGTGCCGTCGCTGGGCAGGATGTCCGGCGCGGCGGGGGGGGCGGTGTCGATGGTGAACGTGAACGATGCGCTTGCGTCGCTGCTGTTGCCTGCCGCATCGGTGGCGATGGCCGTCAGCGTATAGGTGTCGTCGGGCAGCGTGGCGGGAGAGATCTGCCAGTTGCCGTTCTCGTCGGCGACGGTGCTGCCGATTAACGTGCCGTCGTTGTACAAGGCGATGTTCGAGAAGGGCTCGGCCACGCCGGCGATCAACGGTGTGGCGTCGTTGGTCTCGCCGCCCGGCACCACCGGCACACCCGGCCCCGCGCTGTCCTTGGTGACGCTGAGGATCGACGGCGCATCGGGCACTACGGTATCCACCGTGAGCGTGAACGGTGCGCTGGCCGTGCTGGTATTCCCGGCCGCGTCAGTGGCGGTGACGGTGAACGTGTAGCTGCCATCGTCGAGCCCGTCGGGCGTGAAGGTCCACGCCCCGGTGCCACTGGCGGCGGTGACGGTACCCAGCAACGTGGTGCCGTCGTAGACGTTGATCACGCTGTTGGGCTCGGCGGTGCCGGCCAGGGTGGGCGTATCGTCGTTGGTGCTCGCGCCGCTCGACAGCGTGCTGGTGGCGGGCGGGTTGTCGTCGGTTACCGTGACGATCACGGGCGGCAGCGGCGCGGCGGCATCGATGGTGGCCGTGGCCGGACCGCTGGTGTTGCCTGCGGCATCGCTCGCAGTCACCGACACCGCCAGCCCGTTGGCCAGGCCACCCGCAGGTGCGTAGGTCCAGTTGCCGTCAGCATCGGCGGTGACGGTGGCATCGGCCTCGCTATCGCCATCCAGATCGATGTTGAGCGTGCTGCCTGCTTCGGCGGTGCCAACCAGCGCAGTGCCGCTGCGGATGTCGATGATCGGCGTGGCGGGGGGCGCGGTGTCCACGGTAAGGGTGAAGGGGGCGCTGTCCGGACCGGTGTTGCCCACGGCATCGGTGGCGGTGGCCGTGACGATGTAGGTGTCGTCGACCAGCGCCGGATCTGGCGTGAACGACCAGTTGCCGTCGGCATCGGCATCCACGGTGCCCAGCAGTGCCCCCCCGCTGTAGAGGTTGATGGTGCTGTTGGGTTCGGCGGTGCCGGTCAGCGTAGGCGTGGTGTCGTTGGTGCTGCCGCCGTCGAGTACTGGCGTGGTGAGCGGCGTCGCGTTATCGGTGGCGGACACGATGACAGGTGCGGCGGGCGCTGCGGCATCGATCGTGACCGCTGCGACGGCGCTGGTGTTGCCTGCGGCATCGGTAGCCGTCACGCCGAGTACGGCGCCGTCCGGCAGCACGGGTAAGGGGGTGTAGGTCCACGTGCCGTTGTTGTCGGCGGTAACGGTTGCGTCCGCGGCACCATCGCCGTCGAGATCGATGCCGATCACGCTGTTGGCCTCTGCCGTGCCCGTCAGCGCGGTCCCGTTGCTGCCGGTGACATTGGGCGCGTCGGGTGGCGCGGTATCGACGGTCAGCGTGAACGCGGGACTGGCGGCCCCGGTGTTGCCGGCTGCATCGGTGGCCGTGGCGGTCAGCGTATAGACGCCGTCGGTCAGCGGCACCGTGGGCGTGAAGGTCCAGTTGCCGTCTTCGTCTGCCGTGGCTGTGCCAAGCACGGCACTGCCATTGGAGATCTCGACGATGCTGCCCGGTTCGGCCGTGCCGCTCAGCAGCGGCGTGGTGTCGTTGGTGCTGTCGCCGCTGGCCAGGGCGCCTGTCGCAGGGGTCGTGTCGTCGGTGGCCGCATCGATGGATGGCGCATCGGGCGCGGCGCCGTCGATGGTGATCGTGGCCGGTTCGCTGGCGTTGCCCGCGGCATCGGTGGCGGTCACGCTGACCACGGCCCCATCGCCGAGCGTGGGCAGGGGCGTGTAGGTCCATTCGCCATCGTCGTTGGCGGTGACCGTGGCATCGGCGGTGCCATCGCCGTCGAGGTCGATGTCGATCGTGCTGTTGGCTTCCGCCGTGCCGCTCAATGTGGTGCCGTTGCTGGTGACGATGGTGGGCGCAGCGGGCGGCGTGGCGTCGACGGTCAGCGTGAAGGCCGCGCCGGGAATGCTGGTGTTGCCGGCCGGATCGGTCGCGACGGCCGTGACCGTGTAGCTGCCGTCGACCAGTGCCGGCGATGGCGAAATGGTCCAGTTGCCGTTCTCGTCCGCCACCCCCGTGCCCAGCAGCGTGGTGCCGCTGTAAAGATTGACCGTGCTGCCCGGCTGGGTGTTGCCGCTGAATGCGGGTGTGGTGTCGTTGGTGATGCCGCCGTTCAGCAATGGTCCCGTGCCGGGATCGGCGTTGTCGGTGACCGTGCCGATGGCAGGGCCTGCGGGTGGCGAGGTGTCGATGACGAGTTCGAACGCCGTGCTCGGGCCGCTGGCATTGCCAACGGCGTCGGTCGCGATGGCTTCGATTGCATACGCGCCGGGTGGCAGGGCGCTGGGCGGCGTGAATGTCCAGTTGCCGTCACCATCGACGGTCGTAGTGCCGAGCACGTTGCCGCTGACGGTGTCAGTAAGGGTGATGGTGCTGCCAGGCTCCGCGGTGCCCGCGAACGTGGGCGTAGTGTCATTGGTGCTCCCACCCGTTGTCAGCGGACCTGTGATGGGCGATGCGTTGTCAGTGACGGTGCCGATGGCAGGCGTGGGCGGTGCGCTGGCATCGACGATGGCCGTCGCCGGCTGGCTCGTGTTGCCGGCGCTGTCTGTGGCGGTCACGCTGACGGTGACGCCATCGTCAATGGGTGGGACCGGCGTGTAGGTCCAGTTGCCTTCGTCGTCGGCCTCGACGGTGGTATCGACCGTGCCGTCGTTGTTCAGGTCCAGGTTGACGGTGCTGCCGGCTTCCGCAGTGCCGGACAGTGTTGTGCCCGCGGTCGGCGCGATGGTTGGCGTGGTGGGCGGCGTGGTGTCGACGATGCTGGTATCGATCGTGGTCGATGCGGATGGGCTCGCGTTGCCCGCCGCATCGGTGGCGGTGACGGTCACCACCGCGCCGTTGCCCGGCGGCGTGTCCGGTGCATAGGACCAGTGCCCGCTGGTATCGGCCTCGACGCTGGCGTCGGCGGTGCCGTCGCCGTCGAGATCGATCAGGACGGTGCTGCCCGCATCGGCCGTGCCGGACAGGACCGCGCCATTGCTGGGCGATACCGTGGGTGTGCCGGGCGGCAAGGTATCGACGGTCAACGAGAACGGTGCCGTGGCGGCGCTGGTGTTACCTGCTGCATCGGTCACCGTGACGGTCAGCACGTGCGAGCCTTCGGACAGCGACGCAGTGGGCGTGAACTGCCAGTTGCCATCGCCATCCGCGACCACAGTACCGAGCACGGCAGTGCCGTCGTAGATCGTGACGAGGCTGTTGGCCTCGGCCCTGCCGGACAGGGTGGGCGTGGCATCGTTCGTGGTGTCCCCGCTGGCCAGCGTACCTGTCACGGGCGCCCGGTCATCGGTCACGCTGTCGAGATCGGGCGCATCGGGCACCGTGCTGTCGACGGTGGCCGCTACGGGCGCGCTGGCATTGCCCGCCACATCCGTGGCGATCACGGTGATCGTCGTGCCATCGGGCAAGGCGGGCGAGGGCACGTAGCGCCAGTTGCCCGCGCCATCGGCGGTGACGGTGGCATCGGCCGTGCCGTCGCCATCGAGATCGATCGAGATCAGGCTGCCCGCTTCGGCCGTGCCGGCGAGTCCTTGCGCATTGCTTTGCGTAACCGTGGGCGCGGCTGGCGGTGCGGTGTCGATGACGAGCGTGAACGGCGCGCTCGCCACGCCGGTATTGCCGGCGGCATCGGTGGCCGTGGCCGTGAACGTGTAGCTGCCGTCGGGCAGGGCGGTGCCAGGCGTGAACGACCAGTTGCCGTTGGCATCGGCCATCACGCTGCCGATCAACGTGGCGCCGTTGAAAATCTGTACGGTGCTGCCAGCCTCGGCCGTACCGGTGAGCGTCGGCGTACTGTCGTTCGCGCTGGCCCCGCTGGTGACGGGACCCGTCCCCGGCGTGGCATCGTCGCTGACGTCGGTCACTACCGGGGCGGCAGGCGCTTGCGTATCGACAGTGAAATCGATCACGGTGGGTGCGCTTGTGGTGCCATCGGGTGCCGTCTGCGTGATCACGATCTGGTGGGCGCCATCCGGCAACTGCTGCGGCAGTGTGTAGCTCCAGTTGCCGTTGGCATCGGCGCGCACGGTTGCCAGCGGACGGCCGTCGAGCAGGATCGATATCGTGCTGTTGGCGGGCGCGCCGCTACCTTGCAGCGTTGGCGCGGCATTGTCGGTGGCTTGCGAGCCGTTGCTGCCGATCACGTTGCCGATGGGCGCGACGGATGGCGCGGCGGGCGTGGTGCCCGTGCCGCCGCCGCTACCACCACCGCCCACGTTGCCGCCGCTATCGCTATCGCCCCCGCCGCCGCCAGCCACGGCGGCGATGATGCCCGCACCAGCGGCCACACCCAGCAGCGCCAGCAAGGCGGTGGTGGACGTGCTCTGCGAGATCGGCGTGTAGGCCACCGCCGCGTCGGCGATCTGATCGCCGCCGGGCACCATCGCCTGGTCGAACGAAGCCAGCCAGCTGCCATCGTCCTGGACAAACACAAGGTTGTGGGTCTGTGTGCCGTTGGCGAAGAACCCCTCGATGCGCAGCGTGTGGCCGTCCTTGAACGACACCAGCAGGTCGTTGCCCTCGCGGGCGTAGTTCTGCACGCTTTCGCGCGACGCGGAAACCAGGAAGTTGGTGGGGCCTTGCGGGGCAGCCACGGAGGTGGCGCCGGCGGCGACAGAAACGTTGGCGTGGTTCTGCAATGCGGCGGGCGTGCTCATACGCGCTCCTGGCGAGAATGGTCCATATGCCCGGCGAGGCCGGGCATATCAAGGAACAATCCCCCATCTGCAGCGCGCGCCTAAGGCCGTGCCAATGCAGTTGTCTCTGTTGTTGTTATGTCTGAATGGTCAGGAATCTATCCACGAACTGTGCGAATTGCATGAAGCACAAAAAGCGAACGATTTGCCATATCGGCGAGTATGGCGAAGTAAACGCACATTTCATTTCCCCACTTACGTTTGGTTGCATCTTTGCAACCAGTGGGAATTGAAGCAGTGCGCTACTCCTGCGAGAGCGCCTTGGCGGCTTCCACCTGGGATTCGAAGAACGTCTGGAAGCTGATCGCCAGTCCGGCCATCAACAGGCCAGTGCCGATCATCAGCGAAAGGATCACGAGAATGATCACCGGCCAGCCAGAGCGCGTGGGTTGGCCGTGCGGGTTGTAGCGGGCATCCCACTTTTCGTCGGGACGCAGTCCGAACACGATGGCCGTGAGGAAGGCGGCAACGATAGACGCTCCACCGGCTACCGCAAACGTCCAGTTCAATGCCGCATTGCCGGTGCCCAATGCCATCGACGTGACGCCAATCGCACCAGCCAGCATGGCCAGCAGGTGGGTCCAGGCGAATTTGTCGCCCAGGCCATGCAGATAGAAGCGGTGCAAGCCGACACTTCCCAGCAGGAAGGCCAGCGCAACGGTGACGAGCTTGGATTTTCGGAGCGGACGTCCGGCGGGGGATTGAGGCGCGACGACAGGGGCTTGGCTTGCGGCAGGCATCGTGAGCGGGGCGATGGGGCAGGGATGCCGCATTGTACGCCCCGTCACCCAGGCGCTGGCCGAAGGGGGAGTCAGCGTCCGCCGTCGCGTCCGCGTGCCTGCCAGCCGGGGCCGACGTTGGTGGGGCGAACGTCGGTGCCGCGCATCGCACCGTTGTCGCCGGTGTTACGATCCGGTCCACCCGCCTGGCGCGCCCGCTCGTCGCGGTTGCCGGGTTCGGGGGGGCGTCCGCTCAGGCGGTCGTCGTTGCGGGCGCGTTGCTCCATGCGGTCGATTTGCTGCTGCACGTGCTGCCGATTTTCGGCGCGTACCGCGGCAACATCCCAGCTATCGGCGCCAAGGCGAACCGCGCGCACCGGATTGTCGACGGCGCGCTGCCAGAAGGCGACTTGTGCGTGGCTGGTGGCGATCGCGCCAACCAGGCCGATGACGGCCAAGGTACCAGCCACCAGTGAGCGCAGGTGGGGGCGGGCAAGCATGCGGATTCCCAATGTCCAGGTGATGAGTCAGGCGTTGGGTCCATGGTACGCAGCGCGCCTGTGATGGCCTATGCGAAACCCGTTACTGGTGTAACGGATTGTTTCGTCATTTTTGCCAGCTTTGACGCCTGTTTGGCGGCGGCTGCGGTTGTTCCATCTGAGCGACCGGAAAGTGCATCATCGGACTGTTGTTGCAGAGCCGCTTCGCGGTTTTCGCCACGGCCCGGCGGCTCCGATGTTGCGTCGAGGGCGCTTCGGCGCCGGCGCGGGGTACGGGATCGCCCTAAGTGTTTGTTTGGGCTGCGGAACTGGGCTATACTCTTGCGTTTCGTGTTCGCACACCCCGTTTTTTCGAGGAATTTACAATGGTCGTAATCCGTCTGGCTCGCGGCGGCAGCAAGAAGCGCCCCTTCTTCAATATCGTTGCTACCGATTCGCGCAACCGTCGCGATGGCCGTTTCATCGAGCGCGTTGGCTTCTACAACCCGCTGGCGACTGAAAAGCAAGAAGGTCTGCGCCTGGTGCACGACCGTCTGGCCTACTGGCAAGGCGTTGGCGCACAACTGTCGCCGACGGTTGCCCGCCTGGTGAAGCAAGCCGCCAAGGCTGCTCCGGCTGCTGCCTGATAGTCATATCGCCTGTGCGCCGGTTTCCGGTGCGTGGCGATGTCTGACCGACGCTCCGCCAACGTGACTGGCAACGCCACCGGCCGCAAGCCGCTGAACCTGTCGAACGCCGCCACGCAAGGCGGTGCCGCTGTGCGCTCAGCAAAGCTGCCCGCCGGGCTGCTCTGTACCGACGCGCTTCCCGACGACCTCATCGAGGTTGGCTACGTGGGCGCGGCGTATGGTATCCGGGGCTGGATCAAGGTCCAGCCGCATGCGGACGACGCCTCCGCATTGCTCCACGCCCGCCGCTGGTGGCTGCTTCCCGCGCCACCCGCTGGCAGGCTGGCGGCACCGGCGTCGCCGTCGGAGGCAGTGAGCGTCAAGATTGCCCAGTCGCGTGAACATAGCGGTACCGTGGTGGCGCAAGCTACCGGTGTCTCGGAACGCAATGTGGCCGAAATGCTCAAGGGCAGGCGCGTCTGGATCCGGCGGGAGGACTTCCCCGCGCCGGAAGAGAATGAATTCTACTGGGTCGACCTGATCGGTTGTGCCGTGGTCAACGAGCAGGGCGAAGCGCTCGGCGAGGTGACTGGCCTGATCGACAATGGCGCCCATCAGATCCTCGAGGTGGCTTACCAGCTGCCGGACGGTAAGGCCGCCGAGCGGCTGATTCCGTTTGTCGACGCATATCTGCGCTCGGTGGATATTTCCGCCCGGCGCATCGTGGTCGACTGGGGGCTCGATTTCTGAAGTACTGAAGTGACGTCCTGGGAGGCGCGATGCAGTTCGACGTGATCACGCTGTTTCCCGAGATGTTCCGTGCGCTGACCGACTGGGGCATTACCAGCCGGGCGGCCAAGCAGCAGCGTTACACGCTGCGCAGCTGGAATCCCCGCGACTTCACCGTCGACAACTACCGGACGATCGACGATCGGCCGTATGGTGGCGGACCCGGCATGGTGATGCTGGCCAAGCCGCTGGACGATACGCTCGATGCCGCGGCTGCGGCGCAGCGTGACGCCGGGGTGGAAAAGCCGCATGTGGTGCTGATGTCGCCGCAAGGCGCGACGCTGACGCATGACAAGGTCATGTCGCTGGCGCAGCGCCCGGGACTGGTGCTGCTGTGCGGACGATACGAGGCCATCGACCAGCGTCTGATCGATCGTCGCGTGGACGAGGAAATCAGCCTCGGCGATTTTGTGCTGTCGGGGGGCGAACTGCCTGCGATGGCCCTGATCGACGCGGTGGTGCGGCATCTGCCCGGCGTGCTGGGCGATGCGCAATCGGCGGTGCAGGACAGCTTTGTCAACGGCCTGCTCGATTGTCCGCACTACACGAGGCCGGAAGAATATGAAGGTGTGCGGGTGCCCGACATTTTGCTCGGGGGCCATCATGCCGAGATCGAAAAATGGCGGCGGCAGCAGGCGCTGGCCAATACCGCTCGCAAGCGTCCCGACCTGATCGTGGCCGCGCGTGGGCAAGGATTGTTGTCCAAGGCCGACGAGAAGTATCTGTCGGAACTGGCGGCGAAAGCAGGGCGGGAGTTCGCTCCCGCCAAGTGAAACTACCATCCTCTGCCGGGGCCCAGCAAAGTTCTGGGGCATTGAACGCTGGCATGATGGTCAAGGAGAAAACGATGAACATCATCGAGCAGATCGAGAAGGAAGAAATCGCGCGTCTGACCGCGAACAAGTCCATCCCCGTGTTCGCACCTGGCGATACCGTTATCGTCAACGTGAATGTGGTGGAAGGTACGCGCAAGCGCGTGCAGGCTTACGAAGGTGTGGTGATCGCCCGCCGTAACCGTGGCCTGAACAGCTCCTTCATCGTGCGCAAGATCTCGTCGGGTGAAGGCGTGGAACGTACGTTCCAGCTGTACTCGCCGCTGATCGCCGGCATCGAAGTCAAGCGTCGTGGCGACGTCCGTCGCGCGAAGCTGTACTACCTGCGCGAGCGCTCGGGCAAGTCGGCACGTATCAAGGAAAAGCTGGTAGCGAAGACCCCCAAGGTCGCCGCCGCTGCAGAGTAAGCTTTTCTGACAGCACCGGGAAACCGGTGCTACGCCAGACCGGCTTTGCGAAGGACACCCCTCGGGGTGTCCTTTTTGCATTGTGGGGCGCCCGGCGCGGTACGTCGCTTCCTGTCATACTTGCCGGTGTTATGCGCCCCATATTCGATCCCGAAACACTTCCGGTCGTCGCGACCGACCATCAGCGCGCGCCGCTTTCCGCGCCGCGCATGCAGCCCGATTTCATCCGGCACCGGCTGCTCTCGCCGCCCGCCTGGGAGCCTGAACTGACCGACGAGTCGCGCATCTACGACAAAACGCGTGGGTTGCGCGAGGCTGCAGTGCTGGTGCCGTTGGTGGAGCACAAGCACGGGCTGACCGTATTGCTGACACAACGCAATGCCAATCTCTCTTCCCATGCGGGGCAGATCAGTTTTCCGGGTGGCCGTCAGGAAACCTATGACGCCGACCGGATCGCCACGGCACTGCGCGAGACCGAAGAGGAAGTTGGTATCGGACGGGATTTCGTCGAGGTGCTGGGCTCGCTGCCCGACTACATCACGGGCACGGGCTTTCACGTGAGCCCGGTCGTGGGCCTGGTGCGGCCAGGCTTCACGCTGCAACCCGATGCGGGCGAAGTGGCCGATGTCTTCGAAGTGCCGCTGGCGTTCCTGATGGACCCATCGCGGCATGAGCGCCGCATCTATCGGTATGAGGGCGGCGAACGCCAGTTCTATGCGATGCCGTATCCGCTCGAAGCGGGCGGTCATCGCTTTATCTGGGGCGCCACGGCGGGAATGCTCCGCAATCTCTACCACCTGCTGGCGGCTTAGGCGCCAGGAAGCTTACGCTGCGGCGGCGTCCGCGCAATGCGGGCAACTCTTGCCCACCACGTACTTCGGATGTTGCTGTTCTTCCGACGTGACCACGGCGCGGCACGCGAAGCACTGCACCGGACCGGAGGGTTCGAGATTCGGGTTCAGGGCGGTGCGATAGTCAAAGACAAAGCAGTCGCCTTTGTAGTGGCTGCCGCCCACTTCCTCGAAATACTTCAGGATGCCGCCTTCGAGCTGGTACACGCGCTCGATGCCCGCTTCCTGCATGTGGATCGCGGCCTTTTCGCAGCGGATGCCGCCGGTGCAGAACGAGACCACGGTCTTGCCTTCCAGCGCAGCCTTGTTCTCGGCGACGGCCGGCGGGAAATCGCTGAATTTCGAGATGTTGTACTCGACGGCGTTGTCGAAGGTGCCAACCGCCACTTCGAAATCATTGCGCGTATCGAGCATCACCACGGGGCGGCCCTCGTCGTCGTGACCCTGATCGAGCCAGCGCTTGAGGTCCACCGGGCGCACCGCCGGCGCCCGACCCGATTCGGGGCGGATCAGCGGCATCTTCATCGTGATGATTTCCTTCTTGGCACGAACCAGCATGCGCTTGAAGGGCTGGTTCTCGGACAGGCTTTCCTTCGGCGCGATATCGGCGAAACGGGCGTCGGCGTGCAGCCACGTCATGAATTCGTCGATCTGTGCGCGGGTGCCGGCCAGGAACATGTTGATGCCTTCCGGCGCCAGCAGGATCGTGCCCTTGAGGCTCGCGGCGTCGCAGCGCTCGCGCATGGCGGGACGCAGGGTCTCGATATCGTCGAGCGAGACAAACTTGTAAGCCGAAATATTAACGATCTGCATGGTGCAACGCCGCTGGCCGGGCACGAAAGCGCTCGGTAACTGCCTGATTGGAAAGGCGAAATTATAGCCGTTCGGCGGCCTCCCCGATACCCGTTGCGCAATGGTCGCGGCCAGCGCCCCAGACCCTGCAGGTGACATCACTTTACGAAAAGTCTCCGCAGATCGGGCGAGGGGAGCCGGTACAATGGCGCCCTATGTCTGCACCCCGCTTCGTACACCTCCGCCTGCACTCCGAATACTCCGTCGTGGACGGCATTGTCCGTCTTGACGACGCCGTCAAGGCAGCCGCCGGCGACGGCATGGGCGCGCTCGCGCTCACCGACCTTGCCAACGCATTCGGCCTGATCCGCTTCTACAAGGAGGCCCGCGGCAGCGGCGTCAAACCGGTAGTGGGCGCTGACATCTGGCTGACCAATGCCGAGGATCGCGACAAGCCCGCGCGCATGTTGCTGCTCGTGCAGGATCGCATCGGCTACCTGAATCTCTGCGCGTTGCTGTCGCGCGCGTGGCTGAGCAACCAGTACAAAGGCCGCGCCGAGTTCGAGCCGGGCTGGTTCGAAGAGCCGGGCGAAGAGGGCCTGCCGCTGGCGACGGGCCTGATCGCGCTGTCCGGTGCGATGGGTGGCGATGTCGGCCAGGCGCTGGGCAACGGCAACGTCGAGGCTGCGCGCCGCGCCGCGCAGCACTGGTCGCGTGTCTTCCCGCAACGTTTCTATATCGAACTGCAACGCGCCGGGCATCCCGGTACCGATGCGTATGTGCCGCAGGCCGTGCAATTGGCCGCCTCGATGCAGTTGCCCGTGGTGGCGACGCATCCGGTGCAGTTCATGACACCCGACGATTTCACCGCGCACGAGGCGCGCGTCTGTATCGCCGAAGGCGAACTGCTGGCCAACCCGCGCCGCATCCGCAAGTTCACGACCGACCAGTATTTCAAGACGCAGGACGAGATGGCCGCGCTGTTCGCGGACATCCCGTCGGCGCTGCAGAACTCGGTCGAGATCGCCAAGCGCTGCAACCTCACGCTGGAACTGGGCAAGCCGAGCCTGCCGCTGTTCCCGACGCCCGATGGCATGTCGCTGGATGACTACCTCATCCACATGGCCAAGGAAGGTCTGGAAAAGCGCATGGAGGTGCTGTTCCCCGACGAGGCGGAGCGCGAGCGGCAGCGGCCCGAGTACTACGCGCGGCTTGAGTTCGAAACCGGCACCATCATCAAGATGGGTTTCCCGGGCTACTTCCTGATCGTGGCGGACTTCATCAACTGGGCCAAGAACAACGGTGTGCCGGTGGGGCCGGGCCGGGGTTCGGGTGCCGGTTCGCTGGTGGCCTATGCGCTGGGCATTACCGATCTCGATCCGCTCAAGTACGCGCTGCTGTTCGAGCGTTTCCTGAATCCGGAGCGGGTCTCGATGCCCGACTTCGACATCGACTTTTGCCAGCACGGCCGTGATCGCGTGATCACGTACGTGAAGGAAAAATACGGCAAGGAAGCCGTGTCGCAGATCGCCACGTTCGGCACGATGGCAGCAAAGGCGGCCGTGCGCGACGTGGGCCGTGTGCTGGACCTGGGTTACGGTTTCGTCGATAGCGTGGCCAAGCTGATTCCGTTCAAGCCGGGCAAGCTGGTGACGCTGGAGGAAGCCAAGAAGGAAGAGCCCGCGCTGGCCGAACGCGAAGCCAACGAGGAAGAAGTGCGCCAACTGCTGGAACTGGCGCAGCGTGTGGAAGGCATGACGCGTAACGTCGGCATGCACGCCGGTGGTGTGCTGATCGCGCCGGGCCGCCTGACCGATTTCTGCCCGCTGTACACGCAGGGCACGGACGGCATGAGCGGCGTGGTGAGCCAGTACGACAAGGACGACGTGGAAGCGGCCGGCCTGGTCAAGTTCGACTTCTTGGGCCTGACCACGCTGACGATTCTCGACTGGGCCGAGCGTTATATCCGCCGACTCGATCCGTCAAAGGCCGACTGGAATTGCAGCCAGATTCCACTTGATGACGGCCCGGCCTTCGAGATCCTCAAGAGCGCCAACACGGTGGCGGTGTTCCAGCTGGAAAGCCGCGGCATGCAGGGCATGCTCAAGGACGCCAAGCCTGACCGCTTCGAGGACATCATCGCGCTGGTGGCGCTGTATCGACCAGGCCCGATGGACCTGATCCCGAGCTTCTGCGCACGCAAGCATGGCCGCGAGAAGGTGGAGTATCCCGATCCGCGCGTCGAGCCCGTGCTCAAGGAGACCTACGGCATCATGGTCTACCAGGAGCAGGTGATGCAGATGGCGCAGATCATCGGCGGCTACTCGCTGGGTGGCGCCGACCTGTTGCGCCGCGCGATGGGCAAGAAGAAGGCCGAGGAAATGGCCAAGCACCGCGAACTGTTCCGCGCCGGTGCCGACAAGAACGGGCTGAGCGCGCAACAGGCCGACGACATCTTCGACCTGATGGAGAAGTTCGCGGGCTACGGCTTCAACAAGTCGCACGCGGCGGCTTACGCGCTGCTGGCGTACTTCACGGCGTGGCTCAAGGCGCATCACCCGGCCGAATTCATGGCAGCCAATATGTCGCTGGCCATGGACGACACGGACAAGGTCAAGATCCTGTTCGAGGATTGCCGCCTGAACAAGCTGACCGTGCTGCCGCCGGACGTCAACGCCAGCGAATACCGCTTTGCGCCGACCGATGCGAAGACGATCCGCTATGGCCTGGGAGGCATCAAGGGTTCGGGGCAGGGCGCGATCGAAGACATCCTGCGCGCACGCGAAGAGCGGCCGTTCACGGACCTGTTCGATTTCTGCGAGCGCGTGGATCGCCGCCAGGTCAATCGCCGCACGATCGAGGCACTGATCCGCGCCGGTGCGTTTGACAGCCTCAACAACAATCGCGCGCAGCTGCTGGCCTCGGTGTCGATCGCGATGGAAGCGGCCGAGCAGAAGGCGGAATCGGCCAACCAGGTGTCGCTGTTCGACCTGATGGAAGACGCCGGCGAGACGCATCGTCCGGAACTGGTCTCGGAGCCGGCCTGGACGGCCAAGCGCACGCTGCAGGAAGAGAAGCAGGCGCTGGGGTATTACTTCTCGGGCCATCTGTTCGATGCGTCGCGCGACGAGGTGCGCAAGTTCCTCAAGGGCACGCTGGCCGCGCTGGAGAAGGAAGTGCAGGGCAACGGCGGCGGCTATGGCCGCGACGTGCGCGGCCGTGCGGTGGCGGGCGTGATCATGGGCGTGCGTACGCAGATGACGCAGCGCGGCAAGCTGATTATCGTGATGATCGACGATGGCACGGCGCAGATCGAGATGACCGTGTTCAACGAGCTGTACGACGCCAACCGGCACATGTTCAAGGAAGACGAACTGATCATCGCGCAGGGCAACGCGCGGCATGACACGTTCACGGGCGGCGTGCGCTTCACGGCAGAGACGGTGATGGATCTTGTGGCGGCGCGTGCCAAGTATGCCGAGGCGGTGTGCCTGGGCTTCAATGGCAATGCTTCGACCGAACGTCTGCGCGAACTGCTGACGCCGTACCTCGCCAGCGTGGCGCAGTCGCCGGGCTTGCCGGTTCGCGTCAGCTACGTCAACAAGACCGCTCAGTGCGAAGCCATGCTTGGCGCGCAATGGCAGATCACGCCATCCGAGGAGGCGCTGACGAATCTTCGCAGCGCGCTCGGCGACAGCGTGAAGATGATCTATGGCTGAGGCCATGCCGATGGTTGCCTCGAAGGACATCGCCCCCGTGGCCGGGCGCCGCCAGCGTGTGCTGTTCCACGTCACGCACTTCCTGCATGGCGGCATCGAGACCTCGTTGGTATCACTGCTGGCCTCGCTCGATCCGGAACACTTCGAACTGGGTTTGACGATCACGTATCCGTCGCCGGAACTGGAATCGCATTTCCGCGCCCGGCTGCCCGCGCATGTGAAGGTACATGTGCTGGCGCCGGAGCGCTGGCTGTCGCATTGCCGTCAGTTGAAGAAGCAGCGGAAGCTTGGGCCGCTTGGCAAGATCTATGAAGAGGCGTTGCTGCCGCCGGTCCGCAAGCCGCTGATGCGGCGCCGCTTTCTGAGCATTCTCAAGCAGGGTGGGCCGGGCGGATACGACGCCGTAGTCGACTACGACATGTCGCTGTCGCGCATCACGGGGCCGCTGGCCGTGCCGATGATCGGCTATCAGCATTTCAGCGTCGCGCACCTGGCCGATGGTCACGAGCGGAAGCTGCGCAAGCTGCGGCACCAGTGCAAGGTGGATTACGACGCGGTGGTGCTGCTGACCGACAGCATGCTCGCCGATGCTCGCGTGCTGTTGCCCGATGCCGCCGACAAGCTCGTGCGCCTCTACAACGCCATCGATATCGCGAACATCCGTACCCGGGCGCAGCAGCCGCTGGAACCCGGTGTGACGCCACAAGGCCCGTTCATCGTATCGGTGGGACGTCTGGAAGAAAGCCAGAAGGATTTTGCGTCTTTACTGCATGCCTATGCCCGGCTGGCCGGGCATAGGCATGCAGTAAAGACGCAAAATCCTTCTGGCTTTCTTCCAGACGTCCCACCGATAC